>JBDTIV010000096.1:0-15085 GCA_039936175.1 Gemmatimonadaceae bacterium | reverse complement strand
ACCGAAAGCTGAGTCTCCGCGACCGGCTCAGAGACGCCGTCGAGCGTGCCTCTGAGGTAGAGCGAGAGCTCTCCGATCCGAAGACTGTAAGGGACCAGCAGCGCATGGCTGCGCTGGGCCGGGAGCTAAGACATCTCCAGCCTCTGGCCGAAATGGCCGCCAAGCTTCAGAGGAACGAGCAGGAGCTCGCGGAAACGCGCGAGCTCCTCGACTCTGAGGACCCCGACATGGCTGCCGAAGCCGCCGATGAGATCGCTCGCCTGGAGAAATCCATCACCGACCTCCTTGAGCGCATAAAGCCCGCTCTCATACCTCACGACCCGCTGGACGACAGACCAGCAATCGTCGAGATCCGGGGTGGCACTGGAGGCGACGAGGCGGCACTTTTCGCCGCTGATCTTTATCGCATGTACATCCGATTCGCCGAAGGACGCCGTTGGCGCATCGAAATCATCTCGCAATCCGACGGGACACTTGGCGGCATGAAGGAAGCGATCTTCAAAGTGAAAGGCGAAGGTGCATTCGGCGTAATGCGCTGGGAATCCGGAGTCCATCGGGTGCAGCGCGTTCCCGTTACCGAGAATCAGGGTCGCATTCACACTTCCGCCGCCACCGTCGCCGTGCTCCCGGAGGCCGAAGAGATCGACCTCAAGATCGAGGACAAGGATCTCCGCATCGATGTCTTCCGTTCGTCGGGCCCGGGCGGACAGAGCGTGAACACCACCGACTCCGCCGTTCGGATCACGCACATCCCGAGCGGAATCGTCGTCAGCCAGCAGGACCAGAAATCACAGCTCCAGAACAAGCTCAAGGCGATGGAGGTTCTGCGCGCGCGCTTGCTGGACTCCAGAATCGCGGAGCAGGAAGCGGCACGCTCGCGCTTGCGCAAGACTCAGGTCGGAACCGGAGATCGCTCCGCCAAGATCCGCACCTACAACTATCCGCAGAACCGCGTCACCGACCATCGGATAAATCTTACGCTCCACGAGCTGACGAAAGTGCTCAACGGAGAGATCGAGCCGTTCATCGAAGCGCTCAAGGTCGCGGACGTGGAGGAGAAGCTCGGTGACTAAGTCAGGTGCCCCATTCTTTCCGACCAGGATCCCGATCGGAACGATCGGAGATCTGCTTGCCGGTTGCGCGGCGATGCTCGATTCCGAAGGAGTGGTGGAGGCCGAACGCGAAGCACGCGAGATCGTCGCCGCCGTCCTCGACGTTCCCAGGTTCTGGGCGGTCGCGAATTCCGTCGCCGATGCCTCTCCCGATGTTGCGCGCGCGGTAATCAGAGCGGCGATGAAACGCGCGACCGGCGCGCCGCTCGCGTATTCCGTCCGCCGCGCGAATTTCCGCCACCTGACTCTCGAGGTAGACGAGCGTGTGCTCATCCCGCGCGTCGAGACCGAAGTTCTGGTCGATCGGATACTGGAGCGTTGCGACACCGATACACGGACGGTCGCTGATATCGGAACCGGGTCTGGCTGTATCGCGTTGTCGCTAGCCTTCGAACACCGCTTTGACCGCGTGATGGCTACCGACATTTCGCTCGACGCGCTCGTCGTCGCGAAGATGAATGCGACTTCATTCTCCGGGGTGCTCAAGTCCGCGGTGGAGTTTCGTCACGGCTCGCTGCTTGCGCCTCTCCGGGGCGAGCGCCTGGACGTGATCGTGTGCAACCCACCCTACATCAGCTTCGCCGAGATCATCGATCTTCCGGCCGACGTGCGGGACTGGGAGCCGAGCCTCGCGCTCTTCAGCGCCGATGAAGGGTTGGCCGCGACGCGCGAGATTGTCCGGGATGCGCCCGGGGTTCTGGAGCGGCAGGGGCTGCTTGCGCTCGAGGTCGACACCCGTCGGGCGGGAATGGTGGCAGAAATGATTGCCGTGGACGGCCGGTATGGGGAGGTCGAGGTATTGCTCGATCTCACCGGTCGCGAGCGGTTTGTGTTCGCACGACGCGCCTGATCGCTCAGGCCTGACAGGAGACGTAATGCTGGAAGAGAAAGGAAAAGAGCTGGGCCGCATCATCGGGCAGAGCCCCGAATATCAGGCACTCAAGCGGTCGAGCGAAGGTCTGAACGACGATAAGGCCGCGGTCGCGCTGCTCCAGGAAATGGAGAAGCTGCGTGGCGACGCCCAGCAGCTGATCCAGCGAGGAGAGAATCCAACTCCTGAGATGGAGCAGCAGCTCGATGCGATGCTCGAGAAGATTCAGTCCCAGGCGGCCTATCAGCGCGCCGTCGCGGCGCAGGAGAATTTCGACAAGCTGATGCTGCGCGTGAATCAGTGGATCATGGACGGAATGAAGAAGGGCGCAGCGAGTCCGATCATCACGCTGTCCTGAGCATGGCCGGCGGCAGGCTGATCGTCTTCGAAGGTCCCGAAGGCGCGGGTAAAACCACTCAGATCCGGCTGATCGCCGAGCGGCTTGGAAAGTCGGGTGTGCCCTGGATGGCGGTTCGCGAGCCAGGAGGGACCCCGACGGGCGACGCGATCCGGGCAATTTTGCTGGACTCCGAGCACGAGATAACGGCCGCCACTGAAGCGCTGCTCTTCATGGCTTCGCGCGCCGAGCTGATTGCGCGCGAGATTCGCCCGGCGCTCGAGCGGGGAGATGTCGTGCTGCTCGACCGCTTTTTCCTCTCGACCTATGCGTATCAGATCGTGGGCAGAGGCCTTCCCGAGGAAGAGGTCCGCGCGGCGAATGCGCTCGCCACGGGACGGCTGGTGCCCGACCTGACTCTGCTGCTCGACGTCCCTGCCTCCGAGGGGCTGGGACGCGCCGACGCGCGCGGGAAGCGGGACCGCATGGAGAGATCGGGTGCCGAGTTTCACGAGCGTGTCGGCAACGCATTCCGAAAGTTCACGGAATCGTCCTGGCAACACTCCCATCCCGAGTGCGGACCAATCAAGTTGATAGATGGAACGGGGGACGAATTGTCGGTGCTGAAGAGAGCTGTCGCCGCTCTCTCCTCCGTGTTTCCGGAACCTTTTGACAGAATCGAGACATAACAACGGTATGAGACTGAGACTTCCCAGCGCCCCTACCCGCGCACGTACCATGATCGTCGCCGGAACACTTCTCGGCGCGCTTGTCACGGGTGGGTGGCTGCTTCAGCGCGGGTCGCGCACGGGAACTTTTACCGCGTACGAGGGTGCCCAGCTATTCGAGAGCGTCTTTCGTCGCGTTCAGAACGACTTCGTCGATTCGGTTAGCGATTCCGTACTCTATCGCAAATCGGTCGATGGGATGCTCTACGAGCTGAAGGATCCATACTCGACTTTCCTTCCCCCCGATCGCTTCGCGCGACTCAGCGAGACCACCACCGGCAATTATGCGGGGCTCGGCCTGGAGACGGATCTCCGCGATGGCTGGCTCATCGTCGTCGCGCCCATCCCTGGTGGACCGGCCGAGCGGGCGGGTCTGCAGCCGGGCGACCGCATCATCGAGATCATGGGGAAGCAAGCGAAAGGTTGGACGAGTGAAGAGGCTTCACGTGCACTGCGCGGGCCCGCGGGCACTTCCGTGACGTTGAAAATCGAGCGTCCTGGCGTAGCGGCGCCGATCGTCCTCACTCTCACGCGTACGACCATTCATCAGAGCGCCGTACGCAGATCTTCGATGCTCGCCGACGGCGTGGGCTACATCGATCTCAAGGCGTTCAGCGATTCCACCGCAAAGGAGATGAATGGCGCCATCGCCGGACTGCTCGGCAAGGGAATGAAGATGCTTGTGCTCGACATGCGCACGAATCCGGGCGGTCTGCTGACGCAAGGCGTAGGAGTTTCCGATCTGTTTCTCAGTCCCGGGCAGAAGATCGTGAGCATGCGGGGTCGTCTCCCGGAGGCGAACCGCGAGTTTGCCGATACCGCGAAGCAGCGGTGGCCTGACCTTCCGTTGATCGTGCTCGTCGACGGACGGAGCGCGAGCGCGGCGGAGATCGTTGCCGGCGCGCTGCAGGATCATGATCGGGCGCTGATCGTCGGCAGGCCGACTTACGGAAAGGGAAGCGCTCAGAGCGTCGTCTCCTTTGGAGAGTTGGGCGGTCTCAAGCTCACGACCGCGCGGTGGTTCACACCTTCGGGGCGCTCTATCGCGCGGCCACCCGTCGATAACGAGAGTGACGATCCTGCACCTGTGATCCGCGGCAGGTATCGCACGGATGCCGGCCGGGTAATCTATGGCGGGGGAGGAATCACTCCAGATGTCGTCGCGGGCGACAGCGTCACCCCTGTGGCAGAAGCGAAGTTCATTCGCGTACTTGGCGCGAACGTGGGCCATTTCCGCGATGCCATCACCGACTACGCTCTCAGTCTCAAAGTGAGTGGGGGCGTAACCTCGCCGGATTTCGTGGTGACGCCCGCGATGCGCGACGAGGTCTGGAAGCGCATGAAGGCGCGCGGAATCGACATCCCCCGCATGGCATTCGACGACGCGGAGCCTTTGGTCTCGCGGCTGATCGGGTTCGACATTGCGCGATACGTGTTCGGCGGCGACGCTGAGTTCAGGCGCCGCGCGTCTGTCGACAAGCCGCTGCAGAAGGCGCTCGACCTTGCGCGCGGAGCACGCTCCGAGAGCGATCTCTTGCGCAAGGCCGCGGCTGTCACGCGACCCGCCCACACGGTCGCCGCTCAATGAGCGAGAGGGTCTTCATCATCGGTCCGGGACACGTCGGGCGCGGACTTTTCCGCGCCTTTCAAGCGTCGGGGGTCGATGTCGTCGGACTGCATGGCAAACGACCGTCGGGTGTCGCGACCTCGACGGGTGCGCTGCCCGCGGAATTGGAGACCGCGAATGTGGTAATTCTTTGCGTGCGCGACCCTCAGCTCGACGAGACGATCGAAGAGGTGAGCGCCGCGTCCCATGCTGGACGGCTCGCGCGTGGAACCGCGGTTTTGCATACATCCGCCATCGCCGAGCCTGCGGGGTTGCAGAAACTGAGCGAGGCGGGCTTTCCGGGCGGGACATTTCATCCGCTGGTGCCGTTCAGCGATCCCGACGTTGCGGTAAGGCTGCTGCGGAGAGGGTGGATCGGCATCGACGGTGAGAACGCGGCCAAGAGTGCTTCGCGGCGGCTGGCGGGTCACATCGGTGCGCGGACCCTGGACATTCCGCCCGGAAAGAAGGCGGCGTACCACGCCGCAGCTGTGATCTCTTCCAACTTTCCTGTCGTTCTGGCCTCGGTCGCTGGGCATTTGCTGCACGACATCGGCGTTCCAGATTCCAGCGCATACCACGCTGTCGAGAGCCTGATGAGTGGTGCGCTGGCCAACATGCGTCAGACTCTGCCGGATGACGCTCTGACCGGTCCGATAATGCGTGGAGATGCCGAGACGGTGGGGAAGCATCTCCGGGGACTCGAGAAATATGGAAGCGCGTTGGAGGTCTATCGCGCGCTGTCAGCTGCCGCGACCGATATAGCCGAGAGGCGTGGAGCTGATGGGAAGAAGCTGGCGGCCTTGCGAGGGATGCTTAGGCCGAGCGGACGGTAGGCCTCCCAGGAAACCTCAGCGGGGAAACCGATCCAGAAACGGATCTCTAGTAACCCCGCCGCCCATCGCGGACTGATCCACGACCTTCACGCCCTTGGGAACCGCGAACCGGAAAGTCGATCGATCCAGAACGGGATTGGCAGTGAACTTCGTAATCACGACGTGCCGCTTGAGTCCGTTCGCGGTTTCGACATCGAACTGTCTGATGCTCGAGTCGGCGTCGTCAATCCAGACCTTCGCGCTGGTGAAGTGCGCGTTGGCGCGCTTCGGGACAAGCGTGACGGCGTGCGTCGGACGGCCGCTCACAGTGGCGCTGCCCGCGGACGAAACCGTGAAGCGTGTCCGGGGCGAGTTCAGAAATTCGTCGGCGGGATCCATCGCGCTCGCGTTGTCGCCACTATAGGGCATTTTCATCACCTGGCCCGGCGTGCTGCTCGGGAGATAGACCCATAGGGTCGAGCCGTCCGCCGCTACGCGATCTCCGCTCTCGAAGTTGATGCTGAGAAAATTCGGTTTTTTGCGGAGGAGCACGCCACTCGTGGTCTGCGTGGTGCCGGTGAGCGGATTGGTGAGCGTCTGCCTGAAGTCGGCGCGCATGGTCTTGAGGCGGCCGTAGGCGGCGACGGCACGATCGATGATCGCATCAGCGCTCTGTGCACGCGATGTTGCGGGAAGAGCGGCAAACGCGAAGGCGGCGACATAAGTGAGCTTTCTCATATGTAAGCCTACACTGCTACAGCTGCGCCGTTCCGCTTTTCGGAGAGGTAACGCTGCGCCCGATGGCAGCGGCGACCGCGCGCAGCTCGCCCACCAGCTGCGTGAACTGGTCCGGATACAAGCTCTGCGCCCCATCGGACAACGCGCGATCGGGCTCGGGATGCATCTCGATAATGACGCCGTCGGCGCCCGCGGCAATCGCGGCGCGCGCCATCGGAATCACCTTGTCTCGCAGGCCCGTACCATGACTCGGGTCGGCGATGATCGGCAGGTGCGACAGGCGGTGGACGATAGGGATCGCGGTGAGGTCGAGCATGTTGCGCGCGGCCGGGTCAAAGCTTCTCACACCGCGCTCGCAGAGAATCACGGCTCCGTTGCCTTCTGCCAAAATGTACTCGGCGCTCAGCAAGAGATCGTTGATCGTCGCAGCCATCCCGCGCTTGAGAAGGACCGGCTTTTTGAGCTTGCCGACGGTCTTCAGCAGTGAGTAGTTCTGCATGTTGCGCGCGCCGATCTGGATGCAGTCGGCCACTTCGGCGACCAAGTCCGCGCCTTCCGCGTCCATTGCTTCGGTGACGATCGGAAGGCCGGTTTCCCGCTTTGCCGCAGCGAGCAATGCAAGTCCTTTCTTGCCCATTCCCTGAAATGAGTAGGGTGAGCTGCGCGGCTTGAAGGCTCCACCGCGCAACGCCGTACCACCGGCGGCTTTCACGATCCGGGCCGCCGAAAGAATCTGCTCCTCCGATTCAACCGAGCAGGGACCACCGATGATGATGACGCTGTCGCCGCCAACCGTCACGCCCGGAGCGATCGTGACCACCGTGTTTTCGTTCTTCCATTCGCGCGAGACCTGCTTGTATGGCTGCGTGACGTGGATGATCTGGGCGACACCCGGCAATGCCTCTATGCGCGACGCGTCGACACGTCCGTCGTTGCCGACCAGGCCGACCGCGGTGCGCTGCGCACCGGGCATCGGCCTCGCCTCGTAACCCATTTCCTTGATGATACTGACCACGCGATCGACGTCTTTCGCCGTCGCGTCGTGCTGCATGACGACTAACATTTATACGTTGACTGGCGCTGTGTCGGCGGCTTCGATGGGCTCGTCGTGCAGCTGCGGTGTGTGCGCGGGATGCGCGGGATGCGCCGGGGAGATAGTCTCGTCGACGGTTCTTCCGCGCATGCGCACGCTGACGAGCGACGAGACGCCCGGCTCTTGCATGGTCACGCCGTAAACCGCATCGGCTGCTTCCGTCGTGGTGCGCGGATTGTGTGTTATTACGATGAACTGCGTCTTGGCCTTGAATCGATTGAGCATGCGCACGAAGTGCCCGATGTTCTGATCGTCGAGCGGGGCATCCACCTCGTCGAGCAGGCAGAACGGGCTCGGCTTCGTCAGGAATATTCCGAAGAGCAGCGAGAGCGCGACAAGCGCCTTCTCGCCGCTCGACAGCAGGTGGATCCGCTGCGTGCGCTTGCCGCGCGGCGAAGCATGGATCTCGATGTCACCATCGAGCGGGCTCTCCGGATTCTCGAGCCGGAGATCACATTCGCCGCCGCCGAACAACGTCATGAAGATATTGCGGAAGTTCTCGCGCACCTTTACGAACGTCTGGAGAAACAGCTGGCGCGCAGTCGTATCGATCTCGCGAATCGCCTGCTGAAGTAGGCCTTTTGCCGAGTTGAGATCGTCGCGCTGCGTGGTCAGGAACGTGAGGCGCCTGGTCTCCTCCTCATGCTCCTCGATCGCCAGCGGATTCACGGGCCCCAGCGCATCCAGCTGCTCGCGCACAACGGCTGCCTCGGCGCGGAGCGTTTCGTCGTCCATCTCGATGGATTCTGCTCCGGCAAGAAGCTCGTCAACCGGCTTCTTCCATTCAGCCTCGAGCCGTTCGCGAATCGCCGCCCTTCGTCCCGAGAGCTCGGTGTATCTGAGCTCAGCTGAGTGGAGCTCTTCGCTGAGCGAGGAAACGTGATGGCGGATTCCGGTGAGAAGATGCTCGTCGCTCGTCAGTCGCTCATCCACTTCCCGGACGAACTGCTCGGCATCGGCGAGCTTCTGTTCGGCCGCTTCGAGTGTCGACTGCCGCGCATCCAGATCGCTGTGCCACTGCGAGATCTGTTGCGTGAGCTGTGCATCCGCGCTCGACAGTGTGGTCAGCTCGAGCTGCAGCGATTCGAGCCGCCCGGTTGCCGATGCAAACTCATCGCTCAGGTGTCGGCGCCGGTCGGCCGCGACTTCGAGCTGCGCCTGCGCCTGTGCGCGGCGAATCTGGCTCGCGGTCCGCTGCTCGCGCGCTTCCTCCTGCCGCTGCTCCGCCGTCGCCAACATCTCGCGCGAGGACGAAACCACGCCTTCGTGGTCGGTGATTCTCCTTTCTATTTCGCGCGTGGTTGTCGCGAGTATCTCGAGTCTGTCGATCGCGCCGGCCTCGCGTTCAGCAAGCCTCTCGATCAGCGCGCGCGCTTCCGCAGCCTCGCGAGCGGCGCGCTGGTGCTGCCTGCCAAGGGCAGCGGACTGATCGGCGGCTTCGGTGTTCGCGCGTGCCGCCTGGATCGCGGCTTCCTGCGCGACAACAGCTGCGCGCTCCGCTGAAGCGAGGGCAGCACGCTCGGATTCGGCCGTCGCAGCCGCTGCGTGGCGCGCGGATGCGCTGTTCCCAACCGCCTGCTTGAGCTCGGTGATCTCGGCCCGGCGGCGAAGGGGACCTGGCCCCGCTTCGGCGGCCGGGAGCCAGATTGCGCCCCGCGCATCCACGAACGCCGTCCCGCTCTCCATCGAAGTCACGCGACCGAGCAGTGAGCGCACCCAGCCACCGGCCGGCGACGACGCCTGCACCAGATCAGCGAGCCCGCTCGGAATGTCCGATGCTTCCTCCAACGCCGAATCCACCGGAAGCAGCAGCAGCGGTCCCGGCTCCGTCGACGCGTGCCACGCCCGCACCGCCTCGGCCACGCCTCTGTCGCGAACGAGAACTGCGTTGACGGTGGCACCAAGGAATCGCTCGACCAGCGCCGCGGAATTGCCATCGGCGTTGATGAAATCACTGAGCGGACCGATGATGGCGCCCTCACCGAAGATGCCTCGTTCCTTGAGGAGCTTGGCGGCCGCTGGAGCGAGGCCTACGCGCTCACGCTCAAAGCCTTCGAGCGCGCTCAGCTTGGAGACCGACGAGGTGTGGAGCTCCTCCGCCCGCAGCCGCTCCGAACGCGCTGCGCTCTCGCGATCTCGCGCCAGCAGGAGCAGGTCGCGCGCATCGTCCGCGGCCGCGGTTGTCTCGGCGACCAGCGTCGCGGCGATGGCGGCTGCGTCTTCCGCCGCGGCGAGGTCTCGCCTCGAAGCCTCGGCGGCATCAAAAAGCTGGAGCTGCTCGGTGTCGAGCGACGATCTGCGCGCGGCAATCTCTGAACGCTCACGCTCACTGCTTTGGCGGTCCAGCTCGGCCCGGTGCAGCTCCTCGCGCAAGTCGCGCAGGGCGCGCTCGCTGTGTTCGACATTGGAGCGTGCCACGCTGAGTGCCGCGCGCACTTCCTCCTCGTGGCGGGCATATACGCTGAGCGCTTCGTCGGCGACGCGTTGCGCACCCTCGAGCTGCGCCAGCTCACTGCCAGCTCGATCGAGCTCGGTGCTGACCCGGCCGGCGGCGGCGTCTCCTTCGCGTCGCTCCTCCTCGGCGCGCTCACGGCGCGAAGTCGCGTTCCGGAGTCTTTCCTCGGCCACGGCGATCTCGCCACGAAGCTGCTGTGTGCTCTCGCGCTGATCGGAGACGAGGCGCGCGAGCTCGGTTCGTCTTGCCTCCGCCGTGGTTCGCTCTGTGAGTGCCGTCTCCCGCGCCGACTCGGCATTGCGGAGACGCTCCTCCTCCGCCGGAACTTCCATCCGAAGTACCGCGACACGCTCCTCGAGGCGCACAAGCTCGCCGCGCCACGCGTCCATCTCGCGCGACGCGTGCGCAACTTCGAGAGTGAAGCGACGCGCCGTGAGCTCCGTATGCCTTTCGGCGCGCTTGCGTTGGCGTGCGAGGGAACGAACCTGGCTCTGGACTTCGTTGATCAAATCGTCGATCCGCTCGAGGTCCGTGGCAGTCTCTTGGAGGCGGCGCTCGGCGCTGCGCTTGCGATCGCGGTAGAGCCCGACTCCGGCAGCTTCCTCGAACAGCTCGCGGCGGTCGTCGGGGCGGTCGCTGAGCAGAGCGTCCACCATCTTCGATTCGATTACGACGCCGGAGTCGGCGCCGAGCCCCGTGCCGCGCACCATGTCGTGGATGTCGCGCAGGCGGCAGGGAGCGTTGTTCAGAAAGTAGTCGCTCTCTCCCGACCGACTGAGCCTTCGGGTCAGAACGACTTCACGGAACGGGATATCGAGGGCGCCGTCGTCGTTCTCAAAGTGGAGCGAAACCTCCGCGATATTCACCGCGCGTCGGGCGGAGGAACCCTGAAAGATCACTTCCTCCATTTTCGCGCCGCGCAGGGCACGCGCGCGCTGCTCGCCCAACACCCATCTGACAGCGTCGGAAACGTTGGATTTACCGCAGCCGTTGGGACCTACGATGGCCGTGACCCCGGGCTCGAACACCATCTCGGTCCGATCGGCGAACGATTTGAATCCGTGAATCTCGAGCTTCGTTAAACGCACTAAGGCGTACTCCCTGTTCGGTAGACGAGGACGGGGCGCAATCCCGTCCCGCGCAGTGCCCTGATCAGTTCCGCCGATTGATCGGCGGTCACGAAAGCGCCAGCATAGATCCGCGCGCTCCCGTCATCCTGCATCAAAGTGTAGACAGCCAAACCCCGGGACGCGTACTTCTGCTCCGCCGCGCGCACGGCGTCGGTAATTCCGCCCTGCGACGGCACACTGTCAACCAGCAACGCCAGCGGCGCGTGCATGATGCTTCCGGCGGAGTCATTCGCGAGAACTCCCGATCTCCGCAGCACGAGGAGCAGCGAATCAGCCTGGCTCTTGGCTGGATAAGCACCAGCCGTCACTCTGTACCATGTGGCTCGCTCCGGACCAATTGGAAATGGCGATACCGTCGCCGCTGGAAGTGCCGCGCCATTTTTCCGCACAAACAAGTTAGCACCTTCGGCGGTGTTTGCGACCAGCAACTCCACCGTGAATGCCGACGCAGCCGCTGAATCATTGACGTTTGCCGGCGGAGCGATGTAGAGCGTTTCCGGGGCGGCCAGCGGAGGCGGCGGCACTGGGGGCGCCACGGCTTTCGCGATTCGGGTTTCCTGGACGATCGACGATTGCGCCCGGTTTCTGAGGAAGAGAGTCAGCACGATCCCCACAATCACCAGCGCGGCGATCGCGCCGATGGCAGGATAAAGCCATTTGCGCAGGGGCCAATGCGCCGCGCGGGCACTGATGCGAAGGAGCGAAAGCTTCAGGGTTCGCGTGGGAGCCGGAACGCGCGCGAGAATAAGTGCCGATGGCGCTGACGGAAGCTCGGCATCCTTGACGAGGACGACGCCGTCGATCTGGTCGACAAGCTCGGCGAGCCCGGGCGCGGAACTTTGCGCGACCAGAATCAGAAACGCTCCAGCCTCGGCAAACCCGCCGGCGAGTTTCCTCCATCTGGAGCTCGCCATGATCGCTTCATCGATGATCGGATCCGTTCCGGTCGGCATCACGTAAAGGTTCCTGGTGGCGTCGACGTCGTAACCGATCTTGTTGAGAGACACGCCGTAGAGAAAGCTGTCTGTGATGCCGTGGGGATCTTCTTCCCTCACGAGCGAACGGATGGGAGCAACGTCTCCCACCAGATCTCCGACGACCGACCGCCGGTGGCCGGCTTCGGCGCGTGCGATGCCCAGCGCGACGTGAGCCGCTGCCACGGGGTCACTTGAGACGACGACGATTGCGGAGTAGCTACCGAGGACTGGCGCGACCTGCCGTCCGGCGTCTTCCCAGGCTGCGGGCCGACCACCGGACGACTTCTCGCTCAAGGCGAGCCCTCGTAGATCCAGAAGTCGCGCCTCGATGCCCGGCCGACCTTCGCCGCCTCATCGCGAGTGGCAAAGGGGCCCATCACTACCCGGAAAATCGGTGAGCCCGCCGTCGTGGTCGAGACGACGTGCGCGGAAGCCCCGTTGACCTTGATCGAGTTCGCGAGCTCCTGCGCCATGTCCGCGCTCAGAAGGGCCGCGAACGAAACAGTGAATCCAGTTGGCTGCGTCTGCGCGGCCGGCGGGGGGACGATCGTCTGAAGGGCGTGCGCGGTGTCCGGTCCTCCACCAGGAGGTGTGGTGGAAGCAGTGGAGCTGGCCGCAGTGGAATCGTTGTGCAGGCTGTCACCAGGAAACGTGACCGGCTGATCGAGACCCTGCGGCCTCGGACGGAATCCGTCCCACGCAAAGAAGTACCAGAAGTCTTTCGCACCGCCCTTGACAGTCGATTTCACTTCGAGCTTGAGCGGATCGACGAGAGTCACGTCCGTCGGGCCAAGCAGCGCGATCGTTCCGTCTGGTGTGATTGCCGGTAGATCGGTGTCCCATCGCGTCGGAACCGCGCCCACCAGCCGGTTGGTTCCGATCGCAATCACCCACGCCGAATCCTCTCCCGGGATGCGTGCGAGCAGATAGCGGCCGAGGGGATCAATCCGCAAATCCGTGGGGGGCTTGGGAAGGGCAATGTTGGACTTCCCGCTCTCGGTGTATCGATCGACCACGGTGAGCCCGCTGTCGCCCGCTGTCGCAACGTACAGTCGGTCGCCACTCGGCGTCGGTGAGAGTGCCACGACGCGGTTGGCCAGCTTTACGGCGCCGACTGGCGAGAGATCCTTCGCCCTGATCCCGACCAGTCCGCTGTCAACCGTGAAATAGAGCCTGTCCCCGACCTGCGTTCTAACGCCACGCCCGGACAATGGGAGGACTGCACTGTCCTGCACGACGGCGTCCGGCGGTCGCACTCTCCAGAGGAGCGTTTGAGCGCCCTTGTTCGCCGCGACGATGAGCTCTCCGTTCGGCTGCGCGAAGACAGTTCTCGCCGGAACCGCTGGATTGAAATGCCAGTCGGCGCCGTTTGGATTCAGCCTGACGACTTCGCCCTTGGTATTGATGCCGTAGATGTCGGTGCCATTGGCGGACGAAAGGGAAGTGAGCTTCGCGCGAGAGGCAGTCCGCACTTCGGTCATGCGCAGATCGATTCGGCCGGGGAGACCTTTCGAGTCGACGAACGCTATAGTCCCGGCGTCGGGATCGAATGCGAGGACGCGCTCGAGTGACGGCGCGGCGGAATCCGTCCACACGGCCGAGTCGAGCTTCGAGTACATGTAGACGCGCGCCAGTCCTCCTCTCCGCGGAATGCGGAGGAGAAGGGCGTCGGTGCCGCGAGGCTCCTCTAGTTGGCTGGCGCTTGTGTCAGCTGGCGCTGCCCTGTCTTTTGTGCAGGCTGCACAGAGCAGCGCCAGAATGAGGAGCTGACGCAACGGTTAGTAGCTCGCTCCCAATGAGAACGTCCAATTCGGCTTGCGGCCACCGACCATTGGGCGAGCATAATCCCAGCGCAGGATCGCGAGATTGAAAAGATTCACGCGCAGGCCGGCACCCCAGCTGGTCAACGGATAACGATCCGCGTTGGGGTCGAACCCTGCGGGAGCGTTGCCAAGATGCGGCTGGATGCCTTTGCTCCACGCGAGTCCGGCATCGTAGAACAGGAGGCCGTCTACCGGCGGCAACCCGAAGCTGCTGCCGACGTCGAAGCGACGGATGATGGGGAAGCGCAGCTCCTCGTTGAACACGGCTACACGACTACCAGCGAGCTGAGCATTGTTGCACGTCGATTGTCCGCCGATGACTGATGTGCAATCGAAGTAGTTGAAGTTCGCCCGGTCGTAGCCGCGTACGTAATCCGGCCGCCCGATGTACTTGAGGAAGAAGTTCTCATCGCGCCCGACGGCAGTGGACGACAGGAACCTCGTCGCCAGGGTAAGGGTGTTGAAGATGATCGGATCGTAGCGCCGATAGTCGACGAGGAAATCGCTGAAGTGGAGTTTCCCGAGATTCTGCGACGCCTGAAAGCGCATCCTGCGTCCGATCACCGGTCCCGTATTACCGAACAGCGTGTTGTCCGAAACGAACGCCGCCGTCGGCGTGACGTAATTGATAGTAGCAAGGCTCGTGTCGTTCTTGAACTGCGGATCGGTGCAGAAGCCGCTCTGATCGCAGACCTGGACGACTCTGATCACTCCCTGGGCGATACTGTTCAACTGCATTCCCGTTTCGAACCGGGTGAAGCGGTTGAGAGGGTACTGCCCGGTGAGGAAAAGATCGCGGATCACGTACCGCAGGTAGCTGCTGGAGTACTGGTTGAGCCCGTCAGGACGCTGCGCAAACGAAGTGCCGAGCGGCACGTACACCGGGTCCTGCGAAATTCCGGTGGTGTACTGCAGCCGGTGGCTCAGGTTTGCATAGCCCACGAAGACGCTGGCGTCGCTCAGTCGGCCGTAGACGTTCCCCGAGACGGCGATCTGATGATTGCCCAGCAGATCGCTGAATACGAACGCCGTTCCGCCGGCGAGAGTGCCGTAGTTGGGCGTATAGCCAATCGACGGATCCGCTATGTAATCGGGATGGAAGGAAACGTGATAAGGCCCTTCCTTGAATCGAGTGGTATCAGGCAGCCCGAACAGCGGATCGGACATGAGCGCGGATATCGATGTCGGCTGATCCGCCTCCGCCACCTCGGTTGCCGGCAGCACTGACGACTCCCGGGTCCCGGTCGGAGTCCGATACGTCGAAGTCGGTTCACCCGTCCGCGGGCGCAGGATCAGCGAATCGCCGGCCCTGGCTGCCAGCGCCGAATCGGTGGCGACGGTGCTAGCCACCAGACTGGTCGCCGCGTTTGGATTGAACGCCGTTTTCTTCAGCGCGCGCG
>JBDTIV010000095.1:0-41775 GCA_039936175.1 Gemmatimonadaceae bacterium | reverse complement strand
ATATGCATCGAGGAGATTTTCCGGATAGCCCTCTGCTCTCAGCCGCGCACGGACCTGGTCGGGAGTGAGTCCGCTGGTGAGTATCCGCTGACGCAGCTGCGCCAGGAGCGCGGGATTCTGGAGCATTTGCTGGGCTTGCGCCGTGGTGGGATTTTGCGCGAGCGCATTGGGCGCGACGGCCAACAGTCCAGCAAAGAGCAATGCGCTGAGCTTCAAGAAGTTCATTCCGAAGAGGTGAAGTGTGAGGTTGGAAAATGGTCACGCAGGGACTCGAACCCTGGACCTCTGCTGTGTGAAAGCAGCGCTCTAACCAGCTGAGCTACGCGACCGGATGAAAAAGCTCCCGTACCGGAATGCCGGGAGCCGACAAAACGACTTATAACTTTATACGGCAAACCGCTTTAGCGGTAGAGATGAATGGGCCCTGCAGGACTCGAACCTGCGACCGTCGGATTATGAGTCCGCTGCTCTAACCGACTGAGCTAAGGGCCCTGACGCTCGTACGAAACTATAGAACTCACTCGCCCTCGGGCAACGGGCAACGGGCAACTGACAGCCGGCAGCTCATGGCCGTGCGCAGTGCGCAGACAGCCCCCGGTCAGAAGTTGACGCTCCACCTGGGCTCAATCGCCACCCGCACGCGTCCCTCGAACCCCGTACGAGTAGACCCGCTCACGTGCTCGTGGTTCGTGGAGTGATTCAGTCCGACGTCTCCCGAAACCTCGAGATCGCGCCACCTCGATGCACCACTGATTCCAACCCTGGTCACCCCCATGACGACGCCGCTGAAAATGCCGGGCGTCGTCGCGTAGTCTGCAGGTAAGGGAAACGAAAGATTGTAGCTTCCTTCGCCCTGGCGCCGGTGCGCTACGTACAGCTTGAGCGGCGTGCGCGGGACGAGTGCGAGATCAGCTCCAATCCTCGCCTCGTCATAGTCGTTGAATCCTCGGCCCAACCCAACCCCGAACACTTCATAGTGCTCGTTCGGATTCTTGTTGTTGTACGCGAGGTTCGACACTCTCGTGTACGACGCAAACCACCGCTGGTCGCCGCGCAACGGCAATCCTTCCGCGGTGAGCGTCAGACCATAGGATGACGGCTGTTTGCACGCGGGACTGCATTTGTGGTCGATCTGCAGATCATCGATGAAAAGCTGTCCCGCAAAGTTTCCGAAGCGATCGGTTCTGAGCGCAACCTCACCACCCAGTCCCAGATTGCCTTCCTGCTGCTCGTCTCTCCACGACAGGCCGTAGACGTTGAACGGATTGGCCAGCGATGGCTCGAACCCTCGTCCCACGCCTCCGTACACATAACTCTCGCTCCCAGCGAGCTCCCAGTCTTCCAGATGCAGCGCAATGCGGTGAATCGAGAAGTATCTCTCCACCTCGGGGCCGGTTGGCGGAACGATGTTGTCGAGTTTCGCGATCACCGTCGACCAGTGAATCTTGTCAGTGCCGATCAGCCCGTAGAGATGATCGTACGTGTATGCATAATTTCCGAGCATGAGGCCGAATTGCGTCGGGGGTCCCCAGTTGCGCCCGACGCGGCCAAACGAAAGCTGGGCGTACTTCCACTGTCCCCCGACGTAGCCGTCTTCGGTGCGGCCAGCGAGCTTGCGATCCTTCTTTCCAGTGAACTCGGGATCCACGTTGAGGCGCGAATCGATCAACACGCGAGTAAAGCCGACGACGGGGCCGCCCGCCATCAAGAGCCGAACCGCGCCGCCAGGCCGCGCATCCGTGATGGTATCCGCCAGCATCAGCTCCCGGCGTCCAGAAGTCTGCGCCGTCACGTAAACATCACCGGTCGCGCGCGCGCGGAATGTCTGCGCCGCCAACGTGTCCGAGTTTCCCGGCCTCACCGCGTACTTCTCCACCGCAGCGTACAGTGCGTCGAGATAGGAGTTGATCACAGCGCTCGGCTCCTTCGTGCGGGCGGAATCGATCGCCGTCCGCAGCGCGCCTTCGGTGTACGGCCTTTCGAGGGCCGAGAGCTCGCGAAATGCCCGCCGCGCCATCAACGCATCGACGTACGTATACGCCACGTCATCGAGCGGCACGTAGGCCGAGGCCTGGGCGAGCGCGCAACCAGGAAACACCACCACCATCAGTAACGCCGAGAATCGGAAAATTCGGGCCGCGGAATGCGATGAGAAGCGCTTGCCGCTGCCACGCGTCTTTTGCTTACAGCTGCCTGCTTCAGTCCTCCAGCCAAGCCAGATTGCGTCTGACCCAATCCACGACGACGCCATTGCCTAACGGTACCACGGCGACAGATGCAGCTTGGGCGTGAGCTCAAGCGCAGGCGCCGGAAAGTGGTAGTAGCTGAGCGTGTGCTTAATGGATTTCCACAGCGGCGCGTTCCCCGGCAGCTTCTCCGGATCGAAATCGAGTGAGAGCATCAGCTTCCGCTTCGCCCTGATCTGGTTCCCCGGAGGATCAGGATTGATCCAATCCGTAATCGCATGCCCAGCCGAGAGCCGAATGAACGAAGGCCAGTACTGCTTCATGTCGTCGGGCAGAAGCTGGTGCACATCGGCCGAGAACCAGTAAGTCTGGCCTGAGTAGTCGAGCGATGGTCTGAGTTCGGAGGTGTTCGTCCTGTTCCTCAACGCTCGCGTCTCGTGATACGAGAACGTCGGCTTGATCGCGCGCAGCGCCGGATGCAGCTCCTGCATCACTGCGAACGTTTGCCCGGTCGTGTTCGCGATCATGTCGGCGTACGAGAACCCATACTTTTTAAACTGTCCGTCGAATATCTCGATCTGGAGCTGGAAAGCGAACGCATAGGCCGCGCTCCAGATGATTGCCTTCGTTTTGCTCACGCACGCGGAGCGAAGACCCGCGTAACCAAATCGCGCCAGATGATATCCGCCAAGTAAGTGGCCGAATTTGTCCTGATCGCGGAAGTCCTGATCCCAGTCCGACTGAAAGAAAAAGTGCGGAGCGCGCTCACCCGACCACCACGCCTTTTTGAAGTAGTGATAGAGGTACGCGTTGCCGCCGACGAACGCCGCCCCCACGCCGGTCCGGACGGCCTTCAGCTGCCCAGGGCTCAAAGGACATCCCGTCGAAGGCATCACGACCAGCGAATCTCCGGATTGTTCGCCCTCGATCCCGATCGTCGCAAATGGCCCCTGCGTCAACGGACTCGAGTCAGCATCCTGTTGCGCGCCGGCCGCACGCGCGCTAATCGCTGCGCCGAGAAACAGCGCGGCGAACATCCGACCCATGTGCAGACCGCGCCCTCCAGGGCGAGTCCAACTTATATACGTCAAGACTGCTCTCCGATCAGAAATTGAGATCGGCCTACGCGACGGGGACGTCGGCGGCGCCGGCGCTTCCGAACAGATCGTAGGCCTCGATCACTTCGTTGATGGTTACCGTTGCGGCGCCCAGCTTCGCGACTTCCACGCCAGCGGCGAAGTTGGCGATAACCGCCGCTTCCGCAGGAGTCGCACCGGCCGCCATCATCGTCGCAAGGTAAGCGGTGACCGTGTCGCCCGCCCCGACCACGTCGTAGACCTCGCGCGCCGTCGTGGGAACTCGTCCGACTTCACCATCCGCCGCGATGAGGGCCATTCCTTCCTCGCCGAGCGTAAGCAGGATGTGCTCGACGCCAAGTTTTTTCAGTGCTTCGGGAAGTGCTTCCGGATGCTCGATGTCCACCGCCGCGCCCAGCGCCGACTCGAGCTCTCGGCGATTGGGCTTGAAGATCTTCGCGCCGCGGTAGGCAAAGAAATTCTTGTACTTGGGGTCGACCACCACCGGGATGTTGCGCGCCCTGGCCTGCTCCATGGCGGGCGTGATCACCATTGGCGTCAGCACTCCCTTGTTGTAGTCCTCGAAGACAAGGGCATCCGCGTTATCCACCGCTATCAATGCCGCCGCCATCAGCCGCTGCACCTCGTCGCCTCGGATGTCGGCGTCTTCCTCCTCGTCAAAGCGAACGATCTGCTGCGACCGGGCAATCACGCGGGTCTTCGTGGTCGTCCGCCGCTGAACCGTCACCACCGACCGTGTCTCCGCGTCGATCTCGCGCAGCATCGCCTTGACCACCTGCCCCTCAGCGTCCTCGCCGACCGCGCAAACGAGATCGCACATGGCACCGATCGCCGCGACGTTGTGCGCAACGTTGGCCGCGCCGCCGAGCGCCAGCTCCTTGTCACGAATCCTCACCACGGGCACGGGTGCCTCGGGCGAGATCCGGTCGACATCGCCGCGCAGATAAACGTCGAGCATGGCGTCGCCAATTATCGCCACGCGCTGGTGCGCGCCGGATTCCAGGAGCTCGATGAGGCGGTCGCGGGAGATTGTTTCGATCACTGGCTGAATTGGTTGGGAGAGTAGAGCAGTGACTGCGGATTGCGGACCAAGTGCATTGCGAGCTGCGGACGAATTGCGGACTGCGGACCTACTGCGGACTGCGGGCCAAACGACGACGGGTCGTTCGAGTCCTCAAGCAGCTAGTGCTCAGTCCGCAGTTAGTCCGCAATCCGCAATTAGTCCGCAATCCGCAACTAGTCCGCAGCTCGCAATGCCTGCAAAGAACCTAACGCCCGGAAGATGCCATTCAAACGGCCCGCCCCTTGCCACCATGAGGGTGTAAGCGATACGCTCTCGGTTCCCATCACTTCCAACATTTGATTCTAGATAGTCTCAACGACTCGGCTAAACGTGGCGTCTATTCGCTGCAGGAGTTCTTCGTCCTCGCAGGCAAGGCGCTGGGCTTCATCTTCGTCAAGCCGTTCTACACGACCGACCTTTTTCAGCAGATGGACGCGATCGGCGTCGGATCGCTGGGAATCGTGCTCCTCACCGGCTTTTTCACCGGAATGGTGCTCGCGCTCCAGTCCGCCGTGCAGCTCGCGACCTTCGGCGCCACGGACTACATCGGACGGCTGATCGCGGGCTCCATGATCCGCGAGCTTGGGCCAGTGCTGGCAGGTCTGATGGTGGCGGGCAGGGTAGGATCGGGCATCGCCGCTCAGCTCGGATCGATGCGCGTCACCGAGCAGATCGACGCACTCAATACGCTCGGTACGGACCCGATCAAGAAGCTCGTCACACCAAGAGTTCTCGCCTCATTGATCATGCTTCCCGTGTTGACCGTCATCAACGATTTCGTGGGTATCCTGGGCGGCAACGTCATTGCCAAGTTCTACCTCGGCAAACCGGCGGCGCTGTACTGGAGAACTGTGTTCGACCAGATGCTCTCCGGCGGCTTCACGCTCCACTACATCCCGAACGATTTCATTCAGGGGTTGGCCAAGCCGTTCGTGTTCGGTGGAATCATCTCGCTTGTCGCCTGCCACTACGGGCTCAAGACGTCGGGCGGAACGGAGGGGGTGGGCATAGCTACCACGCGCACGGTCGTGACGGCCAGCATTCTCATTCTGGTCGTCGACTATTTTCTCACGCAGATCCTTCTGGCACTGTTCCCGTAATGAGCGACGAAGACGACCGCCGCGGCAAAGGTGAACGCCGCGTTCCAAACCCGAAGGACGAGACGTCCATGCCGCGCCGTGCGCGCGATTCGGGCAGGGTGCGAGCCGCCATCCGGACCGAGCTGGAGGAAGTGGCTGGCGAGAACGAGGACAAGCAGCCCGCCCAGGCCGCGCCAGGAGCGAAAAGCGTCATCGCGCTGGAAAACGTGTCGCTTTCCTTCGAGGAGCCGATACTCCAGAACATCTCCTTCGCAGCAAATGAGGGAGAGACGGTTGTGGTGGTCGGAGAATCCGGAACAGGGAAGTCCACCATCCTCAAGCTCCTTCTCCGGCTGCTCATTCCCGACAACGGGCGCGTCTGCATCGACAGTGAGGACATCACCCATCTCACGTTCGACGACGCGCTCAAGGTCCGGCAGAAGATGGGGATGGTATTCCAGGGTGCGGCGCTGTTCGACTCGATGACGGTCTACGAGAATGTCGCTTACCCTTTGCGCGAGCACACGACCTTGGGCGAAGACGAGATCGAAGCGCGCGTTCGGGAGAAGCTCACGTTCGTCGATCTCGAGCCCGACAAGGTGATGGACCAGATGCCTTCGGAGCTTTCCGGGGGAATGAAAAAGAGGGTCGGTGTTGCGCGCGGCCTCGCCAACAATCCTGAGATCATGCTGTACGACGAGCCCACATCCGGACTCGACCCCCTGACCACGGCCACGATCACGTACCTTATCATCAAGCTTCAGCGTGAGCTCGGCGTCACCAGCGTCGTCGTATCTCACGATATCCGATCCGCGTTTCGTATGGCCAGCAAGATTGCCTTGCTCGCCAACAAGCGCATTGGGTTCTTTGGGACCCCGGAAGAGATGACCGGCAGCGACGATCCGTACATCCGTGAATTCCTGGGGGGATTCTGACTCCGACTCGTGATAATTTCTAGCCGATGAAGCGATCCTCGTTCATAACCTGGGACCAGCTGAAGGTGGGCGTGCTCGTGTTGATCGCGATCATCATCCTCGGGTTCGCCGCTATTCGCCTTGGCCAGGCCGGGAACCTCTTCGGCAAGCGCTATCAACTCGTGAGCTTCGTCGCCAACGCGAGTGGCCTGCGCGTTGGAGGACCGGTCACGGTCGCTGGGCAATTGGCCGGAAGCATCAAGGACATCCAGTTCCTGCCCCCCGATCTGGATACCACCAAGAACCTGAAGCTCCTGCTCGAGGTGGATCGCAAGCTCAGCGACCAGGTGCGCGCCGACTCGCGCGCCAAGATCAAGACGATGGGACTTCTGGGCGACAAGGTGTTCGACATCTCGGTCGGAACGCCGCGCTACCGCACAATGCACGATGGAGACACGCTAAAGATCGCGCCTTCCATCGACTACGAGGCCGTGGTGCAGCAGGCCTCGGGCGCGATCAACGAGGTGGTGCTTCTCACGCGAGATATCAAGAAGATGACCGGCGGCATTTCCCGCGGAGAAGGAACGCTCGGCCAGCTCGTCACCAACCGCCAGCTTTACGACCAGCTGAATGCGACGCTCGCCCGCACGACTTTGCTGATGGCGAAGCTGGAGAATCCGAAGGGCACGATCGGTCGCCTGCTCGAAGACCCGCAGCTCTATTACAGTTTGAATCGCACCGTGGCTTCAGCAGACACGGTCATCAGGCAGCTCACCGGTGGAAACGGCTCGATCGGCAAGCTTATGCGGGACGACACCCTGTACGTGCATCTGGTGAGCGTCGTCTCACGCGCGGACTCGCTCGTGGGTGCGATGGCCAGCGGCACCGGTACAATGCAGAAGCTGTTCACCGACCAGCAGCTTTACGACCAGCTGCTGAAAACGGTTACCGAGCTGAATAACGTTCTCGTCGATGTGCGACGTGATCCGCAGCGGTACACAAAGCAAATGATCCAGGTTAAGCTATTCTAGAAATCAATTAGAGTATCTTGAAGTGTGATCAAAGCGTATGAGCTCGATGTAGCAGTAACCCGCGGTGATGGAACCGAATCGGAGCATCGAGTACACGCTGCGGTGGTTGGAGAAGGCGACGAGCTTCTCGGTGCCGCGCGCGACCCGAAGGCGTTCTCGTTCTGGCGTTCCTGCGCCAAGCCGTTTCAGGTACTCCCCTTTCTCTCCTCTGGTGGTTTCGACGCGCTTGGCTGGGGTGACGAACAGCTCGCCATCTCCTGCGCCTCTCACGGAGGAGAGCCGGAGCACGTAGCCCTCGTCGAGGGAATGCTGCGCGACATCGAGCTCGAGGAAGGCGATCTCGCGTGCGGACCGCACGAGCCCTCGTCACAGCGCGGCGCCAAAATCCTGAGAGAGTCGGGCGAAAGGCCGACGCGGCTGCACAACAACTGCTCGGGGAAGCACACCGCGATGCTCGCTCAGGCGCGGCACAAGGGCTGGGCAACGCAGGGCTACGAGAGCCGAGACCACCAAGTACAGCGGCATATTTTGCATGAGATTGCGCTCTGGACGGATGTCCCTTGCGGCAAGATCACGCAGGCGGTTGACGGCTGCGGAGTCGTCGTCTTCGGCATGACGCTCGAGCGAATGGCGCGCGCGTACTCGCGCTTTGCGGTCGCCGCCGCACGTGGCGAAGAATTCCCTGGTCGCGTGGTAGGAGCGATGAGCAAGCATCCATTTCTCGTCGGTGGAACTGATCGGATCGATTCCGCCCTGATCGATGAAACGGCCGGCAGCGTGGTATCCAAGGTCGGAGCTGAAGGCGTCCATTGCGCGCTGCTCCCGGAGCGGGGAATCGGGATCGCGATAAAGGTCGAGGACGGGGCGCAGCGGGCTCAGGTGCCCGCGCTCCTTCGCGTCCTCCAGGAGATGGACGCGCTGCCATCGCATCTCTCGCCGCGGCTCGCCGAGTGGATGCGCCGGCCCGTCAAGAACACCCGGGGAGAATCTGTGGGTGAAGTAGTCCTCAAGTCGGACCTGTCGTAGGACTTTTCTGCCGACGACGGGATCGATGGTTTTCCTTCGCCGGCCTGGCGATCTGATTACGCGGGTCATTTCCCGATGACGACCGCGGCGCAAGCCGGTGCTAGCGTTGCGTCACTCGAAGAGGGGCTGCGACATCTGGTGCGCATAGCTGGGGCAATCGCTGGATCCACAGAGAGCCAGGTAAGGTCGCTGATGTCGGACGCACTGGATGAGATCGATCCTGTGGCCGTCGAGGAAATAATCCTTCAGTCGTACCTGTTTGCCGGTTTTCCGAGAACGCTGAACGCCATGCGGGTATGGAGAGCGGTCTCAAAACGACCGGCGCCGCCGCGAGAGCCCGCGGAATCGGGGAGTGATCTGGAGAAGTGGCGGGAGCGCGGCGAGGAAACGTGCGAGATCGTTTACGGCGACTCGTACGAGAAGCTGCGGAAAAACGTGCTGGAGCTTCACCCTGTGCTCGAAGACTGGATGATCGTGGACGGCTACGGGAAGGTGCTCGCTCGGCCGGGCGTCGATCTAAAGACGCGCGAGCTGTGCGTCGTGGCGGCCTGCGCGGTGTCTGGGCAGCAGAGGCAGCTTCACTCGCACCTGTACGGGGCGCTCAACGCCGGTGCGCACGCGGCCGAAGTGGCAGCGGTGCTCGATGCTTTGAACGATTTGATTTTGAACGAAGACCTGGTTCGGTACAAGCAGTTGTTGCAGAAGGTTCAGGTGCATTAGGCAGTACAGAAAAGACACGACAAAGAACGCGATCCGAGAATTCAGAGGCACAGATGGTTGATATCAGACAACTGCTCAAGGACCGATTTCGCGGGGATCAAACGCGAGGCGCTGGTCTGTGCCTTAGCGCCAGAAAGGACGGTCTTGCGGTTTTCGTCTCGGATCTGGCATCTGCGCCTCTGAATTCTCGGATCGCATTCTTGGCTGTTAACAGACTCTACTCCGCCCAGTAGCCATGTTCATCGACCGCGTCCAAATAAGAGTTGAGGGCGGCACCGGCGGCTCGGGCTGCACTTCCTTCCGCCGCGAATGGCGCACGCCCATGGGCGGCCCCGACGGCGGAGACGGCGGGCGCGGCGGCAGTGTCATCGTACGCGGCGATTCCAACCTCGCCACCCTGCTCGACTACACATACCGCGACAACTGGGTAGCGGAGCGCGGCGAGCACGGAATGGGATCCAACAAGAGCGGGCGTTCGGGCGCAGACATCCTCATGCCCGTTCCTCCAGGCACGGTTCTGCGCGACTCGGTAACTGGCGAGATCATCGCCGAGATTCTGGAAGATGGTCAGGAGCAGGTGATCGCCCAGGGCGGACGCGGGGGGAAGGGGAATGCATTCTTCGCGACCCCGACGCACCAATCACCCCGCGAGTGGCAACCGGGCGAGGAGGGCGTCATCCACACCATCGAGATGGAGCTCAAGCTCATCGCCGACGTGGGACTGGTGGGTCAGCCCAATGCCGGGAAATCGACGCTGCTTTCAGTGATCTCCGCGGCCCGTCCCAAGATTGCCGAATATCCCTTCACCACCCTCCAGCCCAACCTTGGCGTCGTCCAACTCTCTGATCACCGGACATTCGTGGTTGCCGACATCCCCGGCATCATCGAAGGCGCGCACGAAGGGAAGGGACTCGGTCTTCAGTTCCTCCGGCACATCGAGCGGACTCGACTGCTCGCCTTCCTGATCCCGATCGACGCCATGGATTGGCAGGCCGAGTATGACCAGCTGAGGCACGAGCTCGAGGAGTACTCGCCGGACCTGGCGACCAAACCTCATTGCGTCGTCTTCACCAAGATGGACCTCCTTGGCGAAGAGTACGCGCCGCCGATCGTGGCGCCGGGCGCGTTCGGACTTTTCGCGATCAGCGCCGCCGCGCGCGAGGGGTTGGATGGCCTCACCGCCGAATGGTGGACTGAGCTCCTGCGCCTCAAGCAACCTGCGAGACCTCAGGACGTAACAGTAAGCTTGCCTTAGAGTTGGAGACATCGATCTCAAGTGTCCTCGACCCTCGCTACGCTTAGCCTCGGTGCCCGCTCGGACAGTGGCGGCGACCTCCGCATCGAGAGATGGAAACGCGGCTCGGCGGAGTATCCGACTGAGCTGCTCGACCTCTCAACCGCTCCTTCGGAGCTGTACGCGATTGGACGCAGATCGACGCTCGCAGCCCCGCGCGTCGCGATTGTCGGGACGCGTCAGTCGACGGGTTACGGCGAGCGCACCACCCGCAGTCTGACCCGCGCGCTGGTTCGCGCCGGGGTCTCGATCATCAGCGGGATGGCGCGCGGGATCGATGGCGCAGCGCATCGGACCGCGATCGAAGAGGGAGGGAATACCGTGGCTGTCCTCGGCACCGGAATCGACGTCCCCTATCCGGTAGGGCACCGTCAGCTTCACCGATTGATCGCGGAGCGCGGACTGGTGCTCTCCGAGAATCCCCCGGGAGCCACCGCCCACCAGGGCGCCTTTCCGAAGCGGAACCGGATCATCGCTGCATTGGCACCCGTTACGATCGTTGTCGAAGCAGGCTTCAAGAGCGGCGCCCTCAACACCGCGAGCCAGGCGCTCGATCTGGGTCGAGTGGTGGCCGCGGTTCCGGGGCCCATCGATTCCCCACAGAGTCAGGGATCGAATCAGCTGCTGCGGGATGGCGCGGTGATGATAGCGTCGGTAGATGACGCGCTGGCGCTCCTCGGGGTCTCCGCGGCAAAGGACCGTGTCGTCCCAACGCTACCCGAAAACGAGCAGCGGATATGGGACGCGCTCGACGATGGTTTTCTGGACGCCGACACACTGGCAATCAGGTCCGGCCTCGCGGCGCCCGCGTGCCTGTCGGCGATTACGTCGCTCGAGATAATGGGGCTCGTCGACTGCTCGCCCGCTGGAGAGATCAGGCGCCGGTAATCTTGCACTCGTAGGTTGGGGTATACTTCGACGATGCCCCCCCGGCACCTCTACGTCCACGTCCCCTTCTGCGCCCGCCGCTGCTCCTACTGCGATTTCTCCATCGCGGTCCGCGCCGCGACCCCGGTCGATGAGTATCTAACCGCTCTCCGCTCGGAACTCGCCACAGGCCCAATCGATGACGCGACGCTCGACACCGTGTACCTTGGTGGGGGCACTCCATCCCGGCTCGGCGGACTCGGCGTCGCCGGCGTCCTGGCGGCGGTAAGAGATCGCGCCCTGATTTCCGCTGGGGCGGAGATCACCATCGAGGCGAACCCGGACGACGTGAACGACATCGCCGTTGCGCAATGGCTCGCCGCCGGCGTCAACCGGATCTCGCTGGGCGCTCAGAGCTTCGATGACGAGGTCCTCGACTGGATGCATCGTACCCACGACTCCGGTCAGATCGCGCAAGCTGTAAAGGCGATCCGACGGGGTGGAATTGACAACATCTCGCTCGATCTCATATTCGCTCTTCCCGGGCACCTCGAGCGTGACTGGCGGCGTGACGTGGAGCGCGCAGTCGAGCTGGATCCGGCTCACGTCTCACTCTATGGGCTCACTGTCGAGGCGCACACTCCGATCGCGCACTGGGCCGATCGGGGCGCGATCGTCGAAGGATCCGAGAGCCAATACGAGGAGGAATTTCTTTTCGCCCACGACGCAATGTCACGTGCGGGATTCGACCATTATGAGGTCTCGAATTTCTCCCTTCCCACCAAAGCCTCCCGACACAATTCCGCGTACTGGACCGGTGCCGCCTACGTCGGAATCGGTCCATCGGCGCATTCATTCGATGGCGCGACTCGCCGCTGGAACGTCGCGGCCTACGCCGAATGGGTAAGGCGGCTCTCCAACTCGGCGTCGACTGTCGGCGGCGACGAATTGCTGACCGCTGAGAACCGGGACGCCGAGGAGATATATCTCGGACTGCGCACTCGCCGGGGACTGGCGATCGATGAAGGGGAGCTGCCGCTGGTTGAGAGTTGGCGCGCGGCGGGCTGGGCAGAGCTTGAGGCCCTCCCCATAACATCGAATGCGGGCCCCCGCGAGCAAGGTCTGGAACCCATCCGCCAACGGCTCAGACTTACCCCAACCGGATGGCTCAGGCTGGACAGCATCGCCGCCGATCTGGCCTCTCGCCGCTCGAGGCCGCGCGACGCCGATGTAATCGCAACTCCTAGTCACTGTTATATTTAACGCTATGGCACTCCCCGGTTTGAACGAGCGCGAGCGGCGCGTTCTGGAAGCCGTCATACAGACTTATGTCGAGACGGCCCAGCCTGCCGGCTCGCGCAATATCGCCCATAAATTCGGGCTTAATGTTTCACCGGCCACAATTCGGAACACCATGAGCGATCTGGAAGAGAAGGGATACCTCTTCCATCCACACGCCTCAGCCGGGCGAGTCCCAACCGACGTCGCCTATCGGGTCTACGTAGACTCGCTCATTCCGTTCCGCCCATTGGATGCGGTCGAGCGGCAGCGCCTCACTGCTCAGATCGTAACCGGCGGATCAGCAGTCGAAGCGATTCTGCGCCGCGCTGCCCAAAGTCTGGGCGTGATTACCCAGGAGCTCGGGATCGCGCTTGGACCGCGTCTCGACAACGCCATTCTCGAGCGCGTGGAGCTGATCCGCCTTTCGTCGGAGCGTCTGCTCGTGGCGCTCACTCTGTCGGCTGGTGCGGTGCGCACCATTTTCGTGGACGTCCGGGGTGAGATTGCCGATGCCGCAATCGCAGAAGTGACGCGGGTGCTGAACGACCGCCTGTCGGGACTCAACATGCGCCAGATTCGGGCGTCGCTGGGCGATCGCCTGCGCGACGTCGGGCCCACGCGCGAAGCGAGCGAGCTGCTCAACATTTTCATCGAAGAAGGCGACCAGCTTTTCGACAGCGCCCTCGAGCCCAGCGACGACACGGTCGTGCTTGGCCAGGCGTCGGTGCTCGCCGAGCAGCCGGAGTTCGCCAGCATCGACAACATGAGGAAGCTGGTGGCGCTTACCGAGACGCGTGAGAAACTTGGCGAGCTGCTTCGTCGTCGTAGCGAAACGGGGGGAGTGTCAATCACGATCGGCAACGAGCACAACGACCCGAAGCTGGCAAGCTTCACCGTGGTCACTGCATCGTATCACGCGGGGCCGCTCACCGGTGTGATCGGAGTGATCGGGCCAACTCGCATGCCGTACGACAAGGTCATCTCGCTCGTGACACATACGTCGGAGCTGGTGACGGATCTATTGAGGGAGAATTCAAGGAACCATGGCTGATTTTTACCAAACGCTCGGCGTCCCGCGTGGCGCCGGCGATGAAGAAATAAAGAAAGCGTACCGCAAACTCGCGATGGCGTGTCACCCCGACCGCAACAACGGGTCGAAGGAGTCCGAGGAGAAGTTCAAGGCGATCACCGAGGCGTACGACGTGCTGCGCGATCCCAACAAGCGCGCGGTCTACGATCGCTACGGCGAGGCAGGTCTGCGCGGCGGGGCTGGCGGATTCCATCACGTCGATCTTTCCGAAGCGCTCAACATCTTCATGCGCGACTTGGGCGGTCTGGGCGGATTCAGCGATCTGTTCGGCGGTGGCGGAGGGAGAGGCGGTGGGCCTCGCACCGGCGCGGACATCAAGATCGACATGGCGATGACGCTGGCAGAGGTTTCGACCGGCATCGAAAAGACGGTGACGGTGAAGCTGCTCGAGCCCTGCGATCGCTGCGATGGCAGGGGAGCGGAGCCCGGCTCCTCACCGATTACGTGCAGCACCTGCGCCGGAAGCGGTGAAGTGCGCCGCGCGCAGAGATCGTTTTTCGGTCAGGTGGTGAGCGTCGCCCCGTGTCCCGCGTGCGCCGGCGAGGGAACCGTCATCGCGTCGCCGTGCAAGAAGTGCAGGGGTGAAGGCCGCATCCGCGGCGAGAAGCAGGTGGTCGTCAGAATTCCGGCTGGTGTCGCAACCGGTCAGTACATGACGATGCGCGGTGTCGGCAACGTTGGGCCGCGCGGAGGACCGAGAGGCGACATACTCGTCGTGTTCGAGGTGGAGGAGGACCCGCGCTTCGAGCGCGATGGCGAAGATCTCTACTGCGAGGTTGCGGTGACTTACCCACAGCTCGCTCTCGGCGCTCACGTCGACGTGCCCATGGTCGTCGGAAACGTGACGCTGCAGGTTCCGTCCGGAACGCAGAGCGGACAGGTATTCAATCTCAGAGGCCGCGGTCTGCCGAGGATCAACTCGAGCTCGACGGGCGACCTGCACGTGCGACTTCAGATGTGGACTCCGGACGCGTTCTCTGTGGAGGAAGCGAGTCTGATCAGCCGGCTCGGGGAGATCCAGAAAATCCCCGAACAGAGGTCCAAGGGTCTCTGGTCGAAGCTGAAGGAATCGCTCGGCGCGTGATGTGGATCGCGCTGCGAATCACTCCTGACGCGAATCGTGACGGAGTGATCGCCGCGCTCTTCAAGGCGGGATCCCAGGGAGTTCAGGAGGACGGCACTTCGGTCGTCACGCATTTTCCGGCCGACGCCCGACTCGATGCGATCCGTGATGCGGTAATGATCGCGGATCCCCTGGCCGACATTGCAGTCTCCGATGCGCCGGACACCGATTACTCGGTCTGGCGGGCGTCCGTTTCAGCCCACGTGTTGGGTAAGCTCACCATCGCGCCTCCCTGGCTTTCTGCTGCGTATGATCCCGGCACCACCGTAGCAATCGATCCAGCGATGGCTTTCGGGACCGGAGAGCATCCAACCACGCGCGGTGTGATCCGGTTGATGCAAGGGATTGGTTTCGCGAGGGGAGACGAGGATCGAGATGGCTCTCGATTGACACAGAGGATGTCGATTGCGAATGCGAATGGTCTCAACGCGACGCCGATCGGCCCCGACGAACGTATCGGGTGCCCCGTCGTTCGCGCCGGCGATATCGTGGTTGATCTCGGGGCGGGGAGCGCGGTGCTATCGATCGCGGCGGCGAAATTGGGCGCGGCTCGTGTGGTGGCGATCGAAATCGATCACGACTCGATCGGGAACGCGGAGGAAAACGTCGCGGCTAACGGCGTCGCCGATCGAGTCGAGGTTATCGAGGGAGACGCCGGGACACTGTTGCCGTTACTGGCGCCTGTCCGTGTGGTGCTCGCGAACATAATCTCGTCGGTGCTGATCCCGCTTCTTCCCGTGATGCGCAGCGCGCTCGACGTCGACGGCCAGGCGATTCTCTCTGGCATTCTCTGTGAAGAGCGCGACTCCATGCTCGCCGCTCTCGATGCAGATTGCTGGACGATCGAACGCGAAGACACGGAGGACGTCTGGTGGAGTGTACAGATAGCGCCGCGGTAGTGACGTTCTTCGCCCCCGAAGCGCTAGTCGCCGGAGGGACGGTAACGCTCTCGGAGGACGCTGCGCACCACATCCGGGTAGCGCGCGTAGCCGTGGGTGAATGCATTGCGCTGCGCGATGGGGCTGGGCGCGGAGCGCTGGGCACGTTGGTCAAAATCTCCAAGACATCCGCCCTCGTCGATATCACCGAGACGACCGAGCTCTCGCGGCCGGCTCCCATTCATCTTCTTGCCCCCGTCGCGGATCGGGAACGAATGCTCTGGTTGGCGGAAAAGGTCACGGAGCTTGGCCTCACCAGCTGGCGCCCGGTGATCTGGCGGCGGTCGAAGAGCGTATCGCCCCGCGGAGAAGGACCGACCTTTCAGGGGAAGGTTCGCGGCCGAATGACCTCGGCGCTCATTCAGAGCGGCAGGGGCTGGCTGCCGGATGTGTTCCCTGAATCGACGATCGAGCGCGCCCTTGCCGCGGCTCCGCTCGGAACGCGGATACTGCTCTCAAAGGACGGCGAGCCGATTGGCGGTGTTCCGATGCGGGCGCCCGTCACGATCGCTCTCGGGCCAGAGGGTGGGATGGAGCCGGCGGAGAGCGACGCGTTCATTGGCGCCGCGTTTCTACCTGTGAAGCTGAGCGAGAGCACACTACGTTTTGAGACAGCGGGCGTTGCCGCGGTGGCGATCGCGGCCGCATCGCTCGCACTCTCGAGGCAATCAAATGGCTGAGTCCTGCATTTTCTGCCGGATCGCGCGCGGCGAAGTTCCCGCCCAAATGGTCGTAAACAACAAGGAGATTGTGGCGTTCAAGGACCTCAATCCCCAGGCGCCGGTTCACATTCTGATTATCCCCAAGAAACACATCGGCTCACTGGACGACGCATCGGATTTCTATCTGCTGGGACAGATGGTTGCGATGGCCGCTGCCCTTGCGCGGCAGGAGAAGATCGCGAAGACCGGATATCGCACCGTGATCAATACCGGCAAGGACGGCGGCCAGACTGTTGATCATCTGCACATGCATCTTCTCGGCGGGCGTGCGATGACCTGGCCGCCCGGCTAGGTCGTTTCGCTTCGGATAGATCTCTGTTTGGGTCGGCGGGGGATGTCCGCTTCGTCGGCTAGCTCGCTTACACGCTGCGAGCCTCCGTCAGCCCACTCGACGCTGGCGCTGTCGAGCGGGCACCCAGCCGGAGTCTCTTGCTACGCGAGCACGCCGCCTGCGCGGACACCCCCCGCCTCCCATACAGATTCGTAACCGCAGCGGCGCGAAGCGCCGCACGGCCTCGCGAGTGAAGGGCAGTTCCGGCGGATGCTGCTCACCCCTAAGGGCGCGAGAACGCCGAGCTTCGCTCGGCTCGCTACGCGAAGTGGGCGCGTACAAGGGGCAAGCAAACCGGTCCCGTTCCGCGCCAAGGCGCGAGGTTGAACTCTCCCTACGCGAGCATACAGAGGGGAGTCGGAGGGGGTCGGGACGTAGGAGTCGTGCTCGCGTAGCAAGAGACTTCGGCCGGGCGCCCGCGGGCGAGCGCAAGCCGCTCGTGGGCTGACGAAGGCTCGATGCGTGTAAGCGAGCTAGACGACGAAGTCCCGATCCCCTCCGACGCACCGGCAAAGACGCCCTGATGCAGGGAGGATAGCTCGAACGCACTCAAGGGAACGGGACCGATTTGCTTGACCTATCCCCCCTGCGTCGCCTAAGTTTAGCAGTCTGTACACAAACCGGCGACGCGAGTCGCCACGAAGGGGGGAAGTAGAATTTGTCGGAAGTGATCATTCATGACGACGAGAACTTTGAGCGCGCGCTCAAGCGCTTCAAAAAGAAGTGCGAAAAAGCGGGCATCCTCTCCGATCTCCGCAAGCATCGCCATTACGAGAAGCCGAGCGAGCGCAGAAAGCGCAAGCTGAACACGGCGATGCGCAAGAACCGCCGCACCCGCCACACCTAGGGAATGTCTGAGCTCTTCGCCCGCCTGCAGGGCGATCTCAACTCGGCAAGAAAATCCCAGGACAAGGCGGGAATCCTCCTGCTCGGCACCGTCCTCTCAGAGGTGAAGAACAAGAAGATCGAGCTCAGGCGCGATCCCACTGATGCGGACGTGATCGACGTTCTGCGCAAATCGATCAAGCGCAGACGCGAGTCGATCGAGATGTACACGAAGGGCAACCGCCAGGACCTCGCCGACAAGGAATCGTCGGAGGCGGTCGCTCTGGAGAAATACCTCCCCGCGCAGGTCAGCGATGAAGAGCTGCGCGCCGCCGTCCGAGCCGCGATCGCGGGCGGCGCAACGCAGATCGGTGCAGTGATGGGCAAAGTGCTCCCCCAGTTCAAAGGTCGGGCTGAAGGCGGAACGATCAACGCCATCGCCCGAGAGGAGCTGAGCAAACAGGGGTGAGAAAAGTGTCCGGAAGAATCACAAAACCCGAGCCCGCGAAGACCATCGCAAGCTCGGGTTTTGCCATTTTGGTGTATCAGAAAGCATGAATTCGCACGCGCTCAACGTCATCGAGTTCCCCCGAACTCTCGCGCTCATTTCCGAGAGGGCGACATCGCCTTTGGGTGCGGAGCGCGTGCGGGAGCTGCGACCCGTCACCGAACGCGAAGCCATCGAGCGCGAACACGCGCGCGTCGCCGCGGTGCGTTCTCTGATCTCCGCCGAAGATCCATGGAGCCTGCACGGAGTGCCCGACGCCCGTCCTGCCCTGACGCGTTTGCGTGTGGAAGGCGCGTCGCTCGCTGCCGCCGACCTTCAGGTTCTCGGGTCACTGCTGCGAAGCGCGAGGGTCACTCGCGAATCCCTCCGCAACGAGCGCGCGTCTGCGATCGTGATGGCGGTCCTGGCCGAGCAGATACAATCGCTCCTCGTGAACAAGACCATCGAAGACACGATCTCGCGCGTCATCGACGACGATGCCGAGGTTCGTGACGACGCATCTCCTGCACTGCGCAAGATCCGGCGCGAGCTCAAAGGCTCGCAGGGCGAGCTCATTAATCTGCTCGAGCGCGCGATGGCGAAGCTCGATCAGCACCAGCGTGTCGCGGACATGTCGGTGACCGTTCGGAACGGGCGTTACGTGATTCCCGTGCGGCGGGAGGCGCTGTCGGCAGTTGGTGGAATCGTCCACGACGCATCCCAAACCGGCGGAACTCTTTTCGTGGAGCCGCCGGCCGCGGTGGAGGCGGGAAACAGGATCCGCGAGCTCCAGAGTGACGAGATCGAAGAGGTCGAGCGAATTCTGGCGGAGCTTACCGAACAGATTCGACCGCACCGGGAAGAGCTGGCCCTGAGCCTTGAAGCCCTCATCGTACTCGATTCGCTCGTAGCTCGCGCCCGCTACGCCGTAGAGTTTCGATGTGCTCCAGCAGACCTCGCCGATTCCATCGAAGGATTTTCAATCCTACAGGGGCGGCACCCGTTGCTCATCGCCCAGGGAATCGACGTTGTCCCGTTCGATCTCGAGATGTTTCCGAACGAGCGAACGCTGCTCATCTCCGGCCCGAACACGGGCGGAAAGACTGTGCTGCTCAAGGCGCTCGGACTCTTTTCAGCACTCGTCCAGTCGGGAATTCCGGCGCCAGTTGCGGCCGGCTCGCGCATCGCCATCTTCGACAACGTGTACGCCGATGTCGGTGACGAGCAGTCGATCCTCGCGAGTCTATCGACCTTCAGTGCGCACCTAAGAAATCTGGTTGAAGTGCTCAGCTCGGCAACATCGCATTCACTCGTACTGATCGACGAGCTCGGCTCGGGAACGGATCCCATCGAGGGGGCCGCACTGGGCGGAGCGATTCTCGAAGCGCTCACCGCGCGCGGTACACTCACGGTCGCAACCACGCACTTGGGCGCACTAAAGGAGCTGGCCACGCAGGTCGACGGCGTGGTGAATGCCTCGCTGCAGTTCGACCCGGTCGCCCTGGCACCAACGTACCGACTGACCAAGGGGATTCCAGGACGCTCCTATGGAATCAGCATCGCGCGCCGTCTCAACCTTCCGGCTGACGTCATCGAGCGTGCCGAGCAAAGGATTCCGGCCGACGAGCGCAGAGTGACGGCGCTCCTTTCCGATCTCGAAGCGCGCGAGAAGGCACTCGGGTCCGCCGAGCGTGAGACTACCGAGATCTCGGAGGATGCGAAGGAGAGGGCGCGCCGAGTTGCCGAGCGCGAGCGGGATGTCACGCAGCGCGAGCGCGAGGTGGAACGGGCGTCGCGTCAGGAAGCGAGGCGGTATCTTCTCGAAGCGCGCGCCGATGTCGAGCGCACGATTCGGGAGCTCAAGGCCGCGTCCGAAGCGGGTGATGATGCGGCCCGCGACGCCAGAAAGCGCGTCGAGCAGCTAGCCACTGACCAGGGCCGCGAGCTCGATCGGCTGGAGCGATCGCCCGAGACCGCGCGTGGTTCGAACGCCGGTGCAGAGCTGAGCGTGGGCGATTTCGTCGAAGTCGGGACGCTGGGAGGAAGAGTCGGTCGCGTGGTGGAGGTGCGTAGCGATGAAGCAGTTGTTGCCGTCGGTGTAATGAAGCTCGCCGTCCCGCGGAATTCGCTCAGAATCTCCAGCGCCGAGGCCGCGACTCCGCAGATCGCGGTCGCCGTCAGGGGCGACGTACCGGAGGTTCACGTGTCGAGCGAGATCGATCTCAGAGGCATGCGCGTCGACGACGTGGAAAACATAGTCATGCACGCCGTCGATACGGCCGTGCGCGCCGACCTCAGGAGCATTCGGATCATTCACGGGAAGGGTACGGGCGCGCTGCGCGACCGGGTGGGAGAGATGCTCCGCAAGGAGTCGCGCGTGTCGAATTTCCGGCTCGGTGCCTGGAACGAAGGCGGTGCGGGCGTTACCGTAGTAGAGTTGAAATGATCCCCGACGAAGTAGTCGACCAGGTTCGCGACGCCGCCGACATCGTTCAGATCGTCGGCGAGTACGTGAACCTGAAGCGCCAGGGTACCGACTTCCGTGGCCCCTGCCCATTCCACCAGGGCACGCACCGGAATTTCTCGGTCTCGCCCCGGAAGCGGATGTACTACTGCTTCGTGTGTCACGAAGGCGGGGACGTATTCCATTTCCTCCAGAAGCGTCTCGGCGTGGAGTGGCCCGCCGCGGTGAAGATGGTCGGGGAGAAGTCCGGCATCGAAGTGCGCGAGGTGGACACTCGTCGTCAGGGACCCGATCCCCGCGAGCCCCTTTGGGAAATAAATGCGACGGCGGCATCCTATTTCCAGAAGATCCTCTGGGACGATCCGCTGGGCGCGTCCGCGCGCGAGTACCTCAGCCAACGCGACGTCACGCGTGAAGTTGCCGATCAGTTCGGAATCGGCTTCGCTCCCCGCGAGATCGGGCTCCTTCGCAATTACATGAACACTCTCGGCTTCGATGAGAAGCGTCTCGTCGATGCCGGGTTGCTCGTACCCGGGGAAGATGGAAGCGAGCCGCGTCCTCGCTTTCGCGGTCGCCTGATGTTCCCGATTCTGGATTCGATGGGGCGTAACATCGGATTTGGCGGTCGGTTGCTCGGGCCTGGCGAGCCGAAATACCTGAACTCGCCGGAGTCGTCGGTTTTCTCGAAGGGGAAAACGCTCTACGGCCTGCACCTGGCGAAAAACGATGTGAGGCGCGAGGACCAGGTGCTCGTCGTCGAGGGATATTTCGACGTCGTTCGCCTCATGGCCGCGGGAGTGACCACCGTCGTAGCGGCGATGGGTACCGCGCTCACCGATGCACAGGCGGCGATGCTGAGGAAGCTCACCAGGAACGTGTTTCTCCTTTACGACAGCGATAAGGCGGGTCTCAAGGCGACCTTCCGCTCCGGCGACGAGCTCCTGCGCCAGGGCGTATCTGTTCGAGTAGTTACACTGCCGGATGGTGAGGATCCCGACACCTTCGTGAAGGCGAACGGTGCGGCGGCTCTCGTCGCGCGTCTGCGCGACGCAATCGACGTCTTCGACAGGAAGATCCAGCTTCTCGAGCGCGCCGGGATGTTCGCCGAGCTCCACAAGAAGCGGCGAGCCCTCGACCGGCTCCTTCCAACGGTGCGTGCGACGTCTGACGAGATCATGCGCGACCTCTATCTCTCGCGCGCAAGCGAAGTGTCCGGTGTTGCGCGCGAGGTCCTCGAGCGCGAGCTCACCGGCAGAAGCGCACTGTCCGCCAATCCAGCCGCCGCGGCGCCCGCGCCGAGAAGATCGCCGGCCGCACGGGTACGGCGCGGACAGCGAAGGGCTCAGCACGGGGAGCGCGGGGCATCCGCCGAGCGGGAATTGGTGAGAGCGATGCTCACCGTTCGTTCGCGGGTGGAGCAGATCGCCGAAAAGATCGGCGCGGAAACCTTTCGCGATCCCGTCTACCGCGCGATTTACAACGCCCTGATCGGGTCCGAGCCGGATACGACGGTCGAGGAGCTGTCCGCCACGCTCGATGAAGAGGCAATTGGCGTCCTCGAAGACATTCTTGCGGAGGGAACGTTCCAGATGGACCCGGAGCGGACCATCAGCGACAGTCTGGCCACACTGCGCGCGCGCGATCTCGATCAACGCGCCGCCGAGCTGGACCGGATAATCCCTCTCGTAGAGGGTGCACAGAAGGACAAGCTGATCGCGGAAAAGACGGAAATCAGTACGGAACTAAAAGCAACCGGAAAAAACTTTTTCAAGCAATATCGACGAACAGGAGCAAGATGATGAGGAAATGGAGACGACATGCTTCAGGAAATTGAAGCGCTGCTGGCGCTGCAAGACGACGATTTGAAGATCCGCGAGATCGAGAGTCAGATGCGCGCGCTCGATCCACAGCTCGCGGAGCTGGACAAGCGACGTGACCAGGTTGCGTCCGGGCTCGCCCGCGCCGAGATCCTGGTGCAGGCGGAGGAAAAGAAACAACGCGAGCTCCAGGCGAGGCTCTCACAGCACAAGCAGATGCAGGAGCGAAACCTTCACCAGCTCGAAGATGTGAAAAGAATGCGCGAGGCGACTGCTGCGACCGCGCAGGTGGAATCGACGCGCCGGCTAATGGCGGAGGACGAGAGCGAGCTGGCGATCCTCGGACGCCGCATCGCCGAGATGCACGCGGCCGTATCGGGCTCGAAACAGGCCCTCGCTGCCGTGGAGCACGAACAGTCGGAGGCGCGTCCCGAGATGGAGTCCAAGCGCGCGGCACTCCAGGCGCAGCTGGATGAAGCAAAGAAAGATCGCGATGGTCGCGCCGTTGCCGTTTCGCGCCCAATGCTCGGGAAGTACGACAGGATCCGAGGAAAACGGACGCAGGCTCTCTATCCGCTCCAGGGCGGATCGTGTGGAAACTGCGATACTGCCATTCCGCTGCAGCGGCGCAACATTATGGCTGGAACCGGCGAGATCGAAGTGTGCGAGGCGTGCGGCGTGCTCCTCTACTCCGAGACGGTGTGAACAGCGTAGCTCCCGCGCGTTGGATTCTTCCCAGGCCGCCCGATGAAGAGGCTGTGAGGCAGCTCTCGGAGGCGCTATCGCTGCCGGAGGTTGTCAGTCGTCTGCTTCTGATTCGCGGCTACGTGAGTGCGGAAGATGCGAAGCTCTTCCTGCGACCGAAGCTCGATCGCCTCCACGATCCGCTCCAGTTCCTCTCCATGGACAAAGCGGTGGAGCGTCTGGCGCGCGCGGTGCGCGACGAGGAGCTGGTGTTCATTCACGGCGACTATGATGTCGACGGAATCTGCTCGACTACTCTTCTTACTCGCGCGATCAGAGGATTCGGCGGCAAGGCGACGCCGTTCATCCCCAGACGCCTGGAGGACGGTTACGACTTGAGCGATGCGGGTGTGGACGCGGCGATGACTGCTGGAGCGAAGGTCGTCGTCACCTGTGATTGTGGTACGAGCGCCGTCGCTCCCGTAGCCAGGCTCTGCAAGGCCGGAATCGACGTGATCGTGACGGACCACCACCTACCCGGCGGCGATCTTCCAGACTGTCTCTCCGTTCTGAATCCGAAACGGCCCGGTTGCGGATACCCGGACAAGGATCTCGCCGCGGTTGGTGTTGCGTTCAAGCTCGCGCTGGCGCTGGCTCGCGCGCTCGGCAAGAATGAGAATTTCGTCTGGGGAATGCTCGATCTCGTCGCGCTCGCGACAGTTGCGGACGTCGCGCCACTGAGGGGGGAGAATCGCGTCTTCGTGCGCTACGGCCTCAAGATGCTGTCCGAGACGCACAACATTGGAATGCGCGCGCTGATCAGAGCCGCGGGACTGTCGGGCAAGCCGCTCACTGCCGGTCGAATCGGATTCATTCTGGCGCCGAGATTGAATGCGGCGGGAAGACTGGGTCACGCCATTCGCGGAGTGGAGCTGCTGATGAGCGAAAACGAGCACCAGGCGAATGCGATCGCGCGCGAGCTCGAGGAGCTGAACAATCGTCGCCAGGAGCTGGATCGCGCTACGCTCGAGCAGGCGCGAGAGAAGGTGCTGCAGATGGATCTCGACGAGACCTTCGGAATCGTGCTCGCCGATGAGACGTGGCACCCCGGAGTGATCGGAATTGTCGCGTCCCGACTCGTCGAGGAGTTTGGGCGCCCCACCGTGCTGATTGGTCTCTCGGGCGATCAGGGCAAAGGCTCCGGCCGATCGATCTCGAAATTCGATCTGCACGGCGCACTCGGCCAATCGCGCGAGCACCTGCTTCGCTTCGGCGGACATCGTGCCGCGGCGGGCATCACGATCGCGCGCGACAAGGTTGCGGATTTTGCTGCCAGGTTCAATGAAGTGGCGAGGTCGCTGCTCACCCTCGATGATCTTGTGCCGGAGATTCGAGTGGATCTCGAAGTCAGCATCGATGGGATGAACGAGCGCCTCGAATCGCTATTCCGCCATTTCGAGCCATTCGGAATCGGCAATCCGTCGCCGGTGCTCTTAGCCCGGAACGTCATTCTTGCGAGACCACCCAGACTTGTCGGGACGGATGGACTGAAGCTGGTGCTTGATACGGGAACGGGCTCGCTCGAAGCGCTGGGCTGGGGCTTTGGTCCGCGAGCGGCGGAATTCCAGGCAGGGACCAGAGTGGACATCGCGTTCCGCCTGGAGCGGGACGAGTATCGCGGCGAGTCGTACCTGCAGGCGCGAATTGCTGATGTGCGGGCGTCGACGGAAATACAAACTCAACACTACCGGCCGGGGGCTCTGGGCGGAGCGGCCGTGGGTCGTGGGCTGGCGTTTGACTCGATTCCGGACGAGCACGTAGCCGACGGCCGCTCCGCCAACAGCCCCTAGCCGGTGGTGTTCAGTTCAGACCTTGTGATTTTCGACCACGCGTGCGGATAGTCGCGGGAAAGTGGCGCGGGCGCCGCATCAATGCCCCCAAGGGAGATTCGGTTCGTCCGACGCTCGACAGCGTACGCGAGGCGTGGATGAGCATCCTTCAGCTCGACCTCCCGGGTGCGCGTGTTCTTGATCTCTACTCGGGCTCCGGGGCACTCGGGCTCGAGGCGCTCTCGCGCGGCGCGAGGTCGGCCGATTTCGTCGAGAAGGATCCACACAGCCTGCGCGCCCTCAAGGAGAACATCGACGCGCTCGGCGCGGGACCGCTCACGACGGTGCAGAAGCAGTCTGCCCTGTCTTTCGCCGATGTGCTCGGCGCGCTCGATTATGATGTAGTCTTCGCGGACCCTCCCTACGCGAGCGGCGATGCCGTACGCCTGGCGGAGCGATGGATCGAGCGGCCGTTCAGTCGAGTGCTCAGCATCGAGCACGCGGCGAGAGAGGCAATGCCGGATGGCGGCGTGACACGAAAATACGGAATGACGGCAATCACCTTCTACCGCAGCGAGGAATGACGTGGTAACCACGGCCATCTATGCCGGAAGCTTCGACCCCATCACCAGGGGACACGAGGATCTCATCACGCGAAGCTGCGAGTTCGTGGATCACCTGGTAGTCGCCGTCGCCATAAACTCATCCAAGAAAGCGCTCTTCAGCACGAAGGAGCGTGTGGAGCTCATTCGCGCCGCAACCGAGAAGAACCGGCGGGTTGAGGTGACACAGTTCGAGGGGTTGCTCGTCGACTTCGCGAAAAAAATCGGCGCCAGGCTCAACATCCGCGGTCTGCGCGCGGTCAGCGATTTCGAGTACGAGTTCCAAATGGCGCTCATGAACCGGCACATGTCCGAGAACTTTGAGACAGTGTTCATGGTGCCCTCGGTCGAGACGACCTACATCAGCTCGAGCGTGGTGCGCGAAGTGGCGCAGCACCACGGCAATCTGAAGGGGTTGGTGCATCCCGCGGTGGCGAAGGCACTCGCAAGGAAATTCTCCCATACCAAAGCCTCTTCGCGCGGGTGAAGCCAATTTCAGGGCCCCAGGAATAGGCGCGTGACGTTCGTCGAGCAGATCCGCGGACGCGCGTCCGTTCTCCAGCGGCGCATCGTTTTCCCGGAGAGCGGGGACCAGCGCATTCTCGCGGCGGCCATCGAGATCGAGCGAATCGGGATGGCCAGGGTCGTCCTCGTGGCCGATGGCCAGACGGACCCGGCGCTCAGGTCGTCGGGACTCACCGTCGTTTCCGCGGAAGGCGCCTCGCCGCTGGAGCTCAGTCACCGCATGGTTGCGGCTGGCGAAGCAGATGCATGTGTTGCGGGAGCCGTCTATACGACCGGAGACGTCCTCCGGAGCGCCATCAGAAACGTCGGCCTGGCGCCGGGAGTGCATGTCGCCTCGAGCGCGTTCTATATGATCGTGCCTGCCGGCCGGAACATCGCCAACGAAGTGCTGACCTTCACCGATTGCGCGGTGGTTCCGTATCCGACCGCCGAGAATCTGGCGGACATCGCCATCGCCGCCGCCGGTGACAGGCTCAAAATCGTGGGGGACGAGCCGCGCGTCGCCCTTCTTTCCTTCAGCACTAACGGCAGCGCAAAAGGGAAGAGCGTCGACCGGGTGAGGGAAGCTCTGGCGATCATACGCGCACGCGAGCCGAGCCTCGTGGTGGACGGAGAATTGCAAGGTGATGCGGCGCTGGTTCCGAGCGTGGCAGACCGGAAATCACCTTCCAGTCCCGTTGCGGGAAGAGCCAACGTATTAGTTTTCCCGACTCTCGACGCCGGCAACATCGCGTACAAGCTGGTGCAGCGGGTGGGAGGCGCGACGGCACTGGGACCGATTCTGCAAGGCTTCGCTCATTCGGTCTCCGATCTCTCGCGCGGCGCGGAGCGGGACGACATTATTAACGTGGCCGCAATTGCAGCACTGCAATCGGCCGGGCGCTGACATGACTGAGAGCGCGCGCCTCGAGCAGTCCGATCCACACTGGAGATTAACTGAATGAGTTTCTCGATCAAGAAACAGGGAGAAGTAGTCGTGGTCGATGTCGAAGGTCAGCTTATCGTTGGAAATCGTCAGGAGCTCAAGCAGAAAGTTCTCGATGAGCTCGAGAAAGGTGAGAAGAAATTCCTCATCGACTTCAGCCAGACCGGCTACATCGATAGCTCAGGTCTCGGTGTTCTCGTCTCGTTGTCGAAGAAGATCCGCGAGCAGGGCGGAGAGCTCCGTCTGGCCAATCTCAATGACGATCTCCAGACGCTGTTTGAGCTGACGAAGCTCGATACCCTGTTCCAGATCTCCGACACACGGGAGCGCGCTCTAGAGAGCTTTTAATGGCTGAATCGCGCGTCGCGTTCGATCTCCAGATCCCAAGCGACGTAGAATACATTGAAGGCGTAGTGGAGCTCGCGAGGCAGCGCTGCCGCGAGCTCAAGCTTTCCCCCACCAAATGCTCGCTCAATGTTCCCGTGGCACTCTCGGAGGCGCTCTCCAACGCCATCCTTCGCGGGAACGATTCGTCCGGCGGAAAGCACGTCCGCATTCGGGCCATTGTCAGCGATGCCGATCTCGTCTTCGAGATAGTCGACGACGGTCCCGGCTTCGACCTGGATGAGTGCACGCAGGACTGCACCCTGCCGGAGAACATCAGCAGGGAGGAAGGCCGCGGGCTCTTCCTCATGCGAAGGCTGATGGATCGGGTCGAAAGCTTTCGCAACAAGGGCAACGTCGTTCGCCTGACGTTGCACAGAGAGTGAAGGAGCTCGAAGCGGTCCTCATTGCGTTTCGAGAGGGGACGCATTGTGAGGCCGCTGTGTGGGGCAGCGGCGATGGCCGCTCCGCTCCGACGATGATCGCACGGTCGAGTCCAAAGGTGCAGATGCCGGATGTGCTCCCTGACGAGCCCGGCCAGTCGGTGCCGACCAATTTCGGAACGCAGCTCGTTACCCGCGTGCCGTCGGTGAAGAAGATCTGGCTGACGGTCGGTCCATGTGACCCGTCCTTTTCGCCGGAAGAGCGGCACATCAAGCTGCTGATGCCTGTCATCACTCAATTCACGCAGGCCGCGCTCGAGGTCGAGCACGCCGCGACCGAGCTGGCCGAGCGATACGAGGAGATCAATCTTCTCTACACGATCGGCGAGATACTCGGCCGAACCGTCACGCTGGAAGATGCCGCGGCAACGATCCTCACGGAGATCTCCGAGACCGTCGGGGCCCGGGTCGCGTCGATACTCGTTCACGATGCGCGCACCAATACGCTCCAGGCGGTTGCGGCGCTCGGCGTTCCGAAATCCCAGATTCCTCCCATCAGCGCCGACGATCCCAGCAGCGTCTCGGCTCGTGTCTTCCGCACGCAGCATCCGCTGATCGTGGTGGGGAAGGGCGTCACGTTCGGCACCGAATCGCCCTACGGTCGTGGGGAGATGCTCTCGGTGCCCATCATGTGGACGACACCCACCGGAGGCATGCCGCTCGGCGTCGTCAATCTCGCCGACCGTCGCTCGCGCCAGCCATTCACGGCTGGAGATCAGAAGCTGGTGACGGCAATCGCAACGCAGATCGGCACCGCAATTCAGAACGCACGCCTGGTCAGCGCGTCGCTGGATCAGCAGCGTCTGCTTCAGGAGATGAGCCTCGCGCACGATCTCCAGATGAAGCTGCTGCCGTCCACCGACGTCGTTCTTCCCGAAGCGCAGGCGACGGCTCGCGTAATCCCCGCTGAGAGCGTCGGCGGCGATTTCTACCAGCTGTTCAAGCTGCGCGACGGCGCGTCGGGTGTGATGATCGGAGACGTCTCGGGACACGGTTACCGCGCCGCTCTCATCATGGCCCTCGCGATGAGCGCATCGGCGATCCACGCGCAGAACATTGTGAACCCCGGCCAGATGCTCGGTGCCCTCCTGCAGTCGCTGCGCGAAGAGCTCGAATCGACGGAGATGTTCATCTCGCTGTTCTATGGCGTCGTCGATCCGGAGAAGGGAAAGCTCACCTACGCGAATACCGGACACCCCCACGCTTTTGTCGTCAGCGAAGAGGGCACGTTCACCAGACTCGCCGCGGTCAATCCTCCGCTCGGCATGAACGACGATGTGCCTACGGCCGCATCACTCTCGTGGGTGCCGAAAAAAGATCTGCTCGTGCTCTTCACTGACGGAGTAAGCGATGCCCGCAACGCCAGCGACGTGCGCCTCGGCGAAGAGCGTGTTCTCGAGCTGATCAAGGAGAACCGCGACAACGACACCAAGGTTATCGTTGACCGCGTGTTCAAGATGATCGAGGTGCACACGCGAAGTGTGACCTTGAGGGACGACCTGACTCTCGTAATCGTTCGGAGCTGAGCTGCCGCGCACTCCGCGGGGCGAGGGGGGCGAAGTTGGGCCGCCGAAACGGACGCGACACCCGCCTGTTCTCAGGAAGTACGGGCAGCACTTTCTGTCAGACGATCGGATTCTCGAGGGAATCGTCAACGCGCTTGGCGCCACGACACGCGACACCGTCGTCGAAATCGGGCCGGGTCGCGGCTCGCTCACGGACATTCTGGCCCAGAGAACCAATCGGCTCATTGCGATCGAGATCGATCGCGCGCTCGCCGACCAGCTGGTCGTGAAATATCGGGATCGACCGAGCGTAGAGATTGTTCAGGGCGATGTGCTCGAGACAGATCTTCACGCGCTCGCTGGTCCTGATTTTCTGCTCATCGGAAATGTGCCCTACAACATCACGACGCCAATCGTGTTCAAGGCGCTGGACCCGCCGATGCCGAGGCGATCGGTGTTTCTCGTGCAGCGCGAGGTCGCCGAACGGATGGCCGCAAGAGAGGATACCGAGGCCTACGGAGCGCTCACGGTCAACGTCGCGGTGGTGGCGGATACGCAGCTGGTGATGAGCGTTCCGCCGAGCGCGTTCAAACCGCCGCCCAAGGTGGACTCCACAGTCATAAGGCTCACGCCGCGCGCAGTGCCGTTGATCGCGGTCGAGTCACTGCCGGCATTTCGAACGTTCGTGCAGGCGGCGTTCAGCCTGCGCAGAAAGCAGATGCAGAAGGTGCTGCGCACGATTCGCGCGATATCCCCTGAAGAATCGAAAGCGATCCTCGAGAGGGCAGGGATCGAAGGGGCGGCGAGGCCGGAGGTTGTCAGTCCGGAAGAGTTCGTGAAGCTGTTCGGGCTTCTTTAACTGCAACTTCGGCTGGCGTTACTCGCCCCGGTTACTGAGCGCAAAGGACAACCCTTCGAGCTCCATCGCCATGTTGACATTCCTCACGGTAACGTCGGCGGGCACCGACAGCTGAACTGGCGCAAAGTTGAGTATCGCCTTGATTCCGGCGCGCACGACCTGCTTCACCACGGCGGCGGTGCTCTCGGCCGGCGTCGCGACCACGGCGATGTCGAAGTCCTGCTTGGCGGCGTCCGTCTCCAATTCGGAGATCGGTCGGACGGTGAGATTCTCCCACCGCTTGCCGATCTTCGCCTCGTCGATGTCGTAGACTGCGGTGACGTTGAACCCTCGCTCGGCGAATCCACGATAGCGGGCGAGAGCGGCGCCGATCTTACCCGCACCGATGATGCACACCTGCCACTGTCTGCCGAGGCCGAGTATCTCGCGGAGTTTCTCGGAGAGCTCCGGAACGGAATAACCGAGGCCGCGCTTGCCGAAAGATCCAAAGAGCGAGAGGTCCTTTCGCACCTGCGCGGATGTCGTCCCTCCCAGTCGTGCGAGCTCGTCGCTGGAGATGGTCTTGAGACCCTGGCGCTCCGTCCCCTCGAGGAAGCTGAGATAAAGGGAAAGACGCCTGACAGTTGATTCGGCTATCCGCTTCAAGATTGACGCTTGTGAATAAGTTCACAAAGTAATCTCTCGGTGGTACTACGGGCAAGAAAAAGGCAGCCGAACCCTACCCGGCTATCTTTCGCGGATGCCAGTCCAGGTAACCTCCGAAATCGGGGCGCTGCGCACCGTCCTGGTCCATAGTCCGGGAAACGAGCTGCTCGCCGTGACCCCGAGCACGCGTGCCGACTTCCTGTATGACGACATCGTCGATGCGGACCTCGCCAAACGCGAGCACAAGCGCTTCGTGCAGGTTCTCGAGCGCTTCTGCGAGGTGCTTCACGTCCGTGATCTCCTTACCGACGTGCTGGAGGACAATGAGGTCCGCGAGCTGATCATTCGGGAGACGCTCGACGTCGTTCCGCTGGAGCCACTCGCGGCCGAACTCCGTGAGCTCCCGCCAGCCGCTGTCGTGGATCTGCTGATTGAAGGAAAGGAAGAAGAGCCCGGCCCCCTTTCGCGCACGCTCAACGAGTTCAGCTATTCGCTTCCGCCGCTGCCGAATCTTTTCTTCACGCGCGATTCGGCGATGGCGATCAATCAGAACATGATGATCGGCTCCATGCGCTTTCACGCCAGGTGGACGGAAGAGCTGATCATGAAGGCGCTCTTCACATCGCACCCCAAGCTCGGCAACAAAGGAATTCTTTACGACGGCTCGGCCGAGCGACGGCTGAACCATACGCTGGAGGGTGGGGACGTCCATCCGCTGCGTGAAGACGTATTGCTGATTGGGTTCAGTGAGCGGTCGAGTCCCGCGGGAATCGACAGTCTGGTGACGCTGCTGTTCGAGCAGACCGGGGTCACGAACATCATCGTCGTCGTCATGCCTCAGGAGGCGACGGCGATTCATCTCGACATGATCTTCACGCACATCGACCGGGATCTTTGCGTCATTTATCCCCCGCACTTCATCGGACCGTATCGTCTGCCTATACTACATTGGCACAAGGGCGACGCGCACATGCGGGAGCAGCCTGATCTGTTCGCGGCCCTCAAACATTGCGGTATTCCGATGGAGCCGATTCTTTGCGGAGGGTCGAGACGAATCGTCCAGGATCGTGAGCAGTGGGCATCGGGTTGTAACTTTACGGCGATGCGTCCCGGCGTAGTTGCGTCTTATGCGAGAAACGAGACCACACTGAGAGAATTGGAGAAAGCGGGCTTCAAAATGATCAGCGCATCGAACTTCCTCTCGTCCAACCAGGCGATACCCGCGGGACAAAGAGCGGCGATCACCTTCGAGGGTGGGGAGCTGGTGCGCGGTGGCGGCGGACCACACTGCATGACGTGTCCCATCACTCGGGACGATCCGTGGGTCTGAGCCGCGGCGTTTACGCCGAGCCGCAGGACACGTTACTCACCTCGCGCGCGGCGGACTATCTGGCGGCGGGGCCGGCCGATGTAGTCGATCTGATCGGTCACATCTGCAGCCTGCCCGGTGCCCCTCGAATTGTCGCCGAGCACATGGCCCACGCAATTTTTGCTGGCCGACGTGATTTCGTGCAGACCGCGGACGGCCGCTGGCAGCTTAGCGGCCCTGTTGCGACCGGCTCGCATGCGCCGGCTCAGGCTACGCCGATCGTGGAAGCGAGCACACCGGGTTTCTCGTACGGTCGACCTGGATTTCCAGCGAGCGAATTCGAGTCGTCGCGTCCACGCCGACGCTCAGTGGCGGTTCCATCCGAGCCGTTGCGCTCGCTGTCGTACGTTGTCGTCGACGTCGAGACGACCGGCGGCCGGGCGAACTACGGGGACCGCATCACGGAGATCGCAGCCGTAGTCGTGAGGGACAACAGGATCGTCGAGATGTTCGAGACGCTCGTGAATCCCGAGCGATCCATCCCGTATTTCGTGAGTCAGCTCACCAACATCACCTGGGACATGGTGAGGGATGCGCCGACGTTCGATCGCGTGGCGCCGGATGTGATGCGCGTTCTCGAAGGGAACGTCTTCGTCGCGCACAACGCGATGTTCGACTGGCGGTTCGTCGGCGCGGAGCTCTCGCGTTCCACGAATCAGAGACTTCGCGGACGCAAGCTCTGCACGGTGGGAATGGCGCGGAAGGTTCTTCCCCAGCTCCCGCGTCGCTCGCTGGATCACATCGCGCGCTACTATGGCGTCGAGATCACCGGGCGCCATCGCGCGGGTGGTGATGCGCTGGCGACGGCAAGGTGCCTGATAAGAATGCTGGACGATCTTTCGGATCGCGGATGCGATACGTGGGAAGACCTCGACGCCCTCCTCCGCAGGCCGTCCAAGCGCCGGAAAAAGAGACGACCGCCCGCGCTTCCGACGCCCGTCACCCGCGACACCACGGCGTGACCGCTCCGACTCCGAGGGTCGAGCGCCGCAAGATCGGCGACTTCACGGTTCACGCAATCCAGGCCGGCGGGCAGAAGCTGGATGGCGGCGCGATGTTCGGCGTCGTTCCGAAGCCCCTTTGGGAAAAGCGAATTGCCGCGGACGAGCGAAATCGGATTCAGCTCGGGATGCGGTGCCTTCTCATCGAGCATCCATCGGGCCTGGTACTGATCGATACCGGGGTTGGCAACAAGGAAACCCCGAAGTTCAAGGACATCTACGGCATAGAGAACGAAGGCAATGACGGCGCAACGATGCTCGAGGACGGGCTGAGGGAGATCGGAGCCGCGCCCGAGGACATCGCGATCGTGATCAACACGCACCTTCACTTCGATCACGCGGGGGGAAACACCCGCACCCGGCTCGACGGCTCGCTCGAGATAACGTTCCCAAACGCGACATACATAGTTCGCCGCGGTGAGCTGGACTATGCGCTGCACCCCAACGAGCGAACGGCGGCGAGCTACTTCGACCGCAACTACGCCCCGCTCGTGGCAAGGGACAAGCTGGAGCTGGTTACGCGAGAGAAGCAGATCGTCAAGGGAATTCGCGTCGTCCCGACGCCTGGCCACACGCCGTTCCACCAAAGCATACTCATCGAGTCAGCCGGAGAGCGCGCGTTTTATCTCGGCGATCTCATCCCAACGCACTCGCACCTGCCACTGCCATGGGTCATGGGCTACGACGTCGAGCCCCTCGTCACGCTCGAAACCAAGCGCCGGATACTCGAGCAGGCGCTGGAGGAGAATTGGCTGTTGATCTTCGAGCATGACGCGACTGTTCCGTGGGGAAGGGTCGAGCACGACGGGAAAGCGTACCGGCTCAAAGACGAAGCGACAGGCAGTTAATTCAGGGGTTGGTACAACTCAATACGGTTTCCCTCGGGATCCTTGATCCACGCGAACCGGCCGTAGTCGAAATCTTCGGTCTTCTCGACCTCGATTCCGTCGGAGCGGAGCTGCTCGAGGAACGCGGGAAGATCTCGCACGCGGTAGTTGATGACCGCTTCGCGACGCTCCGTACCAAGCGCCACCTTCGATTGCGATATCGAGAACACCGTAGAGTCCACTTTCGACGAATCCACCAGCCGCCGGTACTTGAACTCCGTTCCGTAAACCTTGCCCTCCTCGTACGTCTCCAGTCGCAGGCCGAAATGGTGCGCGTACCAGTTGGAAAGCGTCTTGGCGTCGTTGGCGTAGATGAACACGCCCCCGATACCATCCACCGAGATTCGCTTCGCAACCTTCCCGCCAATGACGTTCTTTGACATGGCGCGAATCTAGGTCTCTCGGAAGCGCGCGGGAAGCGCGAATAACCCCGAAATCCCTTGCATCGCACGCCGGGCGGGCCTATCTTGAGGCCTGACAATGCGATAAGCGGGCGATCCGGGCGGATCACCCCACCCTTTGGCCCTCGATGTTTGAGGCGTGCTACAGGAGTTCAAGCCTCCAGATGACCCTCTCCCGGGGGTTATCCGGGTGCGCGGACTCCGATAACAGGGTCCGCTTTTTTATTTTCCTTAATTCAAGGGTAGCTCGTATTCAGGACACCACCAAGCGCGTACGCGTCAACAAACAGATCCGCATCAGTCCGATCAGAGTCATCGCAGCCGATGGAGCTCAACTCGGAATCATGGACGTGGAGACCGCACTCGCGGCCGCGATAGAGCAGGGGTTGGATCTGGTTGAAGTCGCACCAATGGCGAGGCCGCCCGTGGCCCGCATCATGGATTACGGGAAATTCAAGTTCGAGCAGGCCAAGATGGCGCGCCAGGCGAAGAAAAAGCAGCACGTCATCCATCTCAAGGAAGTGAAGTACCGCCCTGGGATCGAAGAGCACGACTTCATGACGAAGACCCGCCACGCGCGGGAGTTCCTGAACGACGGGAACAAGGTTAAGGTGACGTTGATGTTCCGCGGCCGGCAGATCGCCCATCCGGAGCTCGGACGTCAGGTTGTAAATCGGGTCGCGACGGAGCTCGCCGACGTGGCGAAAATCGAGAGCGATCCGAAGTTCGAAGGCAAGTTCATGACGATGATCCTCGCGCCCAAGTAGCGTCGAGGCTTACATAGAAAAGGAACAGCAATGCCGAAAATGAAAACGCACAAGGGAGCGAAAAAGCGCTTCAAGATCACCGGGTCTGGAAAGGTGAAGCGGATGCGGGCTTTCAAGAGCCACATCCTCACCAAGAAGTCGTCCAAGCGGAAGCGCCATCTCCGCCAGAGCGCGATCATTCACACCAATGGTGAAGCGAAGAACATCAAGCGCCTGCTTCAGGCCTAGGGGACAGACAGATGCCACGCGTTAGATCGAATGTCGCGCGACTGAAGCGCAAGAAACAGGTAATGAAGGCGGCCCGCGGAGCCTTTGGCGCCCGGAGCAAGCTGTGGAAAGCCGCGAAGGAGAACGTCGAGCGCGGCTGGAAATACGCGTACCGCGATCGCAAGAACAAGAAGCGCGACTTCCGGAAGCTGTGGATCATCCGCATCAACGCGGGTGCCCACCAGCACGGAATGTCTTACTCCGTGTTCATGCACGGACTGAAGAAAGCTGGAATCGAGATCGACCGGAAAGTCCTTTCCGACATCGCCATCAACGACTCCGCGGCGTTTACCGCTCTCGCCGAGAAGGCGAAATCAGCTCTCGACGCCGCGTAGCGCTCCACTCGTGCTCCTTAAGGACTCTGCCGGCGCTAGTGAAAGACCAGCGCGGTGGAGTCCTTTTGCATTTGGCCAGTAACTTCGGTAAACCGTGACGCTTTCCGAATTCCAGCAGCTTGTCACCACTCTCGCCGATGAAGGCGAGAAACTGATCGACTCCGCGATAAACGCAGCGTCGCTCGATGACGCACGTACGTCGCTGCTCGGCAGAAAGTCCGGTCGGCTTCCAGACCTGTTCAAGCAGCTGCCATCGCTCGCGCCGGGCGAGCTGCGCGAGGCCGGATCGCTGATCAACGCCGTCAAGGCGAAGCTCGAGAATCGACTCGAGGATCGTCGCCGCCAGCTCGAAGCGGCCAGCGGATCGAGACGGAATATCGATCTCACAATGCCATCGCGCCGCCAGTGGCGCGGCGCCAGGCATCCGGTCACTCTCGTCATCGAAGAGATCGAGGACATTTTTCGCGAGCTCGGATTCACGGTAGCGCTCGGGCCTGAAGCGGAAACCGAGTGGTACAACTTCACCGCTCTCAACTTTCCGCCCGACCACCCCGCGCTCGACATGCACGACACGCTCTACCTCGGCGACAGCGTGATGCTGCGGACGCATACCTCGCCCGTGCAGATCAGGACGATGCAGAAGAACAAGCCGCCAATCAGAATCCTGAGCCCCGGCAACGCGTACCGCCGCGATTTCTTCGACGCCTCCCACGCGCCGATGTTCGCGCAGATCGAGGGGCTCGCCATCGACGAAGGCGTGAGCTTCGTCGACCTGAAGGCGACGCTTACCGTATTCGCAAACCGATTCTTCGGCAAGACGAGAACTCGTTTCCGGCCCAGCTTCTTCCCGTTCACCGAGCCATCCGCGGAGATGGACGTCGAGTGCCAGCTCTGTCACGGCAGCGGCTGCCCAAGTTGCAAAGGCACGGGCTGGATGGAGATCCTGGGCTCCGGAATGGTGCACCCGTCGGTCATCAACGCCGCGGGTCTCGACGCCGAGAAGTACAGCGGCTGGGCGTTCGGCATGGGACCGGCGCGCATTGCCATGCTGCGCTACGACATACCCGACATCCGGATACTCTACGACTCGGACGTCAGATTCCTGTACCAGATCGCGCGATGACGACCCGGCGATGAGCACTTACCGATCATGAACGCCTCGTACGAATGGCTGCGGGCGCTCGTGCCGTTCAGTCTCACTCCAACTGAGCTGCGCGATCTTCTGACTTCGCGATGCGCGACTGTCGATGACGTCATATCCCTGCGGGACGACCTCGGCGACATCATCGTCGGGCGCGTCGCCGAAGCATCGCGTCATCCGAACTCCGATCACCTCTGGGTCACGAAGGTAGACGTGGGGACGGGAACACTTCTCGACGTCGTCTGCGGTGCCGCGAATGTGACGGTTGATGCGCTGTATCCTTTCGCACCGGTCGGAGCCACGCTGCCCGGTGGAATGAAGATCGAGAGTCGGAAGATTCGCGGCGAGACGTCCGAAGGAATGCTCTGTTCCGCGCGCGAGCTCGGGCTTGGGCAGGATCACGAAGGCATCATGGCTTTGTCGGTCGCCGCGCCACCAGGCACGAAATTCCTCGACGCGATGCCAATCGGTGACACACGGCTGGTCGTCGATGTTCTGCCGAATCGTCCGGATCTGCTCTCGCACGAGGGTCTCGCGCGCGAGATAGCCGCCGCGACTGGCGGCGTAGTCAATCGACCCGAGATCGCGGAGGAGAAGCCTTTCGTCATCCGCACGCACACCGTCAAAGCCACGTCCGGAAAAGTCGGAGACGTGACCGTGCGGCTCGAGGACACCGATGGATGTCTCCGCTACGCCGGCGCGGTGATCGGCGGCCTGAAAGTTGGCCCGAGCCCCGACTGGCTCGTTCGCCGGCTCGAGGCGGTCGGCGCTCGTCCAATCAATAACGTCGTCGATGTAACGAATTACATGCTCCTCGGCTTCGGTCAGCCGATGCACGCATTCGATCTGGAGAAGGTTGCGCGCGCTACGGTGGTCGTGAGGAAGACGCGCGGCCAAGAGCTGATTAAAACTCTCGATGGCGTTGATCGGACGCTGCCGCCCGGAGCAGTCGTGATTGGCGACGCCGAGCGAGCGCAGGCAATCGCCGGCATCATCGGTGGTAGCGGCAGTGAAGTGTCCGATGAGACGACGGACGTTTTCCTCGAGGTCGCGGCGTTCAACCCCGCCCGCATCCGCGCGACCAGGCGCGCGCTCGGGATTTCGACCGACGCCAGCTACCGGTTTGAGCGTGGGGTCGATGTCGATGCGATTCCGGGTCTCGTCGATTACGCGGTGCGTCTGATTCTTTCCCTGGCCGGCGGCATCCCGCGCGGCAATCCGATCGATCTATATCCATTGCCCAAGCGCCCTCTGCCGATCTCGCTCCGTCTTCAGCGCGTGGCGCGATTGCTCGGCGAGCCAGTCGACGCTGGCGAGGTCGAGCGCAACCTCCGGTCGGTAGGCTTCAGAATCGCGCCGGAGGCGAAAGATGTGATCAAGGTATCTCCGCCCAGCTGGCGCCACGACGTGAAGGCGGATGTCGATCTCGCCGAAGAGATCGCGCGCCTGCGCGGATACGACACGTTCTCGTCGGAGCTGCGGCCCTTCAGGGCCAGCGCTGTTCCGGACTCTCCGCTCGTCGCGGTGATCAAACGCGTCGGGGAAGAGCTCGTCGGACTCGGATTGCTCGAAGTGCGTCCGATGCCATTCGTCGCGCAAGGCAAAGGCGCGACTGTGCGCGTCACGAACCCTCTCGCCGAAGACGAAGCATTTCTGCGTGGAGATGTTCTCACGACTCTCGTCGGACGCGCCGAGCACAATCTCGCCCGAATGCAAGGAAATGTCCGGCTGTTCGAGACTGGCACGGTGTTCTTCGCTGGCGAAGAGCCGGCGAATCTTCCGGGTCCGAAGAAAGCCGGACTTCCACGCGAAGAGATGCACTGCGCCGCGCTGGTGATGGGGCAGCGGCTCCCGACGCATTTCAGCAAGCCGAATCCGGACAGCTACGACGAGTGGGATATCAAGTATCTCGCCGAAACTGTCGCGGCCGCGGCGTTTATCGGGTCGGATGTAAAGCTCATGCCGGGCTCGGGCGATATCCTGTGGGACATCTCAGTCGGCGGGACACACGTCGGCGTGGCGCGACGCATGAAGCTCGACGCGCCCGTGTGGGCTCGTCCTGCCTTCGGACTCGAGATAAACCTCGAGGCGATCGAGCAGACTGCCGCGAAGTCGAAGAGATATCGCGCGATTCCCGCGACGCCACGCGCTCAAGTCGATCTGGCGCTCGTCGCAGCGACCACCGTGACCGCGGCACAGATCGAAGCGGTGGTGAGAAGAGAGGCCGGTGAGCTGCTCGAGACGCTTACGCTGTTCGACGAATTCACGGGGCAGGGAATTCCCGAGGGCTCGCGGAGTCTCGCGTGGGCGTTGACGTTCCGCGATCCGGAGCGCACACTAAAGGACAAGGAAGTGCAGGGCAGAACGGAAAAAATCGTCAAAGCACTAGAGGGAGAACTGGGTGTCAGACAGCGTACGGCCTGAAACCACCGCTTTTGCGGAGCTGGAGCAGCTCGTCAAGCACCTCGGTGACGAGCTCGCTTCATTTCGCCGTCGCGCACTCCAGGCGGAAGCTCGCCTCAAGGTGCTCGAGTCGACCGGGACCAAGGGCGTGGTGTCGCCGGAGCGAGTGCAGCATCTGGAGCGCGAGAACGCGGGCCTCACCACCCGCCTCGAGGCCGCGCGCACCCGCACCCAGCAGATGATCGATCGCGTGCGATTCCTCAGGCAGCAGCACGACGAAGCGGCCGCCCGTTGACCTCCAAGAAGACAGTGGTTCGCGTAACCATCCTCGGCGACGAGTACTCGATCCGGAGCGACGTCAGTCCCGAGCGCACGCGCGCGGTCGCCGAGCACGTCGATGACGTGATCAAACAGACGATGCGCGCGGGCAACATCGTCGAGGCGCAGAAGGCCGCGATCCTGGCCGCGCTCAGCATCACCGACGAGCTGTTCGATGCCCGCGAGGCGGGGGACGCGCTGGCGGGATCGATGAAGCAGCTGAGCGCCGAGATTCGGCCGTGGCTCCCGCCGGCGAAGCGGAAAGACTAACGCGGTCCAAACTGCAACTGAGGAAGGCTGGCGAGGAGCGCTGAGCCTCCAAGCTGAACCAATAAGAGCTGCCCTCGGTTCTCTCATTGAGCCCCACCGAGTCTCCTCCTAGCCCCAACGTCAGCCTAAGCATTAGCTTAGAACTCATCTACGCGACGACTTTCCGGCGCGATAGGGGCCGCCTGTGGCTTTGCCGCGGGCCCAACATAGATCTCCATATGACGAACACGGCGTGGTTACCCGCAGCCGGCATACTTCTGTTCGTATTTGCCAGCGCGGTTTTTTTCTTTATCGGCAGAAGGATCGGAGGGCGCACCGAGCTCCGCAGACAGGAGCAAGCCCACACCACGGCCGAAGAGACATCCAAGCGAATCGTAGGCGATGCACAGCGGGAAGCGGAGAGCGTCCGCAAATCCGCTGTCCTGACTGGAAAAGAAGAGCTCATACGACTTCGAGAGGAGTGGGAAGTCGAGGTCCGCGGAAGGCGCGAAGAGGTAGAGAAGGAAGAGCGCAGAGTTGCCGACCGGGAGGGCCTTCTCAATCGCAAGTACGAGCTCCTCGAGCAGCGCGAGCGCGATACCACGCGTCGCACCGACGCCCTGGGCTCGCGCGAGCTGGCCCTTACGCAGCGCGAGCAGGAGCTCGATAAGCTGCTCGGCGAAGAGCGCCGGAGGCTGGAGCAGCTCGCCGGGATATCCGCCGCGGACGCGAAGGCGGAACTGATCCACCGAATGGAGGAAGAAGCGCTCGCCGACGCCGCTAACCGGATCCGCGAGATCCGGGAGAGCGCCAAGCGGAACGCCGAGCGCGAGGCCAAGAAGATCATCGCCCTCGCGATCCAGAGAATTGCGGCGGAGCAAAGTGTGGAAGCCACGGTCTCCGCGGTCGCGCTTCCGAATGATGAGATGAAGGGACGCATCATCGGCCGTGAAGGCAGGAATATCCGCGCCTTCGAGCTTGCAACCGGCGTCGACGTCATCATCGACGACACGCCCGACACGGTGGTCGTGTCCTGCTTCGATCCGGTGCGCCGCGAGATCGCGCGGCTATCGCTGGAGAAGCTCGTCGCTGACGGCCGCATCCACCCCGGACGCATCGAAGAGGTCGTGAACAAGTCCCGCATCGAGGTAGATGCCTCGATCATCGAGACCGGTGAGCAGGCCGCGTACGAAAGCGGCGTGCACGGACTGCATCCCGAGCTGGTAAAGCTGATCGGGCGCATGCGGTGGCGGACCAGCTATGGGCAGAACATTCTGAACCACTCGAAGGAAGTCGCCTGGCTGGCCGGCATCATGGCGGCGGAGCTTGGACTCGACGTAGCGATGGCGCGCAGAGGCGCGCTGCTCCACGACGTCGGCAAAGTACTCACGCACGAGCACGAGGGGACGCACGTGCAGCTGGGCGTGGAAGTAGCCACGCGCTACGGCGAGAATCCCCTGGTGGTGAACTGCATCGCCGCCCATCACGATGACGTTCCGCACGAGACCGAAGTCTCGGTGCTCGTCCAGGCCGCCGATGCGATTTCCGGCGCGCGTCCCGGCGCGCGGCGCGAAGCGTTCGAGACCTACGTCAAACGGCTCGAAGGTCTCGAGAAAATCGCGTCGAGCTATAAGGGAATCGAGAAAGTCTTCGCCATCCAGGCGGGACGCGAGGTGCGTGTGATAGTTACACCCGAGGAAGTCGACGATCCGCGGATGGCGACTCTCACGGAGGAGATTGCGCGCCGGATCGAGGCGGAGCTCCAGTATCCGGGCCAGATCAAGGTCGTGCTCATCAGGGAGACGCGAGCAGTGGACTTTGCCCGCTGATCTGATCGACGGTCGTGCGATCGCGAAGAAGATTCGCGCGGATGTTGCCGAG
>JBDTIV010000094.1:0-23994 GCA_039936175.1 Gemmatimonadaceae bacterium | reverse complement strand
CTACGCGGTATCCAGATAAATTCACTCGGCAATGAACTGTCGATACATGCGGCGGATTGGTGTCCCCATCCTGTCGCTTTTGGCGGCCACAATGCTGCCCGCCCAGGAAAACCCAGCCAAGCGTCTGGCAAGCATAGTCGGTGTGGCCGTCGAGGAATACGCGAAAGCGGTCGACGACCAGGGCAAGCTCCTCTCGAAGGATGAGTTTGACGAGACTTACGGCTTTCTAACGGACGCCAAACAGGTCGCCGCCCGCTTGGGCGGCTACGACGCACCGGCCGCGCGCGCAATTCTCGACAGCCTCATCAACGCTGTAGCCGGCAGAAAACCGCCGGCCACTATCAGACAGTTCCATCAGCTCTTTGCCGCATCCCTGGGGACGGCGGGAGCAATGGATCTCCCCAAAGGTCCGCTCGATACGGCTCAGGGACATGCGCTCTTCCTGCAAAGCTGCTCTTCGTGTCACGGAGCCCTGGGCGCGGGCGATGGACCGGAAGCCCATGCGCACAGCACGCCGCCTCCCGCGATCGGTGTGAGCAAGCTCACGCCGGAGCTCACGCCGACGCTCGCTTACAATGTGGTCTCGGTGGGAGTGCGGGGGACCGCGATGCCGTCGTTCGGCCCAGTGCTCACTACGCAGCAGCGGTGGAACGTCATCAACTATCTCTACACACTTCGCGGCCAGCGCATGTCGCTTCCCGTGGCGCGCGCCGATGCGACGGCGATTCCCGGCGACACCGCGTCGCCCGTGATTCTCGCGCTGCTCGACAGCGCGCTCGATTTCGCGAAGAGCGGGAAGACGGCGGAAGCGGGAGACCGCGCATTCGATGCGTACATCGCGTTCGAGCCGCTCGAAACGTCGGCTCGGGCGAAGAAGCCGGGCCTGGTTTCGACGATGGAGCGCCACTTCGCGGACTTCAAAGGAGCGGTGAGGCGCGACGACGTCGCCGCCGCGAAGAGCTACCGCGATGCGATCGCCGACGCGCTTCCGTCTGTCATCGATCTCACCCAGCAGCCTTCGACGAGTTGGGAAGCATTCTTCCAGTCGTTCCTGATCATTCTGCGCGAAGGATTCGAGGCGATTCTCGTAATCGGCGCCGTCGTCGCATTTCTGATCAAGATGGGACATAGAGAGCGGCTGCGTTCGATCTGGCTCGGGATTATACTCGGACTCGTTGCCAGTCTCGCGACGGCAGTCGTGCTCAAGACCCTCCTCGCGGCGATGCCGGCCAGCAGAGAGATCGTCGAGGCGACGACGATGCTCATCGCGGTCGTGGTGCTCTTTTCGGTGAGCTACTGGCTCATCTCCAAAGTCGAGGCGGCGAAGTGGCAGAAGTTCATCCGGGTGAAAGTGACGGCAGCCCTCGATCATGGCGGCGGAAAAGCGCTGGCGCTCGTCGCGTTCCTCGCGGTTTACAGGGAAGGCGCGGAGACAGCGCTCTTCTATCAGGCTCTCTTCAGCGAAGGCCCCAACGTGGGACTTCCGCTGGTTCTCGGAATTTTGGTCGGATTCGCCGTGCTCGCAGTGGTCTTCACTCTCTTTTACCGGTACGGCGTGCGCATTCCGCTCCGCCCGTTCTTCACTGTCACGAGCATTCTTCTGTACTACATGGCGTTCGTGTTCATGGGGAAGGGAATCCGCGAGCTGCAGGAAGGGAACATCATGCGGATCACTGTGATTCCGGGCGGGCCGCACGTGGAAGCGATGGGCATCTATCCAAGCATGGAGACGCTGACAGCGCAGGGCATCCTCATCCTGCTTCTGCTCTTCGCCACGCTCAAGACATTCTGGCCCAGACACAGCGGGGATGCCGGACCTACCAAGGCGTAGGAGATTGAGATGACGGTGGAGCGGATCGCTATAGCCGACGACGCCCACGGGATCCGACCCCGGGAGTATCGTCTACCAGAATCGACGCGCCTCGGCAGGATCCGCCTTCAGGTGGCGGATCTCGAGCGTTCGCTCGCTTTTTATGAGACAATCCTTGGACTGCGCGTCGTCAGGCGCGACGGCGACTCGGTCGGACTCGGACCGCATGGCGAGGATCGCGAGATCGTGCGCCTCCACCAGCTGCGCACCGCACGGCCGGTCCCGAAACGAGGGTTGCTTGGCCTCTATCACTTCGCGATCCTACTGCCCGATCGTGCGTCGCTCGGTCGATTCGTCGCGCACCTGGCCGAAGTGGGCGCGTACGCCGGAATGTCGGATCACTTCGTGAGCGAAGCTGTGTATCTCACCGACCCGGACGGATTGGGAATCGAGGTGTACGCCGACAGACCGCGCGATGCCTGGCGGTACGATGAACATCAGCTGTACATGACGACCAATCATCTCGACGTCGACGATCTGGTGAGCGCTGCACACGGCGAGCGATGGACGGGAATGCCCACTGGCACCGTGCTCGGGCACGTGCATCTCTACGTCGGTGATATCGAATTGGCTGAGGCGTTTTATCATCGCGCGCTTGGCTTCGACAAGATTGTCTGGAGCTACCCAGGCGCTCTCTTTCTCTCCGCCGGTGGATATCACCATCACCTCGGGACCAATACGTGGGCGAAGGGGGCTCCCGCCGCGACGGACGAGGACGCAAGATTGCTCGAGTGGGAAATCGTCGTTCCGACGGCCACGGACGCCGCCGAAGCCGGGGCGCACGTGATCGCGGCCGGATACGACGCGAAGCCAGAAAATGACGAGTGGATCCTAACCGACCCGTGGGGAACGAGGCTGAGACTCGTTTCGGAGAGAAAATGAGAACAACTACCGTTATGCGCTGTCTGTCGATCGCTTTGGTGGCGGCCGCATGCTCCAGTGGAATGCGTGCTACTGCTTCATCTCCGGTGCTACCCGCGTCCGATGCGGACGTTGCCGCCATACGAGCCGTGTTCGACACGACTGCCTACGGCTGGAATCACGGCGACCTCTCGGCATATCTCTTCGCCTACGCGCCGTCGGCGACGGCGATGGGGCGAACCGGACTCGTGCACGGACCGAATGGGATCGGCGATCAAATGAGAACGGGATATTGGAAGACTGGCACACCCGCGCAGCAACTTTCCTACGATCATCTCGAAGTAAGGCAGCTCGGACGCAATCACGCGCTGGCGACCGGTCAGTACATTCTTGCCGGTGGCGGGCAACCACAGCACAGTGGCTGGTTCTCGACGATCTGGGAGCGGACGCCTGTTGGGTGGCGGATGATCCACGATCACTCCTCCTGAGGACTTACAAAATGAGACTTATTGCAGCTTCCAGAGCTGTCGCGTGCGCAGCCATCCTTTCGCTGGCGGCATGTGGCAGCGATTCGACCGGCCCCGCCAATCTCGATTCGACGTCGGCCCTGCAGAGCCTGAGGCTGGGACTCGGCCCAATCTCCGGCATCGAAGGACCCAGCGGCGCGACGGTTCTTGCCGGGCTCAACGTCATCGCGCCGTTGCTCGATCAGATCAACGTCAACATCGATGGGAAGTCCCAGACGATGTTTGCGATGGGCTTGCGCGAGAGTTTTCCGCCGGGCACTTGTGAGGAGGACGTCTTTATCGATCCCAATTTTCCGCCGCCGCCGGGCGCATGCACTCCGATGTCGCTGGGCGTCGTGCTGCTTCTATGGCAATCGCACGCCGCGAACGCCATACCGGACCGGATGATCGTCATTGGCGCGGATGACGGTACTACGAATTTCGATTTCTCGACGGCATCGTCTCCTGGAATCGCGCTCTATATCCAAGGCACCGACTTCAGGCTGTCGCTGAACGGAACACTCACAACCCACACCGCGTCAACAGGGCAGTCCTGCAACGTTCCCCTCCCCCCGTATGCGAAGAGCGCGACGTGCAATGTGGCGACGTTGGGCGAGGACGGAATGATCCTGTTCGACTCCGATCCAACTGTGCAAGGCAGCGTGCCTCATACTCTGACCATCTCGCAGCAGTCGCTGCATGGACTGTGGCTGGCGATAACGGGAACCCAGCCGGTTACCCTTACTCAGCCGGCTCCGATCCGTGGCCTGCTGAGACTCCGAGGGCGCGCTTAAGCCCGGTCAACAACCAACTGCGCGACATCCGCTCGCGCGGTGCCAGCAAACGCCCAATCCTACGCTGCTTGCGGGAGGGCATAGATGCCCGGAGCGTCGGGCCCGGGGTTCCGGCGCAGATACATCCAGATCGCACCACCGATGGTGAACGCCAGCGCGATCGCCTGCGCGGTAGTGAAAGTGTTCATGAAGAACCGGTCGTCCTTGGCGCGCAGGAACTCCATGAAGAACCGCTCGATTCCCGCCAGCACGCAGTACAATCCGAACAGCCACCCCTCGGCGTGCTTGTGATTGCGGAAGCGCCAGAGAATCAGAAACATCACGAAGCCGAGCACGACTTCATAAAGCTGAGTGGGATAGACGGAAAGGACCTGGTTGGGTGGCGCCGTCGCGGGCGCAGGGATGTGGAACAGCTGCGTCATGTTGGCGACCGTCGAAGGAGGCGCACCGTTCGGAAAGCTCACTGCACCAAAGCCATCGAACGGACGTCCGTAGTCATCACCGACTGCCCAGCAGCCGGTACGTCCGAGCGAATAGCCAGCGGCGAGCGCGATGCCGGCGACGTCGCTGATGCGCGTGAAGCTGAGATGTTTTCGGTGAATGACGATGTAGCAGGCCACGATCCCGCCGATAAGCCCGCCCCAGAACACGAAGCCGGCCCTGCTGAAGATCGCGCTGAAGTCATGCATCAAAAGCGCGTAGTACACCTTGCCGCCGAGCAGTCCACCGATGACCGCGGCGAAGACGATGTCACCGACGGGCTCGGGATCGTGTCCGCGGCGTGCGAGCTCGCGCTGCGTGATGATCTGCGCGATGACGAACGCCATGAGGACGGCGAGACCGAAGCCGGTGAGCTGGAGCGGACCCACGTCGTAAGAGAGCGGGTGATGAACGACTGATGCGAAGATGGGGATCATTGGATTGAAATTTAGGCGGCCACGAGGCCGGGGATAGGGCAGCTCGCGTACGCGTTGAGGTCGAGCCCCGCGCGTTCGCCGCGCTCGAACCTGAAAAAGCCCGCGCGCGCGATCATCGCTGCGTTGTCGGTGGCGAGTCTGGGAGTGGGTGTGAACACGGCGGCACCGTCGCGGCTCACGCGCGCGCGCATGGCGCTCGCCAGCGCACCGTTGCAAGCGACGCCCCCGCCCAGGACGACGCGCTGCCGCGAATACGCATTGGCGGCGCGCGCAGTCTTCTCCACGAGTGTCTCGATCAGTGAATCCTGGAAGCCGCGCGCGATGTCGGCCTTGTCACCGTCGATGTCGGTCGAAGCTCTGACCGCGTTGAGGACGGCCGTCTTGAGCCCGCTGCATGAGAACGCGTAGTAATCGGCGTCGCCCGGAACCGCGTTCCGGCGCAGCATCGGCCGGCCGAACTGGAAGCGCTTGGGATCTCCCTCTCGCGCCAGCCGCTCGATGTAGCGGCCGCCCGGGTAGGGAAGTCCGAGCAGCTTCGCGACTTTGTCGAACGCCTCGCCGGCGGCGTCGTCACGGGTGGCGCCGAGCAGGCGATACTGGCCCCAGGCTTCGACGTCGAGAAGGAGCGTGTGGCCGCCGGAGACGAGGAGCGCCGTGAAGGGGGGCGTGGCCTCCCTGTGCTCGAGCGCCGCCGCGAAGAGGTGTCCTTCCATGTGATGGATGCCGAGCAGCGGGATGTCGCGCGCATACGCCAATGATTTCCCGTAACTGACGCCAACGAGAAGTGCCCCCACCAGTCCGGGAGTGTTTGTGACGGCGATCGCATCGATGTCATCGAGCGTGGTGCGTGCTTCTTCGATTGCGCGCTCGACCACCGGTACGATGCTGGTGAGGTGCGCGCGAGAAGCGATCTCGGGGACGACGCCGCCGAAGACGCGATGGATGTCCTGCGATAGAATCACCAGGGATTCCTGGGTGACGTCGTCGCCGGACCCTCGAAGGACCGCGGCGGATGTCTCGTCGCAGGATGTCTCGATACCGAGCATGCGTGTCATGCTGTTCTTCATTGCGCGCGATAACCGGGGCGGCGTCTACTGGGGCCGCTCGGCGAGCAGCCGATCGACGAGAGCGCGTGCGTCCGGGGTATTCCAGTCGGTCGCTTGCATCAGTTTCTTCCTGATGACCCCATCTCTCCCCACGATGAACGTCTCGGGGTAACCCGAGACATCATACGCCTCGGAAATCTTGCCCTGCGGATCGTGCAGCACCTCGAACGTAAGTCCGTACTGCCTGACGAATGCCCGGATCGTTGAATCGGTGCCCGGGTCGTCGATGCTGACGGCCACGATCTTGAGTCCTTTCGATGCATAATCCTTGTTCAGCGCTTCGATGCTCGGCATCTCCACCCGGCATGGCAGGCACCACGTCGCCCAGACGTTGAGCATGAGGACCTGGCCCCGATAGTCGGCGAGCCTCTTCGGGCGCGGTGCGGAATCGATGGTGAGGGCCGTGAAGTCCGGTGCGCGGCTTCCGAGCTCGACGGGGAACAGCTCTTTCCTGAGATAATGCGTCGCGCCCCAGGCGACTAGGCTCACGACGCTCAATACGACGCAGGCGACTGCCAGCTGCTTGCGTCCGGTCATACCTGCACTGTGCAGCGCGCGCGCAGCTCGCCGATTTCCGCCTGGGGATTCTTCGCGCTGAAAATCGCGTTGCCGGCAACGAACGTGTCGGCGCCCGCCTCCCACACTGATTTGATCGTCTTCCGATCGATGCCCCCGTCCACCTCGAGGAACGCTTTGCTGCCGTTCTTGGCGAGCAGCTCACGAGCACGACGGACCTTGTCGACGGAGCCTTTGATGAACTTCTGGCCGCCAAAGCCGGGATTCACGCTCATGATCAGCAGCAGATCGAGATCGGGAATCACTTCGCTGACGGCGGAGAGGGGCGTGGCCGGATTGACGACGGCACCGGCGCGACAACCGAGCTCACGAATTCTGGTGAGCTGGCGCTGGAGGTGCGGCGACACTTCCGTGTGGATGGTCATTCCGTTCGCACCAGCGGCGGCGAAGCTCTCGAAATAGTTCTGGGGCTCGACGACCATCAGGTGGACGTCAAGAGAAAGTTTGGTGAGCTTGCGCACAGACTCGATGACCTTCGCGCCGAACGTGAGATTTGGCACGAAGCGCCCATCCATGACGTCGATATGGATCCAATCGGCGCCACCGGCCTCGAGCATCGCGACATCATCCGCGAGCTTCGCGAGATCCGCGCTCAGTATCGAAGGGGCAATGCGCACACTCATGGGTGTAATACTACCGGAATAGCGAGAAAGATCACTGGAGGTGCGGGGTTCGACTAACGCCCGTAGCCCACAGCCGGCACGCCAATAGCGCCCGGCCGGTAGTGTTCAGTTGCACTTCCAATCAGAGTAGAAGTGGGAGAGGAGCCAAAGGCGGAGGCGCCGTAAAGCCCGTATCGATCCGAATGCTGGGCGGTGACGGGAAATGCGAGACTGTGAGGCTCACCGGGCCGCCCGCGGAAAGCGTCTGACCCGCCGCTGGAAGCTGCCTGATGACCGTGTTCTCCGGCTGGAGCGAGCTCGTGTCGCGCGAGATTCCCGATACGCGGAGCCCCAGCTGTTCGATCATCGACCTCGCCTCGCCCATGCTCCGCCCGTAAAGGTCGGGCACCTGAACGGTTGCCGGCCCTTTGCTGAGCACAATGTCCACCGTGCCCGGCAGATCCATCTTCGTCCCCGCGACGGGGGAGGACGCGACCACCAGTCCGCGCGGCTGATCGGAAAGCTGTTCGGTGACGCCACCCATTGTGAGTCCGGTGTTCTCGATCGCGATTCGAGCCTGCTGCTGCGACATGTTGGTCGTCACCGGCACTTCGGCCGTTTTCTGCCCGCGGCTGAGCGCGAGCACGACGCTCGTGCCGCGCTTCTGCCTGCTGCCCGCGGGCGGATCTTCCTGAAGGACGACGTTCGCCGGGATGCTCTTGTGAAAGCGCGTCTCGCCCTGCTGTGCGGGGAAGCCCGCCTTCTGTAGCAGCGCCGATGCTTCCTCGAACGACTTTCCGACTACGTTCGGTAAAATTCCATCGTCGGGAAGAACCTCCGCTGGAAACGCAAAAAAGAAAATCACCAGGTAGGCGATGAGAAACCCACCAACTGCAGCGATCATATATGGAAATGCACGCCGAGGAGCGGTGCGCCAGCTCACCTAGCTTACCCTGCTCAAGCGCGCGGCGAAGGCGCCGTCGGTGCCGTGGCGCTGCGGCAGAACGCGCAGACGTCCGGCATCGATCAGATCGGGCGACACTGATCCTGCTGGTGGCGGATCGAGGACCCAGTGCGAGTTGTCGGCGAGGAACGCATCCACCTGCTCATCGTTTTCCTCAGGCTCGAGCGAGCACGTGCTGTAAATGAGCAGCCCGCCCGGCTTCACCACGCGCGAGGCGGCGCGCAGGATCGTCTTCTGGAGCGCCGACATCACAGCTAGATCCGAAATCCTGAGTCTCCAGCGTGCATCGGGATGTCTGCGGAATGTCCCCGTGCCTGTGCAGGGAACGTCGATGAGCACGGCATCCACGGGACGCGTCGCCGGATGACGCGCGTCCGCGACGAACGGATAGATGTTCGGGATCTCGAGGCGGCGCTGGTTCGCCAGCAGCCGCTGGAGGCGCGCGACGGACTTATCGCCAGCAAATAAAGCTTCGGCTGTGCGCGAGAGCTCGATCGACTTTCCACCGGGAGCCGAGCAGAGGTCCGCGACAGACGCGCCACCGGGAATCGCGGCGTACTCGCTGACCAGCGTTGCCGCGGGATCCTGGACGAAGAACAATCCTTTCTTGAACGCACCCAGCTCGGTGAGCGTGATTCCACCCGAGATCGCGATGCTTTCGCGCACGTACGGTGCTTCGGCGACGTGGACGCCCGCCTCCTCCAGCATCGCCTCGAGCTGCTCCCTTACGATCCCGTAAGGGCGCAGGATGATCGGCGCTTCCGCGTTGTTGAGCGTCAACAGTCGCTCGGTGTCCTGCTCGCCCCATCTCTCGACCCACCGCGCCACGAGCCAGCGCGGGTGCGAGTACTTGATCGAGAGAGCCTCGATTGTATCGGAAGGAGGAGCGGCACTGGAAAGATCGTCGCGCTCGCGATCGGTGCGACGGAGCACGGCATTCACGAGCTTGCTGGCGCCGAGTCCGTGCCTGCGCTTTGCAAGCTCGACCGTCTGGGCGATCGCGGCGTACGCCGGAACGCTCCCCATGTTGTTGAGTTGATACACGCCGAGGCGAAGGAGGTCGATGACATCGGGGTCGAGACGCGCGAGCCCGCCGCGCACGCGGTCGGCGAGTATCGCATCGATGCGTCCGCGGTTGCGCAGCATTCCGTAGACGAGCTCGCGCGTCCAGCGGCGGTCGCGCGCGTCGAGCGGAGTGATGCGTCGATCGAACGTCTGGTCGAGGAACTCACCCTGTCTGAGATCAGCGCAGATCTCCGCCGCGACCGCTCTTGCGGCCGTGACGGCGCTTGTCGGTGCGGCGGTCGCGTTCATGACCGGCCCTCGAGCATTCCCGTCGTCGGCGACGATGGAACCGCGACCTCGCGCCGCGGCATGCGGCCGGCGAGATACGCGTGTCTGCCCGCTTCGACGGCGCCCTTCATCGCCGCTGCCATCCGAACGGGATCCTTTGCCGCGGCGATTCCGGTGTTCATCAGGATGCCGTCGACGCCCTGCTCCATCACGATGCAGGCATCGGAAGCCGTTCCAACACCGGCGTCGACGATCACCGGCACAGAGAGGCGCTGTTTGATGGTGCGGATAGCGTAAGGATTGAGCATGCCCAGGCCGGAGCCGATCGGCGAAGCGAGCGGCATCACGGCGACAGCTCCAGCCTGCTCCAGCTTGAGCGCAGTGATGAGATCGTCGTTGGTGTACGCCAGAACCTTAAATCCTTCCTCGACGAGCGTCTTCGTGGCCTGGAGCAAACCGACGGTATCGGGCAGCAGCGTCTGCTGATCGCCGATCACTTCCAGCTTCACCCACTCGTTGAACCCCGCGGCGCGAGCGAGTCGCGCGTAGCGGATCGCGTCCGACGCGTTGAAGCAGCCGGCGGTGTTGGCGAGCAGGAAGAAATGATCCGGATCGAGATGGTGCAGGATCGCTTCGTCCTTGGAGCGATCGAGATCGACGCGACGCACCGCGACAGTCACGACCTCGGCGCCCGACGCGTCGATCGCGTCGATCATCTGCGCGTTCGACGCGTATTTGCCGGTGCCGACCATCAGGCGTGAGCGGAACTCGCGTCCCGCGATCACGAATGGTTGCGGATCGGTAAGGGGGGCAGAAGTCAGATCGGCGAGGTCGCCAGCCATATCAGCCCCCGCCCACGAAGTGGACGATCTCGAGCGCGTCATCCGCGACCAGAGCGAGCGACGCAAAGGACGCGCGATCGCGGAGGATCGCTCCGTTGCGTTCCACCACGACTACACGCGGATCGAGCTCGAGCGATGAAAGGAGATCCGCCAGCGTCCAACCCGTTGGGATCCGGCGCTCCGCTCCATTCACCGTGAGAGCGATTTCCGCCTCAAATACTTCGGTTCCCATCATACCTGTGAAAGATAACGGCTGGCAGCTAGTTCGGAATTCTCGTCGTTCCAGATTCCCCGAATGGCGGCGACGCCGTGCGCCCCGCGATGGACGAGCGAGCGGACGTGCTCCGGCCTGATTCCACCGATTGCGATCACCGGAAAGCTCACCGCAGCAACGACTTCGTTGATGAAGGCGTTCTCCTGTCGTGGAATTCCGGGGTGCGTCTGGGTCTCGAATACGTGCCCTGCCACGCACCAGTCCGCTCCCGCCTGCTCGGCGTCCTTCGCCTCGTCCGGCGTGTGAACGCTCGCGCCGATCCGGAGAGCGGGGGCGATTCTCTGAACGTCGGGCACCGCGATTGATTTGTGTGTCAGCTGAACTCCCTGGACTCCGCAGGCAAGCGCGACATCCACGCGGTCGTTGACTATACACCAGCAGCCCGTCTGCTCATGGAGTTCCAGCAGTGCGAGCGTGATGGAGTAGAGAGTAGGTGTGTCGAGCAGCTGCGACCTCACATGAATCGCGCCCTTATCGCCCAAAACGCGCATGATCGCCATCGCTTTCCGAAGAAAACCGGGGCGCAGCATTATCTCGTCGTTGGTCACGGCGTGAATGAACGGCAGAGCGGACATCGGGGCTTTTACCGCCGGACTCGTCACACTCCGAATCTCTCGCCGACGGCGGTGCCTCTGCCGCGCACCCACTCGTGCGCGGGCATCCGACTCTTGCCCGACGGCTGAACTCCGGTGATGCGCAACGCATCGACCCCACACGCGACCACAAGGTCGCCAGTCGCGTCGAGAATCTCGCCCGGATTGCCCTTGATGCCGACCATCACCTTTGGGCCGAACAATTTCGCATCGCCCTTTGCAGTCGTGGTGAACGCGCCCGGCTTGGGATCGGACGCCCTGATCAGCCGCGAGATTTCCAGCGCGGTCTGATTCCAGTCTATGCGCGACGATTCCCTGGTAACCTTTGCGGCGTAGGTTGCGCGCCCGTCGTCCTGGGGCTTCTCGATCGCCTTGCCAACTGACATCAGCGCCAGAGTCTCGATGAGGCTGAGCGCGCCCAGCTCCGAGAGACGCTCCTGAAGCTCACCGTGCGTCTCGTCGTCAAAGATCGGTGTGGTCGTCTGGAGGAGAATCGGGCCCGCGTCGAGCTCCTTAACCACGCGCATGACGGTGACGCCCGTCTCGGTGAAGCCCTGTCGGATCGCGGCCTGAATCGGCGCGGCGCCCCGGAGCAGGGGGAGCAGCGATGCGTGGATGTTGAGCGTGCCCTGTGGCGGCAAGTCGATGATCTTCTGCGGCAGGATGTGTCCGTAAGCAACGACCACCGAGATATCGGGCTTGAGCGCCTGGAGCTGTTCGACCAGCTCCGGCGCGCGCGCATTTGTCGGCTGGAAGAGCGGAATCTCCTCCTCTATCGCGATCTGCTTTACGGGTGACGGAATGATCTCGCGCGTGCGCCCCTGCGGCTTGTCGGGCTGCGTCACCACTCCTACTACCTCGGACCCTTCGCCGATGAGCGCGAGCAGAGGCGCGGTGGCGAATTCGGGAGTGCCCCAGAAGAGAACGCGCACTACATCTCCGTTTCGTTTTCGCGGTGATGCTCGCCCTTAACTTCCGCGCGCATCTTCCGGATGCAGCCTGGATACTCGTCCTTCGCCTTCTCCCACTTTGCCAGCGCCGACCTGCGCTTGAGTGGGCTCAGATAGTCGATGAAGAGCTTCCCGTCGAGGTGATCGATCTCGTGCTGGAAGCACCGCCCCAGCAGCTCGTTTCCGGACGCCTCGTATTCGTTTCCGTTTTCATCGAGCGCGCTGATCGTGACTTCGCCAGGACGGTCCACATCGCCATAGATGTCGGGGATCGACAGACAGCCCTCCTCCGCCTTCTCGGTCGCGTCACCGCTAGCAACGATCCTGGGATTGATGAGCGCGAACTTCTTTCCCTCGACGTCCACCACGGCCAGCCTCTCCGTCCGTCCGACCTGCGGCGCCGCCAGGCCAATTCCCTCGGCGGCGTACATCGTCTCGAACATGTCGGCGATGAGCTTGCGCAGCTCGTCGGTGACTTCCTTGACGGGCTTGGTCGGCTTGCGGAGAACCGGGTCGCCCAACACCCGGATATCGAGGATGCTCACCCAGCGCTGCTGCTGGAGGCCGAGGTCGGCCTGTTGATGCGTGCAATGCGTCCGCGCTCGATCACGACGCGCGTGTCACCGGTCTTGATGGTGACGCGATCTTCCAGCCCGCCCGCTTTCTCGTCGCCCATTTCCTTGATGAACACCACTTCGCCGACGAGGCCTCCGCTGGTGACGATTTCATCGCCCTTCTTGAGATTCCGCACCAGCTCGTCGTGCTTCTTCCGCTGTTGCGTCTGCGGCCGCATGAAGATGAAATAGAAGATCGCGATGATGGCACCGTACATGAAAATGGTGCCGATAATTGGATTGCCTGACATTTATGAGAACGGAAAGAGGGGTTGAAACAGTTTCAGACGGGGAGCGGCGCCGTCGAACGCTGGCGCGCGAGCCAGTCGCGCGACCAGGAATCGAGAACACCGTTTTTTATCGCGTCCCGCGCCTGACGGGCCAGCGACAGCAGGAAATGTACATTGTGCACGGAGAGGAGGCGCAGCCCGAGGATCTCGTCCGAGATGAACAGGTGGCGCAGGTACGCACGCGTGAACCTCGTGCACGCCGAGCAGTCGCAGTCCGGATCGAGCGGACGCGGATCGGCGCGAAACTCGTTGCGCTTGATGTTGAGCCGGCCGTCGCGCGTGAAGACGGCGCCGTTCCGCCCCATGCGCGTCGGTGCCACGCAGTCGAAGAGATCCACGCCCCGGCGAATTCCCTCGATGAGGTCCTCAGGAAATCCGACGCCCATCAGATAGCGCGGATGTGTCTTCGGCAGCGCCTCGTCGACGACATCCAGCATCTCGTACATCGCGTCCTTTTCCTCGCCCACGGATAGTCCGCCGATCCCGAAGCCCGCCCAGTCGTTCATGCTGCGGATTGCCGACGCCGCCTCGCGCCGGAGTTTCGCATGGATTCCACCCTGGACGATTGGAAACAGCGCCTGGGCATTTCGCGGATTGTCAGGCGGGAATTCCTCGCGCGGCGTGTCTTCGTCCAGCGGTTGCGTTTTTTCCAGCCGGTGCACTTCCGCCAGGCAGCGCGCGGCCCAGCGGATGCTTCGCTCGCTGGCGTCGCGCGCGGACGCCTCGTCGGACTGTCCGGGAATCACGTGGTCGAATTGCATGATCACGTCCGCTCCCAGATTCCGCTCGATCTGCATCACGATCTCGGCCGTGAAAAACCGGCGCGAGCCATCGATGTGCGATTGGAACTCGACGCCGTCCTCGTTGACCGTCCGGAGCCGTGCGAGTGAGAAGACCTGGAACCCGCCCGAGTCGGTGAGGATGGGACCGTCCCAGCCCATGAACTTGTGCAGCCCACCCATCTGGCGGACGAGATCATCGCCAGGACGGAGGTGCAGGTGATAGGCGTTGCCGAGTATCATGGTGGCGCCCATCTGGACGAGGTCGACGGGGTCGAGCGCCTTCACGGTGGCGAGAGTTCCGACGGGCATGAACGTGGGCGTCTCGACCGGCCCGTGTGGCGTAGTGAAAACGCCGGTGCGGGCGGAGCCATCGGTGCGGTCGATCGTGAATGAGAAGCTCATCGCTGTCCTGAAAAGCTAACAGCACCCGTCGTGGCCATATGTTTGTCTTTCTCTTGCGGGATGTCCGGGCGAATGTTAGGCTAGCCTGCCGTTGATTTGGAATTCGACAAAAGAATCGGGAGATTCCAAAGACGTGAGCTCGCGCGCTCTACTCGCTCTCGCAGTCACGTGTGCATCTCTGGCGTGCTCTTCGTCGCCTTCACCGGAATCGGTGCAGGCGATGCTCGTTCAGCATCCGGAAGTTCTCTACGCCGTGGTCCGCGCACACCCCAAAGAGTTCATAAAAGTCCTGAACGAGGCCGCTCTTCAGTCTCAAGGAGAGCTCTTGGCGCAGTCGACAAAGGACGAACAGGCGCGCATCGACGCCGATTTCAGAAATCCCAAGGTTCCTTCTCTCGCGGGACACGTCACGCTGGGCGAGCCAGGCGCGCCCATCACGATCGTCGAATACGCGGATTTCCAATGTCCGTATTGCCGTGCCGAGCGCGCGACGGTTGAGGAAGTTCTGAAGGAGTACGCGGGCAAGGTGAAGCTCGTAATCAAGCAGACGCCCCTCGACATCCATCCGCAGGCGATGGGCGCGGCGCAGATGTTCGAGGCCGTGGCGCTACAGGGGTCGATGCCCGCACTCCGGTTCTACGACGCACTCTATGAAGATCAGGGGCGACTGAAGGAAGGAGACAGCTTCCTTCAGTCCGCGGCGCGGAAAGCCGGTGCCGACGTCGCGCGCGCCGTGCGTGATTCCAGGAGTGAGGCCGTGAAAGCACTTATCAAGTCGGACATGGATGAAGCGCAAAGATTCGGGTTCAATGGGACACCGGGATTTCTCATCAATGGAGTGTCGCTGGAAGGAGCGTATCCTCGGAGCGCATTCGAGCAAATAATCAATCGCCACCTCACCGCCCTCGGCGCCCAGTAGACCGAGGGAATTATTTCACCCTTACCAACCACCCCTGGAGCGCAGATGAACAAGAAAACCCTCGCCGTACTTTCAGCGGCGGGCCTCGGCATTTTTGCCTGCTCGGATCCTTCTCGTACGCCCACCGCCATTCTCGCTCCAACTGATCCCGCAAATGCGGTGTCAACCAATCCTGGCAACGGCAGCCAGCTCCACGGCGCGCCGGAGCACCTGTTCTACGCCAGGGGCCAGAACGCCCGGAAACAGACCAGCGTCAACATGACTTGGCACGGCGGAACGATACTCGTCGCGAACAAGACGCAGGCGATCTTCTGGGGCACCAGCTGGACGAGCTACACCGGCGACATTATCAGCGGGCTCGACAGTTTCTTCGGCGGATTCGGGGGCAGCAACTACGCCAACGCGAGTACAGAGTATACGGGGTCGAATGGGCAGGTGACCGCAGCCTCCACTTATCTCGGGCACGTGGTGGATGCGACCTCGGCTCCCAGCAGGGCACTCTCCGTCACCAGCGCGGTGGCCGAAGCGTGCAAGATGAGCAACAACGCGCCGGATCCAAATGCGCTGTATCTGATCTACACGGAGACGGGCGCCGGCCACGTCAACTACTGCGCGTGGCATAGCTACGGCACGTGCAGCAATGGCGCTCCGGTTCAGGTCGCGTACATGCCAAACATCACGGGCATCGCCGGCTGCGATCCGCAGGACACGTATGGAACGGGCCACTCGCAGGGTCTGGCCGCGCTCGCGAATGTGACGGCGCACGAGCTGTCTGAGACGATTACCGATCCGCGCAATGGCGGCTGGTGGGATTCCGGCGGGGCCGAGAACGGCGACAAGTGCGCGTGGGCTTTCCTCGCTCCAGTGACTCTGACCAACAGATCGGTGTGGAAGCTCCAGGGTGAGTGGTCGAACAACGCCTACACGGCCGGCACGGGATACCCCAACAACAGCGGTCAAAAGGGCTGTCTGCAGGGCTAAATGCAGCAGCTTATCCCAATGAGATGAAGAAGGGCGAGAGGATGACTCTCGCCCTTCTTCGCCTGTGGAAGAGAATTTGCTCGATGGCCACTCCATGACAGATAAAAAAGTGTGGTTCATCACAGGCTGCTCCACGGGATTTGGCCGAGAACTGGCTAAGGCCGTTCTCGAGCGCGGCTATCGCGCCGTAGTCACGGCGCGCAACCCGGCGAAAGTCGAAGACATCGTCGCCGGACATCAGGATCGATCCCTCGTGCTGGAGCTCGACGTCACCGATCCCGTCGAGGTCGACGCGGCGGTGAAGAGCGCGCAGAAACGCTTCAAAACGATAGATGTTCTCGTCAACAACGCGGGCATCGGGTACTTCGGCGCCGTCGAGGAGAGCGACGAGGAGGAAGTCCGCCGGATGTTCGAGATCAACTTCTTTGGGCTGTCACGAATGGCGCGGGCAGTTCTGCCGATCATGCGCGCGCAGCGGAGCGGACACATCGTGAACATCTCCTCGATTGGCGGATTGAGAAGCTTCCCAGCGCTCGCGTATTATCACGCCACCAAATACGCGGTGGAGGGGTTCTCAGAATCGCTCGCGCTCGAGGTCGCGCCGCTCGGGATCAAGGTGACAATCGTGGAGCCCAGTGGTTTTCGGACCGACTGGGCCGGAAGGTCTGCGAATGAGAGCAGGTCGCGAATCGCCGATTACGCCACAACCGCTGGCAAGAATCTCGAAAACCTGCGCGATCGAAGCGGCAAGCAGCCGGGCGATCCGGTACGCGCCGCGGCCGCGATCATCGCCGCAGTAGAAGCTCCCGACCCACCGCTGCGACTGCTATTGGGCAAGGCGGCACTCAAGGGGGCGCGCGCCAAGATCGAGATGCTGGAGAAAGATTTCAACGCCTGGGAGAAGACGACCGTGGAGGCTGATTTCCCGGATGGCGGCTAAGGCAGGTGTGGCTGAAAAAGGCAGGGGTGGGGAGATGGATGCGATAAACATTCGCGTCCCCTGGCGATAGCTGCATCGATGGTGCGGAATCCGATCTTGTCGCTCGGTAATTCGACGTGCCGCCAATCCCAGCTTCGGTCGGGTGCTCCGAGGATTCGGAAGTCGTTTCCGCGAAACCGGGTGACCCACCGTCTGAACGCAATCCAGCTCCGCCTCGTGGATGCGCTACCGAGATTCCCATTGCCCACGGCCAAGTCGATGGCTCGGCCGTAAGAATGGAGTGACGTCAGCGTGTGCGTGCGTTCGCCACCCTTTGCCATGAGCACTGCCTCCTGTTCGGGAGAGCGGTATGTGGTGACGACGTGGAGGTCGAACCCCGCCCGGCGGGCCGCGGCCAGCATTTGCTGGACCTCGCCCCGAATATCCGGATCCATCGTGCTGATCGAGTTGCTGGATATGAGAGACGATGCCGGAAATGATTGTCGCGACAGGGTGTGAATCCGCCGCTGCAGCTGTTCCCAGGATTCACCCTCCCTTCGCACCGAGACGAATCCGATGCGGTACGAGTTCACATAACCCGTGCGTCGCTGCTTCATCTGGGGATCGTACTTTAGGAGGCCGTCCCTGGTGGAATCCGAGAGGTAGAGGTGCGAAGGAACTTCGACTCCGAAGGCCTGTCGGAGGACTTTCTGGTCGTCCGGGCTGAGATTGCCCATGAAATAATGCGGGACGCTTCGTTGGTCGGTTCCGGCGTACGTCAGGCGACTTGAACCGGCATCGCCGCCCGAATCCGGGGATGAAGTGTCGACCAGGAACGTGGCGTCGTTCCTCGGTGAGCCTTTGCCGCAGGCGCTTTGAAAAGAGGCGACGAACAAAACGATAAACGCGTGGCTTCGCATTCGTGCGGCGCCCGTCAAATCGTGCGCAACGCCTGGATTGCCTGGCGCTGAGTCACGCCGCGCGCGATCACAACCGCGAGCGCGGTCGAAAGACATCCCGCCACAATCAGCACCATCAGGTAAACCCATGGGATCGCCAGCGCTTCTGGCGGCGGGTCGAACACTCCGGTCAACACCTTTACCAGCATCTTGGCGATCCCGAACCCGGTCGCGAAGCCGAGCACCATTCCGGAGATAAGAATGAGAAGCGCCTCGGTCCATAGAAAAGCGCCCAGCTGTCGCGCGGTAGCGCCCATGGCCGAGAGCAGGGCAAAGTCACGCCGGCGCTCAATCATCCCGAGTCCAAGGACAAGACCGCTGGCGCCCGCGATGAGAAGGATCGCGAAGGAGAGCTCTATCCAGGTGAGCCCGTGTAGATCGACGGCCGTGAGACTGGAGCTGATGGTTTTGAGCACCGATCCGAGATCTGTCACGCGCGCGCCTGGCAGCGTCGCCGCGATCGGTTTTATCTGCTGTGCCATCTGCGCCGGAGGTACAGCGCTCCGGATCAGAACGACTTCGCGCGCGGAGTTACCCGTCTGCTCTCCGATGTAGCTTGCGTTCGCAAGGATGAACGAGTCGTGCGGAGCCGTCGAGAATTCCCGCACTACTCCGATGAAGTGAAAGGACACGGGATGGTACTGGTGATCCTTTGCATTCTGGAGTCGGAGGTTGATCGCATCCCCCAGCTTGAGCTGGAAATCGTTGACCGTCTCCTGCGAGAGCAGCGCCGCATCGTGCTGCGCGCCGAGCTTCTGCATCATTCCCTTCGCGTCGTTGCTGGCGAAAAACGCGTTCGACAGGTCCGTAGCGTCGCCGATCGTCCGCGGATCTATCCCGTATATATCCTGGAGATCGTTTCCCACGTACGCGAAGCGGTGCATCATCGCCCTTGCTGCAGTCACACCAGGGACCTTGCTGATCCGGTCCAACAATCGATCTGCTGGGTAGGCAGTCGTGCCCGTGACCGTCACGTCCGATCCGTTCGTAAGCGCCGCGTCGATTCGTGACTGGACGTTGTACGTCGTGTTGAACACCGCAGTCGACACGGCGAATGAGAAGGCCAGTGTCACCAGCACCACCCCGCGCGTGATCAGTCGCGCCTGGCGCGACGCAGAAGCCGCGATGATCGGCGTCAGGTTGCCGCCGAGGGGGCGAAAGAGCCGCGCGATCAACGGTCGTCCAGCTACGAGGCCGTGCCGGAAGATTCTCGTCACGAGAAGGCCGACGCCGATCCACAATGCAAGCGGAGCGAGGAAGGACACGTAGTTCACCGACGTCGCGGGCACGCCTTCCGGTGCGAGCACGATCTGATATCCCGACGCTGCGGTGCGCCAGTATACCAGGCCTGCGATCACGAGCAACACGATATCGATCCAGGTTCTTTCCCAGAAGGGCTTTTCAGCCCGGCCGACCCGCGCTCGCGCGGCGCGAACCGAAGAGTCGCGCGCCTGTCGCCATGCAGGAATGACGACGGCAGCCAGCGCGGTGCCGATTCCGATGACGAGCGCGATCACCAGAACCACGACCACCTGCCGAGTCGCGACGGCGATGCTGACCATGCTGCCGACGACAAGCCTGGTGATCACCAGTGCAAGGATCACGGCGAGCGCCGAAACGACGAGAGCTTCCAGCGTCTCCAGCTTCACGATCATCGCCGTCGTCGCTCCGCGGACGCGCAACAACGCCTGTTCGCGCGCGCGTCGATCGGTTCCGGTGGCGCTCACCGCGAAGGTCAGTATCATCGCGAGGATTGCCCCAGGGAGTCCGAGGAAAAGAAACAGAACTCTGGCGTAGAGGGCATCCTCGCGTACGGCGCCCAATCGCGCGGCGAGGTTGTCGCCGACGATTGCGCTGCCGACAACCCGCGCCTCGAAGTTGCGCGCGAGCTGCCCTACGTAGACAAACGCGTCGCTAGGGTCTGGCGGAAGCTTGTGATCGAGCCTGACGTGGAGCTGAGTTTTTACGGTGCCGGTGCGAACGATCGCCTGTTGATCGAACCACTGATGCCACACGTCGAGCGGAACTACGAGCACATTGTCGGGCGGGGCCTGCGGAGCCGCCCCCGCTGGAACACCAATCGCCTGGAAGAGCGCATCGGCCTGCGGCAGGTCGATCACGCCATCGACGCGCGTCTTCACCGGTGGAAGCCCCATTCGGAGAACAGAGAGACTGTCGCCCACCGCGACGTGAAGATTCGCCGCCGTCTGCTGCGCGATGAGAATGCCGTCGGTACGACCGAGCATCGGCCGTATCTGCGCGGGAAAATCCTTCCAGTACGTCGGTGCGATCCCGAGAACCTTTCCCTCTCCCGTCGTCTGGGTTGTGCCTCCGCTGACGGCGGTGAAACCGGAAACATTCGCGTATCCGATCGCGTCCACCGTGCGAACGTGACCGGTGTTCACGAGCTGTCGCTCGACGGCAGCGAGATCGGCGCCTGGCACGACCTCCACCTGCCAATCAACCGGCACATCACCCAACGCGCGCTGGGTCATCGTCGCCGCGCTGGCGTTGATAAAAATTCCAAGTATCGCCAGCAGCGCGATCGTAAGACTGACGCCGAGTATGGCGGGAAGCATCCGGCCGTAGCGACGGCGCACGAGACCGGAAAGCCAGATCAGCATCGCGCTCATTTCAGCACTCCGTGTTCCATCTGCCACTGCGTCTTCATGCGTCGTGCGACGAGTGGGTCGTGGGTCGCGATCACGATCGCGGCATCGGTGCCTTCCAGCTTCCGGTCGAGCAAATCGAGGAGATGAAATGCGGTCGCGTGATCGAGCTGGCCCGTGGGCTCGTCGGCCAGAATCAACGCGGGACTGCTGACGAGACTCCGCGCGACCGCGGCGCGCTGCGCCTGGCCGCCGGAGATTTCCTCGGGCAGCTTGTCGGCGAGGGCGCCGAGATCGAGCTCGCGGAGCACGCGACTCGCATCGTCGCGCGCTTTCTGCGGATCCGATCCGGCCAGCAGGCACGGCACCTCGATGTTCTCGAGAACGGTGAGCGGTGCTAGCAAGCTCTCCGTCTGGAATACGAACGAGACCTTTGACGGGCGTAGCGTCGCGCGATCGCCGAGCGCCGGCCACGCGATCGTGCCGCTCGTAGGCTCGTCGAGGGCGGCGAGAAGATGAAGGAGGGTCGATTTGCCGCTGCCCGACGGGCCCACGAGCGCGATTCGGTCGCCGCGAACGATCCTGCAACTGGCGTGTTGTAGAGCGATTACCCTGCTCTCGTTCTCGCCAAAGACGCGAGTGACATCCTTCGTTTCGACAAGGACGTTACTCATCAATGATCCTGCCGTCTTCGAGGTGGATGATGCGATCCGCTCGGCGCGCGATGGCTTCGCTGTGCGTGACGATCAGGACCGCGCCGCCCGACTCCCTGTGCGCCTCGAACAGCGCGAGAATACGCTGCTCCGTTTCGCTATCGACCTCGCCTGTCGGCTCGTCAGCGATGATGATGGATGGCGAGGGCGCAAGCGCCACCGCCAGCCCTGCGCGCGATGCCTCGCCGCCGGACAACTGTGTTGGATATGCATGTCTGCGGCTGGCGATTCCGACCATCTCGAGCACTTCGCCAACACGCGAAGCCTCGCTTTTGTCGGCGAGTCGCATTTTGAGCCGCACGTTCTGGTCGACGGTAAGGTGATCAAAAAGATTCCCGCTCTGGAGCAGGATCCCGATCGATCGCGCGCGCATGGACGTGCGCGCCGTCTCTTCCCGCCGCGACAGGCGTTCGCCATCGACGTACACGAATCCGCCGTCGGGCTCGTCGAGTCCGGTGAGGCATACGATGAGGGTCGACTTGCCGCTCCCGGACGGACCGACGACGGCGACGATCTCGCCTCTGTTCACTTCCATCGTTACGCCGCGCAGTGCCTGCGTTTCGTCGTCACCCGTATGGTAGAAACGATAGAGCTCCTTCGCCTCGATCGCGGGACGTCCTACGGCCACCGAAAGCTCTTTGCCATCCGCTGCCATTGGTCGACGTTGTCGGCTCCCTGCGGTGCCCAGACGGTTAGCATCGCCTCCTTTCCGTTCTTGTAAAATAGATACGTCTCGTTCTCGAGGCGGATCCGCTTGTTCGTGACAGGGTTGACGTCGGAGTTCGAGGCGTACTTGATCACCACCGCTTTGCCGCCGCGAAGACTGACATCTGTGACAGTATTGATCGTGACGGCCCCTCCTTGCGACTGAATCGTCTTTGCTTCATTGGCGCGGACGCTCGCCGCAGTCGGAGCGGCAGACGCGGCGGCGACATCCACCTTTACGCCGTCAAACTTGTTGACGAAACTTACCGATGAGCCATTCTCGGTTCGCGCCCAGCCTTCAGGGACGTCGAGCTTGTATCCTCCGGCAGAGTTGGTGTAGCTGACGAACGCCTGGGAATCAGGGATGTCGCCGGGAGGGTTTACCTCCGGAGCGACGGCTGTTTCAGTCGAATTGATCGGCGCTTCGGTGGTCGACGAAGTGCTGCTTGAGGCGACGATCGTCACACTATCCGCCGGGGTGGTGTCCGGCTTCTTGCACGCTGTGGCGGAAACAAAAAGCAAAACTGCAATAGAGGCTCTCATGTTCACCTGTCAATTGGTGGAGTTCGAAGGCATTGCAGGTTTGGTGCGCGGACAAGGTGCAGAGCGTCTTCATCCGATTACAGCACGCTAACTATTGTTGTGCGCGAGGCTCGTGTCACGTGGGCGACAGCCGTCCGCAGCTATCTTGGCTCGAATTCACGCAAACACTTCTTCCCCGCGGACGATGACAATTCGATACATCAAGACCGCGTGCACGCTGGCATTCGTTGGCGGTGTCATGTTCCCGTCGTGGGCCGGTGCGCAGATACTCGAAACCGAGACGGCGCGTCCGCTGCGCGCGGGGCAGCTCGAAGTCGGTGCCGGCTACGAGTTCCAGCATTCTCGCGAAGGCGACGAGATCGCGATTCCATTTGCATTCGAGCTCGGCGTGACGAGCCGCCCGGGGCTCCTGGTCGAGCCAGTTCCTTACACCGCGATCCGACCCGAGCTGGGACGGTCGGCAACCGGTCCTGGCGATCTCGAGATCACCGTGAGCTATTTGCTCCAAAATGTTCCGGGCTCCCAGAGCTACACCGATCTCTTTCCGAGCGCCCAGCTCAAATACTCGCTGAGCTCGCGCACCGATGCGCGGTTAAAGTCTTCGGTCCAGCTTCCGACTACCGACTGGGGCTGAGCGAGTCTGAACACCCACTTGCCACGATCGCCAACGCCAACGCTGTTACTGTCCCGATCGTACGCATAGACACCTCCTGTCGGGACACTGCCTCCTTCAATCCTAAACGACGCACATCGCATCGCCATAGGAGTACATCCTGTATCCCTCGGCGATCGCCTCCCGATACGCGCGCATCGTCAGATCGTAACCCGCGAATGCGGCAACGAGCATGATCAGCGTCGATCTCGGCAGGTGGAAGTTGGTGATGAGACGATCGACCGCGCGGAACTCGTAAGGCGGCCGAATGAAGATGCGCGTGTCGGCCGATTTCTCACCAAAGACTCCATCGTCGTCGATCGCGCTTTCAAGCGTGCGAACGGACGTGGTGCCCACCGCCCAGATCTTTCCGCCGCCGTGTCGCGTCTCGTTCAGAATTTCGGCGGTCCGCACCGGCAGGGTAAACGATTCTTCGTGCATCACGTGGTCAGCGGGGTGTTCTGTGTCCACGGGCTTGAACGTCCCGGCACCAACATGGAGAACGACGTCCGCGCGCTTCACACCTTTCGACGCAAGCCGGTCCAGCAGCTCCGGCGTGAAGTGAAGACCCGCCGTCGGAGCCGCGACCGATCCGCTCTCCTTCGCATACACAGTCTGGTAGCGCTCGGCATCAGCCGCCTGATCGGAGCGTGTGATGTACGGCGGGAGCGGGACATGCCCGTGCTTCTCGATCGCCTCGTCGATGGGGGACGACGTCTTCAGACGCACAACGCGCGTGCGTCGCTCGGTCGTGGAGA
>JBDTIV010000093.1:0-45174 GCA_039936175.1 Gemmatimonadaceae bacterium | reverse complement strand
CAAGTGGCGGAAGAGCTCGTACGTTCCGTCGATTACGTGGACTATCATTTTCCCGTTCGCTGTTATCAGCTGCTAGCCAGCCGCTGCCAGCCCCCGGCTGTCAGGGCACCCGTTACCCGTTACCCGTTGCCCGTTGCCCGGTACGAATGATACGCCGTGGCCCGCGTAGTCGCAGCGCGAGGCGCGCTGCGTCAGATTATGGGGACAGAAATTCCACGGCCTCGCTAATCGGGAGAGCACCAATGCTGCGACATCTTCTTTTGCTGCTGACAGTCATCGCACCAACTTCGTTAACCGGGAATCCAACGAGCTCCTCACGAGCGTACGCTGCGGACGAACGCTTGCTCGGCCGGTGGGACATCAACATCACGACGCCGGATGGAATAAAGCCATCGTGGCTGGAGATCGAGCTCTCGGGACGCGATGCACTCGTCGGACGCTTCGTTGGCGTTGTCGGCAGTGCGAGACCCGTTTCGGTGATCACCGTGAACGGGGACTCTCTGAGCTTTTCGATTCCTCACCAGTGGGAAGCTGGTGACGGCAACTTCACCCTGCGCGGCCGAGTGCAGGGGAGCGGCCTGGCCGGCGTCATGATTTTTCCCGACGGGAAGAGCTTTCCGTGGACGGCGGTGCGAGCTCCGCGTCTATATAACAGGCCGACGCCGGCGTGGGGCGCGCCGGTTAAACTGCTTCATGCGAACGACCTCGGCGGCTGGCACCCGAGTGGAACCACCAATCAGTGGCGCGTCGTGAACGGCGTGCTGAGCAGTCCGCGTTCGGGGAGCAACCTCGTGACGGATCGCACGTTCGGAGATTTCAAGCTGCACGTCGAGTTTCGTTACCCGAAGGAAAGCAACAGCGGTGTGTATCTTCGCGGACGTTATGAGGTACAGATCCAGGATGACTACGGCAACGAGCCCGCCAACGATCGCTTCAGCGGGATCTACGGTTTCATCGAGCCGAGCGTGATCGCGGCAAAGCCGGCGGGGGAGTGGCAGTCGTACGACATCACTCTGGTGGGAAGGATGGTCAATGTCGTCGCGAATGGGCGACAGGTCATCTGCGATCGGGAGATTCCGGGAATCACGGGCGGTGCGCTCGACAGCAATGAAGGCGCGCCGGGGCCACTCTTTCTGCAGGGTGATCACGGGCCGGTGGAATACCGGAATATCGTGATCACGCCGGCGCGGTAGGGAAATATCCTTGTCGCAATGCACAAGTGTCTGATGTGCAAGTCGGTAATCAGGAGACGTCTAACGGACATGAATCGTCGTTGGCTGATGCCGGCAACCCTCCTGCCGTATTTTTTGACTCCGCCGGGAATGAGATTCCGAAAGTGTGCTCGGCGGACTTGCGCATCGCGGTACTTTCGCCGGGAGCATTTTACACTTTTGCGCTCGACGTGCCGGTGCGCGAAGTACTCGGAGATTCGCTGCCCGCCGGCCGTTACCGGGTGACAGCGGCGCTTGCCATAAATGGCGATCGTATACCCGGACTGGAGGCCGGTAGAATTGAACTCGCAGCACCCAGCCAGTAGCGTGATCGAGCGCGTCTTGAGAGGCGCGGCTGAGCCGGAGATCGTCGCCCTCGAGGCGCGCATACGTGACGCGCAGCTCAACGCGAATGTCGCCGCTCTCGACACTTTAGTCGCCGATGAGATCCTCTTTACCGGACCCGATGGGCACCTCGCGACCAAGGCGCAGGATCTCGATGCACTCGCATCGGGTGCCATTCGCTTTCGCGATCACGAGCCCGAAGAGCTCCACGTTCTTCACGTGGGACCCGGCGTTGCGATCGCTGCTCTGCGCGCTCGGCTCTCGGTGGAGGTTGCGGGTACGCTCGTCAGAGGGGCACGTATCGCTATACCCGCATTTGGGCGCGCGAGAGCGGGGAATCGTGGCGAATCGTCGGCGGGCACGTGAGTGAGATTCCGCCGAAGGATGGCGATCACGACCCGACCGTCTAACGAACCGGCTTCAGGCCCTTCAGTGGTGGAATTGAACGCGGCCAAAGTAACTCGCGACGTGAACGCGCTATGCGCCAGTGCCACACCTCCGATCTGGTTAGGTGGAAGTGTCTACTAAAGTGGAGCAAGTACCCTTGTCAGCTGCAACGTTCGTTAGGCTGCGTGAGCAGGGTCTCACAGCGCTTGTTCCCGCGCCCTCGACCCCACAACGCAGCATTTACGATCAGAAAAGTCATCAAAAATATTTAGCCTAGTGTGTGATCCACGTATTGGTAGTTCACAACTTCGCGCTCAGGGGTCAGACACAGAATAGAATCTGTCAGTTCGGAGGCGTTTGGTTATAACAAACGAGGTCCTTCGTTGGAATTTCGCGCAACGTCCCAAAGTCCGGATCAAAGCGCCATCCCTTCGTTGCGTTGCGCCACACCGAGTCACCGCCAATCCCGACGACTGCGAGCACGTAATCATCGCTGTTGTAGGCTCTGCCACAGACACCGGAGAACCTTAGGTGGTCGGTAGAATCCATGTGTGGCAATACGACGGTACTCACGATTCCCATTAAAGGCTGACCATTGGGCTTTGTGCCGATCTCGCGTACGATGCTGGCATACTCAACACCGTTTTTTAGGTAATCAAATACTCGGTAAGTGCGTCCGATCCTGCCACTGCCGATCTGAGTGATGCTATCACTTAACGGAGTCAACAACGTCGTGTCTGTCGCCGCGGGATTGCCAGGCAGAACCCTTCCGGTTCGGGTTAAACGACCTCGCGTTTTAATGTATGTAAATGGATGGTTCGCATCTTGACTGGTGTTCTTGGTAAAGTCGATAGTCACGGAGTCGCGCCACACAGCGTCGGACGAGGCCCAATCCTCGTCATCGAGAGAAAATTCCTTTTGGGGCTTCCTTCCCACCATCCGCCACACCGAGATATTGCCGACATTTGAGTCGGCATCCTCATCCAACGAAGTCAAGACGAACCGCTTCCCATCGGGCGATGGAACTGGTGTAGCCCAGACAGTTGTCGTGTCTCCTGTCGAGTCGTCCACTATGAGATAGTTGCCAGTATCTTCGTAAGGCACACGATGAACGACGTACGAGTGAATCTCTTTTATGTGGCCGGCGTAGCGGTAAATCATCCGCATAGTCGAATCTGCCTTGAAGGCCACCATTCGACCGTCGAGCAGATGAATTCGCAAGCCCAGTTGACGTGTGCGAGAGACCTTTCCACCCGAAGCAGCAATCGACGAGTGTTCGACAGCGTCGAGGCTGTCCGACCATTCCATACCGGGACGGCTCGTGCTAACAGGCACCGACTGAGCAACGTTAGAATCCGGCTGCGATAGCACCCATTCGGCTGCGCCATAATCCGCACGCGGTGTCGGGGGATTAGCGACCGCAGTGTCCGGAAGCGGTATGCCCGGATTAGCGACCACAGGGCCCGCCAATAAAGGCTCGGATGCAGGTGGCTTACCTAGCTCTTTCGTGCAGGCGAGCAACGGGATTCCGAGAAGGCAAAGCGTGAGCAGTCTCATCGTACTCTGAGGACGCTCTACGCGGGCACCTCGCAAACTGTTCGGTCGAAGGGGATAGCCCGTCTGCTGCAACGTTCGTTAGCTGGCGCTGCAAAGAGCTAAGCATCGATGAAGTCTTGAATGGGCACCTTGATGTCGCGACAGATCTGGCGGAGCAGCGTAGGCGAGACATCACGACCAGCGTGCATTGGCACAGTAGTCACACGTCCATCGGCGTGTCGGAACTGTTTGTGAGACCCTCGTTGTCTTACTTCCAAGAACCCTAGCTTCTCGAGCCGCCGGGTTACCTCGCGTGGCTTTAGAACAGGGATTGAGCTCACGCGCTAGGCAACTCTGATCGTTTGCGTGCCGACGAATTCGGATTCGAGCGGAGGATCTCCGTCCTCAAGCAGCATAACGAGTACTTCGTGGAGGTTTTTCTTGAGCTCCTCGACGCTGTCGCCTTGGGAGTGCGCACCTGGGAAACCTGGGACGTATCCCACGTAGGTACCCGTATCGGGATCGCGCTCAACTACGGCTGTGAAAGTGCGCATAGATCTCTCCGCTGCTATCGATCCTAAATATACGACAACGCAAGATCGAGCCAGCTAACTGATAATTGCATTGCCTTTTTTATACTGCGGAGAAATCACAAAGGCTGCAACCACTCGCAGTATAAGAAATGTCCTGTTTGTGAGGTCTGGCCGTAAGTCCTCGCAAACAGCGCGGTTGGCCGACGCGACGAAGCGCTCTAGTTTGCGCTTATACTGCAAGCGCTCGCAGCATAGTAATGCGCGGAGTTGGGGAAGGGTCAGAGGGCTGAAAGAACGAGCACCTGTCCATTCCCCAACAGAGAAATCGCACTAGAGTCGGTCTGCCGGGCTAGCTAAGTCTGCGGTTTCTCGTGCATCAGCATCCACGACGTCCCGAATCGATCCCGCAGCATCGCGAATCGATGCGCGTAGAAGGTCTCTTCCATTTTCATGAAGATTTCACCGCCGTCCGAGAGCAGCGCGAAGATCCGCTCAGCTTCTGCATTGCTCTCAACCAATAACGTGAGATAGGCGCTACGCATCGGCTTGAACCGGTCGGGCGGAATGTCGGCGCCGAGTAGCACCGTGTCACCCATTTCGATGCGTGCGTGCAAGACGGCATTTTTCCAGTTGGGGGGAGACTTGTCGGGCGCGGGCTGCTCCTCGTGGGTGACCATCGATATGATCTTGCCACCGAGATGCGTCTCGTAGAATTCGAACGCTTGCTTGCAGTTGCCGCCGTAGTTGAGATACGTGTACAGCTTCATCAGGCCCTCCATCACGGCTGCTGCGCCGCCCTCTGCAGGTCCTTCCACTTGACTAGGATGACGTGGTTGTCGCGCAGCGCTTTCGCGAACTCAGCGCTCGTCACCACGTCGTAATCGCGCTGCCGCCACGCCGAGCCGTAGGGCTCGTGATTCACCGTCACCGCCTGCATCTCGGCGTCATCGTGAGCCAGGTGCACGATCATCTCGGTAATGCCTGGCTTGAGGCTGTCGACCTGCCTCAGATACCATGCCTTCCATTGATCGCGCGGAATCTCAGGACCCGCTATTACGACCGCATCCAGCAGGACGTCGCGAGCGGTGATCCCGGCCTGGGGAGAGGCGAGCGGACTTCCTTTGATCGCGAGAAATGGCAGATGGTTCTCGTGCGCGACCTTTACGTAGACGGCGATCAGCTCGGGCGTAGTGAACAGGGAGCCCATGTGGCTGTCGAGATGCGTCGGATGAATTCCCAGCGCGTGAGCGCGCCCGATCTGCGCGCGCAGCTCGCGCTCGACGTCCGCCGGCTTTGCATTTTTCGCGACGATGGCTTCGTCGTTCGGAAAGGTGCCCGTTGAATCGAGAAGGCTCGCAACTTTCTCCGGCGACTCGACGCTGCCCCACCGATAGGTCTGCCATTCGCTCGTGAGCGTGAGATGAAGGCCAAGGTCGGCGTTGGGATGCGACCGTGCGTAGTCGGCTACTTCGGTTACCCAGGGTGTCGGGATCATGACGCTCGCGGACGACACCGCGCCCCTGTCGAGGGCGTCGAAGCTCGCGGCATCCTCGGAGTGAGCCACGCCCAGATCATCGGCGTGAAGAATCAGCAGCTTCGAGTTCGCGGGATAGCCGAGCCGCTCGGCCACGGTCTTCGTCTGAGCGGAGAGTGTCGATGCAAGGAGAAACGGAATAACCAACAGCGATTTCAGCAGCCGCATCGAAACCCCCGCGATTGTAGAATGCCCATCCGATTACACGCTAGCCGCTATTGCCATCTCTTCCTGATTCATCTCGGCCAGGATCTCTCCGAACAACGGCGTGCTCAGGTAGCGCTCGCCAGTGTCGGGAAGCATCGCGAGAATCGTCGTGCCCTTCGGCGCTCCCTTGGCGACGTCGAGCGCCGCGGCGAAGGTCGCACCGGACGAAATCCCGACGAAGATTCCCTCCTGCTGCGCCAGATCTTTGCTGCACTGCATGGCCTGCGCGCCCGGGATGGTGATGACGCGATTGATGAGATTCAGGTCGCGCGCATCGCCCGTCAGCTTCGGAATGAAATCCGGGCTCCAGCCCTGAATTGGGTGGGGCTTCCACGCCGGGTGGCGTGACGCTGCAGATCCGTCGGGATTCCGATCCTGCGGCGTGTTGCTGGTTAACAGCGGTGCGTCGGCGGGTTCCGAGACGACGATCTTTACTTCCGGCCTCTCTTTCGCGAGCACGCGTCCGACTCCCTTCAGCGTGCCGCCGGTCCCGAAGCCCGTCACCCAGAAGTCCAACCGCTCGCCCGCGAAATCGGCGATGATCTCGCGCGCCGTCGTCTTCGAATGAAAATCGGCATTCGCTTCGTTCTCGAACTGTCGCGTGTAGAACCAACCATGCTTCTTCGCCAGTTCGACTGTCTTGCGAACCATTCCGATCGCGCCCTCGGAAGGAGGAGTCAGAATGACCTTTGCGCCAAGGAAGCGCATCAGCTTCCGTCGCTCGATGCTGAACGATTCGGCCATCGTGACCACCAGTGGATAACCCTTCGCCGCACAAACCATGGCGAGCCCGATGCCGGTGTTGCCGCTCGTGGCTTCCACGACTGTCTGTCCCGGCTTGAGCTTGCCCGATCGCTCCGCGTCCTCGATGATGCCGAGCGCTAGCCTGTCCTTTACGGATCCAAGCGGGTTGAACGATTCGACCTTGACGTAGAGATTGACGTTGGCCGGAGCCAGTTTGTTGATTTTTACGACTGGCGTGTGGCCCACCGTTTCGAGAATGCTGGCGTGCTTTGTCATGGGAGTCCTTTGTGTCCGCCGAAAATCTTGGAGAAAAAAGGGGGCGCGGGAAGAGCCTCCAGGCTGTAACGTATGCGGCTTGCCGTCGTGAACGCAATCGCCACCTGGGATTCCGTCACGGGGAGAATGGCAGCTCATGAAGAAGTATTCCCGCGCGAGGGCTTCACAGTGTCCAAAGTAGGAATCGGAATCATCGGATCGCGCTTCCAGGCCGACTGCATCGCTACTTCCGTCAAGACGATGCCCGAAGAGATGGAGGTAGTCGCCGTCGCATCACCGACCAAGGGAAACGCCGAGGCGTTCGCGAGGCGTCACTCGATTCCAGGCTTCTATTCCGACTACCGCGAGATGCTGCGCAACCCGGAGGTCGAGATGATCTCGATCACCGCACCCAATCGTCTGCACGCGCGCATGACACTCGACGCCGCTGCCGCGGGAAAGCACGTCGTCTGTGAGAAGCCGCTCTGCGTCACGCTCGAGGAAGCCGACGCGATGATCGACGCGTGCGCGAAAGCTGGTGTGCTCCTTCTTTACGCCGAAGAGCTCTTCTTCGCGCCGAAATACGTAAAGGCCAAGCAGATGGCGGACGAAGGCGCATTCGGCCGGGTCCACCTCGTGAAGCAGGGCGAGAAGCACTCGGGGCCGCACGCGGACTGGTTCTGGGATGTGGATCAATCCGGCGGCGGAGCGTTGATGGATCTAGGTTGCCATGGCATCGCGTTCTGCTGGTGGTTCCTCGGCAAGCAGAAAATCAAAAGCGTTTACGCGCAGCTCTCGACGCAGGTCAACTCAAAGCGCACGCAGGGGGACGATGAGGCGATAACCATCATCGAGTTCGAGGACGGAGCCATTGGAATGGTGGAGAGCAGCTGGAACAAGCCTGGCGGTATGGACGACACGATCGAGGTTTTCGGCGACAAAGGGCAGACGTACGCCGATATGCTGATGGGCAACGCACTCCCGACGTATTCCGAAACGGGATTCGGGTACGCCGTCGAGAAAGCGTCTTCAACGAAGGGTTGGACGTATCCGGTGTTCGAGGAGCACTGGAATTACGGTTTCCCCCAGGAGATGCGGCACTTCGCGCGATGCGTGCGCGGAAAGGAAACGCCGATATCAGACGGGCAGACGGGACGCGTCGTCCAGGAAGTTCTCTACGCCGCGTACGCGTCGGCGGGACTGGGCCGGAAGATCATGATGCCCTTCAGGCCAAAGGGAATCGTCAAGCCGATCGATCTCTGGAAGAGGCCAGAGCTCGCCCAGGCCGCGCTCTGAATGAAATACGCGGGCGCTGTCGACATTGGAGGCACGGGTACCAAGATCGGCATCGTAGCCAATGACGGCACGGTCATCAGTCGGACCAGGATCCCAACGAATGCTCCTGGTGGTCCGATGGGGCTTGTGAACGCGATCGCAGCCGCGTTCCTGCTCCTGCAGGAATCCGTCGACAAGAAGATCTCGATATCCGGCGTCGGCGTTTCGGTCGCGGGGTTTCTCGATCGCGAGCGGTCGGCAATGGTTCACAACGCGAACCTGCCACACCTCCGAAACTTTCCGCTGCGCAGAGCGCTCGAGGAGCGACTCTCGCTCAACTGCCTGCTCGAGGTCGACTCCAACGCGGCGCTGCTCGCGGAATACTGGAAAGGGGAATGTGGCGGCGCGACTCGACTGCTGGGAGTTACGGTGGGCACCGGTTTGGGCGGAGCCGTAATCATCGGCGGCGCGCTCCTTCGATACACCGGCGAATGCGCGGGAGATCTCGGGCACATCATACTCGATCCGAATGGTCGTCTGTGTACCTGCGGCGCGCACGGTTGTCTCGAAGCGATGGTCAACTCGGCCGCAGTGTCGGCGCGGGCGGGCGGGCGAGGACCTCGCGATGTAGTCAACGCAGCGCGAGATGAGGACGAAGTATCTCGGAAGGTCCTTGCCGAGACGGGGTGGTGGCTTGGCCTCGGGCTGGCATCGCTGGCGCCGCTGTTCGCTCCGGATACGATCGTCGTTGGCGGAGGGATCGCAGCGGCGGGCGAGTTTCTCCTCGAGCCGACGCGCGAGAGTTTTCTAACGCACGCGTCGCCACAGTATCGTCCAAAAGTGGTGGGCTCGCTGTTCGAGGGATGGGAAGGGATGGTGGGCGCGGCGAGTCTTTTCCTCAGTCCGCTCGCGTAGTCAGTCGTGTCGCGGACACCGGTTGGCATATTCCCGACACCCGAGGCGATTGGCAAGCACCTCGCGAACCGATTGCTCGACCGAATCGAACGAGCTCACACTGCAGGCAGGCCGTTTGTGCTGGGCTGTCCGACTGGCCGTACGCCGCGCCCCGTGTACGCGGCAATGGCGCAGCGACTCGCGGAGAAATCACAGGATCTGAGTGGCCTAGTGCTGGTGATGATGGATGAGTATCTGGCCGCCGACGCCGGCGGATTCAGGTATGTATCCGCGGAAGAGGCGTGGTCCTGTCACCATTTCGCGCGAGTCGAGATTGCCAGCCATCTGAATGCCCGACTCAAACCCGCGGACCAGCTTCAGGAGGAGTCGATCTGGTTTCCCGACCCGCGCGATCCCGAGGCGTACGACCGCCGAATCGGCGAGGCCGGAGGAATCGATTTTTTCATTCTCGCCTCTGGGGCGAGCGATGGGCACGTGGCGTTCAATCCGCCCGGCAGTGCGCGCGAGAGTCGCACGAGAATCATCAGACTATCGGACGACACGCGGCGCGACAACCTCGAGACATTTCCCGCCTTCGGTACGCTCGAAGCCGTACCGACGCATGGCATCAGCGTCGGCATCGACACGATCGCGTCGGCAAAGGAGTGCGCTATGCTCGTGTGGGGCGCAGGCAAGAGATTGACGCTCGAGCGGATGCGAGGCGCCGAGCGATACGTCCCGGAATGGCCCGCGACGGTGATTCACGAGTGCGACGTCCGCGAAATTCTTGCTGACGCCGACACGGCGTGAGCGTCAGCCTCTGATGGTTTTAGTGGCCTCGTCCCAGGTCACCCGAGCGTTTCTGAAATACGATTGATTCGCCATGTGGCAGGCGAGCGCTGCGTTGTGACCGAAGACGACGTCCTCCACCACCGGCTTCCGCGAGCGCACCGCATTGAAATAAGTGGTGAGGTGCGGTGTCACGTCATCGTAGTCGCCAACACGAAACGAGATCGTATCCTTCGTCGCCTCGCGTGCTACCCGCGCGTCGTTCTCCTCGTGCCACTTTCTGGTGTACTCCTCACGCATTGCGCGCGGGAAGCTGCCCGTGTAGTAGCTTGGATAGGTATCGTTTCCGGATTGGGGAGTGAACGTCAATCCAAACTCGGTCACTTCCAGAATCCCCTTCGATCCCTGGAAGCGGTACGTCTCCGGCATCTCGGTGGCCTGGTTCAGTCGCATGTAAACCGGCAGGTCTCCGTAGTAGTAAACGGTGGCGTGGACGTCCGGCATGTTGCGTCCGTCTTTCCAGTGCCGGATGCCGCCTGCCGACGACGCCATCTTCGGTGGCTCGTTGATGCCCAGCATGAACATCATGCCGCTGATCAGATGCACTAGCAGATCGCCCGCGAGCCCGGTGCCATACTCCTTCCAGCACCGCCAGCGCGCGAAGATGATCGGGTTGAACGGCACCTTGGGCACATCCCCCTGCCAGGTGTTCCAGTCAAGATTGCTGGGGGAGAGATCGAAGGGCGGTGGATACTGCCACGCACCGGTCGGATCATTCCGCCCGAGCTCTCCCTCGACGAGCATCAGATCGCCCAGCTTCCCCTGGGCGATGATTTCTTTCGCCTTGGCGCAGATGAGTGAGCTGACGCGCTGCGATCCGATCTGCACGATGCGTCCGCTCTTCTTCGCCGCGTCGACCATCGCTACGCCATCGGCCGCGGTATGCGACATCGGCTTCTCGCAGTAGATGTCTTTGCCCGCGCTCACGGCGTCGATGACGACCTGACGATGCCAGTGGTCCGGCACAGCGGCGACGATGCAATCGATGTCCTTGTTGTCCAGCAGCGCGCGATAGCGACGCGTTACGGGGAGATCCGGTCTGACGATCTCGCGCGCGAGAACGTGTCGACCATCGTAGAGATCAGCCGCGCCCGCGCATTCGACGCCGGGAATCCGGATGGACGCGCCGAGGAGGCCGGATCCCTGCATGCCGACGCCGATCATGCCGAAGCGGACGCGATCGCTTGGAGCTACCGGTCGCTCGGCGGCCTCGACGCGCTCAGGGGTGAGGAGAATGGTTTTCGCCGCTATGGAGCCGCCAACGGCGGCGGCGCTGATTCCAAGGAAATCTCGGCGGGAGAAAATGTTCTGCTCCATTGCGTCTCCTGGTGGCTGGTAAACGTTACTTGTTCGTCATCCAAACTGGGATTCCCGGTGCCGAAGGTCAACGCCCTGTATATATTCGCGCCATGATGGTCCCCGACTATATGGCGATGGGCGCGCAAAAGAGGCTGAGAGAAGCCTTCCGGGCGCTGGGTGCCGTTTCGCCGGCTACCGCGCGTCCGGCCAGGGATCTGCCGCTCGATGACCCCTATTTCGCGACTCTTCTTCGTCAGGGCGCGATTCGTGAAGGCGCTCCCGGAAACTTCTATCTCTACGAGCCGCCGTCGGGACCCAGCCGCTGGCCCCAACTGATTTTGTTCTGGCTGGTGGTAATAATTCTGCCTGTTGCGATCATTCAATTCTGCGCCAGGGTAACTCCGTAGCAGGGGAATTCCATGCAGAAGCTCATCGTTTTCAACTCAGTCACACTCGATGGTTATTTCACCGGTCCCAATGGCGATCTGAGCTGGGCTCATGCCAAGCCGGATCCGGAGTGGGACAAGTTCGTTGCCGGCAATGCGAAGGGCGGAGGTACGCTGCTGTTCGGCAGAGTGACCTACGACATGATGGTGGCGTTCTGGCCAACACCCAACGCGGCCAAGGCATTTCCTGACGTGGCTAAGGGGATGAACGAGGCGCAGAAGGTGGTGTTTTCCAGAACACTCGACAACTCGCCGTGGAAGAACACGCGAATCGTGAAAGACGGGATGGTGGCCGAAGTGCGCAAGATGAAGACGGCGCCCGGCAAAGGCTTAACCATTCTGGGCAGCGGGAAGATCGTCTCCCAGCTCGCGGGCGAGAGTCTGATCGATGAATATCAGCTCGTCGTCACTCCGGTGGCCCTGGGCAATGGCCGAACGATGTTCGATGGAATGAAAAATAAGCTCGGCTTGAAGCGGACCTCCGCGCGCGAATTCGGGAATGGGAACACGTTCCTGACTTACATTCCCGCCTCGTGAGACTGGCCTGAGCCGGCCACGCTGATTCAGAGGAAAACAAAAGAGGCAGCGACGAAAGTCGCTGCCTCTTTGCGTGCTGCCTGAAACGATTTGGCGCCGAGCTTACGGGACCGGCGCCAGCGTCGTGCCGTACTTCGCGTTTATCACGCCGATGAGATCGTTGGCGATGAGCTTGTGAGCTGCCGCTGCCGGATGGATTCCGTCGAGCGAGACGAGGGTGCCGAACGTTCCGGTTGCCCCAAACGTCGGGAAAGCCAGAATCTCACCGCTTGCCTTCTTCGCCGCTAGCAGCACGTTGGGATCGTAGTAAGCGAACCCGATCGCATCGGCCTTGCTCTTGATGTAGTTGTTGTACCCGGTGATGGTCGCGCCGAGCGTCGCCAGCTCATTTGCATCGAGGACGAACAGATCGCCCACCAGCGTTCCCGGCACGACGCCCGGATCGCAGGAAATGAGCGCCGGATGCGTACCTGCCCGGATCAGCGGGATGAGCTGCGGTACGCTCACCAGTGAAGCCGAGCCCGTGCAATTGGGATGGATTGTAACGGGTTTCCCTGCCGCCCCATTGATTATCGCCTGGTCCTGGGCATTGCTGGCGATAAGGGCGCCCGACTGATACAGAGGGATTCCCGCAACCTGCACCACACCGATCAGCACACCCTTGAGATTGGGCTCGCTGTCGGTGAGCTGCTGGATTATCGCATCGTAGTTCGCCTGGAACTGCGTCTGCGTGCTGATGATTCCCGGCGAGACACCCGGGGTCGCGACCAGAACGCCGCTCGCGCCCGCCTCGAGCACGTCATTGTTGCCGATCCAGATCGTGACGAAGGTCGGGTTGGCATCGAGCGCGCGCTGAACCTGGCTCTTGCCGCCCAGAACGAATGTCGTGAGAGCGTTCGAGGCAACGGTGGATGCAGAGGAAGGATCGAGAACGCGAGCGCCGGGCACGGCGACGTTGTTCAGCACGTCGGTGACCGAGGAACTCGCTCGCAGGTAGCACGGCTGAAGAGTGGCCTGTGTGGTTCCGGCCGGCGCGCCCGTGAGTACCCTGGCCTGAGTCTGGAAGTTGGCCACCGGCGACGAGCAGCCGGGCATGTTGAGTGATGGATAGTGGTACTGCGTTCCCATCTGCCCGGCGAGCAGTCGCGCGTAGCTCTGCCGCTGCGTCGAGTCGTTGATTCCGCCACTCTGGTAGCCGGCGGTGATGCTGTTGCCGAGGGCGACATAGCTCTTGAAGATGTCTCCGCCCTTGGGCGTCGCCGTACCGAGAACGTCACGGTTCTCGCTGCAGGCCAGCAGCGCCGAGGCGGCGCCGATGACGGCCACGCGAGTGAGAGTAGTCATTCTGAACATCTTGATTTCTCCGGGCGTGGGTTAGAAGGAAGTTTTGAGGCTGAGCGAGAAGATGTTCGCGCTCAACGAGTAGAATCCGCTGTTCAAGGCGAGTGCCTGGGCGTCGGTGCTCCCGGTCGCTCGCTCATCGATGCGGCCGCGGCGGCCGTGCGTGAAGATGTGCGCGTACGCGCCGTCGACGCTCAGACGACCCATGACCGGGATGCCGACGCCGAGCATGCCGTACCCCCGGTCCATCTCCGGAAGCAGCGGCGTCACGGTCTGGTCAGGAGCGGCGGATGTGGCGGCGGCAAAACCGGCGCGCAGTGCCAAGCCACTCGTCGTCTTGCGTTCGGCTCCGATGCGGATCGACGACGTGTTGTTGTACTCTTCCACCAGCACCTTTGAAGGCGCGGAGCCCTTGAACGTGACGGGGAGAGTGTTGAACGACCTCCAGCCGACGAATGCGTACTCGAGACTGAGCGTCGTCCGCTCGAAGCCGGTGTACGCGAAGCCGGTCTGAAATTGCGCCGGATGCTTGATCTGGGTGCTTGCCTTCTGCGGCGTAAGAGCGCCGCCCGTAGTGAACTGACTGGCGACGAGTGCATCCACAGGAGTACCGGCTGGCACACCGAATGGATTATTGGCGGCGAGAATGAGCCCTGTCGGCCGCGGCTCGAAGGTCGCGTCCGCGTTGTCATACTTGAAGGTCATTTGCGACAGAAAACGCGCACCCATCTCCCAGGTTGGAGTGAGCTTGCCCTGAATGCCAACCGTAAATCCGAACGCGTTGCCCGATCCCTTGATTCGCGCGCGCGCGAATTCGGTGCGTGCGGGAATGCCCAGCTGGCCGAACGTCGGACCGACGGGCGTCGCTACAGTGGCGAGATCGACGGCCTGCACCAACTCGACGGTGGAGTGCCCGAAGATCGGCCCGATACCGACGGACCAGTTATCGGTCGCCTGATAGGCGATGTTCGGCTGCACGTATATCGACTTGAGCGACGCCTTCTTGGCGGCGAAGCGGCCGGGGAAGTCATCCGCCCACTGCGACGTCAATCCGTAAGGAACGTATGCGCCGATCCCGTACGCCAGCTTTCCGGCGCCGCGGTAGTTGAGGAAGACGTGCGGCACGATCGATGTGGGGACGTCGCCCTTATAACTCGTGAAGCTCGTGTCGTGGGTGAAACTGCCGTCGATTTTGATGATCGCGGCGCCCCCATAAAACGAAAACCCGGTCGTCTTGGGCAGGGATCCGGGATTCCAGTAGATGCTCGAGGCATCTTCGCAGGGCGCGGCGGTGTTCGCGAATCCGCGAGCTACCGCACAGGATCCAATTTCGTTCAGCCCGAATGCCTGGGCCCCGGCCAGAGCCGGTAGTCCGAGCAGAGCGAGCGCCAGCGCATAACTTGAGGCACGGTGCAGCGTCATTTCCATCCTCCTGTGATGTCCGGGGGAAGGGGCCGGACGTACGTGCGTCGGTCGATCGATACAGTTCATTAGTCTATCGGTGGGGAGAAAAGCCGGCGGGAACAGCCGCTAATATAGGATATGCGGACGCGCATGTCGCTACCCAAATGATCAGGTTGTGAGAAAAGAACGGTACCCGTGAGCGACTTAGAGGGTTTTCCTCGTTGCCCGTTATCGGCGTCCCGCGTTTACAAGCTGGGTGGCCAGGCAGTTCGGGCAGATGCCGTGGGTAAGCTGCGTTGCCGTGTGCGTGGAGATGTAGTTCTCCACGTCCCGCAGCTATCGTCGGTGGCGCTCGATGAGCAACAGCGCTCGGCCGTCCAGCGCTCCGTGAACGAGGCCTTCGTCTCGGGCTTCCGGGTCGTGGTGATCGAAGCAGCGGTGCTTGCCCTCGTGGCCGCCGGCTTCGGGGCAGGAATTCGCGAGAAGATTCAGCGGTAGGCGTTGCCCGTTACCCATTGCCCGTAAATAATCGGAGAGGGACGAAATCACGCACGCTCAAACAGAGACCGGAACGCGTTTCTTACCGTGATCCGTCTCAGGTACTGCAGCTCGTCCGCGGCAAATGGTACCGGCACGATCTTGAAGAACTCGGCTAGCGCGTTGTTCGGCACGGTGTTGTTGAGCGCAAGCAGGTCGAGCAGGCTCGAAGTCACCGGCGGATTCGGAAGCACCCTCTGCGCGAACGCGACCAGAGGCCGCAGCAGCTTCACCGGGACGCCGACGAGCTTTCTCGTCGTTCCCATCGCGGCGAGAATTTGCTCCGTCATCTCCTTCAACGTCAGAGGTACGGCACCCCCGAGATCGTAGGTCTGCTGGACCGTTGCCTTCTTGTCCAGGCAGAGGCGGATCACGCGCGCGACATCATCGGCTGCGATCGGTTGAAAGCGCGCCTTGCCTCCGCCCGGCAGCGGAAAAACCTTCGGTGTCAGCTTTATCAGCCGGCCGAGTACGTTCACGAACTGATCTTCGGGACCGAAAATCACAGACGGGCGCAGAACGGTCCATGCCAGGCCGCTCGACTTGATCGAGTCCTGCGCCACGCCCTTGCTGCGCAGAAACGCGTACGGCGACATGCTGTCGGCGCAGTTCTGCGACATGAAGATGATTCGATCCACGTTCTGCACGCGCATCGCGGAGATCAGCCGCTCGGTCGCCGCCGTATTGGACTCCCGGTAGGTGTCGCCCTTCTTTTCGATCGCGATCGCGGCGAGATGAATTACCGAGCCGCAGCCGCTGAGGGAATTCCTCAGTGTCGTGGCGTCGCGCGCGTCGCCGACACGGAATTCCACGGGGAGCTGGCCAAGCGCCATGGCCGCTCGCGCGGGATCTCTCACCAGAGCCCGCACCTGCCAGCCATTCTTCGTCAGCTCGCGGCACGTGTGCGTGCCGACGAGCCCTGCCGCGCCAGTCACGAGCACCGGTTTCTTCTTGTCCGCCGAGAGGGCCAGCGGCTGCTCGGCTACAGCGGTCGCGGACCCTTCGCCGCCGTAGGAGTACGAACCATGACCCGAGCCCCGTTGCTCGTGATCTCGGAACGGCCCGACGCTATCCATCAACTCCGCGGCTGATCATCGCGCTTCCGGCCCGGCGTAACCCCGCGCGTGCCACGAACCACGATCCGATAGATGAGCAGCGACATCCCCATCGTCAGGAGGATGTGGATCCATCCCGGCGCCGATGTTGTGAACGTGACGACGGCCCAGACGACGAGCATTACGATCGCTGCGATTATGCCTAAATCCATGGGAGAAATCGTTGACCTCTAGTGTGACGACCGGTATGTTGAGATAGTCAGTACTGCGACAGCTGCAGAAAGAATTTTCGGCACCATCGTTGGGGCGGAGAACTCATTTTTTGAGCCAACAAGTCCTTCGAGTGGGTTCAATAAACCATGCTGACGTCATGCCCCAGTGCGGGGAAGACGGTAGGCAGGGTGAGGACCTCAAAAATTCGACCGGGCTTCAAAAAACCTCTCCGTCCCATTTTTACGGAAAGCTCCGCCCCCTAAAAGGCGGGGCTTTCGGTTATAAGAAGACTTAGAATGCCACCGGACCTACTTTCGATTGGGCTGGAAAACCCTCTGCGAGGAGATTAAGGCGATGGATGCGAGGTGCCTGGGTGCGAGGTTGGAGGCGAACCTCCCCACTCATACCTAATACCTCGCTCCTTCTCACTTACTCTTCTCGCCGTGGGGTTTTCTCCCCAGAACATTCCGAACCCCCGTGCGGTATCTTACCCTAAACATGCCACGCGTAACAGTCACCCGCCGCCTGCGGTTCAACGCCGCCCACCGGGTTCACAACCCCGCGCTCTCGGACGCCGAGAACACGAAGCTGTTCGGGAAGTGCAATAACCCCAACTGGCACGGCCACAACTATACCCTCGACGTCTCCGTCGAAGGCGACATCGACCCGAAGACCGGCTACGTCTGCGATCTCTCACAGCTCAAGAAGATCGTCGAGAAAGAGATCATCGACATCGTGGATCACAAAAACTTCAATCTCGACGTTCCCTTCATGCGTGATGTCATCCCGACGTCCGAGAACATCGTGACAGCGTTCTGGAAAATCCTCGTTCCCAAAGTGGCACCTGGCAAGCTCGTCAGCCTCGTCCTCTGGGAGACCGAAAACAACTATGTCGAATACGCAGGAAAATAAGGAGTTCGAGGCGCTGGTTCGGCGCGAGCTCGAGCTGCTGGGCGAAGACCCCAACCGCGAGGGCCTGGCCCGGACGCCCGCCCGCGTCGCCAGGGCCCTCAAGTGGATGACGCAAGGGTACGCTTCATCGGCCCAAGACGTCGTAGGCGAAGGAATCTTCAAGGAAGAGCACGACAACATGATCATGGTGCGCGACATCGAGCTCTACTCGATGTGCGAGCACCACATGCTCCCGTTTTTCGGCAAGGCGCACGTCGCGTACATCCCGAATGGAAAGATCGTGGGACTATCCAAGATTCCCCGCATAGTCGACGTCTACGCGCAGCGCCTACAGGTGCAGGAGAGACTCACGGAGCAGATTGCCGAGGGGCTGTGCAGCGTGCTGCAGCCGGCCGGAGTGGGAGTTGTGGTCGAAGCCTATCATCTCTGCATGATGATGCGCGGAGTTCAGAAGCAGAATTCCAAGACGATCACGTCGGCGCTGCGCGGCGCGTTCCGCGAAGACCCGAAGACGCGCGACGAGTTTCTGCGCCTCGCCCACAATGGATCCAACTGATAGCATGAGCTCGCTTGATGGCCGCACCGCCGTCGTCACCGGTGCGTCTCGCGGCATAGGGGCCGGCATCGCATCGGCGCTGGCAGAAGCTGGCGTGCGCATCGTCATCATCGCACGCAATGAGGTGAAGCTCAAGGAGCGGTCGAAGTCCATCAAGGGCTCGATCCCGATCGCGTGCGATATCACCAATCCAGGCGGAGTGGAACGGGCGACGAAGCGCATTGCCAGCGAGCTTGGGGACGCGCCCGACATCCTCGTGAACAATGCCGGGATTTTCGGCGTGTCGGTGATCGAGGAGACCTCGGTGGAATTCTTCATCGACACCATCAACACGAATCTCGTGGCGCCATTCCTTTTCATTCGCTCATTTCTGGGCGACATGAAAAAGCGGGGGACTGGTCACATCGTGACCATCGGCTCGATTGCCGACCGGACGATCTACACCGGCAACGCCGCCTACTCGGCGGCGAAATTCGGAGGACGCGCGATCCACGAGGTGCTGCGCGCCGAGCTCAAGGGAACAGGCGTGCGCGCCACTCTCATCTCGCCTGCCGCGACGGATACGGAGATCTGGGATACCGTGACCGTGACGGATCCAGCGGGCAAGCCGCATGACACGCGACCGATGCTCGATCCCGCCGATGTCGTCGGCGCCGTGATGTTCGCGCTCACGCAGCCCGATAGAGTCAACATCGACGAACTCCGTCTCTCGCACAACTAGATTCCGATGTACATCGAGCTCATCGACCTGCTGCGCTGCATTAAGCCGCACGATGAGACGTGGCTCGTAGCCGCCTTCAACACCGTTTCCGACCGCTACGTCGAGGAAGGGAAGCTCGGATGTCCGACGTGTTCCGCCGAGTACTGGATTCGGCAAGGAATCGGAGATTTCACCGGTGGTGTCGCCCTGCCCTCCCGCGACGAGGACCGCGCTGCGTCCGGCCATAGCAGGGAAGAGCTGGCAACGCGCGCTGGCGCCTATCTCGACGCGACGGAAGCCGGCGCGACGATCGTGCTGGGCGGAGTGTGGGCGTACGCCGCGCACGAGCTGAGCGAAATGTCGGAAGTACGGGTGCTCACCCTCAACGCGCCAGGCGATGTGAAGGAGTCCGAGCGAGTTGGGCTGCTGACGGTCGCGTCGGAGATTCCGCTCGCGACCGGGTCGGTGCTCGGCGTTGCACTCGACGCGTGGTTTCCCGCGAGCATCGTGGAGTCGGCGGTGCGAGTCGTCAGACCCGGCGGCAGAATAGTGAGTCCCACGAGCCTGAAAACGCCGCCTGGTCTGTCAGTGCTTGCCCACGACGATAAATACTGGGTGGCGCAGAAAGCGCCCGAGATCATCCCAATACGGCGTGCGAGTCGGTGATGCCGCTTTTTTCGGCTTCCGCGTAAAGGGAATCGATCAGCGCCTTGTAGTTCTTGTCGATCGCGCGCCGCTTCACTTTCTGGGTGGGCGTGAGCTCGCCCCTCTCGATCGAGAAGTCATGCTCCACCAGACCGATCTTCTTGGGGACCTCGAAGTGCGCGGCGCCGATCAGCTCCTTGTTCACTTCCTGCTCGATCTTGGCGTGAATGCTCGGCATGCGAAGCAGCTGAGCGCGGTCGCTCCAGACGATGTTGTGCCGCTTTGCCCATTTCTCGAGGTTGTCGAAGTTCGGCACGATGAGCATCGACGGGAATTTGCGCTTGTCGCCGAGCATGACCGCCTGCGCGACGTACTTGTTGGTCTTGACTTTGTTCTCGAGCGGCTGAGGCGCGATGTTCTTTCCACCTGCCGTGACGATGATGTCCTTCTTGCGGTCGGTGATCGCCAGAAAGCCATCGCGCAGCTCGCCGATGTCTCCCGTGTGAAACCACCCATCGGGATCGATGGCTTCGCGCGTCGCGTCAGGCTTGTTGTAGTAGCCCTTCATCACGTGCGGCCCGCGCGTGAGAATCTCGCCGTCGGACGCGATTTTCACTTCAACGCCATCGATTGGCTTGCCCACCGTCCCGATGCGGAAATTTGCCGGCGTGTTGACGGCGATGACCGGCGATGTTTCCGTCAGCCCGTAACCCTCGAGGATCTCCAGGCCCGCGGCGAAGAAGAATTTGTTGATCTCCGGTGAGAGCGGAGCGCCTCCGGAAACGAAGTAGCGCAAACGACCACCGGTGCGGCCCTTGAGCTTGGAGAAAACGAGTTTCTGCGCGAGAGCGTACTGCCGCGCGATCAGGCCGCCAGGCTCTTTTCCCGCAAGCTTCTCCGTCGCCCAGCGCTCGGCAACATCACGCCCCCAGAAGAAAATCTTTTTCTTGAGAAACCCGCCGGTAAGCGCGGTTTCGAGGATGCGCGCGTACATCTTTTCGTACAGTCGCGGCACCGACAGCACGAGAGTGGGCCGCACTTCCTGCAGGTTGGCCGGAACTGTATCGATCGACTCAGCGTAGGCGATCGAGGTCCCCGTCGCCCACATCAGATAGTGGCCGGCCATTCGCTCGAAGATGTGCGAGAGGGGGAGGAAGCTGAGCGCTGTGTCGCGTCCTTCGAAAGGAATCGCAACTCGCGAGGCCGCAACGTTGGAGAAGATGTTGTCGTGGCTCAGCATCACGCCTTTGGGGTCGCCGGTGGTGCCAGAGGTGTAGATAATCGTCGCGATGTCGTCGGGCTTTACGGCGAGCGCCTCGCTCTGGTAGCGGGCGATCGCGTCCGCGGTCTCGCCCGTCGCGCCACGCCGTTCCAGCTCGGCGATGGAAAGATCGGTAAGACCCGGAATCTCGTCGAACCCGATCACGGTCTTGAGCGCCGGAAGCTGACCGCGAACCTGTTTGATCTTTTCCGCCTGGAGCCTGTTCGAAACGAAGATCGCGACAGAGCCGGAATCCCTGAGCATGTACGCGATCTGCTCGGCGGGCAGCGTCGGATAGATGGGAACGTCGGTAAGGCCTGTCGTGATGCTGGCGAAGTCGGCAATCGCCCACTCGGGCCGATTCTCGGAGAGGATCGCGACGCGATCTCCGCGCTGAACGCCGAGAGCGCGCAAGCCCAGCGCAGCGCGCCGAACACGGATCGACACCTCGCTATGCGAGATCGGTTTGTAGACCCCGCCCGACTTGTATTGCAGGGCGTCTGGACGGTTGTACGTCGAGATCGCATCGAAGAAGAGCTTGTTGAGCGTCCCTGGTGCGGGACGTGGGCCGCCTCGTGCTTCAATCACCTTGCCTCCTTAGGGAGATGCGGCCGGGGTCGCCGGCTTCACTTTCAAAACGAGTCGCACGGGACTGCCACTCACGAGCGCCCCATGATACCTGGCGCTCGCGTTCACGACGATCGAGTCGACACCCGAGGTTGCGGTTATGAGCTCGGGATGTAGATGGATCGCCCTTCCCGCTATGCCGGTCGCGTCCGTCGTGTCCACCGCCGATCGAATTCTGGTGTCGTTGACTAGCTGCGCAAGATTGGGATCGCTCTCGGAGACTATGCTGAAGCTCACGATGTACGATCGGACGGTGCTGTCGTTCGGCGCCACGCCGTGGGTGAGCTTGACCGTGAGCGTCGGCGAAAAGTTCTTCGTGCTGTCGATCAGCGAATACGCGAGTGAATCGAACCCGTCGAGAGCGGCGATGAAATCCGGCCGAAGGGTGACGTCAACCATCCGGATCGCCTGCAGGCCCCCGACAGTTGCAATGATCCTGGCCGACGTGCGGAGACTGTCCCCGACCACGAGTCCCGTCGCGCTGTCCACGGTGATACCGGAATCGGGAGATTGAAACCAGACTGGCGCCGGGACGATCTCCTCGCCCTTGAAGTTGTACGCGTGCACCACGGGAAGGAACACGGCCCCGGTGGTATCGCGCAGCGAGTCGCCGACTACGACAGAAGGCGTGGCGAGGGAATCGAACTGTATCGAAAGAACCGAAGTCGAGCTTCCACTCACATCGCCGCAGGCGAGTGCGACCGCCGTGACGAACGCCAGCGCCGAGGCGATCGCGGTTGAAGCGCGGAATCTCGTCATCCGAGCCGGTCGGCCATTAGCGTAGCGAGGTTGACGTACGCCTGGGACGCAGCGTCGGCCGGGGTGCGCACGACGACGGGCTGACCAGCGGCAAATGCATCGGCCGTTGCGGACGTCCGCGGAATCAGAACGTCGAATACGATGTTGGATGGGAGATGTCGTCTCACGTAGTCAACTACCCGGTCACTGGCCGGATTGTTCGGCTCGTACATGGTGAGGAGTATCCCATCGAGCGTGAGCCGCTCGTTGATGCCCACGATGTCCTGAATCGCGCGAAGAATCTGCGGTGTGGTCTGGAGCGCGAGCGGCTCGCACTGGAGTGGAACGATCACGTGCTCGCTCCCCGCGAGCACCTTTCGCGTGATCGAGCCAAGGCCCGGCGGAGTGTCGACGACCACCACCTGGCACCGCTGCTCCGCCATCTGCAGCAGATCCTGGAGGATATCCGTCTCGCGCACGAGCTGCGAATAGACCGCGTGATCGGCTTCGTCCGCCACCGAGCCCGCGAGAATCACTCTCAGCCAGGGCAGGGAAGTCGGGAGAATGATCTCCCTGAGCGTCCGCTCGCCGTTGAGATAATCCGCGAACCCGGCAGTGGGATGCCCGCGCTGGAGTCCGGCTCCGTACCGTACCGACCCCTGTGGATCTACGTCGATGAGCAGGGTCTTCATTCCGCGGCGCGCGAACGCTGCGGCGAGATTTACTGCGGTGGTGGTTTTGCCAACTCCTCCTTTCTGGCTTACGATAGCGAGGACAGCTCCCATCTATTCTGCTACCCCTGGGTAGTCGCTGATGGCTCGCTCGCCCTCGGAAGACTGCGGAGGCGGCCCTGAAGCTTTCATCTCGTCGAGCGTTTTCTGCGCGTGCTTGACCCACCGCTCGGCTTCCTGGCTGCGCGGGGGATCCATGAGGAATGCCTCGAGATGAAACGCGGCGTCGCTCAACTCGCCGCGTCTAAGGAGGAGAAAGGCGAGACCGTAGTGCGCGCCTGAAAGCTTGGGCTCGATGGCGAGCGCGCGTCGATAGCAGCGCACAGCCTCGTCGAGCAGACCGAGCTTCGAGTACGCGATCGCCATGTTCTGGAGGACCTTGTGATTATTGGGCTTCTGCCGGAGGGCAAGCCGGTACGAAGTCAGCGCGGCATCGTAGTCGCCCTGACGCTCGAGCGCGAGCGCCTCATTCAAGTAATCGAGGTTTTCGCGGTGTACCGGTTTCGGCTTTCCGCCCGTGAGGCGGTCCCAGAATGACATTTGGTCGAATCTACCGACTAAGATGTGGGAGGGCTAGCTTAACTCTAACTGCTTTTCCCCGAACACTTTGAGAGCTAAATGACACCCCGTAAACGCACCGTCGACCTTGCGAAAGGCGTGCTCGAAATCGAATGGCCGTTTTTCGGCGAGCTGTCCCGTGGACTGGCCCTCAAGGTGGCGAGATCATACGATCCGGAGATCGTAATCGGGATTGCGACGGCAGGGGTTATCCCCGGCGCCGTCATCGCCGCGATCATGGCCAGGGAGTTTCACTCACTGGTGGTGAGCCGGAAATTCGGATCCGCTCTCGCGCGCGAGTCGCCGGCGGTATTTGGAAGCGCGCCAAAGGAAGTGCGCGGCCGGCGCGTACTGATCGTCGACGAGACCTGTGACTCGGGTGACACGATTCGGCTCGCCATCTCGGCCATCACGGATGCAGGTGCGTCGGAGATCAGGACGGCGGTCGCGTTCCAGACGGGCGCGTACGAGCCCGACTTTCACGCGATCGCGACGGAAAGCACGATCATCCTGCCGTGGGATCGGGAGATACTCGTTGACGGCGAGCTGGTCCCGAATCCGGTTTATTCTGATGCGATGAGATAGACCTCGCCCGCTGGTCGGAACTGCCACTCGTGCTCCGGAATGCATCCGGATACTCCCGATCGCTTAGGTGGCGTTATAACGCTCCGGTCGGGATTTCCTGGGTAACGCCGTTCGACGACGCAAAGCAATTCGGAGCATCCGTACAATTTCTGAGCATCCGTATCAGAGCTCTCCCATCCCGATCGTTTCCCACTCCTCGCCACGCGACAATCTCTCGTACGCGTGCTCGAGCATATCCGCGTTTCCCGCCAGAAATCGGCAGCGCGCAGTTGAGGTCGTGCCGCACTCTATCTCCATCACCGCCAGGGGATAATCGGCCAGACAGCCCAGGAATCCGGCGAGTGTGCCCGTAGTGAGATGGCATCCCGATTCGCCCTGACCGTGAAGCTGCGATTCCCAGCAATCCTCGATGTCGATCACCGCCAGCGCATCGTGCAGCGATCTGAACGACACCTTGCCCCAACCCGCTGCCTGAAAGAATTCGGCCGCGCGCGACGAGAACTCCTCGACCGCCAGATCTTCAGCCCGCCTCGAGGCGCGTTCCCCCAGCCAACTGTCGAAAGCATCGAACAGGGAGCCGGCCCCGGCGTATCCGGCCTCGCGAAGAGCGTCGGGGCCGCCCCCGCTCGCGCCGGCGACGCGCACCCGCAATTCACGCAGCGTGCGCTGCGCCAGGCCAATCAGCTCAGGAGCTTCCGAGGTTGTCATGCGTTGTAGGACGATTTCACGGGGAAGATGTTGCTTAAGATGCGACCAGGCGCAAGAGAGCGGCCTCGTCGATGATCGGCACGTTGAGCGATCGAGCCTTCTCCAATTTACTCCCTGCGTCTTCGCCGGCGATGAGAAAGTTCGTCGACTTTGAAACCGACCCGGTTACTCGCCCGCCTGCCGCCTCGATCATGGCAGTTGCTTTCGATCGGCTCAAAGTTGGCAGAGTACCCGTTATCACGAGTGTGTGTCCGCTCAATGGTCCGCCCGCGACCACCGCGCGCGGCTCGGTGAGATTGACACCGCTCGATCTCAGTTTCCCGACGAGCGCGCGTCCCGCCGCATCCGAAAAATAGGCGACCACACCATCGGCGATCGTGGCGCCGATCCCGCGCACGTCGAGTATGTCATCGGCCGAGGCGGACATCAGCGCATCAATGGTTCCGAAGTGCGACGCGAGCAGCTGCGCCGCGATCGAGCCCACATGCCTGATTCCGAGCGCGTGAAGCAATCGTGACAGCGGCTGGCTCTTCGATGTCTCGATCGCCGCGATCAGACCCTCGGCGCCCTTTTCGGCGTAGCCCTCCAGCCCGAGCAGCTGCTCTTCGGAGAGAGCGTAGATGTCGCCGGGATCGCGAACGAGTCCGGCTTCGATCAGCTGCTCGATCCTCGCGTAAGAGAGGCCCCGAATGTCCATCGCTCCCCGCGAAGTGAAATGCACCAGTCCCTCGAGCTGCCTTCCCGGACACGCGATGTTCGGGCAGTAGATCGCTGCTTCGTCTTCATCTCGCGTCACGCGCGTTCCGCACGACGGGCAGCGATCGGGCATTTTCCACGGCTTCTCTTTGCCCGTCCGCCTCTCCGGAATCGGAGCGATGATCTTCGGAATCACATCGCCCGCGCGCTTGAGCTGGACCCAATCTCCGACCCGAAGATCCTTGGAGATGATGAGATCTTCGTTGTGCAGCGTCGCCAGCTTCACGATCACTCCCCCGACCTCCACTGGCGCCAGCTCCGCGTAGGGATTGAGCGCTCCGGTACGTCCGACATTCACCTTGATTGCCAGTAGCTGGGTCTCCACGATGTCTGGGGCGAACTTGCGCGCGATCGCCCACCGCGGCTCCCGCCCTCCAACCACGCCCAGCTCGTCCTGGAGACGCAGGGAATCGACTTTTACCACTCCACCGTCGATTGCAAAATTGAGCTCGCCCCTGATCCTGTGCTCCAGCTCGTGCGCCCATGCCTCCACCTGTTGGAGTGACCGACACCGCTGACGATTCGGCGCAACAGGGACGCCCCACTTGACGAGCGCGTCGAGTAATTCAGACTGGGTCTCAAATGGAAGCTCGACACCATCGGGGACAGCCACCGAGTAGCCGAAAAACCGCAGTGGACGCGAGGCCGTTATCGCGGGATCCAGCTGTCGAAGACTTCCGGCTGCGGAGTTACGGGGATTCGCGAAAACGGGATCACCCGCGCGCGCCCTTGCCTCGTTCATCTCCTCGAACCGGTCGAAAGGGAAATAGATCTCGCCGCGGATCTCGATCCTTCCGGGGGGCGCGCTCTCGTGCAGACGGAGCGGCACATCGCGCACCGTCCGGAGATTGACCGTGACATCCTCGCCGATGACGCCGTTGCCGCGCGTCGCCCCCATCACGAACACCTGGTTCTCGTAGGTGAGAGCCACCGCGATCCCGTCGATCTTCAGCTCGGCGGTGTATCCCGACCTTGCGACGTCGTCCCCTGCGAGACGAAGAAGCCGCTCTTCCCACGCGTGCAGCTCTTCGTCATTGAAAGCGTTGTTCAGCGACAGCATCGGCCGCAGATGCTCGTGCTTCGACAGCTGGCTCTGGACCTCTGCGCCAATCCTGAGGGTGGGAGAATCGGGAGTCAGGCACTCCGGAAAATTCCTCTCGATCTCCTGGAGCGCGCGAAACAGCTTGTCGTAGTCGGCGTCCGAGATGGTCGGACGGTCGAGGACGTAGTATTCGCGGGAGGCGCGCGTTAGGAGAGCGCGCAGCTCCTCGGCGCGGCTATGTTGTTGCTCGCCCGCCGTGCGCCGTGGCGACCGATCGGGGAGGGGAGCCTGGGGTATTTTCCCCGGCTGCTTCTTTGACCTGCTTGTCGCCATCCGTGGGTGGATTCCCGTTGCTCTGCGTATGTGCGGTGAACTCAGCGCCGTCGAAGCGGATCACTCTGTTACGGCCCGACTCCTTGGCAACGTAGAGAGCGTCGTCCGCGGCCCTCACCAGTGCCTCCTGATCCTTCACCTTCGGATGGGGGGATGCCGAAACTCCGCAGCTCATCGTGCGCTTGAGCTCCCCGCCTTCGTACTTAAAGGTATGACCATCCACCTTCTCGCGCAGTCGCTCGGCAAAAGTTACCGCGGCATCCAGCACGGTGCCTGAGAGGATCAGCAGGAACTCCTCTCCTCCAAAGCGCCCAACGCGGTCGATTTCTCGCGCCTCGTCCTTCAGGAGCTTCGCGAACTCCTTGAGGACGGCGTCGCCAGCCTGGTGGCCATAGTTGTCGTTGACGCTCTTGAATTTGTCGATGTCGCACATCACGATCGCCAGAGGCTCGTGCAGGCGCACCGAGTGATTCCACATTTCCTTGAGGTGCTTTTCCAGCGAGCGCCGGTTCTCGATACCGGTGAGACCATCAGTGAGCGAAATCAGCTCCAGCTGGTTGTTCAGGTGGGACAGCTCGGTTTTCTTGGCTTCCAGTTCCATCTGGAGCTTCTTGATTCGCAGCAGCGAATTGACCCGCGCCTCGAGCTCGGCGAAGTTAATCGGCTTGGTGATGTAGTCGTCCGCTCCCGCATCCAGCCCTTCTACCTTGTTTTCGGTCGAATCGAGCGCCGTCTGCATGATGACGGGAATGAACGGCAGCTCTTTGTTCGCCTTCAGGCGCCGGACCACTTCCATGCCGTCCATCTTCGGCATCATCACGTCGAGAAGTATCAGATCGGGGACGATCTTCTCGACGGCTTCCAGTGCCTGGAAGCCATCGGCGGCTCCGTGCACCTCGTACCCACGCGCCTCGAGGCGAGCCCGCAACAGCTCGATATTGTCCTCATGGTCATCCACAACAAGAATCTTGTAGATGGGCTTCTTACGATCCATTGTTGTTCTTGCCGAGGAATCTCTGCACCTCGGCCACTACGGCTCTGGGCTCGCAGGGCTTGGCCAGATACCCATCGCATCCGACCTCCATCGCCTTCTCCCGGTCCGACGCCAGGGCATGCGCCGTCAGCGCGATGATCGGGATCGATCTCGTGGACGGATCGTGCTTCAGGACCTGGGTCGCTTCCCACCCATCGATGATCGGGATGGAGATATCCATCAGGATCAAGTCAGGCTTTTCCGACCGGGCCTTTGCAATTCCTTCCTCGCCATTCAACGCTTCGGTTACCTCGTAACCAAAGTGCTTCAGGATGGTGGAATAAACGATGCGATTGTCTTCATTGTCTTCCACCAACAACACCATTTTACCTGAACTGCTCATTCAGCATCCTCGCACGGCTATTGCTGGACTGGGTTAGGGCAAATTTCTTACCAACCCCAGAGCCAGGCCTCCCATGTTCAACTCCACGGACCCCTCCCGGACGGCTTCCTCGATTCCAAAGGCGCCTCCGCCCGGGTCGATTCCTCAGCCCGAAGTCGATGGCCTGCCCTTCGAAACCGTTCCCGACTGGAATAATATCGGTCTGTTTACGGCGGGCGTCGCGGTCGGGGCCGTACTTGGAGCCGCGGTCGCTCTCCTTTTGGCGCCGGCGAGCGGTGACGAGACCCGCCACGGGATCGCGCAACGGGTCAGGCGGATGCGGGGGAATGACGATATCTGGGACGAGCTCGCCGAGGAGCTGGAACGCGCGGCCGCCGAGACCGAAGAGGAAGTCAAGTCGGAAGTCGACGACTAGAGGCTCCTGAGAGCCGCGTCCGCCTGGGCCTTATATAGGCGGTCGTTGTAGTCCGCGTTCGGCAGCTTCAGGGCAGCTTCGTACTCGGCCCGCGCCTTTACCTTATCGCCCGTGTCCCTGTAGACGCCCGCCAGATCCACGTGGTGGATGATCCGGTCCGGCTCGTTCGCCACTGATTCCTCCATGTAGTGCCTTGCCTCTGCCCAGCTGGCCGAGCCGAAGACCTGGCCGCCCAGGAAATTCTTCGCCAGCATTCGCGTGAACCCGTTGAGACGCATCACTTCCGCGTTCCACATCCCCATCACGTGCAGGCAGCCGGCAAATCTCGGGTCGATCTTCAGACATTCGAGAGCTTGGTTCCGGACATCCTTGGCGTACTTGATTCGGTCGCGCGGCCCCTGCGTAAGCGCATTCTTGCCGATCGCGCGAGCGAGATTGAAGTGTCCCTCGACGTCGCCGGGATTTGCCGCCACCGCTCGTCGCGCGTACTGCTCTCCAGTCTTGAAGTCCAGCTCGCGCTTCTCGTCATTGCGCTCTGCGGTGCCGAGGTCCACGGCGGAGCGGGACGCTTTCCAGAGTCCCTCGTAGTTTGCCGGCTCCAGCTTGATCGCTTCCTCGTAATGGGCAAGAGCGGCGGGAGCGTTCATTGCGACGTATTCTTTGTCGCCGAGCGCGATGTGGTCGGCAGCGGTCTGGCCACCGGCCACGCTGGCGACGAGCAGCATTCCAACCGAGAAATATCCGAGAGCACGCATGCCGACTCCAATTGCGATGGGAAGTTTTCCAACTCCAAATACACCGGCCGAGAATAAATGATCGTACCGCGCCTCATTGAACGCAAACGCAACGGCGAGATCCTTGAGCCCGGAGAGATCCGCGAGCTGATACTGGCTTACGCAGCCGGCGGCGTGCCCGACTACCAGATGGCGGCGCTCTTGATGGCGGTGTACTTCCGCGGGTTGAATCCGGCGGAGATGAACGCTCTGATGGACGCCATGCTCGAGAGCGGAAAACGTCTCGATTTGTCCCGGCTGCCGGTGCCGCGCCTCGACAAGCATTCCACCGGCGGCGTAGGCGACAAGGTCTCGCTCATTCTCGCGCCATTGATCGCGTCACTGGGCGTCGCCGTACCCATGATGTCGGGCAGAGGACTAGGTCACACCGGCGGTACGCTCGACAAGCTGGAGTCGATACCCGGCTTCAGGACGGCGCTCACTCTGGCCGAGGCAGAGGAGCAGGTGGCGCGCATCGGGTGCGCGATGCTGAGTCAGACCGACGAGATCGTTCCGGCGGACAGAAAGCTCTATGCGCTCCGCGATGCCACGGCCACGGTCGAGGTCATCCCGCTGATCGCGGCAAGTATAATGAGTAAGAAAATCGCGGAAAGTCTCACGGGTCTGGTGCTCGACATCAAGCGCGGGTCCGGATCGTTTCTGCCCGAGCTCGAGGAAGAGATTCAGCTTGCCCAGGCGATGATCGACCTAGGAGCGCAGCACGGGTGTCCGGTGGTCGCGCTGGTAACGGCGATGGACCGTCCGCTCGGCGAAGCCTGCGGAAATGCACTCGAGGTGGCGGAGGCAATCGAAGTCCTGAAGGGCGGGGGCCCTCCCGATCTTATCGAGGTAACCTTCGCGCTGGGCGCCGAGATGCTCGTCCTCGCGACGCTGGCTGCGACGCGGGAGGCTGCGCGCGCCATGATGGAGGCGGCAATCGGGTCGAATCGGGCCCTGATGAAGTTCGAGGAGATAGTCGAAGCGCAGGGCGGCGACAAACGCGTCGTGCAGGACCCTGCGCGATTGCCGCGGGCGCCTGAGCGAGCAGAGTTCGCAGCAACTCGGGACGGCGTGGTGGCGTCGGTGGATCCCCGCAAGATCGGTTATGGAGTGATCGCGCTGGGTGGCGGCCGGCGGAACATGGAGGACAAGGTCGATCCTTCGGTCGGCTTCGTGATTTCGGTGAAGCCGGCCGATCGCGTGGCAAAAGGCCAGGTGTTGGCGACGATATACGCTCGCAGCAAGGGAGATCTGCTCGTCGGACGGGCGGTGCTGGAGGATGCCATCGTGATTTCGGAGGGGGCGCCCCCGCCGTTGCCGCTCATTTCGCACCGGGTTACGTCGGGGGGGGTTGAAGCGCAGGCCTAACGGCGATATGCAACCCGAAGGTTGCGCATAACGCATCCCTTCTATATACTACCCTGCGACCGAGACAGAACCCTGAACCACACGTCGGAGGAGACTGGCAATGGAGACCGAACAGGCTACGGAGAAGACAACAAGGCCAAACACGGATAGAATCGAAAAACGCGCCACCTTGAAGGCACCGCAGGCGCGGGTATGGCGCGCTCTCAGCAATCCCGAAGAGTTTGGCAAATGGTTCGGCGTGACGCTGGAAGGTGGTTTTGCCGAGGGAAAGACAACTCTGGGGAAACTGAAGTATCCCGGCTACGAGCACCTTACACTGGAGCTGCTCATCGAGCGCATCCAGCCGGAGCGGTACTTTTCATTTCGATGGCATCCGTACGCAATCGATGCCAGCACCGATTATTCGTCGGAGCCGACGACGCTCGTCGAGTTCCGGCTCGAGGAAGCGGATGCTGGCACCCTCCTGACGATCGTCGAGTCAGGATTCGACCGGATCCCGCTCGCGCGCCGCGCCGAGGCGTTCCGCATGAACGACAATGGCTGGACCTCGCAGATCAAGAACATCGAGCGTCATGTCGCACAGGAGTAGCGCTGGCGCGCGGTACGTCGAGGCGGCGCCCGTATTCGCGGCGCTTGGAGACGAGACGCGCTTGCGGCTCATCTCACGCCTCTGTGTCGAGGGACCACTCTCCATCACGAATTTGAGCGAGGGATCAGCGGTCACACGTCAGGCTATCACGAAGCACCTCAACGCACTGGCGGCGGCTGGTGTAGCGAAAGGAATTCGTCGCGGACGCGAGCGGATCTGGGAGCTGGAGCCGCTGCGCCTCAAGAAGGCGCAGCGGTATCTCGACCAGGTCTCGGATCAGTGGGACGCGGCGATCGGTCGCCTGAAAGCGCTCGTTGAAGAGGTTTAGCGCCGACGCGCGTCGTCAGGGAGCGCCGTACACTCTGACATAGTCCACGATCATCTGCTGCGGGAACGTGGACGATGCGTCGGGATCTCCCGGCCACCCTCCGCCCACTGCGAAGTTGAGCAGCAGGAAGAAGGGATGTTCGAAGACCCACTTCGTTCCGCCCGGGATGTCTGAGGGCGTCATGCGATGATACTGCTGGCCGTCGACGTACCAGCGAATCTCGTTCGGCTGCCATTCGACGGCGAAGATGTGAAAGTCATTTGCGTACGCTCCGCTCGAGAGCGAATACTGCCGTCCGATCCCGGCTCCACCCGAATATCCCGGACCATGCAGCGTGCCATGCACGATGGCCGGCTCGCGTCCGATGTTCTCCATGATGTCGATCTCGCCGCTTTGTGGCCATCCAACCGAGTCGATGTCGTCGCCGAGCATCCAGAAGGCGGGCCACATGCCCTGGCCACGCGGAATGCGGATGCGCGCCTCGAACCGCCCGTGCGTTTGCGCGAAAAGTCCCTGGGTCTTGAGTCGCGCCGATGTATAGAGACACTTGCCGTACCAGCACTGGTCCGTGCTCGATGCGGGTTCCGCGCGCGCGGTGATCACGAGATGTCCGTCGCCGTCCAGCGCCACGTTCTCGGCGCGCGTCGTATAGAACTCGCGCTCCCGGTTGCCGAAGCCGCTGCCGCCGGTGTCGGCCGTCCACTTCGTGCGATCGAACGTGGTTCCCGCCGGACCGTCGAACTCGTCGTGCCAGACGGGACCCGGTGAGGGCGAGGGCGCGACTCCCGCGCATGCTACGAGGACAGCGAGGGCCAAGCAGGTCGCGCTCGGGGAAACACGGCTCACTGCATGATACGATACTTGCAACCGGCCTCCGTCAATGATTTGCATCAGATATACGGTATGGAGGTGCACGCTGCTCGTCCTGGCCGGCTGTCGTGAGCAGCCCGCCCGCTCTGATCGAGCTGGATCGCGAGAGTTGTAGAAATCATCTCGCCGCATTCGCGCCGTCTGCCGTCACCGAGTCGTAGATGCGCACGGTGGTCCAGTAACCGCTGCACTCCGCTCGAAACTTGTCGTGCACTGGATGCACCTGATACGCATCGTGCTCGCGCTGGCTCGGGAAGACGAGGACGAGGGACCAGGAGTAGCTCCGGTCGATTACCGGTCGATCAGTCGGAGCGGGCACTCCTATGAATCCCTCCGTCGCGCCTTCGATCGCGCGCAGAGAACGAAGGCCCGCGACGAAGCGTTCGCGATCGGCGGCAGCGAGTCCTTCGCGAAGCCAGAAATAGACGGCGTGAATGAACATGGGTCAGTGCACTCCCGCGGTTGGCTTCTGGCGCATCCTGTTCTCGAAAAAAAGAAGTGGATCTTTCGCGTTATCCAGAGACCCCGGGGTGTATTGACGCTGGGTCTGGGCGATGCTTCCCAGGTCCATCGCTCCAACGATCACATCGAGCCACCCATCTCCGTTCAGATCAGCCAGTGCCATCGTATTCCACTGATTGCCGGAGGCGATGCGGAATGCGTATGGCCTGAAGGTGTATCGACCGGTGTTCTCCAGATACACGATGCCGCGCTCGGGGTGTCTGGCGAAATCGGCAAAGTTGCTGGTCGCGATGATGTCGAGATCACCGTCCTTGTCGAAATCCGCGACTTCCGCTCTGGCTGCACCGTACATGGGGAAAAAGTAGCGCTCGTGAAAATTGTTCTTCCCGTCGTTCTCCAGAATCCTGATTCCGTGGTATGGCTTGAGAACGCGGGAGTAGTCAAAGTTGTCGCCGTTGACGTACAGGATGTCCAAATGCCCGTCGCCGTTGAAATCGTGCATGGAGAAATACATCGACCCGTATACCGGCGGAAAGCGCGCGAGTATTCGCTGCCTCCCCGTAAAATTCCCCTTGCCGTCATTCTCGAACATCACGATACGCTCATCGGCCTGCGCAAATAGGGCGACTATGTCGGGGGCTCCGTCGCCGGTTAGGTCGTGCAGCTCCACCCGGATCGCGCCGGGACTCGGATCCAGCACCTGCCGCATGTACTTCGAGCCGTCGTATTTGTAGAGAGCGAGACGACCGCGGTTGTCGCCGAACTCGCAGATGACGAATTCGTTCCGCCCCTCGTTGCCGAAATCGAGCCGCTGCACGAACACGGGCCTGTACAGAGAGTCGATTAGGACTCTGGCGGATTGGAGTGAATCATGGGAAGTAAATTCGTACTGGACGAGTTTGCCCATCGGCTGGTCGTTCGGGTTGAGGATCCCCGATTCGAGAATCAGCACACTGTCCTTATCGACGATGAGATCAGTCGGAGGACTGGGCAGGACAAGCGACGAAAGCAGGTGCCGGTTCCAGTCGAAGATCCGAAGCGTGTTTGCTCCCGCTTCGCCGACGAATATTCGGTGATGGACGGAATCGGCCTTGAGAAGGGTGATGATCCCGCTGCTCTTCATTCTCGGTGCGAACGGTCCGGTCGCGAAAAGAACGGAATCGATCTGCGGCTCGGCCGGAAGGGACTGATCCGGCAATCTCTCGGGTGCGGTGGCGAGGTAGAAGGCGACGATCTTTTCCCAATCCTGCTGTGCCACCGCCTTCGGAAGAACGGTCATCAGCGGGTTGCGGGACATCTCCTCGGACAACGACTTCGCGCCAATACCGAGCCGCGGCGCCATCTGCGGCAGGACGCCAATCTCCCACGTTTTCTTATCGAGTAGCTGGGGCTCGGGAAACGCGTGGCACGCAGCGCAGTACGTGCGCGCCAGCTGCTCTCCCTCCGATTTGTGTGGTCGATTGCACGACGCTAGCAATGAACACGCGAGCGGCGCGAGGACTGCCTCGAGTAGCCGACCTTTCAATGAACAATGGCCCGATGCACGTTCCATCCGGTCACGACCAGCTGCGGTGCCGCCCCTCCCAGGTCACGCACGCGATAAGTCGCCGTGACGACGCGCGTCTCTCCCGGCAGCAGCGACAGATAATTGTCTTCCCAGAGAACGGGGAGTGCCTCTTCACCGTCGTGGCCAGCGACCTTGAGGCGCAGGAAGAACGCGATGGAGCTGCCCGGATTGTGCAGCGTGACGCGCGCCTGTCCCGTGCCGCCCGTGCTGCTGAACCGGACCGTCGGCTTTACCTCCGCCGGCGGCATGCCCCTCAGCGCGGTAAGATCAGCGTAGGACTTCACGGGCGTCATGTACCACGTCGACGAATCAGCCAGGACGTCGGGATGCGTGGATAGCCAATAGAAGTTCGTGCTGAGCGGGCGGCCATCGGCACCGGTTAGCCTCAGATCGACGAAATACGCCGCGCCTCCGGACAATCCGGTGGGCTCGGGAAGCGCAAAGACACGAAGGCTGCTGTCCGATGGGACGTCGATGACCGTGTCGCGCGCGAATTTCTCGGATGCATCGAGTCCAAGGATCCTGGCGCGCAAGTGCACTCCGCGCAGCAGCGCGCGATTCGGCCCGCTGTTCACGACGGCAACGGTTCGGTCGTCGTACGAATAGATCGCGTGCACGGGCTCGTTCGCTTTCTTGGCGCCGAAGTATCCACCCCCCGGCCGCAGATACCAATCGAACAGATGCCAGTAGATGGAAGGCCACGCATTGTCGAACATCCACTGAATCACGCCCGTCGATACGAACTGGTTCCGGCGGTACGCCTCGAACATCGCGCGCTCGCCTTCGTACGTCATGAGCTGCGACGTGATCGTGTAATCCTCCGCCGTCGTCGGCGAGCCGTAGCGTGTCGACAGCGCGATGTTGAATTTGTCGAGCAGGTGCGCGAACTGACCGCCGGCCGCGTGGTAGAGCCACATGCTGTCCAGGGGCAATTTGATATCCGCGGCGGGAATCATGCGCCGCATGCTTTCGATCGGCGGCACCGCTGCGCCGGGGCTCGTCTCGGTGTTGTAGGCCCACGCTCCGCCGTGTGTACTGTCCTGCATCCAGTACGACGGAGGAACCCAATCATATGGCCCCGTCATCTTCACACCGCTCGCGCCACTGACCGTAGTCGGCTTGGCACTGGCCGAGGAGACAGTTGGGTTGGGCCAGGCTTCGTTTTTCTCGATGTCCAGATACATCTGCTCGACGTTCGCCGGAGGCGGATTGTCGCTGCCATTCAGCCAGACAAAAACGCTGGGGTGCCCACGCAACCGCCGGATCTGATCGGTGAGCGACGCCGCGGCAACCGCGTTCTGCTCCGGTCCCCACTTTGCCCACTCCTCCCACGCGACGCAGCAGACCCAACCCGTCATCACAAGGATGCCGAGGCTGTCCGTGCTCTGGAAGAAGCGGTCGTTCTCGTAGTTGCCCTCTAGGCGCAGCGTGTTGAGATGCATGTCCAGCGCGTAACGGAGCTGTGCATCCTGGCGTTCCGGTTGCGGGCGGAAGAACACGTCTGGCGCCCAGCCGCCGCCGCGGATCAGAATTCGACGTCCGTTGACACGGAAGAGACGCCCGCCCCTGGGTGTCGATTCCGATGTGACTTCGCGGATGCCAAACCGGATGCGCTCCGAATCCGAGACGCGACTTCCATTCACGAAATCCAGCGACAGCGTGTATAGCTCCGGCTTACCGAGCTCCGTCGGCCACCACAGCCGCGCGTTCGCGAAGTGAAGCTGCGGAAAGCTGTCGGGCGTGAAACGCACCAGGGCGCTGTCGTTTGGAGCGAGCGTCACCAGCCGGCTGAAAGACACGCTTCCGATCCGGCCGCGCAGCGTTCCAGTTACCGAATGCGATGTGAGATTCCTGAGACCGGTCACCACGGTGAGGTCGGCGCTCCGCAAGGTTGAAGTATCCACGCGACTCACGACTTCCGGATATCGCACGACCACGTCGCCGCTGGCGGAGAGGTACGCGGGCTGCCACAGCCCCATGTCCTTGTCCGGCGGCGACGGATTCCAGTCGACCCACGTTGTCTGCAGGTCGGGCGGCGTTGGAGCAAAAACTTCTACGGCTAGAACGTTCAGCGCGCTCGACTTCACCGCGTCGGTGACGTTCAGCTCATAGCGGCGGTACGTCCCCACGGTTTGGGTCGAGTCGGTGAGACGGCGCCCGTTCAGCCAGATATTCGCGCGATAGTTGATGCCGTCGAAGTTGAGTGAGATGCGCTTGCCGCGCATCGTGGCGGGAACGCGGAAGGTCGTGCGGTACCACCATGGCACCGCATAAGGGCTCTGCGGATCCATCGCCGTGTGCACGAAGTTGGCGCCGATCGGGTAAGTCACGCCGGGAAGCGCGCGGAAGTTCATTCCGAAAAATGGATCAGGATAAACGCCATCATCGACCAGCGTCCCAACCACGGTCGACGGCACCGTCGAGCGATACCAGCCTGCGGCATCGTAGCCGGAGGAGGAGATGGCCGCGCCGTCGACGCCAGCTTTGGCCGACGACTGAATCATCCAGCCGTCGTGGAGCATCTGCCGCTCCTGTGCGTGCGCTCCGCTCGAAGCACAAAGGAGAAGAATGAGAACTGCCGAATGCTGCTTCACGATGCCGTCTCCAGGAGGCCGATGATGGTCAGGGAAGGAAAAGTCTAGCTCAAAAGCGCCAGGCCCGGTATACGACGCTCACGTCTCCCGTCTGGCTAGGGACGACATAAGGGGGCCGCGCGGCAATCGTTAGTCCGGGGACTTTTGGAATGCCAGGCTGCCTCGCCGCGAGATCGAAGTCGATGTGGCCGCCGGCAGGAATCGAGAGAACGACGAGCGCGCCGGTGTCGGGAACGGCCCAGTACTGCATTGTCCAATCCCGGGTACGATGGCGGTATCGCGTTGTGTCGACGTCGCGTCCGTCGATAGATGACGCGAGCACTTTGGCTCCCTGCGCGTGCATCACCAGTCCGGTGGTTCCGGCTGGCGCGCTGACGCGAAGTGTGACGCGTCTGGCTCCGTCGGTCACGGTGTCGCCAATCAGCGTGACGTTGGGGCTGCCGAGCGCGACGCGTTGAACTTTTCGTCCGATGAATCGGCCTGTGCCCTCCGACAAGCGCGACGTCCATGCGGGAGTGGGCGTGGCTTCTCCGATGGCGTCGCGTGTCCACGCACCCATCGATCCCCCGAACGTGCCGAGCCACGCGTCGCTCGAGTCGGCGTTCTCGGCGTACACCAGGGCAGAGCGCAGAGGATGATCAGAGCTGGGCTGCACAGTGAGAGCTGCGATCACCAGAAAGACGACGCCCGCGCCGGCGAGCCACGCCGCGGCCGACCAGCGTGCGTTGGCAGCGACAATCTCGAGCTGCGGCGCCAGCAGAAGCGCGATCAGTGATGCAACCACACACAGCGCGATCGCGCCGCCACCGGTGACGCCGAGCATGATCACGGAGACTCCATAAATGAAGCCGGAGAGAATGAGCAGCGTCACCGCGGCGGCGATCCATTCCCCCGCCTCGCGGCCGCGCGCGAGAAGCGCCGCGGCCGCAACAAAGAGAAGCGGCCAGGTGAAGAGATAGCTGACACCCGGTACCAGGACGGCGAAGAGGAGTGCGAGGATCAGCCAGACAATGAGAGCGCCCACGTGCAGTCCGCGAGGTGCGGACCATCTTCTGCCAACGGAGTAGCACGCAGTCGTCACCGCCAGGGCGAGCAGCACGATCCCAGCTGCGTTCAACCCGCTCCACACAGCGGGACCCTTGAACATTCCGCCAACGATCGCGCCCACCGCCGCCGATGCAACGAGTGCTACTACCGCCGCCAACATACCCATGCCCACTCCCTTTCTGTCGCGGACGACAAGCACGGCGACGAGCACGAACGCCAGAATTGCGAGGGGTAGCTCGAGTCCCACCGGATAGACAATGAGCCCCACGAATGGCAGGTCGAAAAACACGCCATCGCCAGTTCGCGCGCGCGGTAGCGGCTCGGTCCCGAAGGTGCGCGTCATCGCGAGCATCTGGGAGCCGTGGTGCTGGAGACTCCCGGGATTCAGGTGTGCGAGATCGTCGTGGCTCGTGTGGTAGCGCTCGACTCCGTCGGCAAACGCGAAGTTGAGAGCGGGAAGTCCCAGCACCGCGATCTCCGAGAGATCGGTGTCGTTCGGCAGCAGGCGATAGATCGTGGCGAATACCGATCCGGCCGTTGCGTCGCGGGCGCTGCGAAGCGCCCGCGCGGCGTCGAGGTTACCAGGCCCCGTCTCGAACATGAACGAGCGGCCACTCGTACCGCGGGCCTCGAAATTGAGAACGACTGCGACGTCTTTTGCCCACGGATGCTCGCGCACGAATGCGGCTGCGCCAAGAAGTCCCGATTCCTCGCCGTCGGTGAAAAGCGCGATGACGTCTTGCGTCAACGGTACCCTCCGCGCCTGCAGCGCGCGGAGCGTCTCGAGGAGCGCTGCCGATCCTGCGCCGTCGTCAGCCGCGGCCGGTCCGGCCTCGACGCCGTCGTAATGCGCCATGACGAGCACTGCCTTTCCGTTTGGATTGCTGCCAGGAAGCCGCGCGAGAATATTCTGCACTTGCCCGGCTTCCTGGTAGCGCGTGCCGATCGCTGTGGCCCGTTGTATCCGCGGCTGAAGCCCGAGCGCCGATAGCTGTCCGACTATGTAGTCGCGAACTCGATCGTGATCGGCGGTGCCCATCGGATGCGGCCGCTGCGCGATCTGCTCGACGTGCCTCATCGCGCGCTCGGCGGAGAAAAGTATGTCGGGCGCCGATGCTGGAAGCGCACGCGGAGGGCGTGCGACGCGAAGAATCGAGACCGCGCACAAAAGGAGGAGCCCGAGGGCTACGCCGATTCGCTTCTTCAACGGACGTCAGGCCGCGCTTGCGAGCCGCGACCCGGCTTCACGACATCGCTTGCTCGAGGGCGAAAGGCCAACGCTTCGTATTCCATGACCACGCTATGAATGCGACGCCGCCCAGCGCCAACACGCCCAACCCGAAAAGGATCACCATGAATTCGGTCGTGGCGAAGACAAAGATCCACCCAAGGACGGCCAGGAGTGCGGGAATAGGGTAGAGCCACATGCGATAGGGGCGCGGCATGTCCGGTGCCCGCCTGCGCAGCGCCATCAATCCAATTGCCTGCCCCATGAACTGCACCAGGATGCGAGTCACGATCAGCGCGTCGATGACCGTGCCGAGAGAGAAAAACCCCGCCACAATGGAGAGCGCTCCCAGCACCAGCAGCGATATATACGGGAAATCCTTCGTCGGGTGCAGCTTCGCGAAGACACGAAAGAAGTATCCATCCTGCGCGGCCGCGAATGGAATGCGCGAGTATCCGAGCAGAAGCGCGAACACCGAGCCGAACGCGGTCCACAACACCAGCAGCGTGAAGATCGTCGCGACATGAGACCCGTAGATCCTTTCCATCATGATTGAGACGACAAAGTTCGACTCAGGGTGGTCCGCGGCTGGAACGAACTCCCGCCAGGGCACGACGCCGATGATCGACAGGTTGATGCCGAGGTAAATCACAGCAACCGCGGCGGTGCTGATCAGAATCGATCTCGGAATTACGCGTCCCGGATCGCGAACTTCATCGCCGATGTAGCAGACGTCGTAGTAGCCGAGGTAGTCGTAGATGCCGATGCGCGACGCGGCGCCGAGGCCGAGGAAGAATCCCATGTTGAAATTCCACGCACCCGGCGGAAAGTCGAACGCAACGCGGGAATCGAAGTGCATCGCGCCGGTCACGATTACCGCGAGCACGGTGATCAGCGTCCCTATCCATAGTGAGATCGTGATCCGGGCGATCGACTGTATGCGCCGGTAGAGCAGGGCGATGTTGACCAACCCAACCACCGTGACGAGCGCTATCACACCCGGGCGCGTCAGGCCCGTCCAGATGTAGCTCGCGTACTGCGCGAAGCCGATGTAGCCCGACGCGATCTCGAGCGGACCGCTCAGCACGAACTGCCAGACGAACAGAAACGCCATCAGCCGGCCGAAGCGCTCGCGACCAAACGCCTCGCGCAGGTAGTGGAAGGATCCGCCGGACCCTGGCATCGCGGCACCCAGCTCGCTCCACACCATTCCGTCGCAGATCACGATCACGAGCGCGACGATCCACCCGACCATCGCCTGCGGGCCGCCGAGGGCGGTCATGAGCAGTGGGATCGTGATGAAGGGTCCGACGCCGATCATGTTCGTCATGTTCAGCGCCGTCGCGGGCAGGAGTCCGAAGCGACGAATCAGGTGCGGCTGCTCGGGCGGAGTGTTGGCGCTTGTCGGCCTCGTTGGCGCGTTCATGTGTCGCCTCAGCTCACCTGCTTTATTGTGCGCAGCTTGCTCCACTCGTATCGGTGATCTGCCTCAGGGCTAAGAATCATCGGCGTGGACACAGTCGATTCACGTACGACTGCAACAGCTCCACTCGCATTGAGCGCCTTCGCGATATGCTCGGCGGTGCGTTTTTCCACGCCCGCCACGAGCGTGCTGTTCCTGAAACGATCCAGATGAGTCGCGATCTCAATCACGCGTTTGAGCGAGATACCGCCCACCGTGCGCAACGCCTTGATGAAAGGGGCCCGATCGTTCGAGGGACTCGTCACATCTACTTGGTACGTTGCCATTCGCACTCCTCCGGGAATATCCTATTGTTCGAGCAAATGAACCGTGAGTGTCGCTGGTTCGGTTTGCCGGCCATCAGCGTCCGCAGTCCACGTAATCGTTTGCCACTGAGCTTCAGCAACCCTCGGCGTAACGAGCCGCAGCCGCACCGAGAGGTCATCATGCGCGGCGACGACGAATGAGCTCGTTGGCCAGGGATGCGCGTGTTGCTCGGTCGTGCTGTCTATGCTCCATCCCGGCGGCAGCTGAGTTCTGAGATGGAAGCTGACCGGCTTTTCCGTGTCGTTATGAAGTACGAGGAATACAGCGAAATGCTGTCCGCTCCCGACGCCGATCTCCGGGGCCAGAAGTCCGGGCATGACGTCGAGGTTGTGAGCGGGATAGAACCGCCGATAAAAGGCCCATCCGCCGCCGAGCTCAATGGACATCGGCGGGGCATTCACAGGTGGTCGATATCCGCGCACCGGAGCGAACGGGATCGGTGCCGGGCCGACTCCCTCCATGATGTCGCCCGTCACCGCGCCGCCAACCAGGGACTTCGCGAGCACAAAAGGCAGCGGCTGCTCGAAGTCAGCGAGCTTGTTCGTCGCCAGGGCCTGCGCGGGTGCATCTCCATACTGCGTCCGATGAAACGACAGCTCGCGCGCCGCGAGTCTTGCGTACGAAACGTGTTGCGTCGGAGACACCGCGGTCATCGAGTATTCGGGGCCCTTGCCCTTCACGAAATCGAGGTGCGAGGCATCAGTGTAGTAGTAGAGTTTCTTCGGCTGCCACGTGCGCAGTCCTTCCATCAGATTGCCGTACCACAGCCTGTCCTCGGGTGATGCAACCTGTTCGGGGAACCACGTCGGATCGCCGGCGAGATCGAACGCCTCGCTTGCAATCACCGCGGCGGCCTGATGATCCTCGTGGTTTTCGCCGTACACCGTCGCGGGCAGCATCGTGATGACGACTTCCGGGCGCGTCAACCTTATAAATCGCACAGTCTCGCCGATGGAGCTGCCGTGGTTCGACGTCTCGAGGGAGCGGAGGACGTCGGCGACATCCTGTCCGAAAGTGTCGGGCGCGCGAAGGAACCAGACGTTGGTGATGCCGATCGATGCCAGCGCCTGCCTCGTCTCGATCTCCCGTATCTCTGCCAGTGTCCGAGCCTGCTCACGACCCACTAGGTTTTGTCCCGCGTCGCCGCGCGTGGTGACGACGACGGCAACTCGGCGGTGCTCGTCGAGGACGGCTTTCGCCAGATAACCCGCGATGGTCGATTCATCGTCCGGGTGGGGCGCGATGACGAGGATGTCGGACTTGAAGCGGTCGTCAGGTGACGGACTGGTCCCGGGTTGTTGCGCGCGACCGGGCTGCGCCAGCGCTGCGATTGAAAGACTAGCGATCAATGCGCGTCTGAGCGTCATTTCGCGAGAATCTTGCCCAGGTTCGCGATGATCCTTTTCTGATTCTTGAGTGTCGCCTCTGCCATCCCAATTCCTTTTGTGGGGGCTCTCGTTCCTAAAGTCTACATATCAGCAAGAGATCGGACAGGGCACCCGATGGATCGCGCCCCGTTTCGTCAACGAGCCACCGGGCCGCCGGAAGGAAGCAAACGCTCCGACAGGAACAAAATGAGTTGGCGCTTCTGAGCCTATGGAACCGCGGAGTTGCTCACGAATGCGAGACGCTTTCCATCCGGCGACCACGAGGGGACATTGATCGTTCCCTGTCCGCCGAAGACGTACGCGATGACGCGCGCCACGCCGCCTCCGATCGGTGCCAGGCGAATGAGCACGTGCTTGTAGAACGGATGCTCGTCGGCGGGGACGTCCGGCAGAAATGAGATGTACACCATCGATTTTCCGTCCGGCGAGATGTGCGGGAACCAGTTGTTGAAGCCGTCGTTCGTGATCTGCTGCTGTGCGCTCCCATCGGGACGCATTCGCCAGATCTGCATCCGTCCGCTCCGCACGGAGTTGAAGTAGATGTAGGCGCCGTCGGGCGTGTACTCCGGTCCATCGTCGAGTCCCGGCGTGGAGGTAAGACGCGATTCACGGCCGGTTCCATTCGACGCCATCCTATAGATGTCGAATTCACCGCCTCGCTGTCCCGTGTAAACCAGCCAGCGTCCGTCGGGCGACCACCCGTGCAGGTAGGACGGCCCGGTTGCCGTAATTCGCTTTGGTGTTCCTCCCCTTGCGGGGACGGTGTAGACGATCGACGCTCCGCTGTCCTCAGGGGCGTTGTTGCTAATACCCAGCATCCGTCCGTCGAATGAAAGGACGTGATCGTTGTTGTTGCGCGTCGCGAGGCCCGTATTGATCGCCTTGGCGGTTCGTGAACCGATATCGAAGCGGTAGAGCCGACCTTCCTGGGCGTAGATCAGCGACTTTCCGTCTGGCGTCCAGTTCGGCGCCTGAAACGATCCACGATAGCTGTGCACGATCGTAGCGTTGCCGTTGGCGATGTCGAGAATCTCGAGATTGCTGCCGATGTAATCGCGATACGCGACGAAATCACGGCCGGGCGGAATCGTGATCCTGACGTTGCTGAACGCGGCGCGCTCGACCAGAGAGTCATTATGCGCGCAAACGAAGAGTCCCACGTAGACGGTATCCGGCAGCGTGACGGCGTCGAGCTGCTGTGTCGTCAGCGTATCTCCGAATCGCGCGACGGACATGATGTAGACACCGTCGCGCCGCTCGAGCTGGATCACGGCATCGCCCCCGGGAAGGCTGTCGCGCGATTTGGCTTCTTCGGTGATGCCACCACTCGCTCGCCGGAACTGGAGCGACATCAAGCCGTCGCCGTGGAGGGCCGCCGTGACGTGGGCGCTGTTGGTCGCGAGTGAAGGGCGGATCGTCCAGCCGATTTTCCGGTGCGCCTCGAGTCCCTTTCCGGTGAAGCGGGCGCGAGCGGAGAGAATGAAGTTCCCAGTCAGTCGCTTCCACACGAAATGAAAATCGTCGTGGTCGCCCCACATGTTTTGCCCGGAGCCGGTAATCACGTAATCCTGTCTTGTCGGCTCGTACCGCGCCGAGCCGGCGTGACGTGGGTTTCCGACGTCGGTCTGCGACTCGAAGGCGCCGATGGATGTCTGTGCGCCCAGAGCGCTACCGAGCGATGCGATGCTCATCGCGACGGGAAGCAATCGGCGGCAGGCAGGGAAGGGCATGTGAATTTCCTCTTTGAGAAACGAGAGTGGACCTTTACATCGGGACCCGGTACATGTCACGTCGTCGATTTTCCTGCATTTGACACCTTCTAAACATTGGAGTATGATAGGCGCCCTTCAATGCATCGACGAGAAAAGAGTGTCCTGAACAGGATCGGGCTACCTCCTCGGTGATCCCGGGTTTTTTGGGGAGTTGAATTCACGTCGGCCACCGACTCACCGCCTCCGGAGCAGCGCCTGCCCCTTCGCCATCGCCGCCGCGACTGGCGGGGTGTCGCGTATCTCCGGAAATGACAAAGGCTCCGGCGGATTGATCACCAACGCGAGGATGGCGCGCTCGAGCCACGCGACATCGTGCCAGGCACCGAACTTGTAGCCGACGTGATGGTACATCCCGACCAGCTTGAAACCCGCCCGGCCGTGCATCCATTCGCTGGCTGCGTTCGGCATCGTGATGCCCGCGTAAACGTTTCGGAGCCTTTGCAGGGCAAGTATCTCGAACAGCGACGCGTACAGCGCGGTGCCGACCCCGCGTCGATGCACATCGCCACTCACGTAGACGGCGACGTTGGCCGACCAGCGATAAGCGGCGCGGTCCGAGTGCATGGAGGCGTAGGCGTAGCCGATGACTCTTCCGTCAAGCTCGCAAGCGAGCCACGGATATCTTTCCAACACTCGGGTAATACGTGCCACCATCTCGTTGGCATCGGGCGCCACGAGCTCGAACGACGTCACGTGCTCCAGGACCGCCGGCGCGTAGATCTCGGCGATCCGCGGCGCGTCCTCAGGGTTCGCGACCCGTATGAGAGGACTCACGTCTCGGACAGCGGCTATTCGTCCTGCACGAGCGCCAACAGCTTCTTCGGCGCCGTCATTCTGTAGCCATCGCGCAAAAG
>JBDTIV010000092.1:0-17282 GCA_039936175.1 Gemmatimonadaceae bacterium | reverse complement strand
GATTTGCGGCGATTCTTTTTGCCGTCCCCGGGAAGGAGATTGATTTCTATCATATCGTCTATGCTCCGGGGTCAGTTCTTACGGAGGGCGAGCCCGATGGCGAGCATCAGGAGCGGGGCAACCTCGTCGGTCACCAGCGACTCCAGCGCGCCCTCTCGCACCGACATGGTGGCGAGGGGATTCGCGAGCTCCACGGGCTTGCGAAGCCGCTGTCCGAGTGCTTCGGTCAGACCTGGCGTGCGTGACCCTCCGCCGCAGGTATAAACGGCTTTCATCTGTCCGTCGCCCTTGAGCGAGGAAGCCAGGAACGCGATCGCGCGCTCGAGGCCTGTGGCTATTTCTTCGGTACGCGCAGCGACTACGGAGTCGAGCTGCGCCGAACGGTCATAGCCTCTGATCAGCGCCTCGGCGTCGGCCGCCGAGAGTCCGTGCTCGCGCTGAAGATCCTCGCGAAAACGGCGTGTTCCTATTGGCAGGTCGCGCGTGAGAATCGGTACGCCGTCATCGAGAATATTGATGTTGGTGACTTCGTGACCGATGTTCACCAATCCAACGGCGCCGCTCATCGCGGCCGGGTAGTTGAGCTCAAACGCGTTGTGAAGCGCGAAGGCGTCGACATCCATCGAGATGGGCGTGATCCCCGCCTCGGCGATGATGCGGAGCTTCGCCTCGACGAGATCGCGTTTCGCCGCAACCAGAAGCACGCTCATCTCGTCTCTGCCGTCGCTGTCGTTTTCCAGAATCTGGAAATCGAGCTCCACCGAGTCGACATCGGGCACGTGCTGCTCGGCTTCCCACCGCATCAGCTCCCGCGCCTGCGCTTCCTTCACCCGCTCCGTCTTGATTCGCTTGATGATTACGTCGCGTCCACCCACGGCAGCTACGACAGCCTTGGTGTTCGCATCGACCGCTTCAATGGTTGAGCGGATCACATCTGAAACCAGATGCGGATCCATCACTTCGCCTTCGACGATCGCATCGTCGGGAAGCGGAGTGATTGCAACCTTGACCAGTTCGGGAGTTGACTTCGAGTGATCGATGACGGCGACCTTGACCAGGCCGGATCCGATATCGAGCCCCACAGTAGTCTTTTTCCGGCCAAATAACGCCATCGCGGCCCTTGGTGAATGAACAGAAGCGAGTTTTGCTCAGGTGCACTTGCCCCATTACCAACTGCCTTGAGGCGCGCTTTCCTAAGGACTCTGTTTGCTTGCATTTACGTAGAGACCAACCGCGTGGCACTGCTGCCTTTGGTCCGTCACCTATCGTTCGAACTAAGACACGATTCAAATGACGAGAAAGTAACGATCGGGTGGCACGGTCCTAGAAAAGCTCCGACCACGCGAATTCGGAAATCGGGTCGATAGTTATCGAATGATCGTCCCGTGCGGTCGCCCTCACGACGACTCCGACGCGCTTTCCCGCTCCGGAATTGGACAATCGTCCCTGCGCTTCCGCAACGATCCAGTACATCGCCGAATCCAGACGCGTGATGTAGACGATCAGCTGCCAGTCGCCCTCATCGATTCGATGCGAGATCGTGCCGGCCGGCCCGAGGGAGGTAGGGAGCTCGCTACCGGGACCGCTGATGAACATCACCAGCGCGGATTCGCTGGCCAGGAGCGCCCCTTCCCGGATCGCGCTGGTCCTTCCGGCCCTTGTGGCCTCCGTCGTGGCGAACAGCACCCCCACGGCAAGCGCCCCGATCAGTACAACCGCCAGCAGCGCCGAGACCAGGACGAACCCGTCGCGGTGACGCCCGCCTGCCGGCGTGGGCCTGGCCGGCTGCAACACGATAAGTGGCGACACTACCGGGCTCCATTTCGAATTGCGACGGTGATTGTGGCTGAATCGGAGATCCGACCGTTCTCGCCACGCATCGAAAACCCGCGCCCACTCTCGCCTCTCGCTGTGACATCCACCCTCGCCAGTGTCAGGGGGGAGGATGTCGGGTCGAGTCGCTGGCCACCTCTATCGAAGTATTCGAACAACAGGCCGCTCGCAGCCGGGTCGATGCTGTAAGGTCGATACGTCCCACTTATCGGCTGAATTGCGCCGCAGACGGATTGTCCTATCGCGTTGCAGCGACGGTAGCCGAGGTACCACCCATCACTCGAGTGATAGAGGCTGTACCTCCCTCGGCGGAGGAAGCGAACGGGTGCGCCTGCCTCGATCACACCGCTCAAGGGGGACGTGAGCGTGAGCACGAGTCCATCGTTTCTCGCGTCGAGGTCGGCTTGTACGGTGAACCTGGACACCGGGGGACAGCTCGAGCCAAGCGATCGAGCGGCTACGTCACTGATCCTGTGGCGCTCCCATTTTTCTCCGTCCACTTCGGAATAGGAATAGAAGGCCGCGACATCGCCGGTATCGGGCTGCATCAGAAAGGCACTCAGTGAATTCCCGGAGCTGTGCAAGCCAGGCAACCCTACTTCCGCCCCGGCCTCCTGACACACTGCGGAAACTCCAATCGTGGAGAAGAACTCGATGGCCGAGTCTGCACGAAGGCGTACGGTGTCCCCCACGGACATCTGCCGAATGTCGATTGCAAGCACGTCCATCGCGTCGCGGACGGCTTCTCGCACGTAACCGACTTCCGCGGCGCCCCGATAAAATCGCTGCTGGCGGGTGAGTGTCACGCCAATGGCGCCTCCCACCAGTCCGGCGAGGGCAACGACCACCACCAGCTCGATGAGAGACAAACCCTTCCGTGCGCGGTTCACCGCGGGCACCAGATCGTTGCGCGATAGATGTCGGTGTGTGAGCCGCCGAGGGCCGGATACGTGACCGACTCCACCACTCCGACGAGCGATCGACTGTCGCTAGCGACAAGCCACTGGGAGTGCACGAGGTGCGAGGTCTCTTCTCCGCTGCGAGCGATCCGGCACTCGGACTGAATGAGCTCGATCCGTGACGCTGCGATCCTGCCACCGCGCTCCCTGAGGGCATTTGCTGCCATCGCCCTGGCGACAACCCCACTCGACGCCGCAAGAACGAGCACACCCATGCTGAGGACGACGATGGCGATGATGATCTCGATCAGAGTATAGCCATGCGGTGCCGGCAACTTCCTCATGGGCGTCACCATACGCGTTCGCTGGGCGCTTACGTCATTGGCGCTCGGCGCGGGGAATCAATTCGTCCCAACAAATAAAAACGGAGCGTCTCTCGACGCTCCGTTCTTTCTCTGCTGGTCAGCCCAGCTTAGGTGCAGCTGATGACGCCAGGGGTCGTGACGCCTGAGTCACACGTCTTCGCCGAAAGTGCATGCGAAGCCGTCGCCGTCCACGAAGGCGGCGGGCCAGTGACGGAAGTCGCAACAACGGTCACGTTCTGCGAAGGCGTGAAGCCCTGAAGAGCGGCCGCGTTGGTCGCGGTACCCGAGAAGTAAGAGCCGTTCTGGTCCGCTGCATACTGCTCTTCATACGTCGCGAGGTTACGAAGGTCAGACTTCATCGCGGCCACATAGGCCTTGTCCTTCGTGTTCGCAAACTTCGGAATCGCAATCGCGGCAAGAATACCGATAATCACGACAACGATCAAAAGTTCGATAAGGGTAAAACCCCTTTTGTTGCTTGACATTATGTCTCCTAATCCGGTTTAGTTGATCGTAGCCGCTGTGGCAGCAGCCATACTTATGGGACGAGCTTATACAGTCTCAGGTAAACCGCTCATATGACACCGGTTGCGCCTCGCATCCCCGAACGATATAACTTATTGCGGCTTCGACACTTCCATCGTGGCACGGGATTGCAGATATGCCGTGAAACGACGGCAACCCCAAAGCCCATTTCCATTGTTTTCGTTCCCTGGTTCTGAAACATCTGTTAGTGCCCGCAACGACGAATGTGCGGTAACCAGCACTCTCCCTAAATGACGCCACGCAAACGTACTGGAGACACTGTATCCGAAACAAAGTAGCGACCTACACGATGCGCGCTTTTGGGGCAGTCCTCGTGCTGCTCGTTCTGGTCCCGGCGTACCGCCTCCTGGCTTCGCCGGATGCAGGACCGTTCATTCTGGGTGCGATCGATGCCGCGGAGCTGTCGCGAACGATGCTTCTCACGGGGACACTGATCGTTGTAGCGGTGGGAGTCTTGGCAAGCCGGATTCTCGGTCCGTCTTCCACTGAAGATTTTCTTGTGCGTCTGGGCGCTCGGATCGCAGCGATTCCCCCAGTGAGGTTCGCGCTGGGCGCGGCGCTCATCTCGGCGTCCATCGCGCTCGGCTTTTCGATTTTCGTTCTTCAGGGAAAGCCGAACCTCATCGACGCCATGGTGCAGCTGCTGCACGCGAGATTTTTTGCAGCCGGCCATCTGTCGGGCCCCGCGGACGGTTTTTCTGAGTTCTGGCAGATCCAGAACTCCCTCATCACTCCGAGGGGGTGGGTATCACAGTACCCCCCGGGCTATATCATCTTCCTTGCACTCGGCCTGCGCCTCGGCGTTCCGGAGGTAGTCGGTCCGTTCTTCGTTTTCGTGACCGTATTCTTCACGGCCTTGTCGGCCGAGCGACTCCTTCGTGATGACGTTGCTACCGCCAGACTGGGCGTCGTCATGCTAGCCTTGAGTCCGTTTCTGATCGGGCTCGCCGGTGCATACATGAATCATATCGGCGGTGCGGCATTCATCTCGGTCGCCATGTATTTCGCACTCCTCAGCCTCGAGCGCCACAGCTTCTGGTGGGCCGTGCTGACTGGATTCGCCGTCGGTCTGGTGTTCTCGATCCGACCGCTAACCGCCGTCGTCACTTCGCTCGTCATAGCGGTCCTGTGGCTTGGGCGTGGCGAGCGCATCGGGCGGGAAACAATCGGACCGTTCCTCCGGAACTCCGTGGGAGCTGTGATCGGAATCGCGCCCGTCTTCGCGGCGTTGGGCTGGTACAATCAACTTTTTTTTGGAAGCCCTTTTCGGTTCGGCTACGTTGCCGCCCAGGGCCCTCTCACCGGTCTCGGATTTCATCCGGATCCCACGGGTCAGATGTACGGGCCAATCCAGGCACTTGGATATACCTCTGCCGATCTGGTAACCCTCAGCCTTTATCTGCTTGAGACCGCCATTCCAGCCGTTCTCCTCGTAGGTCTTTTCCTGATCTTTGCCAGACGCTTCGCTTGGGGCGAGCGGATCATTGCCCTGTGGGCTCTTCTGCCGGTGGTGGGCAATTTTTTCTATTGGCATCATGGGAGCTTCATGGGTCCACGAATGCTGAACGAAGCGACACCGCCCTGGGTTCTGTTGACGGCGGTGGCCGCGGTCGGACTTGTTCGACTGATTCCAAAGAACAAGTCGTTCGGAAACTATCCGCCGCGGAGTGCACTGGTACTCACACTACTCGTCGGCTGGCTCGGCGGAATTTTCTTTCTCGGGCCTGAACGCCTGGCGAGCTACGGGGGCCCCTGGCAGGCGAGCACTCGGGTAAAACTGCCAGCCTCGGCTACCAGCTCACCTTCGCTGGTGTTCGTTCACGGCGCGTGGGGTGGACGAGTCGCGATGCGTCTGGTTGCGCATGGACTCAGGCTGGATTCGCTCGAGGTGGCAATGCGATCCAATACAACGTGCGACGTTCACAATTACTCGCTCTGGTATGCATCGGATTCAATGAGACACGCGCTCAAGCCCCCCCCGATCGACTTCGATTTCAGACTTCACGCTGAGCCGCCAAAGCTGCGAATAGCGGATGGCGATGACATCCGCACAGTACCGGGTGTGCGTATGCCGTACAATTGCCTGCTGGAGGCGGCTTCGGACACACTTGGAATCGTGGAGGTAGGTCCTCTGCTCTGGCAGACCGATCTGCCTGGGTCGGCTGATCACGGCGCGATGGTGGTTCGGGACATGGGGCCAGTCGCCAACGCGCGCCTCATCGCACGATACCCGAACCGGGTACCATCGGTTTTCTACCGGTCTGTGAAGGAAGGCGCGCCTGAACTTGTGCCGTACGCGATTGGAATGCGGGCGCTCTGGCCGAGGGGTTAGGAACCGCCGTCAACGGAAGACGTTGTAGCGAATGATGTGCATGAGCGCCGCGACTCCATCCCTCCACGTAATCTTCTTGCCCTCGAGATAGGTTCTGCCGGAGTAGCTCACGGGCACTTCATAGATGCGCGCGTTGGAATGGGCGAGGCGCGCCGTGATCTCCGGCTCGAAGCCGAATCTCTCCGAGCGTAGCGGAAGAGAGCGAGCGAGATCTCCGCGGACCGCTTTGTAGCAGCACTCCATGTCGGTGAGGTTCAGATTGCTGAACATGTTGCTCAGCATGGTCAGAAATCCGTTTCCGACGGAGTGCCAGTAGTAAAGCACACGGTGCGTCCCACCCAGAAAGCGCGAGCCGAACACGGCATCGGCGCGTCCCTGGATGAGCGGCTCGAACAGCGCTGGCCAGTCTGACGGGTTGTACTCGAGATCGGCGTCCTGCACGATCACCACATCTCCGTGACTCGCTGCGATCGCCGCCCGCACTGCGGCGCCTTTCCCGCGATTCTGCGGCTGATATATCGCCTGGCTGATTCTGCGGTTCACGAGCAGTCCCGCCAGTATGTCCCTGGTCCCGTCGGTGGAGCAGTCATCGACGCAGATGATCTCGGTCAGGTACGGCGCGGCCCTCACGCGCTCAACTATTTCTGCGATCGTATCTGCTTCGTTGTAGACTGGCATGAGAACGGAGACGAGCATCTCCGCCTTTTTCAGGGGCGTGACTGGGGTAAACAATTCTTGCTATTTCTCCAGGCCGTATCGTGAAAGCTTTCTGTAGAGAGTCGACGCATCGATGCCAAGCACTTCCGCCGTGCGTGGCTTGCTTCCGCCCTCGTTCTCGAGCACCCACAGGATGTATGCACGCTCGATCGTATCGAGCGTGGGATTCGCCTGGGTGACGTCGCTGACGAGGGGATCAGATCTTACTTCGGTGACTCTCTCGGGTAGTGCCGACACGGGAATAGTGTGTCCCTTTGCGAGAATCGCCGCCCGTTCCAGCGCGTTTTCCAGCTCGCGGACGTTGCCGGGCCACGAGTAGCCCCTTAGCGCGTCGAGGGCGTCCGGCTCGAGGGTTCTCACCGGGTCTGGATGACCCTCCGCAGTCCGCTGAAGAAATGCTTCCGCGAGAATGGGAATGTCGTCTGGCCGCTCCCTCAGCGGTGGAAGCACGATCGAAATGACGTTGAGACGATAGTAGAGATCGCTTCTGAAGTTGCCGCGCTTTATCTCCTCTTCCAGGTTCCGATTTGTAGCCGCGAGGACTCGCGCATGCACCGGCTTTGCTTCCGTTGCCCCCACCGGAATAACCTCGCGCTGCTGCAGCACGCGCAGAAGCTTCACTTGCGTGGCAGGTGTAGTCTCCCCGATCTCGTCGAGGAAGAACGTGCCATCGCCTGCCGCGACGAAGAGACCGTCCTTGTCCCGCGACGCTCCCGTGAACGATCCCTTGATGTGGCCGAATAGCTCGCTCTCGAGAAGACTCTCGGGCAGCGCGCCGCAGTTGATCGAGAGAAACGGCTTGGCCGCGCGCGCGGAGAGATCGTGGATGTAGCGCGCGACCACCTCCTTCCCCGTTCCGGATTCGCCCTGCAGCAGAACAGTGGAGTCGGTCACAGCCACGGATTTGGCGACATGCAACGCGTCGAGCCAGACCTTGCTGGCCCCGATGGGTCGCACCGAAACGTCTTTCCTTCTCACTTCCGCTTTCAGGGCTCTGTTCTCGCGCCGGAGGCTTCGATGCTCGGCCGCGCGGCGCACGATTGTCACGAGCTCTTCGTTCTTGAAAGGCTTCTGGATGTAGTAGAAAGCGCCGTTGTTCACCGCGCCAATGGCCGATTGGAGGCTCGCTTGTGCGGTCATCAGAATGACGACGGCCTCCGGATCGTGGGCGCGAACAGAGGCGAGTATATCGAGGCCGGTGACGTCCGGCATTCTGACGTCGGTGAGGATCAGCTCCGGCTTGAGCGCCGCGATTTGCTCGAGACCCTTCTTGCCGCCGAGCGCCGTATGGGGAGTGAATCCTTCGTTCTTCAGGAGAATGCGGATCGTGTCAAGGATTCCCACCTCGTCGTCGATGATGAGCACGCTCGTGGATGGGGGCACGCTCGTGGATGGGGGCACGCTCATGCCTCTCGTTTCGCCGATGACCTCGGCGTGTGTTTCGCCCCTTCGGCGCCGAGCTTGGGGAGAATCATCGTGAATCTCGATCCCCTTTGCGGAGGCTCCGAGTCGACGAGAACGAAGCCGTGATGAGCTTCGACGGCTCGGTGTACGATCGAAAGCCCGAGTCCGCTTCCGCCACTCTTGGTCGTGACGAAAGGCTCGAACAGCCTATCCTTGACTGAGTCCGGAATACCACGCCCCTCATCGGTCACGCGAAGCATTATCCCGCCGCGCGAGAAATGCTCGGCCTGCGCCGGAAGCTGATGTTGGTCCAGCTCGGCAGCCTCGATTCGGACTTCGCCACCCGGGGGAGACGCCTGGACGGCATTTAGCAGGAGATTGAAGATCGCGCGATGGAGCAGATCATCATCGCCAACGACGACCATCGGTGTCGAAGGAAACAGCTCGCGGATCGTGACGTTCTCCGGCTTATCGGGGTGCGCTGCGACCAGGACACCCGCGTGCCGTGCAATCTCGACTATGTCCAGGCGGCGCACACTCGTCACTCCAGTGCGCGCGAAATCGAGGAATTCCGAAAGTAGCCGGGACAGCCGGTCGGACTCGCGCTGGACCAGCTTCGTGAGGATTCTGGTGTCATCGTCGGCGCCGGGCACTTTCGCGAGCAACTCCGCGGCGCTCCGAATCGACGCGAGAGGATTCTTGATCTCATGCGCCAGAGAAGCACTCATCTCGGCGACTGCCTCCAGCCGCTCCGCGCGTGTGTGCAGACGCTCGATGTCCGCCTCGCGCAGTCTGAACGCCGCGAGCTCGGCCGCCATCTCCTCGCGTCCCGCATTTGCTTCGCGCAGTCGCGACCCAATGTAGCCGCACCCCAGAGCCACCGCCCCGAAAATTCCGAGCTGCACGAGAACCGGCAGGTCGACAGAAGACGCCTGGTCTGCGATGGCAACTACGAAATAAAGGACGTCGCCCAGCAGGGCGATCAATAGCACGCCAGCTGGTGGCAGGAGCAGCGCGCTCACTGCTATGACCAGTATGTAGAGCGGGGCGAGCGGCGATGGAGTCCCTGATTGAGTCAGGTGGACTACCGTGGTGACGAGCAGCAGATCGAACAGCATCTGCACGTAGAAGAAAGTGTCCCCCAGGTGCCCACGCCGCCTGTTGCTGAACACCATCGACGCACCGGTAAACAGCAGCGCGGCGACGAACGTTAGCGTTGCGATCAGCGTCGCCGTGGTGTCGGCGGCTCGCCACACGATGATGGCGGCGACAAAGATGGCGGTCGCGAGGGAAAGGCGACCGACGTAAAGAACCCGGAGAACACGTTCCCTGCTCCCTCCATACACGATCGGGAGCGCGAGCGCGGGACGCGAAGGTCCGGAAATCTTTGGCCCAGCCGGGGTCAAGGGTTCCAAATTGCGGGTAGATGGCACTGGGATGAATTATACGCTTATTCGGGAGCCTAAGTCCCTACAACTATATAGATTACAGCCCTATGGTCCTTGGACTTCTTGCTGCGGACCCCCCGGATCCTCCATCCATGACCGCAGCCGCCAGCAGCATGATCGCCTTGCTCGGCCTGGTAGCTCTGAATGCGTTTTTCGTTGCCGCGGAGTTCTCGCTCGTCGCGGCGCGTCGGAGCAAAATCGACGAGATGGTCGGCCAGGGCGATCGCGGCGCTCGCATAGTTCAGAGCGCGCTCCAGCATCTCGATCGGTACATAGCCGCGACCCAGCTGGGCATTACGATCGCGTCACTCGCGCTCGGATGGATAGGCGAGCCGGCCCTAGCCCATATCTTCGACGCGCTGTTCCGCGGGGCGGGACTCAATCCGTCGGTGGCCGCGAGCCACGTCGCCGCGGTTCCGGTCGCGTTCTTTCTGCTGACATTCCTTCACATCGTGCTCGGCGAGCTCGTCCCAAAATCTCTGGCACTGTCGAGCCCCGAGAAAACCGCCAAGGCCGTGACTCGGCCACTTCTGGTTTTCTCGAGGTTCATGTCGCCGTTCATCTGGGTTTTCAACGGAGCGGCGAACGGACTGCTCCGATCGTTCGGCGTAGAGCTTTCGAGTGACGAGGAAGGCCACAGCCCGGAGGAAATCCGATTCATGGTAATGCAGGCACACGCGCGCGGCACGCTGGATGAATCGGATCGGGCCATGCTCGCGGGCGTACTCGACTTTCACGAGAAAAAAGCGAGAGACGTGATGCGGCCACGTACCGAAGTGGTCGCCCTCGATCTCGAATCCTCCGAGCAGGAAGTCTGGGAGGCCCTCCGCCGCGAGCGGTATTCACGCTATCCCGTCTATCGCGATTCGCTGGACGATGTCATCGGTGTCTTCCTGGCCAAGGATCTCTGGCTGCATTCCGGAGATGCACCCTTCAACCTTGCCGATTTCGTGCGCGAGCCGATGTACGTCCCCGACAGCCGTCCCGCGGAGAAGGTCCTCGACGATCTCCGTAAGACGCGCGCCCACATGGCGGTGGTGCTCGATGAGTATGGCGGAACCGCTGGAATCGTCACCATGGAAGATCTGGTCGAGGAGGTCGTTGGGGAGATCGCCGACGAGTACGACTTCGCATCGCGGGAATCGATCGTGACCGATGGAGTGCTCGAGCTGGCAGGATCGCTTTCGCTTATCGATGTCCGCTCCGATTACCGGGTACAAATCCCAGAGGGAGATTGGACCACCCTGGGCGGGTATGCGTTCGCGAAGCTTGGGCGCTTGCCGCGAATGGGCGACCGCATCCCGATCCCTAGCGGCGAGATGGAAGTCGTAGCGATGGATGGGCGACGCATCGCCGCGTTGCGTATACACCGCGCCGGCGCGAGGCTGCCAGCGACGGTCACACAACCCGCCTAGAGCCGTCTTCTCCCGAACACACTGCACGCATCGACTGTGGCCGGCTCGCCCTTTCGCGAGAGCCCGACCGATCCGCATTGAAGGAGCGAGTTCCTGGCCACCCAGCGGTTGCGTCGCCGCGATCCCACATCGGTGACGAATCGCTCCACGACTGCGGCCTGCGAAGAATCAAACGCCGACAGCGCTGCCGCCGACTTGATGGCGAGCTCGCTTTCCTGTGACCGCACGTACAGAAGCGGTAGATGGGCTGCGACAGCGATGTCAGCGGAGGGAATCACCTTGTCGACAGTTCCAGGGCCGTCCCATATGGCTTTGGTGTATTTGCTCTCGAGGTAGCTCGTATACAATCGAGCCGCCTCTCCGCCGCGGCCGGAGAACTCCAAACGCTTGCCGATCGCGAGGTATATATCCGGCTTTCCGACATATCCATGTCTGAGCGAGCTCTCGAGCATAGCCTGTGAAGAGTCACTCTTTCCGGCCCTCAGATACTGCTCCGCAAGACGGTATCGGGGCTCCCCAAGATCCGGATCAGCTTTCACCGCCGCCTCGAGCACCGATCGCGCCCGCGCATACTCGTGATCGTCCGCGTACAGCTTCGCGAGAAGCAGCCTGGGCTGAATCCGGTGTGGACTCAGGTCGATCGCTCGTTCGAGCGTACTGATTGCATGGTCGATGTCGTCCGTAGACCCATAGAAATCGGCTTCGTCCAGAAGCAGGCCCGCCTGTGCCGTATACAGTCGGTCATTCAGTGTGTCGCGATGAATTTCCTCTCGGAATGACTGGCGGGTGCTGGCAAACCCGATCTCCAGCATTCGACGCTCGCGGGGGTTGCCGCGCATCGCCGCGAATCGGGCGTGCAGTGATCCGAGGTACTCGGCCATCACCATCGGCGTATGCGCTGTCTGTGGAACGCCTGTACCCGCGAGGATAGGGAATTCACCGAGCGCATCACCCACAGAACCGCGCGAACCATCCACCTTCGCAAGAGCGAGATTGACCCGCGCGGGCAAGTATTCGCCTTTGTAGAGTGCTACGCCGATCAGCAGGGTTGCCATCAACGCGAGACCGAGGCCTGCTCTCTCCAGCTGCGGATGCCTTTCCGCGATCGGTCGCACGACACCATGTGGATTCTCACGCGAGGCGATCAGGGCTGCAACAAGAATCCAGAGCATCGTCGCATTGATGTCAACGAACCAGAACAACAGGTAACTCGCGTACGCAACCTGGAGTCCGCACAGAATCGCCAACGACGAAGCGGAAAGTCTGTCATCGACGTACGCTCGTGCGAGCGTCACGCCGATCGCCAGCCATATACCGAGGAAAGTCACCGCACCGAGCAGACCGGTCGTCGCAAGCACCTCGAGATACTGGTTGTGCGTCCGATCGAAAACATCGGTAGCGATGGCGTAGATGCCCGGATCAAAATGCGCGGACCAGACCAGGTTGTGATTCTCCGGCCCGTATCCGACGATCGGACGGTCTTTGAATCCCTCGATCGCTGCACGCCATTGCATCGTTCTCGACTCGTCACGCCCGACTGGACTCGTTGACGCGAGTCGGCGCAGCACCACCGGCGTATTGAGGGCGAGAGTCCCGTTCGGAAATGTGCGGATCGCAGTCGAGATTCCAAAGATCGCGGCTGCGGCGACTACCGCGAGAGCGGGAACCATCCAGCGCCTGCGCAACCGTCCGGAGATTGTGGAGAAAATGATCGCGCCGACAACAACACCCAGCGCCAGCCCGATCACGCTGCTTCTGTTCTCGGCGTAAACGAGGGCAAGCAGGTCGATTCCAGCCGCTGCGACGTAGAGCAACCGAAAGCGGAAGCTCGTCGACGCGAGATAGCAAGCGATGCCGATCGCAAAGAGAAGGTACGCGGCCAGCAGGCCCGCGTTGCCGATCGTGGCTGAGGCGGCGTCGGCCGCTCGGCCCGCTGTCTGTGACAATCGCGCGAGCTGTTCGTGTTCGACAATCGCGTTCACGCTTATGAACAGACCGACGAGCAGGGCGGCGTTGAGCAGCCAGCTCCATTCCTCATCGCCCATTGCGCGCAGCAGCAGGAAAAAGAGCGCGAGGTGAACCCATGCCAACACGCCACCCATTCGCTCGAAGTCGCCAAAGAGACTGTGCCGGGTGGCGGGGGAAAAAACGGCCGACAGGAACGCCGCCGCGATGAAGGCGACGAGGGCCCAGAATATTGGCTCGTATCGGAGATCGAGCTCATCGCTGCCGAAGCACAGGGTCCACAACAGCGCGAGCACGCCGAGTTCGGTGAGGGCGCGAAAGAACAGATTTCTCGGCGCGACGTACGGAAAGAAAAATCCCGACGGCGCGATCACCGGAACGAGCAGAGTTGCGATCAGCAGCGACAATATGGCTAAACGCCATGGAGCGCCGCTGGCTATTCTGCTCGACGCGCGCACCACTCAGCTTCTCCCTGAGTCCGCGAGAATTCGGAGAACATCGGGGGCAATCTCGTGTCCCCCGTCGAAGCGGACGATCTCATGCGCGACACGCAGCTCTTTCAGCCTCTCCTCCTGAGCCAAAATCAGCTCGGGTTTGGCGAACTCGTCCTCGCGGCCGAGCACGATGGTCACTGGCGCACGGCGCGACAGTGCCACAGCTTCCGCGGCTTTCATCTCGGGCGGCAGCACACCAGCCCAAAGGACAACTCGATCGGGGTCCACTTTCCCGCGCGCCACCCACCGGGCAACCGTCGCGCAACCCTGCGAGAAGCCAACGACCCATAGACGAACAGCATTCCGCTGGACCCTGGAGAAGAGTTCGTCATAGAGCAAATCGAGATACCCCACGTAGTCTGCAATCTCGCGATCGCGATCCTCTGACGTCATCCACGTCGCTCCCACAGGCGTGTTTGGAGGGTGGGGACCGCCACGAGGAGGCTCGAGATAGTACCGCGAGAGCGCCTCGGGCGCCACAAAAAGCCGGTCTGGGCGCTCTATCGGGATGAATCGGGTAAGGAAGCGCGCCGCCAACTGACCGTGTCCATGACAGACAATCCACACCTCGTTCAGCGCTGAATCGAGAGAGCCCATCAACGCGTAGCGCGCCGATCGCGGCACGGAAAGGTGTCTCTGCTCGAATGTGCGTGCGACGCGATCGGATAGCGATGGGCCACGAACTGCCAAGGTCTGACCTTTGTTTTTTGGAAAGAGGAGAACGCATGGAACATGTCTTGCCCCCTCTTGAATTTACCCTTTCCCCGTATGAAATGATTCGTGCATCGATGCTGACTGCTCTCATTCTCGTCCTCTCTTCCTGCTCGGTGTCGCAGGACCAGGAAGTCGCGATGGGACGCCAGGACGCAAACGAGGTGAATGCGCAGCTGCCAATCGTCACCGATCCTGCCGTCAGTGGATACATCCAGGCCCTCGGCGTGTCGATCGCCAAGACAACAAGCAGAGCCGACCTCGACTGGCATTTCTACGTGATAAACACCAAGCAGGTGAACGCCTTCGCCCTCCCGGGAGGCTACGTCTACGTCAACCGCGGACTGATCGAAAGCGCCGACAAGCTGGACGAGCTGACGGGAACGCTGGGACACGAAATCGGTCACGTGATTCAGCGCCATTCGGTCAAGCAAATGCAGAGCGCGCAAAAAGCGAATTTGGGCGTGGCGGTACTTTGTACGCTCACGAGCATCTGTCACAGTGGGCTCGCGCAGGCGGCTGTGCAGGTCGGGGGGAGCGCCCTGTTCGCGAGGCACAGCCGGCTCGACGAGCTGCAGGCGGATTCGGAAGCGGTCGTGAACGTCACGCGAGCCGGCTACGATCCCGAGGGGATACCGGATCTCTTTCAGGTGCTTCTGAAAGAGCGCGAGTACAAGCCCACCGTCGTCGACGGATGGTTTGCGTCACACCCACTCGAGGAGGCGCGGATCGCAAAAGCGCGCCAAGAGATCTCTGAAGTCGAACCGACGCACGCGGGCCGGTTCATCGTTGATACCCCCGAATTCCAGGCCTTCAGAGCGCAAGTTTCGCATCTGCCGGCGCCCCCACCCACACCGCAGCTTCCGGCGAGCCAGCAACAACAACCCTGATATCGAGGCGAATCGCTCACCGAGCGGATAGAATTACACGCGTCACTATCCGCGAACCCGAGCCGACTCATGAAACGCCCACAAGCGATCGCAATTGCAGCCAGTCTCCTCTGCACCTCCACAATCCGGGCTCAGGCAAAACCGGTGGACTGGGATGCGACCGCACGCGAGTCGCAGCGAATTCTCCAGGACTATCTTCGCGTAAACACGACCAACCCACCCGGCAACGAACTCCTAGCCGCGCGATTCCTGAAGCAGATACTCGACCGGGAAGGCATCGAAGCCCAGATCCTCGACACGGCGGAGCTCGGGACAAATCGTGCGAACCTCTACGCTCGGCTCCGAGGGAATGGGACCAAACGGGCGATAGCGCTCGTCCACCACATGGATGTCGTGCCGGCCACGCCATCATCATGGTCGGTGGATCCATTCTCGGGGGCGGTGAAGGACGGCTACATCTGGGGTCGAGGGTCGATCGACATGAAGGGCATCGGCGTTGCGCAGCTCATGGCAATGATTGCCCTGAAGCGCAGCGGCGCGCCTCTGACGCGGGACATCGTCTTCATCGGCAATGCCGACGAGGAGCTCACATCTACGGGAGGACTGGTCTTCGTGAAGAATCATCCCGATCTGCTCAAGGATGTCGAGTACCTGATTACCGAGGGCGCCGACAATTTCATAGAGAACGGCAAGGTCGTCTATTTTGCGGTTGGCGTAGCCGAAAAGAGGACCTTCTGGCAGAGACTCACTGTGAATGGCGTGCCGTCGCACGGCTCACGTCCAACGAAACAGAATCCCGTGCCGCGTCTCGTCGCCGCGCTTTACAGGATCTCGCAGTACGAGACTTCGCTCCACGTCACACCAGGCGTGGACAAATTCTTTCGCGACATATCACGGACTTACCCCGAGCCGCAAAGAACCTGGCTCTCTGACGTCAGCACAGCCCTCAAAGATCCAAAGGCAAAGGAGTGGATTCTGAGCGATGTCTCGTGGAATGCCTTTCTCCGGAACACGATATCGCTCACCGGGCTCGCGGGTTCCAACAAGACGAATGTGATCCCGGGGGTAGCGACGGGCGACATTGATGTCAGGCTGCTGCCTGACCAGGATCCGGCGGCGTTTTTAGAGACATTGAAGGCAGTTGCTGCCGACACGGCGGTGCATTTCACGACGCTGCTGCAGCCGAAGACGCCTCTCGAGAGCCCGATCGACACCGATCTCTTTCGCGCGATCGAGAGAGCAGCGCACGATCGCGAGCCTGCTGCTTTCGTCACGACTCCGATGGAAACGGCCGCGACCGATCGGCCAACCTACCGCCGACTTGGAATAACCACTTACGGCTTCAGTCCGTTTCTGATCCCGAGGGCGGAAATACAGCGCGGAATGCACGGAAACGACGAGCGCCTCTCAGTGGATAACGTGGGTTACGGCGTGCACTTCGTGTACGACGTGCTCCGTTACGTTCAGTAGCCGGCCCGAGCCTGGCTTTCAGCTCTTGTGGCGGAAAGTGATGCGGCCTCTCGTAAGATCGTAGGGAGACACTTCGAGTGTGACCCGATCGCCTGCGAGAACGCGGATCCGAAATCTGCGCATCTTACCCGCAATCGTAGCATGTACATCGTGTCCGTTGTTCACCTGAACGCGAAACGTCGCATCGGGCAGTACTTCGGTGACTGTCCCTTCGAGCTCGATTGCTTCTTCCTTTGCCATAGCTTCCTTGGTTTGCAAAAAGTATGGGTGAAAACCCGCTGCGAGAAGAGTGAGGTAGAAGGCGCGAGGTTATAGGTGTGAGGCCGGAGGTAGAGGCGCGTCGTGCTGCGCGTTACCTCACACCTCGTTCCTACTACCTCGTTCCTTCTACCTTACTATTCTCGCGTTTCCAGTTCAAACTCTTCCCGCGGTGTAGTCAAAAAAAGAACGGGGCCGCCCTGGCAAAACCAGAGTGGCCCCGTCCTTCTATCCTGCGTTCAGCAAGCTGCGACTTAAGCGCCGAGCTTGGTGACGTTCTCGGCCGCCGGGCCCTTCTGGCCCTGCACGACGTCGAATTCAACGCGCTCGCCCTCAGCCAACGACTTGAAGCCGTTGCCCTGAATGGCCGAGTGATGAACGAAGCAATCCTTCTGCCCGTTCTCAGGTGTGATGAAGCCAAAGCCCTTGGCGTCGTTGAACCACTTTACTTTGCCGGTGGTACGCATGTTCGGTACATCCTCATTCAATTGTGTCGGAGTGCCGTGTGTGCGGTACCGAGCCGACTACTGTTTGT
>JBDTIV010000091.1:0-9284 GCA_039936175.1 Gemmatimonadaceae bacterium | reverse complement strand
CCCCGATTATTGCGGCGGTGAGAAGGTCATATTGCTGCTCACGCCCTTCGTCCACTGCCGTTTCTGGGTCGGACACGCGGGCGCGGTTTCTCCCCACTGTCGGTTCTGTCTTCGTCGTAGTCCCCATCGAACAACTCCTCCTGGTCAAATGCCTGATTGATTCCTGTCTGCACGCCTCGAATGGTCGATGCGGTAGTCACAAACGCCGATTCCGCCTCTTCCTGCACCACGTCGAGCAGCGCGTTCAGCTGCTTCATGCGATCCTCGGCCGACTCCAGCGCCTCCTGCAGACGCTGATTCACGGCGGCCACGGTCTGGCTCACTTGCTGAACATCCACGCGAATCGAGGTCGATATGTAATCCACGTTGTCGGCAATCGCGCTAGCGTGGCGCATGAGCGGATTCACGTCGCCGTAGATCTTGTCGAGCATGTTGCTGATTTTCTTGTAGCTCTTTCTGAAATTCCACGCCGCGGGAACGAGTGCCCCCGTCAGGATGATGACCGTAATCGTCATCACGCCGCTGGCGGTGCTGGTGATCTTTTCCCACAGGCTCGGCTCCACTACCACCTGCTTGGTATAGATCGTATCGGGCAGCGCGCGAGCGACCTGCTGCAGCAGCTCGGCTCCGCTGATGAACCATGCTGTCATGCGCGTTCAGGTGTGCAAGGGAGGGGCCATTTACATAGAGAGTTTAGCCACACGGTACAAAGAGTGCGGTCTGCGATATATTTTCGCAACACGCCAACCCTCAAGTCGGTTCAGGAGCAACATGCCAGCAGTACAGTTCGTCGTCGAAGGAGGGAGGTCGCTCAGCGGCTCCATTCGTCCATCGGGAAACAAGAACGCGGCGCTGCCTATCGTCGCCGCCGCGCTGATCTCTGAAAACGTCGTCCATCTGGAAAATGTGCCCCGCATCCGCGACATCGAGACGCTGGTGGAGCTCATTCGCTCGGTGGGTGCCTCGATGGAATGGGTGGGCCGCAACGCGCTCGATATTCACGCCAAGGAGCTGCGTCCGGCCGACCTGAACCCGACGCTGTGCGCCAAGATCCGCGCGTCGATTCTCCTTGCGGCGCCCCTTCTCGCCCGCTGCGGCCAGGTCACGCTTCCGCCTCCCGGTGGAGACGTCATCGGACGGCGGCGACTTGATACACACTTCCTCGCTCTGGAGCAGCTGGGCGCGACGTTCAAGCACGGCAAGATGATCGAGATGCGCGTCAATGGCTTCAAGGGTGCCGACGTTTTCCTCGACGAGCCCAGTGTCACCGCGACTGAGAATGCGCTCGTTGCTGCATCCGCGGCGACTGGAACAACTGTCCTGCGAAATGCCGCCAGCGAGCCGCACGTGCAGGATCTCGCCCATTTCCTGATTGCGTTGGGCGCGCAGATCGAAGGTGTCGGGACAAACACGATGACGATTCACGGCGGCCGCTCCCTCGGTTCCAAGCCCGTGACACATCGCATCGGACCCGATCACATCGAAGTCGGTTCCTTCATAGGGCTGGCCGCGGTCACGCAGTCGGAGCTGAGAATCGAGAACGCCGGGATCGAGCACCTTCGCTCCACGCGCATGGGATTCTCCCGACTGGGGATCGAGTGCGTGGAGGACGGTCCCGACCTGATCGTTCCGGCCAAGCAGTCGCGACAGATCCAGGCTGACATGGGTGGCCACGTGCCCAAGCTGGAGGACCAGCCATGGCCAGCGTTCCCGGCCGACACCATGTCGATCGCGATCGTGACCGCCACCCAGTGCGAAGGACTTATCCTCATGCACGAGAAGATGTTCGAATCGCGCATGTTTTTCGTCGATAAACTCTCCACCATGGGCGCGCGAATCGTCCTCTGCGACCCGCACCGTGCGCTGATTCACGGCCCGTCGCGGCTGCGCGGAGCATTCCTCGAATCACCCGACATCAGAGCGGGAATGGCACTTCTCCTCGCCGCGCTTTGCGCCGAGGGCACGAGCTTCATCAACAACGTGGGACAGATTGAACGGGGCTACGAGCGCATCGACGAACGTCTCAACGCGCTCGGCGCTTCAATTACTCGCGTTGACGATCGGCGCCAGTAAGCGTGAGTGAGGTTCCGAAGGAAGTAATCCCCGACTTCGAGAGTTGGGGTATTCGCGCGTTCCTGACGACGCGTGACGCCGGAACCTTCAGCCTCTCGAGCTCCGAGCCAGTGAGTGAAGTGATGTCTCGCTGGACGGCCATTCAGCGGGACGTCGCCGACGCCGCCCGCCGGCTGGTCTCGATCCGCCAGGTTCACGGAACGCGCGTCTTGGTGCACACGGGCGGCTGGGAAGGTTGGCTGCGCGCCGGAGAAGAGGCTGACGGCCACATCGCGGCCGAAAAGGGAATCGCGCTGGCTGTCGGTGTCGCGGATTGTGTTCCGGTGTTCATCGCGCATCCGTCGGGGATCGTGGCCCTCCTTCACTCTGGTTGGAGAGGGACCGCGGCCCGTATCACCACGGAGGCAATCGCTGCACTCGCGCGCTACGGACTCCCGCCCGATGAGCTGGCGATCCACCTGGGCCCGGCGATCTGTGGCCGCTGCTACGAGGTGAGCGCGGAAGTCCGGGAGCAGCTCACTGGTGAGACGGCGACGCGGCCTGGCAACGTTGACCTCAGGTCTTTGATCGCCGAACACGCGACTGAAACCGGCGTTCAGAAGATCACCGTCAGCGCCTTCTGCACTCGCTGCGACAACGATCGTTTTTTCTCACACCGTGCCGGTGATCCCGGCCGGCAGATCGGAGTCATCGCAGCACAAGCGTAAGGGCGGTGGTGTCCGTCTTTGGACAATACCCGTAAGGGCGGTCAACTTGACTCGCCTCAGCCGCCTTTCTACATTGTATAGGGCGTTCAACTCGGCGGCCAACACTGATGTGGGGATCCCCCCACATTTTTTTGTCCTCAGAATGTACCTCGAAGCTAGATGAACGGAACGCTGGAAGACATTGTAATATCGGAAATTAAGCCACTTGGGCTGGAGCTTTTTGAGCTCAAGCTCGGGGGCAGCAGTGGACGACCCGTAGTCGACGTTCGGATCGAGCGCGAAGACGGCGAAAAAGTGACGGTCGAAGATTGCGCGGGCGCGTCACGGGCAATTGAAACGAGGCTGGACGAACAGGATTTCGGTGGCAGGCAGTATGTGCTGGAGGTTTCATCGCCAGGCGTAGAGCGGCCGCTGCGCAACGCAAAGGACTGGCTTCGGTTCGTGGGCAGGACCGCTGTGGTCACGACCAATGTGGCCGGCGATCCAGCTGGACGAAGAACCGATGAAGTCGAGATCGCCGGTGTCGAAGGAGATACCGGTCAGGAGATCGTGAAGGTGCACGATGAGCGCGGCAACGAGCGGCGCTTTCCGTTGGCCGCGGTTGAGAAAGCGCGGCTGGCATTTCACTGGAAAAGGTAGAGGTAGAGCGACATGGCGGCTTCAGTAGAAATTCTGACAGCGATCCGCGAGTTGACCAACTCGAAGCAGATCGATCGCGCCGAATTGCACGGCCTCCTCGAAGACGGCATCAACGCCGCCCTCGCCAAAAAGCATGGACCGACCGTCCAGGCCGAGGTCGAGATCGACGAGAACAAGGGGGCGATTCGCATCGTCCTTCTAAAGACCGTTGTGGAAGAGGTAACCGATCCAGCGAGCCAGATCTCTCTCGAGGAGGCCCGGTTCGAGGATTCCGAGTTCCAGGTCGGCGACCAGATGGAGATCCCCGTCGACTTTGCCGAGTTCGGCCGCACAGCGGTCCAGGCGGCGAAGCAGAGGATCATCCAGCGCGTGCGCGAAGGCGAGCGGTCCAAGATCCGTGACGAATTCTCGAGCCGGGTCGGTGATCTATTGTCTGGCGAGGTCCAGCAGATCGAGCGCGGCAAGCTGGTCATCATGCTGAACAAGTTTCGCGAAGCAGAAGCGATCAGTCCTTACCGCGAGCAGAACCACCGCGAGCACTTCCATCAGGGCGATCCGATCCGCGCCGTTCTCAAGCGCGTCGAAGAGACGCCAAAGGGACCGCGCCTCGTGCTGAGCCGCGCCGATTCACTTTTCGTGAAAGCGCTGTTCAAGCTCGAGGTGCCGGAGATCCAGCAGAATCTCGTTGAGATTCGGGCCAGTGCTCGTGAAGTCGGCAGTCGCACCAAGATCGCCGTCTTCTCGCGCGATGATTCTGTTGATCCGGTGGGCGCCTGCGTCGGCCTCAAGGGCTCGCGCGTTCAGGCGGTCGTCAACGAGTTGGGTGGTGAAAGAATCGACATCGTGCCCTGGTCGGCCGATCCCGAGCGCTTCGCCAAGCTGGCGCTTGCGCCAGCGCGCGTAGCCCGGGTGTTCAGCGATCCAGCGACCAAGACGATCCAGGCCATCGTGGACGAAGACCAGCTCTCACTGGCCATCGGACGCAATGGACAGAACGTCCGTCTTGCGTCCGAGCTCACGGAGTGGAAGATCGAGCTCTACTCGAGCAGAGAGTGGATGGAGCGCGGGACCGATCAACCGATCTTCGCTCCACTCCCGACGGACGAACCGGTTTCCGGCGTGAATCCGCGGCTTCTCGATATCGAAGGAATGCAACCGGCAACGGTCGCTGTCCTCGAAGAGGCCGGTTACAAGACTCTGGACGACATTATCGATCTCGAGCGCGAGGATTTCCTGCGCCTTCCGGGCATCGCGCCGGAAGAAGCGGACAGACTCATGGCAATCATCGACGAGCTGACAACCGATGACGCGGCGGACGGTGGCGAAGGGGCAGTAGCAACGACGGTGGCTGACGCTGAAGCCGGAACCGAGATGGCATCGGAAGGCGGAGGCGCGGCGCCCGAAGCTGAGGCGGTAGCCGAAGCCGTCAAATCGGAGGCGAAGGAGTAGCGATGGACCCCGTGGAGACCCGTAAGGTGCTCGGCCTGGTCGGTCTGGGTGTGCGCGGCCGCGGGGCGATTGTTGGCGTTCAGCAGGTGCGTGAAGCGGCGAAGCGCGGCAAGTTACTACTGGCTATTGCTGCGCCAGATGCTTCAAGCAACAGTTTGGACAAAGTGTTGCCTTTGCTCCGCGCGCGGGGAATACTGGTGCTCGCGGGACCGTCGGCCGCCGAGCTCGGCTCGGCCGCCGGCCGTGAAACGACTGTGGTGATAGGAATTGTAGACAGAGGTCTGGCGAACGGGATTCGGGCGCTCAGCTCGACGCCGATGCCGGACGGCCGTAAGGAGGAGTAGGGTTGAGCAAGCTTCGAGTACATGACCTGGCGGGCGAATTCGGAATTACGAGCGACGAGGTGATCAACCTCCTTCGTGTGATGGACGTTCCGGTACGCAGCCATCTCAGTCCATTGAGCGACGATCAGGTCGCGCGCATCCGCGCGCGTTGGGAGCGCGAGAAGCGCGCGCGCGTGGCCGCCCCGCCAGCAGCAACGCGGCGTCGCCGTGGAACGGCAGCCGCGGCAGCTCCGGAAGTGAAGCCAGAGCCCGCTCCGGCACCGGAAGCCGCCGCTCGGCGTCGCCGCCGCGTGGCAACGGAGCCGTCGCCCGAAGTCGTCGAGGCCGAGCCAGCACCGTCACCGGAAGTCAAAGCGCCGGCCGCCGCTGCGCCCGTCGTAACCGCGCCGACACCGATCGCCGCGACAGCCGGTGATGCTGCAATCGGAGACCGTCCCCGGACACCTCCGGCCGCGCCTCCGCGTCAGCCTTCGGCTCCATCTGCACCGACGTTCAATCCGTCTGCCACTCACAGCACCGGTCCGACCGAGCGCAGTGACCGTCATGAGGGAAGAGATCGTCAGCGCCCACAGCCGGTAGTTCCCGGCGCGCCTCGTCCCCGTCCGGTCGCCACAGGCGCGCCTTATGCTCCGCCCCGTCCGGTCGCCTCTGCGGCGCCTGGAGCGGGCACTGCACCGCCGCGCCGCGAAGACCGCGGCCCGAGCCGTGGTGGTGGTGGCGGCGACGATCGCGGTGCGCGCCGTGGCAAGAAAGGCAAGCGCGGTGTCGATCAGGAAGCGGTGTCCGCGAACATTGGCAAGACGATGGCGTCCATGCGCGGCCCAATCCGTCGTGGTGGTGCTCGTCGCGCCGAGGACGGAACCTACCGCGAGGAGATGGCCGCGCAGCGTCAGGCCGAAGTCGAGCGCGAGAAGAAGACCGTTCGCGTCAACGAGTTCATCACGGTGAGCGAGCTCGCCCAGATTCTGAAGACGCCGGCCGTGCAGATCGTCGGGTTCGCATTCAAGAACCTTGGGCTGATGGTCACGATCAACCAGAGGCTCGACTTCGACCAGATCGAGCTGATCGCGGGCGAGTTTGGATTCCAGGCAGTCAAGGAGGAGGAATACGCCGCCGACCTGAACGCGACGGCTGTGGTTGAGGATACCGACGAGCAGCTCGAGCCGCGGCCACCGGTGGTGACCATCATGGGTCACGTCGATCACGGTAAGACGTCGCTCCTCGACTATATCCGGAAGTCCAACGTCGTCGCTGGCGAGTCCGGCGGCATCACGCAGCACATCGGCGCGTACCACGTTTCGCTCCCCGGCGGCAAGGCAATCACGTTCCTCGACACGCCTGGCCACGAAGCGTTCACCGCAATGCGCGCACGTGGGGCGCAGGTGACCGACATCGTGGTGCTTGTCGTCGCGTCGGATGACCAGGTGATGCCGCAGACGATCGAGGCGATCTCACATGCCAAGAATGCCGGTGTGCCGATGATCGTCGCGATCAACAAGATCGATGTGCCGGGCGCGAACCCGATGAAGGTGAAACAGGACCTGCTTCAGCATGGTGTCGTGCTCGAAGAGTTCGGTGGCACCGTGCTTTCCAGCGAAGTGTCGGCGAAGAAGGGAACCAACGTCCAGTCGCTGCTCGATCAGATTCTGCTCCAGGCCGAAATTCTCGACCTCAAGGCGAATCCAAACCGGAGCGCCACTGGCGCCGTGATCGAAGCCCAGCTCGATCCGGGCAAGGGGCCGGTCGCGACGATGCTCGTCAGCAACGGCACGCTGCACGTCGGCGACGACTTCATATGCGGCATGTACTCGGGCCGCGTGAGAGCGCTGCTGGACGAGCGCGGTCGCGCGGTGAAGGACGCCGGTCCGGCTATTCCGGTCCAGATCCTCGGCATCGGCGGCGTGCCGATGGCGGGAGATCAGTTCGTCGTCGTGGAAGATGCGATGGAGTCGCGCGAGATCGCGCAGCGCCGCCAGCGCCTCGATCGTGAGGCGAAGAGCCGTCGCACCGCGAAGGGTGTCGTATCGCTCGAAGACTTCATGTCGCAGACCGCACCGGGGCAGGCGCGCACGCTCCGTATCGTGATCAAGGCCGACCAGGGCGGACCGGCCGAAGCGTTGGCCGATGCGCTCGCGCAACTCTCGAACGAAGAGGTCTCGGTCGAAGTCATCCACCGTGGCGTCGGCGCGATCACTGAGAGCGACATCCTTCTCGCGAGAGCGTCTGGGGCCATCATCGTCGGCTTCCACGTGCGCCCGGATAACAACGCGCGTTCGGCGGCAGAGCGCGAAGGCGTCGAGATCAAGTTGTACAAGATCATCTACGAGGCGGTCGAAGACGTCCGCGCGGCGCTCGAAGGCATGCTGCGTCCCGAGGAACGCGAGGTGGTGCTCGGCGAGGCCGAGGTTCGCGAGCTGTTCAAGGTCCCGCGGATGGGCGTCATCGCCGGATGCTCGGTGCGGAGCGGAGTCATCAACCGCACGGGCCGAGTGCGCGTGATCCGCGACAGCAGCGAGATCTACGACGGCAACATCTCATCACTCCGGCGCTTCAAGGACGACGTCAAGGAAGTGCGTGAGGGTTTCGAGTGCGGCATCGGCGTCGAGAACTTCAACGACATCAAGGTTGGCGACGTGCTCGAGTGCTACCGCAAGGAGCAGGTCGCGCGCACGCTCACTTCGGCGGCGGGTGCTTCTGCGTAACACACGTCGAGCGGACCGCGTCGCCGAAGCGGTCCGCGTCGAGGTCGCGACCTTCCTCACTGAATCGGCAAAGGATCCCCGGATCGTTGGGTTCGTCACCGTTACTGGTGCCGAGGTCAGTCCCGACCTCCGGCATGCGCGCGTGTACGTCAGCGTTCTCGGCAGTGACACGGAGAAGCAGGCGACGTTCGACGGCCTCGACAGCGTGGCCTCGCACCTTCGGTCGCGCGTCGCGCAAGCGTTGAGGCTCCGAGTCGCCCCGGAAATCCAGTTCAAGGAAGACGATACCATCGCGCGGGCAGCGCGAATCGAGTCGCTCCTCGCGGACGTGAAGAGACAGGACGCTGCCGCATCGCAGGGAAGAAAAGACGACTGATCGTCCCGGCACTGGCACGTCCTCCGTTGAAGGGTTACTGCTGGTGGACAAGCCCGCGGGCATGACGTCGCACGACGTCGTGCAGCACGTGCGACGCATATACGGCGAGCGAAGCATCGGGCACCTGGGGACGCTCGACCCCTTTGCGACGGGGCTGCTCGTTCTGCTTCTTGGCCGGGCGACGCGGCTCGCCAACTTCCTCGACATCGAGCCCAAGGTGTATGAGGCGACCATCGGTTTCGGGTCGGAAACCGACACCGATGATTCCACCGGCACCGTGATTCGCACCGCGCCGCTTCCGGCCGAAGCAGATGTCCGTGCCGCCCTGGCGTCGCTGACGGGGACAATCTCGCAGATACCTCCCGCCTACTCGGCCAAAAGCGTCGATGGTACCCGCGCGTACGACGCGGCCCGTCGCGGCGACCCCCTTGAGCTTCCAGCCGTCGACGTGAAGGTCCACGGCTGGGAGGTTCAGGACCTTCGGCCGGACACCCTGACGGCGACGGTCACGTGCAGCGGCGGGACGTACATTCGCGCCCTGGCGAGGGATCTCGGTCGCCTCACATCTTCTGCCGCCCACTTGAACGCGCTCAGGCGCACCCGAATCGGACCGTTCGACATCCGAGACGCTGCCACGCTCGACGCGCTGGCTGATTCGCCCACTCGGCCGAGGGCACTTCGGGTGATAGCCGATGCATGAAGTCACGATGGGCCTCGATGATTCGGGCCTGCCGCCCTATGTAAAGGACACAGTAATAACCGTCGGGACTTTCGACGGCGTGCACCGCGGTCATCGCGACGTCATCGAGCGACTCGTGGCCCGCGCGCACGTGCTCAAGATCCCGAGCGTGCTCGTCACGTTCGATCCGCATCCGCTCGAAGTCGTTAATCCGGCGGCGGCTCCACTGCTCCTCACGACTCACGATGAGAAGCTGGAAGTGCTCGCCGAAACCGGACTCGACTACATGGCGGTAGTGCCGTTTACGACCGCGCT
>JBDTIV010000090.1:0-11047 GCA_039936175.1 Gemmatimonadaceae bacterium | reverse complement strand
AGCCGGACCCTTCTGACCTTCGACAATGTCGAACTCTACCGCGTCACCTTCAGCAAGGGATTTGAACCCCGAGCCGGAAATCGCGCTGTAGTGAACGAAGCAATCCTTCTGCCCGTTGTCAGGTGTGATAAAGCCAAAGCCCTTTGCATCGTTGAACCACTTCACTTTGCCGGTCGTACGCATTCCCTGCTCCTGAAAAATTTGTGTCTTGGGGAGCGGAGGACGCCCGACCCTCGACAATCTGATTTATGCGGGTCTCACTAACCCCACACTGGATTTGAGAGGAAAGCACGGACTCTCGCCCGCCCCTCCCAGCTCGACTTGGGGAAAAAATAGCAAGGACCGGCTGGGCTGACAATAGACAGATTCAAAGCCCGGTTCTGTGGACCCCTGTAACGAAATATTCCGTTTCGCCAAAGCAGGTGGTTGGCACGCCTTTGTGCTGGTCATAGGTCAGTGAAACCTGCTTCCCCGCATTCTGCTCGATCACCTTGGCAATGGAGTCGTTCCGAACCGTAAAAGCGAAGATTTGCGGCATAGTTCCGGGCAGATTTGCCATCGCCAGCTCACCCTCCCAGGTCTTACAGACCCACCCCTTCTTGGAGATCTTCTGGACATACCCCGCCCGTTCCCCCGAAGCGTAGGTGTAACCCAGTGCGACCCAGATCCAGAGCGAGACGACGACTACGGGAACGAGAACGAGAACGAGAACCGTAATCAGCACCCAATGATGCTTCTTCCTGACGGGAATCGGTGCAGCGGGTGCCGCGGAAATGTCAGGCGTATCGGGTGTATTGGGTGTATCAGCCATCAGAGCTCCAGAAGTGCCGGGAAGGGAAGCTGTTTGCGGTTCACATGCACCGCTCGCACCAGGGAATTAGCTTTCAAAATCATCACACGCAAGCAGACGTGCCGACCGTAACGCGAAGACCTACCGTATCCGCGACAGTAGGCGGAGTCCCCATTGGGTCCGCCCATCCGATCGCCGTGCAGTCGATGACCAACACCGACACCGGTGACGCTTCCGCCACTGCCTTTCAGGCAGCGGAGCTTTCGCGCGCCGGAAGCAAACTCGTCCGGGTAACGGTCAATAACGACGACGCAGCACGAGCGGTGCCCGAGATCGCGAGCAGACTCGCCGACATGGGTCTTTCGGTTCCGCTGATCGGAGATTTCCACTACAACGGCCACCTCCTTCTCGCGCGATACCCGGCCGCTGCGCAAATCCTGGCCAAGTACCGCATCAATCCCGGCAACGTCGGTGGAAAACGCCGCGACGAGAATTTCCGGACCATCATCCAGATTGCGCTCGACAACGACAAGCCCGTCAGAATCGGAGTCAACTGGGGTTCGCTCGATCAGGATCTTCTGACCACGCTGATGGACGAGAATGCCCAAAGCACTGAGCAGCACACCGCCAAAGAGGTCTACATCGAGGCGATGATTCAGAGCGCTCTCCGCTCTGCCGCGATCGCGGAGGAGATGGGACTCGGACACGACCGCATCATAATCTCGGCAAAGGTTTCCGGGGTGCAGGATCTGATCGATGTCTACCGGCAGCTGGCTGCTCGCTGCGATTACCCGTTGCATCTTGGGCTCACCGAGGCCGGGCTCGGATCAAAGGGGATCGTTGCCAGTACCGCGGCGCTCTCGATCCTCTTGTCCGAAGGAATCGGCGACACGATTCGTGTTTCGCTTACGCCGCGTCCTGGCGGAGATCGCACCGAGGAAGTCCACGTTGCTCAACAAATTCTACAGTCGCTCGAGCTCCAGAATTTCAATCCGCAGGTTACCGCATGTCCGGGCTGCGGTCGCACCACGTCGACCTTCTTCCAACACATGGCTGAGGACATCCAGAATTATCTGCGGGAGCAGATGCCGGCGTGGCGGGAGCGGTATCCCGGCGTGATCGACATGAAAGTCGCGGTGATGGGCTGCGTCGTGAACGGGCCTGGTGAATCGAAGCACGCCAACATCGGCATTTCGCTGCCCGGGACGGCCGAGGAGCCCAGGGCTCCGGTCTACGTCGACGGCAAGTTGCTTGTCACGCTCAAAGGCGAGACGATAGTTCCCGAATTTCTGAAAATACTCGACGACTATGTCGAGAGGACCTACGGAATCGTGGCTGCGGCTGTTACCGTCTAGCCGGCGGAGCCCGCGAGCTCGTCGAGCTCGCGCGAAACCTGATCGAGCTCCGTCATGATCGGAGCATCGAAGCCCACCTCGCGAAGTCTGTCGTAAACCTGCCGGTACCAGCGCGCGGTGTCCGTTTTGCCGCCGCTGAATCGGTTCCAGACAGTCTGCGGATCGATCGTTCTCCGCAAGTCAGCGACGATTGACGATGCGTTGTGAATCTTGTCCGCCGCGCAAACCCAGCGCGCCTCATCATTCGCTCCGGCCAGTCGCTCGAGGTAATCTGCCTTGCGCTCGTCCCCTGAGAGCTCCACACCTTCATCGTCAGTCTTTCGGTACGTGACGGCCAGAACCGTCTTCAGCATCTTCGCGCCGAATTTGTCGCCGATGCGCTGTTCCAGCATTTCTGCCGTATAGCCGTCGCGAACACAGTCTTCAATGACGTCGTGCAGAATCCCGGCAACCACGGTGTCGTTGCCGCATCCGTAACGCGTAAGGATTACTGCCACGTTCGCGGGGTGCGTCAGGTAGGGAAGCTTCGTCCCCTTTCGCACCTGCCGGTCGTGATGTTTCGCCGCGAATGCGAGCGCGTGGTTGATGACGTCCGAGTAACCGGCGACGGTCATTGCTTCACGTTCGCGAACCACGATACGAGTTGCTCGAGTCCCTTTTGATCTTCTTCATTGAACGCATCGAGTTGCTCGGAATCTACGTCGAGAACGGCGAGTAGATCACCCCGCGGCCCAAGAACGGGGACGACGATTTCGGATCGGGAGCTGGCATCGCACGTTATGTGGCCAGGGAATTTGTCGACGTCGGGGACGATGATGCTTCTCAATTGGGCGGCGGCAGTCCCGCATACTCCGCGACCGAATGCAATGTCGAGACAGCCAAGGGATCCCTGATAGGGTCCGACACGAAGCAGTACTCCTGGCTCCACGACTCGATAAAAGCCGGTCCAGAGATGTCCGAACGCATGGTGTACGAGCGCTGCCACGGTGGCCATCGCTGCAATCGGGTCGGCGATGCCTTCGAGAATCGCCTCACAATGGCCCTGGAGCTCCTTATATGCTCGAGCCTTGGGAATCCCTCTGAGATCGGGAATTGTTTCTGCCATTACCGGCTACGGCGCCGTAGCCAGCTCTGGCTGATATGCTTCCGATGGTCGCTTTGACCCAAGCATTTCCTCACGTGTTTCGAGTTGCGGCATTTCCGCATCCCAAAGTACGAGACCATGAATGCGCATATCGGCGCCGCGCAGGCTGTCCACAGCTGATTTCAATCCTCCAACCGTCGTATGCGCAATTCTCGCACAGAGTATTACGTCCGGCGCTGGAATGATGCTGCTCGCGCTCCGTTGAACGTAGCTCGTGGGAGCGGCGATGATGATGAAATCGTAGCGCCGCTGCATGCGAGCGAGCTCTTTCTTGACATCTTCGACCACATTTGGCTCCGGTAACCCGGAGCGTCGGGTACCGCTCGGCAGCACGTCGAGCGGCCTGTCACGACCGATTGTGGTCGGCACGATTGCCTCGGGCCACGTTGCGCTGCCGGTGATGATCCCGGAAAGGCCAGGGTCCGGCTTGATCCGCAACACGCTCGCGACACTGCAGGTGGTCGGATCGACATCGACGAGGAGGGTGCTTCTCGCCTCGTAGGCAGCAGATGCAGCCAGGTTGGCTGCGACAGTCGCGACAATACCAGGGTCGTCGCCGGTTATCGTGACGATAGGGACACTTGCCTCCACGGATGCGATATGGAGGTATAGAGTTCGATAGCTCTCGGAAACGACATCGATCAACGGCGGTGCTTCGACGTCTGCCTGGCGTCGGCTTCTCTCGACAACGACCTCCGGCGGTTTGACCACCGTCAGCACGCGCGCTCCGCTGACCAGCTCCGCCTCGCGGGGATCGGCGATGTGTGGTCGCTTGAGCTCCGTTCCGAATGACGCAGCAAATCCAACGGCCAGCGCGAGCACGACCGCTGCGGCAAGCATGGCCCAGGGCGGGGCGCCGACATTGGCGAGCTCGCGTGCGTGCGCTGATTCACGATCTATGCGCGAGTTCTTGCTGCTGATCTGATCCGCCTGCCGTACGGCTGCGGTGTAGTTCTGCTGCGCGGTGGCGCGCTGGGCAAGGAGTTTTGCAGTGTCCTCCATGATGGCCGGCTTCGACACCGGCGCGGGAACCGGTCGTATCAGCGCCAGTTTGCCCCTGATCTCACCTCTTTTTGCATCCGCAATTGCCTGTATCGACCTGCCGATGGCGTTCGCCCTCGATGTGAGCGCGAGATAGACTGGGTCGACGGTGCCCACGGCTCCAAAGGCGTTTCGATCGCGCTCGACGTCCGCAAGCGAATCAAGGAGAATCCGGACCTTGGGATCCGCGGCGACTTCCGGTGATGCGGCCAGAGCCCGGTATGAGGTGGGAAGGGGAGCATTCTCCGCGCGATCGATCAATCGATTCAGAGTCGCGAGCTGGCCGCCGAGAGAATCGCGCTGTGCGCGTACGGCTGGGGGAAAAGTGTCGATTACAGGCGCGGGAACAGCAGCGCGGCGGGCTACATCGAGCAATGAATCGATCCCCGTGACCTCCGCTAGGTATCTATTCCTCGTGGCCACAGTTGGTGATGAGTCGACCTTGGCATCGAGCCGAGCTGCCACGGCTAAGGCTTTTCGAGATGCGTTCCTCGGAACGAGCACGAATGCAATCAGAGCGGCGATGAATACAACACCGCCCACCACCCCGAACACGACAACTCTACGGAGCGCATTTCCGGCACGCGCCGCCATCCAGAGATAGGCCGAGCCTCCGCTCATCCGTGCAATGCTATGAACGTTCATTACTCAAAGATGCACGGAGGAGGGTGCACACGCTTCGCATCGAGAATGCAATCTAAGCGCCGTCCGGGAACGAGAGAATGACAAAAAAAACGGCGGGAGCTCTCGCCCCCGCCGTTCTTGCGCATCGGTAAAACTATTGAACCGTGATTACACCCTTCATGCCGAGCGCGAGGTGCGGAGTGCAGTGATAAGGAATCGTTCCAGGCTTGATGTTCCCGAACGAGACCGTGACGGCATCACCCGGATTCATCTTCAGGTTGCTGGAGAGGTCACCCATTTTGTCGCTCATGTTGGCGTTGAGCTGGGCCCTCACGCTTGGGTCGGTGATTGTGGCGGGGTCGAAAGCAACGTTGTGCGGGCCTCCGCTCACGACTACGAACTTCACGCCATCTCCCTGCTTCACAGTGAAATTCGCCGGCTCGAAGCGATAGCCTTTCGCGTCACCGACCATGTTCACTACGTGAGTTGTGCCCGTTATCGGGGCCGGAGCTACCGCACCTGCGACTGTACCACCGGGTATCGTGGTCGTGGTCGTCGACGCCGAGGAAGTCGACGTATCGACCGCAACGTGCGTAGTATCAGCAGGTTTCTTCTCTCCACCTGCACAAGCGCCAAGTGTAATTATTCCAACAGCTGTTACAGCGAATCCGTAGAACCGCATCTTATGAGGCCTCCCAGAGCCGTACAATAGTGCATAACTGACAGTAGACTTCTTTACTACAGAGATTGTGAATTTATTCACAAGCTCACTCACACGCAATCTGTCGCAACTTCGTCTCTCATGATTCGTGCCCTGAACGCGACGCCCACCGGATGATCGCAATTCCCGCGCTTGACCTGCGAGGCGCGGCGTGCGTCCAGCTAGCTGCTGACTCATACGACAAGGAGTTGCTTCGCATCCCCGATCCGGTTGGGGTCGCCCGTGCCTGGCGACAGTACGGGTTCCGCCACCTTCACGTAGTTGACCTCGATGGAGTCACGGGACGAGGAAGCAACACTCCGGAGATCCAGGCAATTCTTGCCGCCACGGATGCGGAAGTTCAGGTCGGAGGAGGAATCAGGACTCGAGGGTCCATCGACAGGCTGTTGAATGACGGAGCACATCGTGTAGTGATCGGAACGCGAGCGCTCGAAGATCTCGACTGGCTCGTAGATATGAGCACTGAGTTCCCTGGGTGCATTGTTGTCGCCGCCGATGTTCGGGATCGGAGGATCCTCACCCACGGCTGGACTCGCACACACTCGAAGCTGGTTCTCGACCTGGTTGAGGAGCTGAATGGCTTGCCGCTCGCGGGGGTGCTCGTGACCGCGGTACACCGCGAGGAAGCCATGCGTGGAACGGATCTGCCCCTGATGGAAGACGTGGCCGAAGCCGCGGAATTTCCAGTCTTCGCTTCCGGCGGGCTGGGAAGCCTCAACGATCTCCGGGCTCTCGCGGACCGCGGGGTCGCGGCCGCGATAGTCGGCATGGCCCTCTATAGTGGTGCGATGGACCCCCGGGTGGTTGCCGAGGAGTTCGCGGAGTAGCCGGTCAGGGCAATACCGGACCGGCTACCCGCTGAGTCAGAACAGATTGATGGTCTGCAGATTCAGTTTTGATGGGTCGCCAACGTACGCGAAGCGAATGCCCTTCATGTACTTCCTGGCTACACGCCGGACGGCCTCGGGTGTGATGCTCTTCAGCTCGTCCACGAACCGATCCGCTTCCCGATAATCTCCGCCATATAGCTGTGATCGAGCGAGAAAGTCGGCCTGAGCCGCGTTCGTTTCATTGTCCAGGAAGTATTCAGTGATGAATTGCTCCTCGAGCTGCTTGAGCCCGACAGGATCCAGCATCCCCTGTTGAAGATCGACAATCGCGGCTCGCATCAGTTTCAGCGTCGTATCGGGTGAAACCGTCGAGACGTAGAGTCCTCCCACGGTTGCCGCACGATCCACAAAGGGCGCGTGGACATCGTAGGTGAGATTCTGGCGTGTTCGGATCTCAGCGAACATTCGTCCGGTCAGCACCGAAGTCGCCACTCTGAGAGCCTGATAGTCCTCTCCTTTTGCCAGCGGCCCGCTGTAATAGCCCAATATGTAATTGGTGGGAAGCTGGCGGCGCTCGATCACGACCGCCGTCTGGGATTCGGGTACACGCGGTGGTTCTGTCCACGTATAGTTGCCACGCGGAAGCTGTCCTATCGACTGGCTCACCAGCCGCTCGATGTGAGCACGGTCTATGTTGCCCACGATGACGAGCAGCATTCGCGATGTGACAAACTGCGTACGCTGATAATTGCGCAATGCCGCCGAGTCGAGCGCTTGAATCGACTTTTCATTTCCGGCGACCGACACAGCGTAGGGGTGGCCGACGAACGTGATGCTGTCGGCCAGATAGTCGGCGAGCGCGTCAGGATCATCTCGTCGCTGTCTGATTCCGGAGAGATACTGGGCTTTGACGAGACTTATTTCCGCCTTGGCCAGGGTTGGATGGATTACCCTGTCGGCGAAGATTGCCCAGGTGGAATCGAAAACCTCGGTGCTCGACCGGATTCCGAACATGGTCCAGTCGGCGCTTGGCGCGACCACGACGTCGCTTCCCAGCCTCGACATCGCGCGCCGCAGGGCGTTCTTCGGGTATCGCTGCGTGCCGCGCTCCGAAACATCGAGAAGTATTGGCTCGATTCCGGCGTCGGCCTCGGTAACCTGTCGCGCGCCGCCGAGGAAATAGAGATTCGCGGCGACGACATTGTTCGCATCGTTCTGGCGAAGAATCACGTGCACGCCGGAGACGTCGAAGCTCGTTGTCAGCGCGGTCATTGCGAGAGCAATTGAGAGCAGCATCAGCGCGCCTCCGCCATCACGAGATCTCCCGGAACGAGTTTCAACGATTGCCTGACTTCCGGTGCGATCAGGACTCCCGCAATGTACGGCTTGCCGACGATGTATTTGCGGGCATATGTGCGCAGATCGTCCAGTGACTGTTGTGCCATGTAATCAACGTAACCCATGTAGTATTCGAGACTCGCCACGCTCCACCAGAAACCGAGTGTGTGAGCGAATCCGGAAGCGCGCTCCCGGTCGAATGCCGACGTAACAGCCCGATGCGCCTTCACCGCCTCCAGCTCGTCGGAAGTGAAATAGCCGGGTGTGTCGAACTTGACGATTTCTCCATACAGCGCCGTCAGCGCCGCGTGGAGTTGCTCGGGTGAGGTCTGGCCACTGATGGTAATCGGGCCTGTGTGATTCAACGTGTAATAGTTGACTCCGACGGATTGCCACAACCCGCTGTCCACGAGTCGCTGCTGGAATTGCGAGCGCGGATCGTTGAGCACATCCGAGAACACATCCGCGGCGTATGTCGATTTCGGATCCTGTCCGACGCTCGGGCCCTGCCACTGCACCTGAATTGAGACCGCGCTTACAGGAGCTTCGACCAGGATGCCTTCACTCTTCTGCAAGGGTGGAATCGGCGGAATCGGGTCGGCTAGAAAGGGATCGGCGCCTCTGGGCCATTGGCCGAGTTCCCGCTCGGCGAGGGCAAACACCGCCGCCGGATTGACATCCCCCGCAACGATCAGCGCTGAGTTGTTCGGGACATAGTACTTTCGCTGAATCGTCCGCATTTTCTCGGGAGTCGTTGTCGCGACGATTTGCCTGTCCCCCATCGGGTTTTTTCTGCTGAAGTTTCCGGGATAGAGCTTGGCCTTCATCTGCTGATCGAGCGCGAAAAAGGGACTGGACTCCTTTTCGTCGTACTCCCCGATTACGACCTGTCGTTCGCGTTCAAGCTCGTCCTGTCGGAATAGTGGGTGTTCGATCGCCGACGCGAGGAGCTGAATCGCGTTTCCAACGTTCTCGGTCGGCACGGTCATAAAATAATTGACGCGCTCTTCCTCGGTTGTCCCGTTGAAGATTCCTCCCAGATCGGAAGCGCGGTCCCAGAATTGGTTCAGGTCCGGATAATTGGAGTTCGCCTTGAAGAACATGTGCTCGTACATGTGAGCCAGCCCTTCGTACTGTGGCGACTGGGTAAACGACCCGTTCTTTACATCGATCTCGACCGTCGCTAGCGGAACGCCATGGTTCTCGACCACAATTACCTCAAGGCCGTTCGCGAGTACTTTCCGCTGAATGATCTTCTCCAGCTCCGCTCTCTGAGCATTGGCTCCGATCGGCAATAGCGCCGACAACAGAAACGCGAGAGTAGCGCAGCGACGCAGGACACCTTTTCTTTCGGACATGTCAGATTCTGGAAAAGCCCGCTCGAACTCCTACGGGCAAATGATCGCTCGGCTCGACAGCGCGAGACTCAAGCGTGACGAGCCACTTGCTCAATACACCACATTCAAGATCGGCGGTCCAGCCGATCTCTTTTACGATGCCACATCGACGGAAGATCTGGCAGGGGCTGTCACGGCCGCGCGTGAGCTCGGAATCGAGTACTTCGTCCTTGGGCTCGGTGCCAACATCCTTATCGGCGACAAGGGATTCCGGGGACTGGTCATCCGCAACACTTCGAGTCATTTGAAGTTTTTCGACGATGGTCGGCTCTGGGTGGAGAGCGGAGCAGTGATGGCGAGGCTGATACCTCAGGCCGTCGAGCGCGAGTGGTCCGGTCTGGAGCACTACGTCGGAATTCCCAGCACCGTGGGCGGAGCGGTCTGGCAGAATCTGCATTTTCTCTCGCCCGCTCCGGCCAGAGAGAGAACGATGTTCATCGCTGAAGTCTTCCAGTCGGCCGAGCTGCTGACGCATGATGGTAAACGACGAACCGTCGACCGGGATTACATGCAATTCGGGTACGACACCAGCACGCTTCACAAACAGCGGGATATCGCGCTCGCCGTGACCTTTCAGCTCGAGCGTGGTGACAAAGCCGTCATGCACCGCATCATGCAGGAAAATCTCAGCTGGCGCGGCGGCAAGCACCCATGGCTCGAGTATCACCCGAGTGCCGGATCGATCTTCAAGAAGATCGAAGGAGTTGGAGCCGGTCGGTTGATCGACGAGGTCGGATTGAAGGGTTTCCGCCACGGTGACGCGCAAATCTCGCACATTCACGCCAACATCATGGTCAATCTGGGACGGGCCACCGCGAAAAACGTGCGCGAGCTCGTCGCCATCGCCCAGGAGAAGGTACAACAGCGATTTGGCCACCACCTGGAAGTCGAGATAGGGTTCATCGGCGAGTTCTAGCCCGGATCAGGTTGGCGACAGCTGCTCAGCCCGCTCGGTAGCTGCTGTCCACCGGTCTATAGCGTCATCCAGCTGGCGGCGCGCCACATCGAGCTCCTTTCCCGCGAGCGCTGATTTCTCCATTCCCTCGCGACTGGTGTAGAGCTCTGGATCCTCGAGAAGAGAGGTGAGCTCCGCTACTCGCCGCTCGAGCACCGCGACTTCTCTCTCGCACTTTTCAACTTTCTGCCTCACCTCGCGGAGCGCTGTTCGCGTCTCGTCTCCTTTGACTTCCTGCCTTCTGGTAGTTTTGCGCTCCCTGACCCTCCGGAGCGCCTCTTGCTCCGCCGCGGCGACGCTTGCCGCGTGCTCCCGCTCCCGGCTCTGCTCTTCCCACTCGCCGAAGGAGCCCGGGAAATCTGTGACGTGATGCTCATGCAGAACCCACACGCGGGAAGTCAGAGCTTCGAGCATCGCCCGATCGTGACTCACCAGCAGAATGGTGCCTTCGTATTCTTCGAGCGCGTCTTCGAGCGCTTCGACTGATTCGATATCGAGATGGTTCGTCGGCTCATCGAGCAAGAGAAAGTTTGCGCGGCTGAGAACCATCATCGCGAGCGCGACCCGGGCTCGTTCACCGCCTGAAAGTGTCTCCGCGCGGCGCTGGGCCTCGTCACCCGAAAACCCGAAACGGGCGAGATGGCCCTGCACCTGTCGGCGTTCCCAGTTCGGCCGCAGCTCACTGATGACGTCGTACAGCGTCCTGTCCACCGGTACCTGCGCCATGTCCTGCCGGTAGTAGCTGGGGCTGACCGATCCTCCGATGCGTAGCTCTCCGGCCGAGGTCTCGCGCTCACCCATCAGAGCGCGCAGGAACGTGGATTTCCCGCTTCCATTTGGCCCCACAAATCC
>JBDTIV010000089.1:0-4902 GCA_039936175.1 Gemmatimonadaceae bacterium | reverse complement strand
GATCGTGAACGTCCAGCTCACGAGCAGATGGAAAATTCCCGCCGATCCTTCCTGCGACGCGACGATCGATCTGATGACCTCGCTCCTGATCACGTCGAGCAAGGTCAGCAGAATGATTCCTCCTATCACGACCGCGGCGAGCGCCCAGAGCGGGGCCGCGGCCGGCGTGCCGCCCGCGCGAACGACTCTTCTCTCAATGGGAGAGATGAACGGATCGATCGTCGAGCGGCAGAAGCGCGCGATGGCGTTGAAGGGACTGATCTTCCTCGTCCGGACCGCCCAGTCGAGGACGCAGATCGCGCCGAAGACTACGGCGATGAAAAAGAGCGCGGTACGCAATACCTGGATCAGTGCGTCCGCGCCCGCGATGAACGTATCCATTTACTGCAGAGTGGGTTTCATGTGCAGCTCTCTTACCAGAAAGGCGAATCTGTCGGCTGCTTCGTCGATCTGCTTCGAGGTTGGCTTGCCAGCGCCGTGCCCGGCCTTCGTTTCGATGCGAACCAGGATTGGATTCGTGCACGCCTGAGCTGCCTGCAGCGTCGCGATGAACTTGAAGGTATGGCCCGGCACCACGCGATCGTCGTGATCGGCGGTGAAACCCAGCGTCGGCGGATAGCAGGTTCCCGGCTTGATGTTCTGAAGGGGTGAATAGGCACGGAGGTAGGCGAACTGGTCGGCGTTGTCCGACGAGCCGTAATCGGAGGTCCATGCCCAACCGATCGTGAACTTCTGGAACCGAAGCATGTCCATCACGCCCACTTCCGGAAGAGCGGCGCCGAACAGATCAGGCCGCTGCGTCATCACAGCGCCAACCAGGAGTCCACCGTTTGACCCTCCGCGAATCGCCAGCTTTGGAGTCGAGGTGTATTTCTGGCTGATCAGGTACTGCGCCGCGGCGATGAAATCGTCGAAGACGTTCTGCTTCTTTGCCAGCATGCCGCCCTCGTGCCATTCCTTCCCGTACTCGCCCCCACCGCGAAGGTTTGGCTGAGCATAGATACCGCCCATGTCGAGCCACGCGGCGTTCGTCGAGGAGAACGTCGGCGTGAGGGAGATGTTGAACCCGCCGTACGCGTAGAGCAGCGTCGGATTGGAGCCATCGAGCACGAGACCTTTTTTTGCCGTTATGAACATCGGCACCTTGGTTCCATCCTTGCTCGTGTAGAAAACCTGGCGCGTCTCGTACTTGCTCGGGTCAAACGCAACCTTCGGCGCGCGGAACACCTCGTTTCGGCGGGAATTGAGGTCAAAGCGGTAGATCGTAGTCGGATAGAGGAAGGAAGTGAAGCTGTAAAACATCTCGTCATCGTCCTGCCTGCTATTCAGCTCGCCGACCGTGCCGATTCCCGGAAGCGGGAGCTCGCCCCGCATCACGAATCCGCCGCCCGTCATCTGGGCGCCCCGAGTCATGACGGGAGCCGCACTAGTGTCGTCGTAGACGCTCGTCGGAGTCCGCGGCTGCTGTTGCGGCGGACGCGGGCGCGGCTCGCGGCGGACGTCGCGCGATGCGGTGAAGAAGCGAATGCTGGAATGCGCATCCTGGAGATAATTGCCGACAATCTCCTGACCCGCCATCGTCGCGCTCACGAGCGCGTCTTTGCTCTCCCCGACTACGGTGTTCCAGCGCTCCTCTCTCGGGTTGTCGATGCTTATCGCGACGATTCGCCCGCGAGGCGCGTTGCGGTCGGTCCGCACGTAGAACATCGTGCCCTTGTTGCCGACGAACGAGTACTCGGCGTCCAGCTTGTCGATCAGGCGAACGACGGGGTTGTTGATCTGCGGCCTGCCGGAATTGTCGAGGTCGATGAAGTAGAGCCGCGTGCGAACATCAGTGCCCTGCGATATCGTGATGATCAGGTATTGGCCGTCGTCGCTGACGGTGGCGTCGAATATCCAGTCGGGCTGGTCGGGGCGATCGTAGATCAGCTCGTCGCGAGACTGGTCGCGGCCGATGCGGTGGTAGTAGACTTTCTGATTGCGGTTGACGTTCGTCATCTTGTTTCCGGACGTCGGCTCGTCGTACCGCGAATAGAAGAAGCCCCTGTTGTCGTGCGTCCACGAGATTCCCGAGAACTTCACCCACTTCACGACGTCCGGAAGATCCTTCGCGTCGTTGACGTCGCGGACGTGGAGCTCCTGCCAATCCGATCCGCTCGCGGAGAGGCTGTAAGCGAGATAATGGCCGTCGTCGGACGCAGCCTGGCCAGAGAGGGCTACAGTGCCGTCGGGCGACAGCGTGTTGGGATCGAGTAGCTCGCGCGGCGGGGCGTTTCTCCCATCCTCTACGTACAGCACGCTCTGATTCTGGAGGCCCGTATTCTGGAAATAGAAGTACCGGCCACCTTCCTTGAACGGCGCGCTGTAACGCGCATAATTCCAGAGCTGCGTCAGGCGGTCCTTGATCGCGAGGCGCTCGGGAATGCCGGCGAGAAAGGTGTCCGACAGCTTGTTCTCCGCTTCGACCCACGCTTTGGTCGCCGGTGCGTCGGTATCCTCGAGCCACCTGTAAGGATCGGCGATGCTGACGCCGTGGTAGTCGTCGACCTGGGTGCCGCGGACAGCGGCGGGATAGGCGAGTGGCTGGCTCGGAGTCTGGGCACCCAAAGCGGTAGCGATGGTCGTGACCAGGAGTGCGGACGAGCGCAGAGTGTAGCGATGCATGTTGGGACCTGCGAGTATGGTGGTTATGATGTACTCCAATCTACGGCGCTGAGCTGGTTAGGTTCCACTAGGGGTAAGGTCCTTGAACAGGCGGTGAGCTGAATGGCGAAGGTTGCTGAGCGCGTCAAGAACGAGCGGCAGTACTGGCTGTTGAAGTCGGAGCCGGAGTCGTTTTCCTTCCAAGACCTCTGGAATTCCACCGGACGCACCACGCACTGGGACGGCGTGCGGAACTTCCAGGCGCGGAATTATCTGCGCGACGAGATGAAGAAGGGCGATCTCGCTTTCTTCTACCATTCCGGACTAGAACCGGGAATCGTGGGGATCGTCGAGATAGTGCGCGAAGGCTATCCGGATCACACCGCGCTGGACCCGAAGGATCCGCACTACGATCCGAGAAGCAAGGGTGGAGAGACGCCATGGTCGATGGTGGATGTCCACGCGATCGAGCGATTCTCACGGCCGATCCCGCTGAGCGAGATGCGAACTAAGCCCGAGCTCGAGGGAATGCCACTCCTCAAGAAGGGAAACAGATTATCGGTACAGAAAGTGGGCGCGGCGGAGTGGAACGCCGTCATTGCGCTCGCCAAGAAGGCGAGTTGATGAGCGTCGGCGGGTAGCGGTCGAATCTTCAGGGGGACTCAAGTCATGAGGCGTCTCACATTCGTTCTCACCATCGCGGCCGTCAGCCTCTCCGTTTCGGGCTGTGCGTCCCGAAAGCCGGAAATCGAGCTCACTTCAAGCGACTTCGACCTCAATCCCCTGGTCGGTGAATGGCGGGGGACCTACAACAGCGCCGAAACCGGGCGAAGCGGAACCATTGCCTTCACTCTTCGCGCAGGCGAGGCGGCTGCCTCCGGAGACGTCGTGATGCTGCCGCGCACCGATTCGTCTGTCGCCAGTCAGGCGATGATCGACGCCGCCTCGATTGCCGGTCGGCAGATCCTGACCATTCACTTCGTGCACAAGGAAGGCAACAACGTCGTCGGCACGCTCGATCCCTATCGTGATCCGGAGTGCGCCTGTCAGGTGAGCACGACGTTCCAGGGCACATTCCGGGACCATGGCACCATCGAGGGAACGTACACGACGGTTCCATCCGTACCCGGAGCCGGGGTTTCCACCGGCCGGTGGCTCGTGACGCGGGTGAAGCGACTCTAGACTCGCCGCTCACTCATCGGGGCGAATGCTTGTCAGCTTTCGGATGGTCTTCCTGCGCTCCATAAATTTCCAGATGGAAGCGATGCAGGAAGCGGTACAGCGCCGGCGCGAGCAGGACACCCACCATCGTGATGAAAGTCACTCCGCTGAAAAGCGCGTAAAACCCGGCGAACAGATGCAGGTGCGCTAGCCCCTCACCGGTGAGCGTCGCGGGGTCCGTGGGCGGACCTTCTCCCGCAAGGATCATAGAGGCGTAGTAGAACGCTTCCAGCCAGTTCATTTTGCCGAGCCAGTGGTAGCCTGCCATTCCGATGCCCAATCCGCAGCCGATTATGCCGAACGCAATCGCAATGTTGTGCAGCGTGCGCCCGATGAAATGCGAGCGTGGCGGCATCGCCAGCATCATTTCACGCTGTGTAATCAGGCCCGCCACTCTCCTTCCGAATGCCATGAACCTCTCCGTGTTGATTCGGACTGGTCATTGCTCTTGTGAAAGCGCATTCCAGCCCCTTAACGGTTAACGCCCGCGGTGCCGTTACGCTAAATTTGATGTAATCACCTGGAGAACAGAATGCCGAAGACTGGTACGACTGCCGCACCCCCCGCCCCCAAGAAAGACGCCGCCAAGTCACCGCGCCCCCCTTCCGTCGCCACCCCGGGTGGAAGCGCGCTCGAGATAAAGGACACGCGCACCAGCAAGACATACACGGTTCCAGTCGCGGACGACGCCATTCGTGCCGTCGAGCTCAAGAAAATCAGGACCGACGATCCCGACGATACCGGTCTGATGAGCTACGATCCCGCCTTCCTCAACACAGCCTCCTGCCGGAGCGCGATAACATACATCGACGGCGACAAGGGCATCCTTCGCTATCGCGGGTATCCGATCGAGCAGCTCGCTGAAAATGCGACATTTCTCGAGGTCGCTTGGCTGCTCCGCCATGGCGAGCTGCCCAATCAGCAGGAGTACGACCAGTTCGTGCACGACATCACCTTTCATACCTACGTGCACGAGAACATGCGGAAGTTCCTCGAAGGATTCCGCTACGATGGGCATCCGATGGCGATGCTCAACAG
>JBDTIV010000088.1:0-12560 GCA_039936175.1 Gemmatimonadaceae bacterium | reverse complement strand
GGTGCGGTCATGTCTGAGCAAGCGGTGAGGACGACGGAAGCGATAACGGCGACGGCGACGAAGAGGTTGCGGCGGATCATTGGAGTATCTCCTGACAAGGGAAAAGGAAGCGCTGGGAAACTGATAGGCCCAACGTAAGCGTCCTGCTGAATGCCGAAATGGCATTTCCTTATCAGAAAATGTCTGTTTTCTATCAAAAAGGGTACTTTTCCTATCATTCGCCCTCGCGCTGACGAACTTCGCGCGCCAGCTTTGATGGATCATGAGCTCAACCGCGTTGAGCGTTGCTGCCTTCCTGCCCACTCGGCTCCTCGCTCACCTCAAGCACGTTTTTGCTGATGAGCCTGAGCTTCTGGTCGCCTCGTCGTGGCAGGAGCTCGAATCCTTCATCCGCCGAAAACCGGTCAGCGTGGTCATCCTCGACCCTTCGGCCGACGGAACTCTCGACGTGGGCGCCGTCGCTGGCCTCCTCAAGCGATATCCGTCGCTCCCGCTGATCGCCTATGTTACGCTCCATGCGCCGGCATTCAAGGCGATTGCCCAGCTCGGCAGACTCGGCCTTGAGGACGTTGTGCTCCACCGGTTCGACGACGCCCCGGAGCGGTTTCTCGAGCGCATCGAGCAGGTGCAGGGAAACTCACTCACCCATCGCGTGATCGAAGAGCTTCACGATTCTCTTCGTCAGCTTCCGCGTCAGCTCAATGCCACCATAGAGAACATGTTCGATCAGCCGCACCGATATTCCAGCGCGCTCGACCTTGCCGTCGAGGGAATCGCAATCGTTGGCGTCTATCGGAATCTGGGTGCGGCCGGTCTCGGACCACCGAAACGCCTTCTGATTGCCGCAAAGGTGCTTCGCGGATTCGGGTACTTGCGGGATCCAGGCTATTCGGTACTCGATGTCTCCATCAAGCTGGGCTACAAGACAGCTCGCATCTTTTCCCACCACTGGGTGAGCGTCTTCGGGATAACACCAGCACGCGTGAGACGTCGACTTTCCGACGAGGCGGCCGTCGAACACGTGCTCCGCTGGATTCGCGCGGCCGGAGACGACTCAGCGCTACCCGATGACATCGCACCCGCAAGACACCGCACACCCCACCGCCAGCGATCCAGAAGAAAGGAGCCGGGCTAGTCCCATTGAAGGATACCCTTCACGTCATCCAGAATGGGTATCGTCGGGGATGAGGGTCGGGGTGATTCGACATCGCGGGCTTCCCCTCCGGCGCGCAGGAGGTCGCTCCATAACTCACCCAGTCGTACCGCAAAGGGCTGACTCGGCGCGCCATCCGCAAATTCAGCGACGAGAGGGTGCGGTTTCTCCGCATCCTCAAACGGGTCTGGAAGATCGATGAGTGGCTTCATCTGGATGGAGGCGGAGCGCTGTCAGGCGGGTCGAAGCGATCGAAGTCGATCGTTGTCCCACCAGCAAACGCGTTCACCAATATGCGCCCGTCACCCCCAACTCGTCTAGCCGCTACCATATGATCCGCGAACCATCGTCCTCTGGAGCTGTCCAGGTCGTCATAACGGACGCCATGGCCGCTGGAAGAGGAGTGGATGAAACGGTGATTTCCGGCGTAGATAGCCACATGGCTGATTCGACCGCCCTGCTGAAAGAACATCAGATCACCGACTGTCAGTGAGCGGGTCGAGGGCTCGATCTCGACGCCGGTACCAGCCATCTGCCGCGAGGTCCGAGGGAGATTGACTCCCTGCTGCGCGTAGACGTATTGCACGAACCCCGAGCAATCAAAGCCCGATTGCGGCGATGTTCCGCCGTAGCGATAGGGCACTCCGATATACCTTTCTGCCGCGGGCACAACTCTGCGAGCAGCTCCGCTCGCAGAGGTAGTGCTCACCGGCCAGCTGACGCGGCTGGGCCGCTCCGGTCGTGATCCGGTCGACGGATTTGCCGAAGAGCGCCGGGAGTATGTTGAGAAGCGTTGACGGCCACCGCCAAAATGAAATCCGATTCCGACTCTATACTCTATCCCTCGCACGAACTGTGAATCGGCGGGAGTTGCTGGCGTCGCGAGGTGCCGAGATCTGGCTTCTCCGTTCACCGACAGCAGCCGTCCCAACGCCAGCTGAAGTCCGCCGCCATAACTCCAGGTCCGGATTGCGTCGGTAAATCCCATTGGCTGAGCGTTGCTCTCCAGGCCGGGTCCGCCGAATGTGTAGGGCATGAACCCTTCGCCCAGTCCGGCGTTAACCGGTCCGAGGACGAGGTCTGCGTTGGTTGCCCAAACGAGATCCGAGCTTTGGGGGGTCCCGAACGCCTGCACAGTGGGTGAGGATATCCCCAGACCGCCGCTGCCCCGAATTCCGAGGTAGGGCGTCCCCACGCTCAGCGACAACCCGCCCAGGGTCCGAGTGACGGGGGCCGAGTTGTCGAGCGATCCAAAGATATCCACTCCCCCGGCTACCTGGGCATACAGACCAGCGGGTACGGTCAAGTAGGACAGGAATCCAAGAAAACCAGTCACGCGTCGCAGGTTCATGGGCGACTCCACTGAAGAGGTTGCGCCCTTAAATGGCATTAGAGGTACCAAGCTGTGCCAAAAGCGTAACCCTTTGCATCGCAATGACTTCACTAATATCCACGGAACCATAAACATCCGATTGTCACTTTTCGCGGACAAGTTCGGAGGTCAGAGGAACGATCCGAACTGGCAGGGTATGACGAATGCACCCTCTTTCCTGGTGCCGGGAGACCCGCGCGCCACACCCACAGACAACCGCAGAGGGCGAATGCCACTAATCGAACGGCGATCGATTCTAGCCGTGCTTTCCGCCGGGCTGATCGTTTCGAGTGGGACCGTATTGCCGGCGCCTTCGATTGGTGACGCTGTCGCCACTGCTTCGGAGAACATTGCCGAGGATCTGACGAGCGGACCGCATCTGGGATTCGATACCTTCAGCTATCCCGGCGACGATGCGATGCGGGCGTGGCTGACGGCCGATAAGCCATACAAATGGGTCGGCTACTACCTGAGCGCTCCCTGCCATACCGATTCATCCTGGGAAGGAAAGCGCGAAACGCTCTCGAGAATGGGTTGGGGAACCGCGGTCATTTACGTTGGCCAACAGACGTGGGGCAGGACCCCGGGCCAAAAGGTCGCGGTTACCAGATACATCACCAAACGCGTGCGCCAGGCGAAGACACGCATCGGCAGGCGAGTGGTGACGTACGTCAACAAGCGGGTACCAGTTCGAGTGCTTGTTTCTCCTCGTGCATCGCGAAATTCGAGCTGCTCGACCCAATTTGTCAGTGCCGCTCGTGGAACCGCGGATGCCGACGACGCGATCTCGAAGGCCGCGGCGGAGGGATTTGCCAAGGGCACCGTGATTTTCCTCGACATCGAACGCATGGATGCCGTTCCGAAGGCAATGCGCGACTACTACAGGGCATGGACGGCGCGGGTGGAGGAAGACGGCCGCTTTCAGCCGGCGTACTACGCGCACAGCTTCAACGCGGATCTCATTTATCGGGACGTGAAGGACGTACTCACGGCCGCCGGCGATTCCGTCGACCCGCCATTCTGGATATCCAGCGGGCGGGGATTCGCAGAAGACAAATTTCCCACCGAAGCCGGCCACGCGTTCGCCCAGGTCTGGCAGGGAGTTCTGGACGTGGTGGAGACACACAACGGAGTAAGATTGCCGATCGATGTCAACGTCGCGGACGTACCGTCGCCGTCGCTTCCCGCCGTGCCAGGGGAGTGAATCCTCGCGCTATTTGATGCGGGTGATGAAGTCTTCGCGGTTCGGCGGACGGAATATGAGATCCACCGCCAACCAGGTGGTTTTCGCAAATGGGTAGCAGAAGACAGCCCCGAGTATCGAGAGCACCACGCCTCCGTACTGCAAAGCGTTCCATGGGGGATTCGGCCATGTCGCCACTACCGCAACGAGAAACCCGAGCGCGAGCAGGATCTCCACGGCAATCAGATTGAGAGTGTACGCCCCGATGAAATAGTCGGACTCTCCTCGCTCCAGAAGAATGCCGCACGTTCGACATCTTTCCGTCATTTTGAAGAAGCCATAAAAGAGCCCGCCTCCTCCGCAATTCGGACAGCGGAGAAGAAGCGCTCGACCGAGTAATCGCCAAGGCGATTGGCGAGAAATGTCCGGACGTGCGCTGCCCTCAGTGCCCACGAACTGCGTGTGGCTGATACGGGTCTTCGACCGCGCGGACTTGTTCTTCCGTGAGCTTGACGTCGAGCGCCCTGACCGCGCTCTCCAGATGCTCGATTTTGGTGGCCCCGACGATCGGAGCCGTCACGCCGGGTCGCTGCAGGAGCCAGGCGAGCGCAACCTCTGATGGCTGCGCTCCGACTTCCTTCGCAACACGGCGCACCGCTTCGATCACGAGAAGGTCCGACGGCGAGTCGTAGAGATCGACCGCGTAGGTATCGCTGTCTGCGCGCGTAGTGCCCGTCGATGGCGAGTCCGTGGTGCGGGCGAGGCGTCCGCGCGCCAAGGGCGACCACGGCACAATGCCAATTCCTTCCTCGATGCAGAGCGGAATCATCTCCCGCTCCTCCTCGCGATAAACGAGGTTATAGTGGTTCTGCATCGAAATGAACCGAGCCCACCCGCGCCGTTCCGACACGCTCAGGGCGCGAGCCATCTGCCACGCGTATCCGCTGCTGGCGCCGATGTAACGGACCTTCCCCTGCGCGACGAGATGATCCAGCGCGCCCAGGGTTTCCTCGATCGGGACTGTGCTCTTGAAGCGGTGGATTTGATAGAGGTCTATCGACTCGACTCCGAGCCGGCGAAGGCTCGCTTCGCAGGCCTGCACGATGTGCTTTCGGGAAATGCCGCCCATGTTTGGCCCATCGCCCATGGGGAAATGCAGCTTGGTCGCGAGGACGATTTCTTCCATGTTCGCCATCTCGCGCAGCGCGCGCCCAGTGACTTCCTCGCTGACCCCCATCGAGTACATGTCGGCAGTGTCGAAATAGTTGATTCCCAGATCGAGAGCCTTTCGGAAAAAGGGGCGGGAATCGACTTCGTCGAGCACCCAGGGGCGCCATTTGGGCGTTCCGTAGGTCATACACCCCAGGCAAATCCTCGAGACTACGAGTCCGCTCTGGCCGAGCTGCGTGTACTTCATTGTGAATCAGGCCCTGGTGACGGGTGACCGTACTATGGCTAGCGCATTGATTATAACGGTCGGGAACACCTCATTTTAGGGCGGAGGAGGCCTGGGAAGGACCCTGCCGGGGGCTCCGTCTAAAAGCTCAACCCTTTTCAGCCAGCAGTTGTCAGAAGGACGACAATGGAACTGGCAGCCTACGAGTCTCGGAGCTCGGTGAACGACATCCAATTGATCACGCGGGTGGCTGCTGGCGATGCTGCCGCCGAGCGCGAGCTATACGAGACCTATGTCGATCGCATTTACCGGCTGACGTTTCGTCTGGCCGGTGATGACGAGCTCGCGCGGGATTTCACGCAGGCGACATTCATTCGTGCGTTCGAGAAGATCGATCAGGACTTGAAGGAAAAGGTCATGTGCTCGCTGTCGCAGCAGAGGGGCGTTGGCAACGAGCAGTGGCTGATGAATATCGCGGTCAACCCGAAGGAAGAAATCGAGCTGCGAAAGAAGGCGCTTTTCTGGGCGGGTCAATCGGGTGTTGCGACGTCGGAGCTGTCCGGCCTCTACACCAGGATGACCGACGAGGAGATGAAGGATGCATTGATCTTCACTTTCTCGCAGCGGCAGAGCGATCGGGCTGCGATGGACAAGCTGTTCGACATCGCGAAGAACGAGAAGACGCCGAGCTGCGCAAAAAGGCGATCTTCTGGCTCGGGCAGTCACGTGATCCGCGGGCACAGCAGTTCCTCATCGACCTGATCAACAAATGAAAAAGTCAGCTATTACATCGATCGCGGGGACGGCTTTGGCCGCCCTCGCAGCTGTTGCGTCCCTTCCCGAGGCGAGCTCGGCACAGAGTATTGCGAGCCGGGTAGCTCGCGTTTCAAATGGCACGGTGCGGATGACGTTCGCCGCGCGTCCGGGCATCTGTGGCGATGGAAACTCCATACGCCACGACAACGGCCGCGGCAGCAGCAGCTGCGGCAACCGAAGCGAGTCGCGCGACATCGAGTGGGATTCGGACTGCAGCATGGGGCCTGCTCGAGTGGTGGTCGATCGCAGGAATGGAGAGATCGCCGATCTCAGATTCTATGTCGGCGGACGCTGGCGGCCCGCGACCGAAGGAGTCGTCGATCTCGGTACCGTGCCGGCGCGCGAGGCGGCGGACTATTTGATTTCGATTGCGCAGACCGAAAAGGGTAGCATGGGCTCGAAGGCGATCTTCCCGGCGACGATTGCGGACAGCGCTACCGTCTGGCCGGCACTCATAAAGGTGGCCCGTAATCCCGAGTTACCGCGCAACACCCGAACCCAATCCGTGTTCTGGCTAGGTCAGGCCGCGGGTGATGCGGCCACGCGAGGTCTCAACGATCTCGTCGGCGACAACGACGTAGACCGTGAAGTTCGCGAGCAGGCCGTGTTCGCGCTCTCGCAGCGGCCGCGCGAAGAGGGAATTCCAGCCCTAATCGCGGTCGCACGCACCAACAAAGATCCGGAGATCCGCAAGAAGGCGTTGTTTTGGCTGGGACAGTCCAATGACCCCCGGGCGCTCGATCTTTTCGAGGAGCTGTTGACGAACAAATAGTCGCCGCTCGCGGTTCGGATCATTGCAAAAGGGCACGCGCGCAAATAGCATCCCTCTTTCGCATCCAGGATGCTCGTGGATTTCTCGCACATCTCGAGTCAGATGTCGTCCAGCCCGCTCGCCGCGCTCCCGATTCTGTTCATTGCGGGAGTGCTCACGAGCCTGGCGCCATGCATCTATCCGATGATTCCAATTACAGTGGCGATCGTCGGCGGCACCTCGGTCGGCGATGCGGTGCGGCCCAGATCACGGACGGTGCTCCTCACGCTCACTTACGTCCTGGGTCTCGCTCTCGCTTATGCGTCGCTCGGCCTGTTCGCCGGACTTACGGGAACCCTGTTCGGCTCGGTGAGCACCAACCCGTGGCTCTATTTCGCGATGGCCAACCTGCTGGTCATCGCTGCGCTAGCGATGCTCGATGTGATCCCCGTGCGCGTTCCGACGTGGCTGCTCACCAGGGCGGCAGCCGCCGGACAGGGTGGAAACCTGTATGGAGTGTTCGTGATGGGAGCGGTCTCGGGACTCGTGGCAGCGCCCTGCTCGGCCCCGGTGATGGCGGCGGTTCTGACGTGGGTCACGACAACGAAGAGCGGTGTACTCGGGTTTCTCTATCTCTTTGTCTTTTCCCTGGGCATGTGTACGCTCCTGGTCATCGTCGGGCTGTTCAGCGGCTCTCTCGCACGGCTCCCGCGAGCAGGCGAATGGATGACCTGGGTAAAGAGGCTATTCGCGCTGATCATGTTGGGTGTAGCGGAGTATTACCTTGTGCAGATGGGACAGCTCCTCATCTAGCATCCCGGTACCAGTACTCGATCAAATCGCCAAATGTCGATCGCCAACGCCGCCGTCACACGCCTGTCAATCGCCGCGATGCTCGCGGCCGCGACTTTTCTCGCGGTCCCTGCGTCGGCTCAGGATCTGGGCATCGAGGTCGGATCGCGTGCGCCAGCCGTCATCGTGCAATCGCTCGACGGGAAGGCCGTCGATCTCGCGCAGTATATCGGCAAAACGCCCATGCTGATCGAGTTCTGGGCAACGTGGTGCCCCAATTGCCGCGAGCTGATGCCGACGCTGCTGGATGCGGAGAAGAAATACGGTCAGAGAGTAAAGTTCGTGAACCTCGCTGTCGCCATCAACCAGTCGCCTGAAAAGGTGCGCAGATTTCTCGCAGCGCATCCGCTGCCGCACGAGACCCTCTACGACGCCGACGGAAAGGCTGCTGGCGCGTTCGACGCCCCGGCGACCTCCTATGTCGTGGTGCTCGACAAGTCCGGCAAAGTTGTATACACGGGACTTGGCGGCAAGCAGGATCTCGAGGCCGCGCTGAAGAAAGCGCTGTAACGCTCAGTTAAAAAAAGGCCGCGGAGTGATCCGCGGCCTTTTTTATTTCGCCGAGTCGGGCTTGGGCGGGGGGGACAGACTGTCGACCACTGCGGCCAGCTCGGTATACGCGGATGGCGTGAGCACCTTGAACGGCTTCGCGACGTACGCGATCCGGCCATTCGGAGCGACGACGAACAGCGAGCGATTATCCACCTTGTTCTTCTCGTCGTAAGCGCCGAAGGCCTTGCCAACCACGCTGCCGGGATCGCTCGCGAACACGACCGGGAAATCCTCGTCGCGTGCCCACGATGCGAGCGCAGTGTCCGGATCGACGCTGATGCCGATGACAGTTACGTTGCGGCCGTTGTTGAAGAGCGTGGCGTACTGATCACGGTACGCCTCCATTTGAATGGTTCAGCCCTTCGTCCGCGCCTGATAAAAGAACGCGAGGACAACGGTGCGGCCCCGATAGTCCGACAGTCGAACCGGGGTCTTGAGCAAGCCATACCGCGTTGCACCGCTGAGCGAGAAATCGGGGGCTGCGTCGTTCACGCCCGGTCCCGCGGCAGTCGCCGCGACCGTCGCTTGTGCTTCAGCGACGCCTAAAGCGGCTAGCGACGCGACAGCGCCCAACGCCAGAGTTCCAATGCGAGCACGACCAAGCATGCCTGAATCCTCGATGTGATACTGGGGAAAGTCTAAAGCCCGGACCTGTCGCTGGCTAGCCGTGAGCAAGCTCCGTATGAACGTGCCCGCGCGACGCTGAAACAAGACACCCTGCAAACCGTAAGGACTCAAGGGGTTGTCCAACCCCGTTACACCCAAATGGAGTTCATCAATGAAGCGACAAATTCGCGGCGCAGCCTTCGCGGCTGCGCCATTTCTGATCGGCTCGACCGCGCATGCGCAGTGGTCCAGCGCATATACGGCGCCGCGTAACGCAATCGTCGACGCGGCGGGAGCAAAGAGTGTTGAAGTCGAAACGGGAGCCGGGAGTCTCCGTGTTGAGGGCAAGCCCGGCTTGAGGCAGGTCCAGGTGACGGGAACTGCCCGCTCGTCTTCGCAACAGTTTCTGAATCAGATCAGACTGATCGCGGAGCGCCGAGGTGATGTGGTCTTCATCAAGGCGGACATGCCGGATGACGATTGGAGGTCCGGCAATGATTTTTCCGCCGCTCTCGATCTGGTGATTCAGGTTCCTCAGGGAATCAACGCGGAGATCTCGGATGGCAGCGGTGAGACGGAGGTGTTGAATGTAGGCTCACTCGATGCGACAGATGGGTCGGGCAACTTTTCGGTCATCGGTGCGGCAGGAACGGTTCGCATCACCGACGGTTCCGGCAATCTCAAGATCGAGAATGTTGGTGGCGACTTGTCGGTGAGCGACGGGTCCGGCGAAATCGACGTGCGCAACGTGTCAGGCTCCTTCACTGTCGAGTCGGATGGATCGGGCGGCATTTATGCGACCGATGTCCGTGGCTCGGTGATTGTCGAGAACGATGGATCCGGCGCGATCGATGTGAACAAAGTCGGAAAAGATTTCCGAGTGGAGAACAAGGGAAGTGGCAGCATCGGCTACGCGTATGTCTCGGGGAAGGTCGATATTCCCGAGCGTCATCGCGACCGGGATCGCAGGGGCAACGACCAGTAAAATCAGTGTGACTGTACCGATGCGCACGGTTATTGCCGCTGACCGACTCCAACTAAGCGGGAAACAGAGATGCCAGCAGCGTCTCGGACACGAGCGTTTCCTGCCTTCAAATGGAGAACGAAATGCGCTTTCTGGCTATGAGTTTCTGTGCACTCGCCATGCTTCCAGCTGTGTCCCAGGCTCAACAATCAGCCCAGTTGGCACCAGCGGGCCCGACGATTCAGGCGGCAGCCGTCGGCTTCAGGGTCAGCGATGCCAAGGCTGACGCGTCCACCAAGAGCACCGCGTCCCCGGTTGTTCCAAGGCACCAGGGACAGGATGTGGCGCTGATGGCCGTGGGCGTAGGCGCCATGATCGCTGGCGCGCTCATCGGCCACACCGCAGGGACGATCATCATAATTGGTGGCGCCGCGATGGCGCTGTTCGGGCTCTACCACTATCTCGAGTAGAGCAGCGGCAAACACGCTTCCCCTTCGCGACTCGATCAGACGGTCGTGAAGGGGAGCGGTCCCACCTGAGCTTCGCCGTCGATGTGAAGCGTTCCTGAGCTGACCATCACCGAGGCCCCTCCAACTCGAATCGCCTGGAGCTGTCCGCGCTTAAGATCGACTTCAAGTTCCAGCCTGCTCGGCCGTCCCATCTCGACACCCTGATCCACCGTCCAGCGCACGGTCCCGTCGCGGGTCTCCGAGCGCAGCGCCAGAAAACCGGCGAGCGCCGCGCACGCACTACCTGTCGCCGGATCTTCCCCCACGCCAAGCCCGGGAGCGAACATTCTCGCCCGGATGTGTCCGCCCTCGAAGATGTTGCTCCAGTCATCGGTGCTGAACACGAACATCTCCGGCGCCCAATATTCGCGCAAGGCCTGCTCCCACTTGAGGGAATCCACCTTCACCCACGAGAGCATTTCCGGCTTCTTGATCGGAATGAAGAGAAATGGAATACCGCACGAAACCGCCTCGGGCTCGATCATGTCGTCCGCCACAATGTGGCTCGGCTCGAGCGAGAGGATCTCGCACAAAGTCTCCGGGGGCGGCGGAGGATCGTTGATTTCCGGCAGGCGGGCTGCGGTGAGCTGGGCGAACACCGGCTTTCCACCTTTCGCGCGAATCAGAACCTGCACTGGGCCAACGCCTTCCTCGAGGACCACGCGGGTTTCTTCGCCCTTTAACACAATCTCGCCCACGGACGCGAGAACGAACGCACAGCCGATTGTCGGATGTCCGGCAAACGGAAGCTCGACCGCCGGCGTGAAGATGCGAACGCGGCGCGTGTTCGATTTTGAGTCGGGGGGAAATACGAACACGCTCTCCGAGTAATTGAACTCGCGCGCGATGCCGAGCATCTGGCCGTCGGAGAGTCCGCGTGCGTCAGGTATCACGGCGAGCGGATTGCCGCCGTGCAGGCGGTCGGTGAATACGTCGACGGTATGAAAGGCGTATGACATGCGCCGTAGAAAATGCGGCTGCCCGGCGCTCGCGGCTACTGGCTAGACCATTTCCGCTATCCGATTTTTTCTACTTCTTGAGGAGGCGGAGCGGGGAAGCTTTCTCGCCTTCAAGCTGGTCGATGGTGCACTGGCGAGGAGCCTTGTCCGGGCGCCAGCGCAGAAAGCGCGTCCCATGGCGGAAGCGGTCGCCCGTGAAGTGATCGTACTGCACCTCCACAACAAGCCTGGGGGCTAGTGGTTGCCATTCCGCCGACCGCTCGGTGCTCCATCGACTTGGGCCGCCTGGCGCCTTTCCGGTGAATCCCGGCTTCCTGATCAATGCTTCCAGCCTCGGAGTGAGCTCTTTCCTTTGCGCGGTTGTCAGGCCGGAGAGAAATCCGATGTGGTGAAGAAGCCCGTCGTCATCGTACAGGCCCAGCAGAAGTGATCCCACTATTCCCCCGCGAGAGGCGTAGCGAAAACCTCCGACAACACAGTCGACCGTTCGGAGCTGTTTGACCTTTACCATCCCGCGTCGCTCGCCCGATCGATAGGGTTCACCGAGCTCCTTGGCCATAACACCATCAAGCCCGCCGCCGACGCTGTCGAACCAGCGCTTCACTACCGACAGTTTGGATGTCGCCGGCGAGAGCCGGACGCGTGCGCCCGGCCTGAAGTACTTGGCAGCGAATTTCTCCAGCCGTTCTCTTCGCTCGGAAAGAGGCGATTTCGCCAACGAAGTTCCGCGCTCCGTAACCAACAGATCGAAGGCTATGTATGTCGCCGGTGTCTCGGCTGACAGTTTGGCAATCCGACTCGGCGCGGGATGAATTCGCTGAAGGAGATCGTCGAACGAGAGATCACCATTCACGGGCACAACAATCTCGCCGTCCAGCACGAACCTGGCCGGTGCCAGCGCCAGGAACTGCTCGACAAGCTCGGGGAAATATCGCTCGAGCGGCTGGCCCGCCTTGGACTGCAGCTTTACCGTTTTCCCGTCTCTAAATGCCAGACACCGGAAGCCGTCCCATTTCGGCTCGTACTGCCATTCGGGCCCCTCCGGAATGGTGGGGACCGCAATCGCTTCCATTGGCAAATACGGGGGCCGAATTGGGAGCGTCACGGCTCGGCTCCGTCGCTCGTCGCTGGTACTGAACAAGCACTCATGGCCGGCATGAGCATGCAAGGATCGGGTAATTCCGCATCTTTATTGACTGCGCAGCATTGAAGCGTTAGGTTTAAACCCTGAGAGACGCAACGATTGCGTTTCAGCGCCAGCGAACTTTTGAGGGACCTGGGTAGTAAGCCAGGTCTTTTTTGGTTTTTTGGCGGGCAAGAGCGGCCATTTCGGCCGCGAACAAACAGTAGTCGGCTCGGTACCGCACACACGGCACTCCGACACAATTGAATGAGGATGTACCGAACATGCGTACCACCGGCAAAGTAAAGTGGTTCAACGACGCCA
>JBDTIV010000087.1:0-16867 GCA_039936175.1 Gemmatimonadaceae bacterium | reverse complement strand
CGTTCTCACAGCGCGTGGTGGCATGACGAGCCACGCCGCGGTCGTCGCGCGCGGGATGGGAAAGTGCGCGGTTGTCGGGTGCAAGGAGATCGAAGTGGATCTCGAGCGCAGATCCTTCAACGTCAACGGGACGCACATCGCCGAGGGCGACTGGCTGACTCTCGATGGCGCGACGGGGCGCGTGTTCGCCGGCGATCTCTCCACGATTCCGAGCGAAGTCGTCCGCGTCACGAACGGGTCGCTGCACGCGTCGCAGGCGCCGGTATATCAGTCGTACGCCGAGCTCCTCGGATGGGCGGACGAGGTGCGAACCCTTCGCGTGCGCGCAAACGCCGATACACCGCGCGATGCGCGGCAGGCTCGAAGCTTTGGCGCGGAAGGGATCGGACTCTGCCGAACCGAGCACATGTTCTTCGAGGGCGACCGCATCACAGCCATGCGCGAGATGATCGTTGCACGCGAAGAGGGTGGTCGTCGCCGCGCACTGAACAAGCTTCTTCCAATGCAGCGCGCGGACTTCGAGGGAATCTTCGAGGCGATGGACGGATTGCCCGTGACGATCCGTCTGCTCGATCCGCCGCTGCACGAATTTCTGCCACACGGCGGAGAAGAGAGCAAGCTTCTCGCGCGCACTCTGGACATCCCTCGCGCGGACCTGAATCGGATTATCGAGTCACTGCGCGAGACCAATCCGATGCTCGGGCATCGCGGATGCCGCCTCGGGATTACTTACCCGGAGATTACAGAAATGCAGGGCCGCGCCATCCTGGAGGCCGCGGTACGAGCGATGCGTCGTGGGATAGTGGTGAAGCCGGAGATCATGATCCCGCTCGTCTCGACGGTGAAGGAGTTCGACAATCAGAAGGCCATTATCGAGGATGTCGCGAAGCGGGTGCTTGGGGGAATGGGAGAGAAAATCCCCTATCTGATCGGCACCATGATCGAGCTGCCGCGTGCCGCTTTGACCGCGGGGAAGATCGCGGAGTCGGCACAATTCTTCTCATTTGGAACAAATGACCTCACGCAGACGACACTGGGGCTGAGCCGCGATGATGCGGGTCGCTTCCTTCCGTCTTACATTGATAAGGGTATCTTTGCGGACGATCCGTTCCAGATACTTGACACCGAGGGGGTAGGAAGACTCGTACGGATGGCTGTTGAGGACGGCCGGCAGGTTCGTCCTAATATCAAGGTGGGCATTTGCGGGGAGCACGGCGGCGAGCCGCGCTCCATTGCTTTTTGTCATTCACTGGGTCTCGACTATGTCTCATGCTCCCCCTTCAGAGTTCCAATCGCGCGGTTAGCCGCAGCTCATGCCGCTCTTGAAGCGTAGGCTCGGGCACGCCCGAAGGCTGGAGCTGATGCCAGCGGCATCGCTCCCGATGGCCCACGTGCAACACGCGCGTCCGCTCAGAATCGCGCTCGTCACGGAGTACTATTATCCGCACCTCGGCGGCATTTGCGAGCACGTGCACTTCTTCGCTCGCGAGGCACGCCGGTACGGACACCAGGTCGACATCATCACGTCGAACATTCCTGGCGCGCGCTACGAGCCGCACGTCATACGGATCGGTAAGAGTCAGCCGATCTACGCGAACGGCTCACAGGCGCGATTCACGTGGGGCTTCGAGCTCCGGAAGGATCTCAAGCGCGTTTTCAGTCTCGGGCAGTACGACATTATTCACGTTCACTCCCCCCTAAGTCCGGTTCTTCCGGTGCTTGCCATCGAAGAGGCGAACTGCCCCGTCGTAGGCACCTTTCACACGTACTTCGATCGCTCGATCGGATACGCCGTGGCGAATCGATATTTCCAGAAGCGGCTCGACAAGCTCGACGCGGCGATAGCAGTCTCCCACTCGACCACGATCGCGCTCAATCGATATTTTGAGGCGAACTGGACGATCGTCCCCAACGGAATCGACACCGACGTCTTTCATCCGCACGTTCCCCGCCCCGGCGCCTTTCGCACCGACGTTCCCGTCATTCTTTTTCTTGGACGCTTCGATCCGCGGAATGGTCTGACCACCCTCATAGAGTCTTTCAAGAAAATCCGCGGCAGAAACCGTGAGGCCCAGCTCGTCGTCGTTGGCGACGGTCCGCTGCGCAAGCATTACTATCGGGCTGCCGGTGGCGACCCCGACATCACGTTCGTCGGCTCAGTCCTGCATGAGCGACCGAGCTACTACGCGCACAGCGCGATGTACGCGTGCCCGACCACGAAAGCTTCGTTCGGTATCACGCTACTCGAGTCAATGGCCTGTGAGACCCCCGTAGTCTGCTCCGACATCTACGGCTTCCGCGATGTGGTGAAGCACGAGCGAGAGGCACTAATGGTGCATTGTGGAAACACGGAAGATCTCGCGGATGCACTGGTGAGACTTCTGGACGACGAGACCCTTAGAGCCCGACTCGGAAAACGAGGACGTCAGGAGGCGGAAAACTACTCCTGGTCCAAGGTGACCGAAGCCGTATTGGACATCTACACGGCGGTGCTGGGCAGGAACGCAGACGAATGATCGCATATGCAGCACTAGGGGTTTCAGTCATCGGCGGAGCCGCGCACGGTGCCTTCCATCGCAACAGCCCCTTCTTCGGCCCGGCACTGGCCAAGATCGAGAGCGATCGCAAAGTGGTTGCGCTGACGTTCGATGACGGCCCGAACCCCGGCGCCACACCACGCATACTCGACACGCTTGCTGAGAAAGGTGTCCGCGCCACTTTCTTCATCCTGGGGAGCCACGCCGAACGCTGGCCCGAGCTCGTAAGACGGATATCACACGAGGGGCATCAGCTGGGCAATCACGGCTATTTCCACAGGAAGCTTCACTTCAAGAGTCCGTTCTATGTAAATCGGGATATCCGACTGGGCCTTCGTGCCATCAGACGCGCTGGCGCGCCCGCCCCGCGCTATTTTCGCGCGCCGCACGGATTCCGGAGTCCCTGGACGACTCCGATCGCGAGATCGTACGGTGAGCGCACGGTGGGGTGGTCGCTCGGTGTCTGGGACAGCGATCGCCCCGGAGTCGACGAGATCGTTCGCCGCACAATCGAAGGAGTAACGCCGGGCTCGATCGTTTTGCTGCACGATGGCGACGGCTACAATCCCGACGGGGACAGGCTGCAGACCGCCGCTGCGCTCCCCCAGATCATCGACAGGCTCAGCGATCAGGGATACGAATTCGCGATGCTGCCGACTGAATGAGCCCCAAGCTGAAGAAGGGAATCCGCTGGGCACTCTCCGCGGTCATTCTCGTCTTCCTCATTTACTTCGCCACAAAAATCAATTGGCACCAGGCGTGGAATTCGATGCGGCACGCATCGCTCCCACTTCTCGCTGCCGCGATCGGCGTGAACATCCTCTCGGTGCTGTTCAAGGGAGTGCGCTGGTGGCTCTTTCTCCGGCCGATCGGAATCAAGTCGCTCCCGCTGGCCATCCGCGCGACGGTCGCCGGCGCGGGGTTGAACAATGTCCTCGTTGCAAATGGCGGCGATGCGGCACGAGTCGTGTTCGTCTCGCGCGTGACTGGAGTCTCCAGCTCTACCGTCCTGGCGTCGGTGGCGCTGGAAAAACTTTTCGATCCGATCGGCTTCGTGATGCTGCTCGTGTTCGGAGTGCTCGCTTTCCGGCTGCCGCCACAGTTCGACCGGTGGAAGCTTCCAGCGGAGATCACCCTGGCGGCGATCGTGCTATCGATGATTTTTTTCGTCTACGCGACGAGGCACATCAAACCAGAGCACGTGCCCGAGCGGCGTGCCAGGCCGCGCACGTGGTGGGGAAAATTCCGCGCGTATTTCAAGAGCTTCGGTGCAACCGCCGGGCGCCTCGCAACCGGACCCCGTTTTCTCGCGGCGATGGCGCTCTCACTTCTCGCCTGGGCCTGCCAGCTGTGGACCTTCCAGTTAGCGGCCGCCGCGGCACACGTCCCGATCCCGCTCGCCGGAAGTCTCGCCTGTCTCCTCGGTATCAACGTAGGGTTGATAGTTCGGGCGACGCCCGGCAACGTCGGATTCTTTCAGTTCGTTTACGCGCTGACCGCCGGCGAGTTCGGCGTCCCTCAGAACGATGCAATCGCCGTTTCCCTGCTGATACAGACCATTCAGATTCTCCCACTCACGCTACTCGGCGTTGCGCTCGCGCCGGAATTCATATTTCGCCGCGGCAACAAAGATCAGGAAACCGAGAAAATCGCGAAGAAGATCGAGGAGGAGAGGAAGGCACACCACGGTCCGCTTTCGACCGCGGAAGAGGTACTGCAGCGAGCTGACAAGGCAGGCGTCGCTCCCCCACCGCCGCCCCGGAAACGCTAGCGGCTCGCCACCCTCGCCGCGCGCGCACCCTTTAGAAACGCGATGAATTCCGCGGGATTGCGGGTGAGACCGCTGAAGGTCGCGCGGACCGTTCCGTCCGGGGCGATCACCGCATACAGCGGCAGCGCCACGGTTCCGAAGGTCGTCTCCTGGAAAGCCTGCTGCTTCTCGTACATCTCTCCGTCGCCGTCGGTGTAAAGCCGGGAGAGAACGAATTTGCCGAGCTCCGCGCCGACATCAGGTCGGCTGAAGATGTTGGCTTCCATCCACCGGCAGTTCGTGCACGTGTATCCGGTGAAGTCGACGAACACGGGCTTCCCCGCCGATTGCGCGGCTTTGAGCGCGCCAGGGTAGTCGTTGAGGATCCAAGTCGAAGGCTGATTGACGCCTGAAGCAATCCCGGCGATCGGCAACGATGGTGGGAGGAACGCCTCGATCTGCGGGAGCGGTCTTGCGTTCAATCCCGAAAGCAGCCACCCAGCCAGCAGCAGAGTCGCCCCAACAGCGACGGATGTCCCCACGATTCCCTGCTGCCTTTGCACGCCGTGCCTCGCATTGCGACCGAGGTAGAGAGCCGCGGCAAGCGCCAGCGCCGCCCATGACCCCAGGACGACGTTCCGCGTGAATATCCCCCATCCGACCACGAGGTCCGCGTTCGCCACGAACTTGATTGCCGCTCCGACCTCGAGCACGCCGATCATTACGCGGAGTGTCTGCATCCATTCGCCGGCGCGAGGGAGCTTCGACACCGAGCGCGGGACCAGCGCCAGCAAAACGAAAGGCAATGCGAACGCCGTGGAGTAGGTCAGCATTCCGACCATCGGAGTCGTCCACGATCCCTGCGACGCAAGAACGAGTAGCGTGCCCACAAAAGGAGCGGTACACGTAACCGAAGTGAGCGTGAACGTCGCTCCCATGAGGAGTGCGCCGAGCGAGCTGCCCGGCGTGGCTCCGCGTGACGCGCGGTCTGCGGCGTTCACGAGTCGCCATGGAACCGGCGTCGAGAGCCACCCGAACAGGTTCGCCGCAAAAAGCAGGAACAGCGCGGCGAGAGCCAGGTTCACCCAAGGGTCCGACGCAAAGCGGTTCAGTCCCGACGCCCCGAAAATCCCCGCGAGTGCCAGACCGAGTATCGTAAACGTTGCGACAATACCGAGTCCGAACAGCAGCGGACGTCTGATCCTGGACGCGCCATCGCTCTCAGGAGCCGAGAAGTAGGCGATCGTGACGGGGACCATGGGAAAAACACACGGTGTGAGCAACGAGAGGATCCCCGTGCTGACCGCAAGCCACAGAAATCCTGCGTTCAACCTCTGCCCCTTATGTGGAGCGTCGCGTCGAGCTTTTCGGTGCGCGCTGGCAGGCAAAGCTTGTCGCTGCACACCTGGTACCGGACCGCGACCTGAATTTTCCGAGTGCCCGGCTGTGCGCTGCCGGGGATGCCCACGGGTATTGTGAACAGCGGGCTGCCCGAATAAAGCTCGGTCTCGATTCCAAAGTTCTGGTCGAACTCGCGCTCGGGTTGCGGCGCCTTGATGATGCCGCGGACAACCACGTCTTCAGGCGCGAGCAAGGTGATTCGCAGCGGGATCGGTCCACCGGATTTCTGTGTCAGCGAATAGATGTGCCAGCCCGGCGCAATATCCGCGCGGATGGTGACGGGTGTCGTGCGTCCGGCTACCACTTCGTGTACGGCGCGTCCGCCTACGACCACCCATCGCACCGGGCGAATGGACGCGGGCCGTGCGCTGTTGAAGGCGCGCATCGGCACCGCCTCCCCGAACGCAATGGTTCGCGTTGGCGGCTGATCCGCGGCTCCAACCAGGAAAAAAAGAAGCAGATAACCGAGCTTGTTCATTGCGGATGAATATACCATGAGGAGAGGCGCGATCCCTGCTATAGCTACCCGCTGCAGACCACCCGTGTTCGATTACCCATGGCTCCCCCGGTTATCCCCCATTCCCCTATTTTCTTTGACGGCTGGTACAGCGTAGGCCGCACCGTGAGCATCTCGATCATCGGCTTCGTCGCGTTGATCAGTATGCTTCGGATTTCCGGAAAACGCACGCTTTCCGCCCTCAACGTTTTCGATTTCGTGTTCGTCGTGGCCGTCGGATCCGTGTTCGCATCGATGATCATGTTCCAGGAAGTTACATTCGCCAACGGCATGGCCGCTCTGATTTCGCTGATCAGTGTGCAGGTCGGGCTCGCGGAGCTTGCGGCGCGGTGGCCCCTGGCCGAGCGCATAATCAATGGGGAGCCGACATTGCTGCTTTCGCGCGGAGAATTCATTCCCCGCGCGCTCAAGCGGGAGCGCGTGACAGAGGAAGAAGTACGAGCGGCCATCCGAGGCAAAGGGATCACCAGGGTCGAGGATGTGGACGCGGTAATACTTGAAAACGACGGCACTCTGACCGTTGCATGGGAAGCGAAGGGCCCGGGAAGAAGCAGTCTTGTGGACGCCACGGTTCCCGGCGGCACTCGGTCCGAAGAGAACGAGACACCGGAGGAGAAATAGGATGCATACCGCCAAAAATTCCGGATATCGAATGTTCCCCGATGCCAGAGGGCGGATCTGGGAAGTCTGGCTGGTGCACCCGTCCTCGATTGAGCGGCGGAGGCTGGAGCGCCGCTCTCCCGTGGAGAACGCGGTGTTCCTCATCGAGCAGCGCGTGCTCGGCGACAGGCGATTGCGGTCCGGAGCCCGGAGCTCCATTTCATCCGAGTACAGCTCGGGCTGGCTCTGTTTTGCCAGTAACGGCGAAAAGCGAAGGCTGGCCCCCGTACCGGTCAACTGGATGAGCGCGAACGATGGACAGGTCGCGGAATGGTGCCGTATCGCGAAGCGCGTCGTTACTTGTGGGCCGACTTGGGACCCTGCGGACGAGAAAAAGTCGCCCTAGTGCGGACCGAGCGCCCGATTTTTTCGGTGCTCGCCCTTCATCTGCGTCGCCACCATCGAATCGACCAGCAGGATAAAATCGGCGTCGGGTAATGCCGCGCAGATGCGGCGGAGCCGCTTCGTGATATCCCGTTTGATGGTGTCCCAGCGCTCGGAATTTAGACCTTCGGCAGACAAGATCGGTGTCGACATTTTGATGGCTGCTCCTGTGAATACTTGACGCCGAAATGAGGCCTAAGTCACACCAATTCGAGGCGCAAAAGGGACCTCAGCGTACACTTCCTGGCCATTGCGGCCAACGGGCGCAATAGATTGGGACAATGCCCAAACCCATATTAGCGGAACGACATCGTGGCGAAAGGATCGGATGGCTCCGGGCCGCCGTACTCGGCGCCGACGATGGAATAGTTTCGACCGCCAGCCTTTTGGTCGGCGTGGCCGCCGCGAACACGGGCCGTTCCAACATCCTGATAGCAGGTATTGCCGGTTTGGTTGCCGGTGCGATGTCCATGGCTGCGGGAGAATACGTCTCGGTGAGCTCACAAGCCGATACTGAAAGGGCCGACCTGGAGTTGGAGAAGCGAGAGCTCAGCGCGACTCCGGAGCTCGAGCTGCGCGAGCTACAGGGCATCTACATGAAGCGCGGCCTCGATGCGGCCACGGCCCTTCAAGTCGCCCGGCAGCTGACCGCGCATGACGCGCTCGGCGCACACTCGCGCGACGAATTGGGATTCTCCCACACGACGGCCGCTCGGCCGGTTCAGGCAGCGTTGGCATCAGCCGCGACCTTCTCGATTGGCGCAGCGTTGCCCCTTGTCACTGCTGCGGTCGTTCCGATCGGCAATCTGATCGTTGCCGTGTCCATCCTGTCGCTGATCTTCCTGGCGACCCTGGGCGCGTTGGCGGCACGGGCGGGCGGAGCGGGCGTGATACGCGGAACGGTGAGGGTGACCTTCTGGGGCGCTTTCGCGATGGCGATCACCGCGCTCGTGGGAAGGATGTTCGGAGCAGTGATGTGAACGGAATCGACCGTCTTTTCCAGATACGGATCGCCTACTGATCCAGGGTGGAGCCCTCATGGGCTCCCCGCCCGTTCGCATGGCTCAAAATAATCCCCGTTTTGGAGCATTTTGGCGTGACCCAAGGCGTTCCTCCGAGTCAATAGATAGAAGAGAGCAATCCTGCTGACCAGCCGGGCTGCGCGAGCAAACCCCATGAATCACGGGAGACGCAAGGTGTATAAGATCGCCCCTGCCCTACTCTCGATCGGTCTCATCTTCGCACTTTCAGGGGCCAAAGCCAGCGCTCAGTGCAGTGGTATTGGCACCTGCAACACGACCAATACGACCACTTTGAACATAGGTGCGCTCGTCAAGCTCGACATGAGTGCAACCACCACGTCTCTGACTTCTCCGACCGCCAATCAAGTTGATGTCGGTGCCACCATCTCGGATGCCGGCCCGACATTCACGGTCAAGGCCAATCGGAGCTGGAGCTTGAACATCAGATCTGGCAATGCGACCAACTGGACCTACGCGGGCAGCTTTGCCGGCGTCAAATCAATCGCTGACCTAACCTGGTCGAACGCTGTGGCAGGCAGCTACGTCGCCATCACGGCGTCTGACGTTTTGATGACGTCGGGTGCCGCAGCGAGCGGTGGAACCGCAGCGCAAGCGTTTTTCAAGACAGTCATCCCCGCGGGATTCACGAACGCCGCCAATCAGCCAGGTAGCTACAGCATGCCCATCATCTTCACGCTGACCGCACCATAAACCTTCGAAGTGCCCGCTAGGCGTCGTTGGTCCTTAGTTCAAGGCGACAGTTCCAATGCAGGAAGCGGGGGCGGCTTTGGCCGCCCCCGCTTTTCTTTTCGTGCCTGGCCCGACGATGGGCGACCGATGTCCCTCTGAAAACGAGAAAAGCGAGATTCCGTTTGGACCTCGCTTTCTCTGTTTGAGCTTCCGGGTAGTGGACGCGCTGGAAATCGCTAGGCTGCGCCGGGGCGGGGAAGAATCCGGTCGACATCTCCGATCAATCGACCGGCGATTGTGCTGCCGAGCGCGCTCGCGCTCGCCAGTCCTGCCTCGAGGTGCTGCTCGGTGTCCGCCGCCGATGCCTGCACGGGAACGACCACGCGCACCAGGGCTTCCTCGGTGTGTCCGCGAAACGCGGCGTCTTTGAGGAGATTCCACTTGACGGCGTATTCGCTGGCGACCACACGACCTCTTCCCTGGTACCAGTAATACACGACCGCTCGGGTGGGACCGTTCTTTAGGATGTATCTGTTCACGGTATATGGCGCACCATTCGCCGTCACGCTCTGCGTTCCTCCCGAGAGCACTTCCCACCCGGCGCCGGGAAGACAGTTGCGCGGAGAGTGGATCGATTCTCCGCGCGTCTGGCGATCGTAGTAGGAGACGAGGATTGTGAACGCAACCATCGAGTCGCGCGAATACATTCGAGCGACATAGTTCGACATTCCGGCGACGCGACGCTCCTCGTCGCCGATCTTCTGATCCCTTACCCGGTAGCCGTCGACCGCGGGCAGGACGCTGTCGATGGGACCGGCGAGCTGAACGGGTCGCTGTCCCCTCGCGCCGGCGACGAGCAAGACTCCCAAGGCGAGAATCGCGGCCGGAAGATACGGCCTCATGTTAGGCATGCGCGTCCTCACTCGAGCCAGCTGTCTGGGGCTCCCGTGGTCTCACTCGTGTCAGCCGCCGCTCGGCCAGAGCCAAAGTCCATGCGAACAGTCCGAGCGACACGAAGGACACGATGAACAACAGCCAGCCCTCGGTGATGTGCATGAAGCCTTCGCCAAACGAAGGGCTCACGAAATACACCAGAAAGCCGGTGAGAAACACGCGGACTCCATTGATAAGAATCGCCACCGGTATCGCCAGCGCCAGCAGCACGAGTCGCGAGAGGGGATAACGAAGCGCGATGCCGCCAATGAGAACGCCGAGGCTTATGAGCGCGGTGAGCGAACGCAGCCCGCTGCAGGCTTCGGCCACGAACAGCTCGCGGCCAGGCAACCTTATAATGTTGCCGGCGAGCTGCACCGGCACGTGCCGCGAGGCGAGCAGCTTCGCCCCGATTCGTGATGCCTCGAACTGGAGCGGTAGCGCGAGCTGTTGCGTCACGAGCTCGGGCAACGGCACCGTGAGAGCGGCGAGTGTGAACGGAAGCCACCACCCGAGAAGTTGGCGGAATCCATAGTTGTAAACCGTGAGTCCGGCGAGCGCGAGTATGATCGACTCGCGCATTGTGAACGGCTCGGCGGCGAGACCGGAAAGGTAGCGAATGAACACGGCAACGACGAGGATGGCGATTCCAAGACCGCGATTCGGCGTAGCATCGCCGCGGATGCCCGATCTCCACGCCAGCCATGCGGCCGCGGGAGCGAGCAGCAGCCCGTGGCCGGCCTCGGGCAGCTGCCACCAGTCCCGAGCAAGGAGAGTCAGCGGCTGCCAGAAGAGCGCGAGAAACGCTACTGCCGTAGCGAGCGCGGGAAGAAAGCGCGCGTTCGCGTCAAGCGCGAGCCTCGCCCGCGACGGCCTAGTGACAAGTCCGGCGAAGCCTGGAAGGCTACTTGGGGATTGTGCGCTGCTTTCCACCAGGATCTCCCGCTCATCGACGAAAGGCACAGGTAGCAAGATTCGTTCTGCTCGGCTCGAGGATACAACAGAGCGCTGCGTTGTAGCCAGGGCCCTCTGAAGATTCGGTACCAACTGGGTCAGCTCACAACCTCTTGGGTTCAGATTCCCCGGCGACGGCGCCAGCGTGAGAAACTGGTCCGCCGAGCCCGAGTAGGCCCGTCGCAAACAGCGCGAGACTTGCCGGCTCTGGGGTTGTCGTGGTCCCGCACCCGGCGACGCACGTGCGATTTTTCGGCTGCGGCGTTCACGAAGAGGTCGGTTGTGCCGTTGTTCACCACGACGGTATCCGAGGTGTGGAACGTGCCCGCGGCAGAAAGAACGGCCAGACCCAAACCCTTGGCCCGGCGGCAGGATGGGACATAGCGTTTGTGCCATAGGGCCTCGGTACGCACGATTCTTGCTCTGCAGTAGAATCTGCTCCCCGCGCTTCGGAAAGCCCGCGACGCGGATGCGAGGTCTTGAAAGGTTTACTTTTCGCGGGGGACGAGACATGTCACGCCGTTCAACTTCATTGCAAGCACCGAGACCACAGACGGCTGTTCGAAAGACAATTCCTTTCGCGGGCTTGGCTCTGGCGGCGCTCCTCGTTAACCCGTCTGCGATTGTAGCGCAGACTTTGGGATCGGCGCAGAGCTTCGGCGTCCTCGGGGCCTCTGGCGTCACAAACACCGGGGCAACCACGATCAAGGGTAATCTGGGCGTCTATCCAGGCACATCGATCACTGGCCAGGAGACTATCACCCTCCAAGGAACCGTACATCAAACTGACGGCGTCGCGAAGCAGGCGCAAATCGATGCCCTGAACGCCTACAATGGCCTTGCCGCGATGACGGTCACCACCAATCTGACGGGCCAGAACTTGGGCGGTATGGTACTCACGCCGGGCGTGTATTTCTTTTCGTCATCAGCCCAGTTGACAGGGAATCTCACGCTCAATTTCAAGGGCAACCCAAATGCCCAGTTCGTGTTCCAGATCGGGAGCACTCTCACGACCGCTAGTGGCGCGACCGTGTCAGTGATTAATGGGGGCTCAACAAACGGAGTCTATTGGCAGGTCGGTAGCTCTGCGACTCTCGGGACGGGCACGGTATTCCAAGGGAATATTCTCGCCAGCGCGAGCATAACGCTGACGACCGGCGCGAAGATCTTGTGTGGGAGAGCAATCGCCCTCAATGGTGCCGTGACACTGGATAACAACATTGTCTCAAACGACTGCTCCGGCGGTGGCGACTTTGGCTCCGGCAAAAGCGACTTCGGCAGCGCCGGCTTTAGCGGCGGGTCGACGACGACTACGCCCGAACCGGGGACTCTACTGCTCCTGGCCACAGGCTTGACGGGCATGGGCGGGGCGTGGCGCTTCCGGCGCCGGACCATCTCCGCACTAGGCTGAAGCTGAGTGCATCCCGAGACTTCTCGGGATGCGGAGACCGACAAGTGGCAACGAACCCGAATCTGAAGGACCTGCGGGCTCTCGCCTGGGTTCTTTACCTCTTGGCCGTCCTCCTGGTCGTGGGGCCGGTCTCGCAATGGATCATTATCGTCTGGCCGATGCACGTAGACGTCCCGCAATGGCGTTACGTGTCTATCGGACTTCTCGAGGAGCGGCTAACGCTCCCTGTGATCGGCCTCTTCACGGCGATCGTGTCCGCCAGTCTCCTCGAGCACCGAGCGGTCCAGGGAGTCCTCGGCGGGCTGAGCCTGCTGCTCGCGCCGACACTGGCGATGCTGGCAGTCACGATCTCGCTCGACGGACTCCAACTCCGGCACACCGTTAGAACGGGCCAGCTCGGGGGTTTCGACCTTAGTCTGGTGCGCACTGTGCTCGTATTGCTCTACGCGGCTATTGTCGCGGGCATGCTCGGGTGGGCATCGCTGAAGGATCGCGGGAAGAAGGAATCGCGCCGCAGGGAATCCACATTGGTCCCGCTTCGCCAATCCTCCGCCAAGCAGAGGGGCGCTTGAGCGAAGCGACCGCCGTGTCGGCGTCGAGGGGGTCCGTCTTCGCGACGCCGGGCTACCTTCTGGCGTTGCTCGTGGTGCTGGACCCGGGCCTTAGTTTTATGTTCGCGGCTTGGCCGCCGAACCCGTCGCTCCTGCCGTGGCGGCACATCAGTAGCGGTCTGCTCATAGTCGAAGCCCCGATGATCGGAGCGGCCGCAGTGGGAATCCTCCTTGTCGCAAAGGTGCGGCGCCATACGAGGATCCTCAAGCTTCTCCGGTTGTGCGGATTCGGCGCCCTGGTCCTCGGCGTGCCTTTTTTCGTGCTGTACGCCGTGGATTCGGCCACGATATATCAAAACCTTCCTGCGGCGCAGGGTCGCTCTTTCGTTGCCCTGGAGACTCGCGTGTTCATGATGATGGCCATCGGACTCGTGCTGCTGTGGGTGATCACCCGCGCGACCAAGATCCGTGGCGATTAAGGCGTGATTGCGACCTTGAGAACTCTGTCCCCGCGAGTGGGGGAGCAGTCCGCGAGCCTTCCAGGCTTCATCAAATTCGAGGCGGGGCATGACGAGGGAAGTTGTTCCTCTGTCACTCACGTCGAGGTCAGCTCCCCAGTTTGCCCCGGGCGCGTCTAGCGCGAGCTCGGCAGGGTTCCTGTTCCATCCCGCTCCTCTGGTCCGCAACTTTACTTCTGGCAGGTCCCACCGTCGTATATCTGGGCGATGCGGTTCTTCAGTCCGTCGACCGTTCCTGACGATGTCGTCAGCGTTGGCGTCCGGATGATCTCGCCTGCAGAAGGCCCCGCCGAATAGATGCAGTTACCAATAAAGGCCCTCGGAGAGAAGCAGTGCGCGTTGTCGTAAGCCCGGGCGGTCTGGTCGAGACCAATTCGACTGCCCGCTTTTACCTTCCAATTTGTGGTGATTGTCCAGGCATCCTCGTAGGGCTCGCCGCAAAAAAGCCTGAGATCGTTTGGGTGTTGGTTACCGGGCGTCCCTCCTGGTCACGCCCGCTCGGAACAATCTCGACTCCGGAAACCGGGATCTTACCGCAGAGCGCGCAATTCATTCCTGGTTCTCGTTCCTTGGCGTCGAGGGCGTTGGTCTCCTCTTCTATCTTTGCTATAAGCCGATTTCGATGTCGAGTGAACATAGCGAATACTGCTCGAACCAATCTGACGTCGGCCTCCTGACGCGTCTTTCCGTGAGCTGTGATTCGCGGTTCTTTCTCGATTGCCGTGTTTTCCGCTTTTACAGTGCGCTCGAAGTCCCGCGCGTGGTGTCGCTCGTGACTTTGAATGATCGCCTTAACGCGTAGCCATTCTCTCGCGCAGGGCGAATCCTTCTTGAAGTGATGCGTCCACTCAATGCTGTTTAGATCCAGCGCGACGCTTAACGAGAAACGAAAGTTGTTTGCCGCTTCGGAGAAGTCCCAATCCGTGCCCGCTGGGCCTGGCCTCGTGCGATCAACAACATCGAATGCTTTTATGCTTCCTCGCTGAATATTGGTTAGCAAATCGGCATACGTGAGGCGGTGATAGAAAAGAGTCCACCGAGTGACTCCCCAGTCGCCGGGGTAAGAGGTGCGGTTGCAATCCTTGACGCCGTCGTTGGCCACATAGGCCTTCAACGCCGTGCACGAACCTGGAGGCGGGTTCACAGGATCGGGTCGCACCGGATAGGTCTGCGCGAACGACGAGCCCGCGAGAAGTGTTGCAATCAAACCAACAATACCGTTCCCACTCAGTCGTCCCATCGACCCTCTCCCTTTGGCAGGAATTTACCATGATGGATTGGGCTCTTTGATGACCCCTATTGATGACCCCTATTGATGACCCCATGGTAGCCCGATTGCGATGAATGGTCAAGAATGGCGGCGGAGAAGTTCCCCCTATGAGAAAAGCAAAGCGGCGTCCTCTTTGGGACGCCGCCGAACAACGGGGAACTACTCTTTAGTGGAGGCGAACGTATTACCAAACCGGGTGGCGGCGTGATTAATCTGGCGACGGTTCTGGTGACGTCCCGTTACATAAAGCAGTCTTTCAGTCATGCGCACAACTCCGTTCATTCTCGCAACACTGGTCGTGTTTGCCGTCTTCGATTGCTGTGCAACCGCCGGTGGGCAAGTAACCAAGTCGATTCACGCCGATTCAGTCATCGCCGAAAGCGATCAGCGGCCGCCCGAGTTTGCAACCGGCGTCACGGCCGGAGCCATGGACTTCATTGGGGGGCGAAGCGAACAGGCTTTCAGCGTTCTCATTCAGTACCAGCCGACACCGTGGCTTTCTCTGAGTGCCGCGCCGGGCTATGGTCGCACGACGCTCCTCAGATCTTCGTCCAACGGACCCACGGATATCCCCGTTACCGCAGCTGCGCAATACGCGCGAGACAGGGCGGCCGGGTCTCCAATCGTCGTTGGATTTCTGTCCACCCTGCTCTCGACGGGACAATCTGGATCTGCTCTCAGTATTGGTCGGAGCTCCGTCCTTTTGGGGGGCGCCGTGCGAGTCACTCCCATGGATCGACTCTACGTCTCGGCAAGTGGGTCGCAACCGGTCACCGCGGCAAGCGGGAATGGGTCGGTGCAGATGGGCGTCGCGCGGTCCTTCGGGCGCGCGACGCCAAGCATCGGATTCGGCACTGAGATCGGGACTCCTGACTCCGCAGCGACGCTTGCACGCTCCATTGCAGGGGGCGTAGCGATTGCCCTGGCAGGACCACTCACACTCGCGCTGGATGGAAATCGCGGTCTCACGTCGGGCGCGCCTAGGTGGACATTTTCGGTTGGCGTTGGAACCGCCTTTGCCGGGCTATCGCCGATGAACGGCTCTTTTGGACGCCTCAGAAACGTCTTTGGCTCCAGGGCATCTTCTACCAGCGGTTACTCCAAAAGCACGACATGCAAGAGACTCGGCACCTGTTGACTTGCCCTTAAAGGATGTTTTGGGTCTCATCGGGTGTGGCCTGGGGCACCAACTTGCAGTGTATTTTGCAGCGGATCGCAACGGGACGTAACTGACGGCCCAGTGTGGGGTACAAGCCAGCTCCGGTGTCATTCTAGCGACCCGCCGGTCCACCCATCTAATCGAGGTTGTCATGAACTCCATTCACAAGATTGTCGTAGCGACGCTCATTGTCGCCACGCCTTCACTTTCGTTCGCACAGGGCAAGGCACCGCACCCGGCACCGCCCGTAGTCATGGGTAAGAGCGCACCAGTACGCCAGGATAACCGCGCTGACAAAATCGCCGACAAGGCGGAACGCACGGCCGACAGGACCGCTGACAAGACCGCCCGTGCCGCGGATAAAGCCGCGGACAAGACTGAGCGGGCACAGCTCAACACCGCGCGCGATCAGAAGCAGCTGACGAAGGGCATCAAGCTGACATCCGCCGAGAAAAAGCAGATCAAGGCGATCGAAAAGAAGTACGACGCGAGCTATCGCGACATTCGCAAGACGGAGCTCGCCGCGGATAAGGCAGCTAAGAAGAATGGCACCACTGAGTCGGACGCCTCGTTCCAGACTCAGCTGTCGCAGCTGCAGACGCAGGAGCGTACAGACATTCGCGCCGCCCTCACCACCCAGCAGCAGTCGATTTTCGATACCAACGTTTCTAAATGGTCCGCCCGTAAGTAGGCTTTTCCGTAATAGAAAAGCCCGGCGATCGCATCGCCGGGCTTTTTTTCTGTGTGTCTGAGTGTCTCGTCTTTGAGCGGGCACTCCAGGAATTCAGGGTGCTGAGCTCGAGAGTCGAAAAGGGGTGAGGTGCGTGGGCCAGGCTGCTGCCCGGACGCGGGTCTTGTCGGAATGAAGCACCTCGAGGCAACGTCGCCAAGATCCTTAGATCCGCACTGACCTGGCTGGCGCCATTAAGAAGATTCCGATTCAGAGTATGCAAATGCTTGTGCGGACGCTCGCGATTAGGCTCTACCTGTCTCCCTCTAAACGAGAAAAGCGAGGCCCGATTGGACCTCGCTAGACTCTTTTGAACTTCGTGAAAGTGGAGGCGCGGGGATTCGAACCCCGGTCCGAGACAAGATCGACCACAGCGTCTA
>JBDTIV010000086.1:0-101805 GCA_039936175.1 Gemmatimonadaceae bacterium | reverse complement strand
CGCCTCGCTCCGCGAGCTCATGATCAACGAAGGGTTAGCCACCCACGCTTCACGCGCCATGAGCCCCGGACACGCCGCGTGGGAATACTACGGATACACCCGACGCGAGTACGCGAGTGTCCGTGAGCTCGAGCCATTGATGACGAGGGCGCTCAACGCTGATCTCGACCGAGCAGGCCTTGGGCTCAGGCTGCGATACCTCTCGGGCGGCATGAGCGACGATGCGCGCACCGTTGACCGCCACGTTTTCCCGGAGAGAAGCGGCTATTTTCTGGGCGCCAAAATGGTCGAGTCAGCGGTAAACGCACGCGGGCTTTCGTGGGCCGTTCGCGCCAGCGCAAGCGAGATCACATCGATCGCGAGCTCTGCCGCCGCTTCCGCCTGAGAGCTATTTCCCCACGCAGAACGAGCTGAACACCCGTTCGAGAACGTCTTCGACGTCGACAGCCCCAATCAATTCCTCGAGGGCATAAACAGCCGTCCGCAGGTGTACGGATGCAACTGGTGCCGGAAGTCGCTGCTCGTGCCAGGCTTGCTGGAACTGCCTCGTTTCCGCGAGGGCAGTGGCGAGTGCCTGGCGGTGGCGTGCCCTCGTGAGCATGGGGAGATCCGGAGAAGCCTCTCCGTACACCGAAGCGATTGCATCGTCGATCGCCTGGAGCAAGCGCTGGAGACCGGCGCCGCTGTGAGCGCTGACAAAAACGACGTGATCGCGACCCAAGTTGTCTCTATTTGCTACTAAATCTGCCTTGGTTCGCACGGCTATCACCGGAGCCCTCGTCTTGTGGCCGACCACTTTGATCGTTTCATCGAGAGCGTCTGAATCTTCGGCGCATGCGAGGACCACGGCCGCGGCCGCGAGGTAACGCTCACTCACCTCTATTCCCAGGCGCTCGATCCGGTCAACCGTGTCCCGCAGGCCAGCGGTGTCGACGAGGCGCAGTGGCCACCTGCCGCTGTCGATGACCGCTTCGAGAGCGTCGCGGGTAGTGCCGGGCAATTCGGTGACGATCGCACGGGATCTCCCCAGAAGTGAATTGAAGAGCGATGACTTTCCGACGTTTGGTGGGCCCGCGATCACTACCACAGCACCCTCCCGGATCAGCTCACCAGCGGGAGCGGTGGCGAGGAGAGCTTCGAGGGAATCGATAACGCTCGCGGTACTGCTTTGAATCTTCTCTCGCGGAACAGGACCATCGTCCTCTTCAGGAAAATCGATGTCATAAGCGATCAGCGCCTCGAGCCCGACCAAATCATTCCTCAGCTCTTGGAGGCGCCGAGAGAGTCCGCCATCAAGCTGGCCCAGGGCTGCGTGTTGCATTGACCGGGAGCGCGCATCGATGAGGTCACCTATCGCCTCAGCCTGCAGAATGTCCAGTTTGCCGTTCAATACCGCCCGACGGGTGAATTCTCCGGGAAGCGCCTGCCGTGCGCCCGAGGAAATCAGCGCGGCAACGACGGAAGCGGGCACCAGATATCCGCCGTGGGTCGAAATCTCGACGGTGTCATCGCCTGTAAACGAGCCTGGCGCCGGAAATAGTGTGACCAGCGATCGATCGAGCACCTCGTCAGCGTCATGGAGCATGCTCAACTGAGCTACACGCGGTTCCAAAGGCCAGGGTCGGACGTGTTTTTGCGCAATCGTGAACGCGTCTGGTCCGCTCAGCCTGACGAGCGCCAGCGCGCCCATTCCGGTTGGGGTTGCTACAGCGACGATCGTATCCTCGAGTTGCGCAACTCCGGCTGCCGCACCCGAGATCATGAGGCTTTGGTTGGAAGCACGAAGCTCGTGCCGGGTTCCAGTATCTTCACTCCGGGATGAAGTGGATGACTCTGAAGAGTTGCCCGTAACCGGTCTATCGCATCGAACGCGGTAGATGTCACGTGATTAAATGTTCCCCAGTGGTAGGGAATGAAGTAGCTCGCCTTCAGACGCTCGAACAGTGTGAGAGCGTCGGAGCTGGTGAGGTGTCCCTTGCGAAAACCGGGTTTCCACCACGGGGCATGCCCGATGGGCAGTAGAGCCACATCGAGTTTCCGGCTTCGGGCTACTAGATGGTCGTCCACGAGCTGAGTGGAAGCCGCAGTGAGCGCAGTATCACCCGCAAAAAAACAGGAAACCTTTTTCGTATCTATTAGGTACATATTCGTCGCGCTGCGCCATCGGTCGACCCCGTATCGGTTTCCCTTGTGCGTCGCCGCGGCGGCCTGGATAGTCACGCCCTCCAGCTCCGTGCCTTCACCCGGTGCGACCGCGACAGCGTGTCGGTAGCCCTGTTTCCCGAGCCACTTCGCTATGGATGGCGGTGCGAACAGCGGGATGTCGTTGGGTAGCGCGTCGAGAGAATTGAACGAGAGATGGTCGGCATGAGCATGCGTAAGCAATATCGCGTCGAGCTTGGGCAGTGCATCGAGCGCGATTCCCGGCGCGCTCACTCTGGGAAGAAACTTGCCCAGTGCGGGGTCGAAATTGGGGTCGGTGAGAATCCGTTTTCCACCGATCTCAATTAGTAGCGTTGCGTGACCAATATACGTGACACGCAGCATGTATAACTATCCGGCGGGACGCATCTTTGCGCGTTCCCGCGCCAGAAGCCATTGCTGCGGCAGCGACGCAATGTTCTGGGCCGTGTAGTACAGGTTCAGTCCCGAAGCCATGTTCAGAAGTACGACGGTCATCATTACGGGGAACATGTACCCCATCATCTTCGCCTGTGGATTGGGAGGAGCATTGCGCATTCCAATCCAGGAAAGCACGTACATCGACGCACCCATCAGAAGCGGCAGGATGTACAACGGATCCTTGATCGAGATGTCGTGCAACCACAAAAAGGGAACGCCACGGAATTCGATCGTATTCTGAAAGACGAAGAAAAGCGCGAACAGGATCGGCATCGGCAGAAGCGCGGGCAGACAGCCTGTTAGGCCAGCGAAAGGGCTGACTCCTGCGTCGTGGTAGACCTTCATTATTGCTTCACGCTGCTGTATCGGATCCGGGTACTTCTTCTGAGCGGCGGCCAGTTTGGGCTGAAGCTCCTGCATCCTGAGACTGGCCCGCATCGTACTCTGATTCAGTGGCCAGAGCGCCAGCCGAACGAGGATCCCCAGAATCACCAGCACCCAGCCGTAGCTCAGGTTGAGCCGGTTGTGCATCCAGAGGAGAGCCTGAATGACCTTCGATGCAATTGGATGTACGACGCTCTGAAGGAAACGCCATCCGTACGGATTGACGTGATCGAAGTCGCGACCCATGCGCGCCAGACGCTGGGACTCCTGCGGACCCGCATAAATGTCGAATGCAAAGGCGTCGTTTTTTATCGCCTGTACCACGCTCGCCGCGGCAGTTGTGGCAACCTTGGATGTACGCGGACCTCCGGTCAGCGACACCTCACTGAACAGCGTGCCGTTCTGCGGCGCGAGAATCCCGAAGACGAAGTACTTGTTCTTTACGGCAGCCCAGCTGAGTGGACCTGGCTCGAGAGTTTTATCTCCGGGATCAAGGCTTCCGAAGAGAACGCTCCGCGCATGATCCTTCTCAGGCTTGAAGCTGTAGGCAAGGCTCCGATGGTCTGCAACTGTGTCTGCTTCAGCAGATCTCAGCGTGCTTGGCAGCTCGGTTAGCAGATAGGCCTGTCCGGACACTCCCTTTACCTGTCCGTTCACGCCGATTACGTAGCTTGCCGCGGTATCGTGTGAAATGGTATAGGTGATGGACACCGCATAATTCCTGACGAACGCCTCGTAGCTCAACGTTTGCTCTCCCGTTGCGTTGCTCGCTTTGGAAGGAGCGAATGGAATCTGGGAAAGATCCGCGGTGTCGGTCGGCGTAACGAGTCGGTATCCGAGCAGCTGTGAGCCTTCGGCTGCCAGATCTACGAGCCCCCCTGATGCGGACCTGTTCCGATAGTCACGTATGACGATCGAAACCGGCGCCGCACCGATGTTGCTGAACTTATAAATCGCCTTCGGTGTGGTGACCGTCGTGGTCTCCGCTATGACTCGACTGCCTGCCTGCGTCGTTGCCGGAGTTATGCGAGTCACCGATGGAGCAGTGGGAAGATTCGCGTTCGGCGTCGAGGACGAAGCGGCAGCCGACTGGGTGCTCTTCAGCCCAGCGCTCGAGTCACTGGCAGGCGACACGCGAGAACCGGGTGTTGGTTTGGCCGGGGGAAATAACAGCTGTGAAACTGCAATGACCACGAGTGAAAGAAACGCGGCCAGTATAAGACGCTTATCCATTCAGGGGACCGGATCGTAACCGCCCGGCCGAAAGGGATGACACCGGAGAATACGACTTACAGTCAGTCGAATTCCCCTGGCCGTCCCATGGCGCTTGAAGGCTTCAAGCGCGTAGGCCGAACACGTTGGATAGTAACGGCAGCTCGCTGGAAAGAGTGGCGAGATTGTCAGCTGGTAGCCGCGAATCAACAAAACGAAGACCGAACGCATGATCAGTGTGCCGCGATTCCCGCAGCCCAGTTGGCGATGGCTTCGATTTGCAGACCAAGTTCATCAAAGGATGAGCGATACGCCTCGGGCTTCGCACGCACGAGAAGATCTACCCGCCCAATTACAGGCAACAGCCGCAGCCGGATCAATTCTCGTAGCCGTCGTTTGGTGCGGTTCCGATCGACGATGTTTCGCCCATGTTTTGGAACCACCACTCCTACTCTTGGATGAAGCAACAGGGAAGCAGACACCCGAGCTTCGAGACACTCGGTTTGCATCCGCTTCCCTGCACGTCGTACCAGTTCCAGGTCGGCCTCTCTCGTCAGCCGCCATCCACGAGGAAAGCCAGAGACCTTATACGCCGGCGTATTTTGAGGGCAGTTGGACGGTAAGCCGTTTCCGCCCCTTCTTGCGGCGGCGGCTCAGAACTTCGCGTCCCCATTTAGTAGCCATTCGCAACCTAAAGCCATGGGTTCTAATGCGGCGTTTGTTACGAGGACGATAGGTGGGCTTACCCATTACAATACTCCTGAAACCAATAAGATCAGATGCAGTCGAGAGCCGGTAAAACTATCCCAGCATTGAAGATAGGTCAAGTCGCGTGAGGCACTCTACTTCGCGGCCGTTTGACTTTTCCACATAAAACGGCTACGGTAGCGCGTCATGTCGCTGAGCCCTCCCGAAGTTTGGAAACTTCTACTCGATCGTGCCCGCCAGGAGCTCCCGGATCAGACTTTTCAAGCCTGGTTGGAGCCTACCGATGCTCTTTCCATAGAAGGAAACACTCTGTTTGTAGGAGCACCGGACCAATTTACAGCGGACTGGAATGAATCCAAGCATGCGGCTCTGTTGTCGAGCTTCTCGCCAATAGTCCTTGGTCGTCCTATGAGCGTAGTTTTTAGGGTTCATGAGGAGCGAAAGAAGAGATCACAGATGGATTTCTTTGTCGCTCCACCCGCCGTCTCTTTGAAGCAAAACCAAGCACACAATAGCAACAGTTCACCGCCACTTAGCCAACGGTACACCTTTGATCTGTTCGTAATTGGGAAATCGAATGAGCTCGCAGCGGCAGCAGCACACGGTGTAAGCCAAGCACCCGGGAAAGTCTATAATCCTCTTTTCATCTACGGAGATACCGGCCTCGGAAAGACCCATCTGATGCAGGCAATAGCTCACGAAACGCTCAACCGAAATCCATCCACACGAATAACCTATGTTGCAGCTGAGCAATTCATGAACGAATTGATTAGCTCGATCGGAGATCGGACGGTTGTTGATTTTCGAAGACGCTATCGAGAGGTCGACCTTCTCCTCATCGACGATGTGCACTTTCTGAAAGGACGTAAGGAAGCCACTCAGGAAGAGTTCTTCCACACTTTCAACGCGTTGTACGAAGGTGGGCGCCAGATAGTCCTTACGAGCGATCGGCCGCCGTCTGAAATCCCTGGCCTGGAAGACCGCCTAAAAAGTCGATTCGAGTGGGGAATGGTGGCGGACATAACCCTCCCGGATTTCGAGCACCGCGTGGCGATACTTAAACAGAAAGCCCAGCTCGACAGGCTCGAGCTCACAATTCCCGACGATGTCATCCACTTTATCGCAGAGCACGTCCGCTCGAGCGTCAGGGAGCTTGAGGGCTCGATAATAAAGCTTCTCGCCTACGCATCACTGAAGCACAAAGACATCTCTGTCGAAGTTGCACGTGAAGCTCTTAGAGACAAGCTTCGAGCAAGCGAAGGATTTGAGCCAGGAGGAAGAAGTACAACTCTCAACATGCTTACAATCCAGCAGGCCGTTGCAAAGGAGTGGGCCGTAACCGTAGATGGGTTACGTTCTAAAACTAGAACGAAAAACCTCACCACGCCTCGCCAGATCGCCATGTATCTCGCCAGAGAGCTCCTGGCAACTCAGTTGGTAGAGATAGGAAATGCATTTGGCGGTCGCGATCACTCTACTGTGATTCACAGCATTGAAAAGGTTCAGGAATCTCTCCTCCAGGATCCACAGCTTAAGGTTCGAATAAACCGCCTTCGCGAAATGTTGGAAAGTTTTAGACCAAATCTGCTCGGCCGTGTGGAAAGAACCACAACATCCTGATGCAACAGGGTGAGACTCCTTCATCCCAACTTGCCAACATCCTAGTACACATCAAATAGCGTAGCGGAAACCTTACTGTCTTCATAAGTTAGACCGATTCACCAGAGCTCCACACAACCTACTACGACTACTAGCTTTTAATCTCTTTAAAAGAGACTACTAGTACGTCATCGGCAAATTCCAACAGAGGGAAGGGATGCGCTTCACGATCTCTCGCGAAAAGCTCCAGGAAGGGCTTGCAGCTGTTGCTGCAAGTATTCCAGCGAAGACTACACTCCCTGTCCTGGCTAATATTTTGATCGAGACAACCGATAAAGGGATCAAGCTATCCGGGACGGACCTTGATATCGCAGTGAGTACAGAAGTGATGGCTGATGTTGACGCTCCTGGTGCGGTAACAGTCCCAGCGAAGAAGCTCACCGAAATTGCGCGTGAACTACCTCCAGCGCCGGTAAAAATCGGGGCGGTCGGAGAACAGCGGATAACGATCGAGTGCGGAAGATCGCGCTTCAAACTGCTTGGGTTACCACGGGATGAATTTCCAACCTTTCCCGCGGTTCGCTTCAATGAGAGTTGGCGAATTCGATCAGGAGATCTGCAGCAGTTGATATCACATACTTCATTTGCAGTTTCGGGTGAAGAGAGTCGGCCGATTCTGAATGGAGTTTTATGGGAATTGCGACCGGATAAGATGCGGATGGTCGCAACCAACGGTCATCGGTTGGCGAAGATGGAAATTCCCATTGATTCGGCGAATGCTCCGGCGAGCGATTTGATCGTTCCGCCTAAAGCCCTCGAGCAGGTTAGGCGACTGTTCCCTGCCGAGGAAGAGCTCGAAATTGCTCGAGGAGATAACCACATCGGGTTTCGATCTCCCTTTACTGCCGTATTTACACGGTTGATTGAGGGACCGTACCCGAATTATGAGCAGGTAATTCCCAAGGACAATGATAAGGTCGCTGTTGCCGATAAGCTTGCGCTTGCAGGCGCGCTGAAGCGCATGTCGGTAATCGCTTCTGATCAGACTCACCGGATTAGGCTTTCATTCAATTCGGGTATGTTGAAGTTCAGTGTCCAGACCCCGGATCTCGGTGAGGCGCAGGACGAACTGCCAATCCGCTACACTGGTGATCAGCTCGATATTGGCTTCAACGCGAGCTACTTGCTGGAAATTCTGCGCTACATACCAACCGATGAAGTCCGCCTCACATTCAAGGCACCGGAACGAGCCGCAACCATTGAGCCGGAAGGATGGAAGGATCCAGCATCCTACATGTGTCTCGTGATGCCACTCCGACTTGTCGATTAGCGAACAATTTCGAATTCCTGCTTCAGATCCTCCCTGATCTGAGATCGACGAGCCGAAGTCGTTACACCCAGTGTTAGAATGTGATTAAGTGTCACGTGCAGGATTTGTCCGCTCGCCGTGTCCAGGTAATAAGTCGCGCTCCCAGTTCCGCGAGCATCGATAGAGATTGGATGTTGTTGTAGTCCACCCTCGCCCTGAGCGCGAAGCGTATCAACTCGCTGAACCACTAAGGCCGGATGACCTTGATAGCTGACCTCCCCAGCTACCGTGTATGATCGTGTCGTGTGCGATAAGCTTGGGACACCCGCCGGACAAGCTTGCACCTCCACTGAATCTGTCCAGCGAAGCTGCGGCGATAATTGCGCGGGGAAAACAACCAGCAGGTTGTACAGATCAGTGATGAGAGCTGAATAAACTGGCTTGCACTTTTCACCAGCGGGCTGACTGTTTAGCGTCAGTCCAGCGGCCGTGAAGGATCCTGAGATTTGCGCAGGCAGCTCTATAGGTTGAGCCGGACCAACTAATCCCTGTGCGGTTGTCGCGAAAGTGTCTACGAGAGCGGTAAATGCTCCCAGTTCCGCGGAGTCCAGCGTAAGCAAGATGTGACTGTTGCTGGTAGACGACTCTCGTTGACCAGCAGTGTCCAATCGGACAATTGTTGCATTCCTCGCAACTCGATAGCCTACGCTTCCAAGATGGTAGTTGAATGACCAAAGGCCACCACTCGGCGTCACTGATACGGATGGTTGGCTCTCTGGAGAGACCGGCGTGGGCGCCGGTGGCACCGGCTGCAAAGTTGGCCCACTGGTGCATCCGGCGGCGAGAAACGCCACAAAAAGCCAGCCCGTACTATGACTACGACCCGCAAAAATCATATATCGCTCGGCCTCCCGGGAGATAAAATGACAACCTCCGACGATCCACTGCCGGAGGTTGTCACGTTTGGAAAACAATCGGTCTATAAGCCGGGTTCCGTCGGATTACGAAAATAATCCGGGCGATCATTTCTCTAATGGCATGGTCACCCATGCCCTCTAGCAGCCTACCCGCGGTGTCTTGATCGAGGTGAACGCCTCTCGCCGCATGCTTGGCCTTGCTCCAGCTGGGGTTTGCCGTGCCGCTCATGTTACCATGAGCGCGGTGGGCTTTTACCCCACCGTTTCACCCTTACCGTCCCGAAGGATGGCGGTCTATTCTCTGTGGCACTTTCCGTCGTAGATGACTCGCATCACCTGCGCCCAGGCGTTACCTGGCAGCCTGTTCACTGGAGCCCGGACTTTCCTCGAACAGGTACGAGTACCTATGCGCGATCGCCCGACCGATTGCTTCTCCAAAAATATACGCGAATCGATGGACCGATGCCGCTCAATCTCCTCCATGGCGAGGCTTATGAGTTTTTGGGATCCAACCCGGATAGGTTGCCGATGGACGAAACGTGCGCAGTACATCAACGTACGGAAGCACAAGATCAGTTCTGAAGAACTGAAGCATCCCCTGTCCATCGAACGCTGTCCTGAATTTCACTGGAGACATCTTCATCACCGTCCGTACATGCCGGCCGAAACTTTGTGGTGAGGAATAGTCGAGATGATTCGCTACACGAGCCACTGAGAGTCCGGGATTTTCAAACAACCTCGCGGCTCTTATCAAACGCGCCAGTGAAAGGTATCGCTTAGGAGCCGGCAGACGCGCACGGAAAAACCGACTCATGAGAGTACTCGGCAGAATATTGAGATGGCGAGCCAACTGCCGTACCGTGGAGATTCGCGGAGATGAATCGAATAACAGCTCGAAGAATCTCCAGCAGTCCTTCGATACATCGGGCAAATCCAAACCTATCTGCGTCAGGGCAGAACGCTGGAGATCTGTCGATCCCTGAGCTGCCAGAAGATTTCTGAGAGTTTGCCATCCCGCCGGCATTCTCGCATCTACGAGCGTGCGGATTCCCAACTGACCAAGGGCAAGCGTCACGTGAGGTGTGGAATTCTGCGTTTCCGTCAAAAGAGCAACCGCGGGTACTCTTGGAAATTCCCGAACCATTGCGGCGACGCGTGCAGAACTTTGAGAGCCATAACGCGCGACAGAAATGAGTACCAGTCCCGCCTTCTGTTCCCTCAAATCAGAGAGGACCTCCTCCAGTGACTCACGATGTAACGGATCGCACAAGCCCTGCGCTGCCGCATCGACCCTCGATCGTTCAAGTGGAGTGAGAATCGTCGAAACTGGGATACAGGATGAACTGCGTTTCTGGCCGGACGGCATACGGTCTCCCGCGTTGGAAGTAAAAGAAATAAGGTATCCGCTCAGCGTCCATCGCTCGTCAGCGGTGCCCGTTAGCAAATACTCCTTCCAGGGTCGATCGTCAGAATGGACACAATCCATTTCCAAAATGGGGCGTTCGTTCTACTCCTTTAGCACGGCGATGATCTGACTTGCGGTGGCGAGGCTCGTTACTTCGACACCCGCTTTCTCGATCGCCTGTCGCCCCCCCTCCTCTCGATCGACCAGCGCCAGGAGCCCTGATATCAGGCCCTTCGCGCTGCGTACGGCCTCGATCGCGCGGAGCGCGGAGTCACCCGTGGTTATCACGTCTTCGATCACGACAACGTGATCACCAGGTCTGAACGGTCCTTCGATGAGCTTTCCCGTACCGTGACCTTTCGCTTCCTTTCGAACCGTGAAAGCTCTCAACGGATGATCGGACCTCGCACTTGCAAGGCTGATTGCAAACGAGATTGGGTCAGCGCCGAGTGTCAGCCCTCCGATGGCATCTACCTGCCAGCCCAGTTCTCGGAAAGTTGCAAGTCCAAGCGGGCCGATGATTGACAAGCCTTCCGGGCTCATTGTCGTCAATCTGGCATCGACGTAGAAATTCGACTGGCGTCCCGAAGCGAGTGTAAACTGGCCCCGCTTTGCCGAGCGGTCGGCGAGCAGTCGAATCAAGGTGGAATTATCAATCATGGTGCGGGGGGTAGTGGATTCATATGTTGGATCAATGCACTCGTTGTCACCAGTAGGTTTTGATTTTTGGACGGGTCTGTTCGGCTGGATAGTTTCGCTTGCGACTGTCCTCGGGCTCACTCTGGTTTTGCGTCACGAGCGGCGCCAGGCGCGTAGTCTGGTGGAGCGGTCCAAGGAGCTGGAACGGCTCTCATCAGAGCTATTGCGCGTAAATCGCATGAAGAGCGAGTTCCTGGCGAATGTGTCGCACGAATTGCGTACGCCACTTAACGCCATTGTCGGATTTGTCGACCTGCTTCGAGAGGGTGTCTACGGAGAGCTGGCTCCTCGCCAGGTAAAGCCTGTAGAACGCATCGAAGCATCGGCCAATCACCTTCGTCACCTGGTCGACCAGGTCCTGGATCTGGCGAAGATGGCGGCAGGTCGGCTCGAGATTCATACCGAGACAATCGACTTGCGGCCATTCGTGCTGGATGTTGCAAGCGAAATCGAATCTCTGGTAAGCGAGAAAGAACTGAGCCTCTCTCTGGTCATGGGCGCCGCGTTGCCCCGCATCCGGACAGACCCGACTCATTTGCGACAGATTCTGGTCAACTTGCTCGGCAACGCAGTGAAATACACGAATGAAGGGGGAATCGTGATTCGGACCCGTCTCGTCGACTCGCTGCCAGACAGTGATTCGCCGACAGCTGATCGCGCGCCATATCCAAGCAATCCCTGGATAGGAATTCAGGTTATCGACACAGGCATTGGAATTCATCCGGCGGATCAGGGTAGGATCTTTGAAGAGTTCGAACAGGTCAATGCCGGGCCACGCGGTAATTCCGCGGAACGTGGCACGGGACTCGGACTCGCGATCTCACGCCGACTCGCAAGCCTGATCGGAGGAATGGTGGAACTGGAGAGTGAGCCGGGTAGGGGATCTACGTTTACGCTTTGGCTCCCGGTTGACCCCAACGATCTATCTGCTACGCCTAAGTAGGCCCTTGAACTTGTCGAGCATCTTGGGCTGATCGGGTGGGATGTGGGCCGCGGTTGCGAAGGCATCCGCGAAAGCGATCACGCTCGGATAGCGATCCATTGGAGAACGAGATAGGGCGCGCATCACCGCGGCATTGAGCTGAGGAGCAAACTCGAATCTGCCTTCTGAGGCATCCTTGAGTGGAACGGGAGGCATAGTGAGCAACTGCGTGAACATTTCGCGCGGCGCTTTCGCGGTGTATGGCAATGAACGGGTGAGCAGGTAGTAGGCGATCGTAGCGAGGCTATACTGATCGGCCGCCACAGTGACTATTTCCCCGGACAATGCTTCCGGGGCTATGTACATCAGGGTTCCGACAAAGAATCCGGCACGGGTGAGGCGCTCGTCACCCGAGGCCTGGGTATCGGTCGCGATTCCAAAATCCAGCAGCTTTACGCGCCGGGTTTTTGCATCGTACATGACATTTTCCGGCTTCAGATCACGATGTACTATTCCGGCATCGTGAGCGGCCTGCACCCCAGCAGCGATCTGCGAGACAATAGTCGCTACTTCATCGCTTGGGAGTGGCGCATATTGTTTTGCATATCGATCGAGAATCTCTCCCTCGGCCCATTCGATCGCGAGAAAATGGAGACCGCGCTCCGACTGACCGATCTCGATCGTGTCGACGACATTGGGATGTTTGACTCGGGCACCATACTTCGCCTCACGGACGAATCGAGCCACGGCGGTCGTATCCTGACGCAGTTTCTCCCGTAGCACTTTGAGAGCTACGGTGCCATGATTCGGGTGTTGGGCCAGGTAAACGGCGGAAGTTCCGCCCTCGCCTACCTCTTTCTGGATGGCATAGCCGGCTACGGACGTGCCGACCATCTGTTCTCGAGACACGCCGCGAAGCTAACAGAAACTAGTGGAACCGGATAGGGTAATAACGACTCATGTTGACTGCCAAGAAATACTCTTCGGGCCTGGTGCTGTTTCTGGGCTCGACCATTCTCGCAGCTTGTAGCTCGGCCGGATCCGGCTCCAACGCCCAGCCCAATCCACGCGTTTTGCCTGCCGAGGGGGTTCCCACCCCCGATGTGAGCGATATCTATCGACAAATCGGACTTCTGGCCGCTCCGGAGCCAGTCGCGTTTGTTGGAAGCGTGTCATCCTTTGCCAGTGGCAGGTCCGACACGACGCTCGTGCTGACGAGCATCTCGATTCCCAATCGGGCTCTCACTTTTTCAAGGGAGGGTGATCGATACCGCGCTCCTTACGAAGTGAGAATCACCCTGAGTCGAGGAGGAGTCGAAGCCGCCAACGTGAATGTGATGGAGATAGTCCGGGTCGGCTCGTTCAGAGAGACCAACAGAACCGACGAGAGCATTATTTTCCAGCACTATTTTCACGTTGCTCCCGGTGTCTATAATCTTTCGGCCACCGTTCGCGATGTGGGTGGATCACGTGCCGCAACGCAGGATGCCACGATCTCGGTACCGTCCCTGAATACAGGGCGTCTGTCCACTCCAGCAGTTGTGTATGAGGCTAGCGGACGATCTGTTCTGGACTCATCTCCCAAACTGCTCGTCAGCCCTCGGTCGAGCGCTGTGTTCGGGCGTGATAGTACTGTAGCGATTTATGTGGAAGGCTATGGTCCCGGAACCCGCCTGCCGGTTGCCTTCGTTGTACGGAATGACAAGGGAGCTCAGATCTGGCGGGATTCAGTCGTGCTCGCTCGCAACGGTGCGCTCTTCACTGGCATTGTGAACGTTCCGATCTCAACGGTTGGGGTCGGAATCGCCCGGGTATTTTTTACGCGTCGAGACGTTGCGTCAGGAGACAGTGCCGCGGTCCCGCTATTCGTGACATTTGGTGAAGACATTCCTCTCATGTCCTTCGAGGATATGCTTGGATATCTGCGCTTCTTCGGAACTCCGTCTCGAATCAATGCCCTTCGCGCCGCTCCTCTGGAGAAGCGCGCGTCAATGTGGGCGGAGTTTCTTCGGGCAACTGACCCCATTCCCGAGACACCAACGAATGAAGAAATGCAGGCATACTTTGGCAGGATTCGGGAAGCTAATGCACAGTTCAGGATGGATCGAAATCCAGGATGGCTCTCTGACCGCGGGATGGTCTTCGTCTCACTCGGAGAGCCGGATCAGGTGTTCGAGCGGAACGTAAATCAGCAATTCTCGACGACCCAAATGGCGTCTACCGCCCGACTTCAGATCTGGCAATATCGACAGTACAACTCGCAGCTCGTTTTTTACGAAGACGCAGGCGGGTGGAAACTGACGCGACCAAGCCAGACAGAATTCCTTTCGCTCGCCGCTCGTCGCCAGCGCTAGATCAGAGTAGACACGTCGGCTCCCCGAGCTTTAAAAACGCCTTCGCTCCCCATGGACGAGGGCGTTTTATATTGCCTTGATGAAAGGTCCGGAAAGCCCACGACTGTTCCTTGTCGATGGTTATGCGCTGATCTATCGCGCCTTCTTTGCTCTTATCTCTCGGCCCCTAACGACGAGCAAGGGAGAAAACACCTCGGCAAGCTGGGGTATTGCAAACTTTCTGCAGCGCCTCATTACCAAGCATCAGCCAGAGTATCTGGGATGGGTTCATGACTCCGGACTGTCTTTCCGGCACGAACGATATCCGGCCTACAAGGCAACTCGTGAAAAGCTTACGGAGGAGCTTCAGTCCGATTTTGACAGTGGTATGGAGCGGATCCGTGAGATGGTGGATGCCTACCGTATTCCCATTCTCGCTTTGCCAGGGTACGAGGCGGATGATGTCATAGGAACTCTCGTTGCCAAGAGCGTCAATGCCGGGGTGAACGTGGTGGTGGTATCGGGCGACAAGGATTTTCAGCAACTGGTCAAACCTGGTGTATGGCTATTGAACCCCGGCCGAGGCGGTCCGGCCAATGTCGAAGAGCATTGGGTTGGGGTAGACAACGCCGAGGAACGCCTGGGAATCGCTCCCGAGTTCGTCACCGATTACCTGGCACTCGTCGGGGACTCCTCGGATAACGTGCCGGGCGTAAAAGGAATAGGAGACAAGACGGCTACCGAGCTGGTCAGGCAGTACGGGCATCTCGAATCCATTCTTTCCCATGCCGGCGATATCACCAAGAAACGACCGCGGGAAGCGCTGCTCCAGCACGCTGAAAATGCCCGCCTGTCCAAAGAATTAGTCACAATTCGCGACGATCTAACAGTCGATCTCGATCTGGACTCTCTGCGTGTGAAAGCACCCGACTACGTGCGCCTGAGGGACCTGTTTCTCGAGCTCGAATTTCACTCGCTTGCCAAGGATATGGCCGTCCAGGCACCTGCCGAACAACAGAAGCAGAAATTGGAGGCCAATTACGCAACAGTCGACACCCTCGACGGCGTATACGCTGCCGTAGCGCGTGCGAGAGAAGTGAAGGTAATCTCGCTCGACACCGAGACATTGGTCGATAGAGACAACCCGCAGATGGCCGATGCATTGCGCTCGTCGCTGATATCGATTGCGATTGGAGTCGACGAAGGTGAGGCGTTCTATTTTCCGCTCAGACATACGCTGCCCCAGTCGGGCCAGGGCGAATTGCTTGTCGATGTACCGGGCGATCGGTCCGCAAACGACTCACCCGAAGAACGTGGATTGATTCGTGGAGGCGACGAAATCTTTCCGGAGGAAACTCCGAGAAAGAAAACCGTGAGTGATTCCCTCGGGATAGCGGCGAGAATGCTGCGCAGCAAAAGATCTTCGAACGTGCGTAATCTTCCGCCTCTCAACTCGGTTGAAATGGAGCCTCTGCGGAACCTTCTCGAGGACCCATCTATTCGTAAGACAGCCCAGAATGCCAAATACGACAAGCTCATCCTCCGGAGTGCGGGAGTAGATCTGGCCGGTCTCGACTTCGATACGATGCTGGCGAGCTACGTCCTGGATCCGGGGCGGCGATCGCACGGTCTCGACGTATTGGCCCTGGAGTTTCTCGACCACACCATGACCTCCTACGCGGACCTCTGCGGGAAAGGACGCTCTGCCATCCCGTTTGACGAATGTCCCGTCGAAGCTGCTCGTGACTACTCCTGTGAAGACGCCGACATGACGCTCAGACTGCGGCGAGTCTTCGAGCCTCAGATCGAGTCGCACGAGCTCACAAGGCTCCTCGATGGGGTGGAGATTCCGCTGGTCGATGTTCTGGCAGAAATGGAGTGGACGGGAATAGCAATCGATCTCGCTTGGTTCTCATCCCTCAAACAGCGTTTTCAGGCAGAACGGGAGGCGGTGGAGAAGCAGATCTATGACGTTGCGGGGGTGGAGTTCAATATCAACTCGAACCTTCAGCTGCGGGAGATTCTGTTCGGCAAGCTCAATCTTCCAGTCCTCAAGAAAACCAGCACAGGCGCATCTACCGACGCAAGCGTCTTGACGGAGCTGGCCGAACAGGGACACGAGCTGCCGACGCTACTCATGGAATATCGGGAGCTGTCGAAGCTCGAAAACACATACCTGGATGCGCTACCACGTCTGGTGAATCCAAAAACGGGCCGGTTACATACTTCGTTCAACCAGACAGTCGCGAGCACCGGAAGACTATCTTCGAGTGACCCGAATCTTCAGAACATCCCGATTCGAAGGGAGTTGGGCAAGGACATTAGACGTGGGTTCATTCCACGGAAAGGCTGGCTGCTGTTGGCCGCAGACTATTCGCAGATCGAGCTTCGGTTGCTTGCCCACCTGTCACGAGACGTGGCGTTTGTAGAAGCGTTCCAGGCGGGCGGCGATATCCACCGGCAAACTGCGGCTCTCATTTTTGACGTACCGGTCGCGGAGGTGACGAGCACGATGCGCGCTCGCGCGAAAACCATCAATTTCGCCACCATCTACGGACAAGGACCCCATGCCCTGTCTCGTCAGCTCGGGATCGAGCATGCGGAAGCAAAGGAATTCATCGCCCGCTACTTCGAGCGCTTTCAGGGCGTGAGGAACTATCTGGACTCAATGGTGGCATTCGCGCGCGAACACGGGTATGTGCAGACGATCTTTGGACGCCGGCGCTATATCCCGGAACTGCGGGAGCGGAACTTCAACATTCGGGCTTTTGGGGAGCGAACTGCCGCGAATTCTCCCATTCAGGGATCCGCAGCGGACTTGATCAAGATTGCCATGATCAGAATCGATGAGGCTCTGAGATCGCGGCAGCTGCAGAGCAAGATGCTTCTGCAGGTTCATGACGAGCTCGTCTTCGAGGTAACGCCGGATGAGCTGGATCAAGTCAAACAGCTCGTGAAGTATGAGATGGAGCATGCCGCGGAGCTGTCGGTTCCCCTCGTGGTGGATCTGGGAGTCGGGAAGAACTGGTTGGAGACGAAGCTCTAGTGAGCTAGTATCGGCGCGGATGCTGTTCGAATGCCGCCCAATACGCACCGACCAGCAGCCCGACGAGATAAGCTCCATCAAGTAAGAAAGAATGGGCGATCGCACCTACGATTGTGAGATGTATGAGATAGGTGAGCAGTACCAGGGCGGTTCCAAATCCGATGGTAAACATTGCGGGCTCATCCGCGCTCGTACTGCGTTTTAGCGCAAGCTTCCGAGCAGCTCTTATCGGCAGCTGGTGCGTGATCCTTCCCCACCAGGCCGCGAGTGAAATCAATCTCTCGCGCAGAGCATTCTTCTCTGGTGCGGCAACGCCGGATCGCTCTTGAGGTAATTCCGCCTCTTCGGAGACCGCTCGTAATCGAGCGGTAATCTCCTTCGTCAGAGTTACTCGATCACTATCGGGCCAGCTATCCATGTCGATCGGCTCGCCGACACGTGCTCCTACCACTGTTGCTGGCGTTCCCTTGTCTTCAAAGACTAAACCGAGTGGAACAACTCTTATTCCCCTCAGCCCGGCCTCATCTCGAGCCTGAAGAGCAAGTCGAGCCAATCCCGTTCTAAGTGGCTCGAGTCCGGTTTCATTGTGACTCTTTCCTTCGGGGAATATCAGGACTGCACCACCTTCCTTGAGAACGCTCAGGATTTCTTTAAATGCTTCCCTGTTGCGAGATCTGTCGAGTGGCAGTCCACCGGAGCTACGAACCTCATCGCTCATGCGACGCAGCGGTATCACATGCAGCATCCGGAAAACAAATCGGATGAGCGGGTTGTCGACGAGTGTCGCCTTTGCTGTCATCGTTATACGTCGTGGTACCACCCAGCCTACTATCAATGAATCGACAAGCGCGTTCTGATGATTTGCGGCAATGAGCAGTGGTCCTTTCGGAGGGATGCGCTCCATTCCCGCTACACGGATGTCGCGATAAAACCAGTGTAGCGCAATTCCCGCAATCCAGCGTAACACAGGGTAAATCATCTCGATTGACCAGATTTGACAAAGTTGTCAGGGACTCCACGCAACATCAGAAGTGCCAAGCTCATTCCGACGGCGACCGTGACCACTCCGGCCCTGTACGCGAACCCGGTGCCCATCGATGGAGTGAGGCCGTCGACCGCGAATGCCCAAATAAATGGCCCCACAACAGCGGCAGCTCTCGATGAAAGCACCATCAGGCTGAAAAAGCGTCCCGCCTCAACATCGGGAACGAGACTGAGCAACAAAGGCCGTTCTGCAGTTGCTACGCCGCCATATATCAGACCGATGCACGCTCCTACGATCCAGAATGCATTCCTCGTCGGCACGATGACCATTGCGATGAGCAGCATCACCCACCCGCTCAGGACCCAGGACAATGTTCTCTTTGGGCCAAAGCGGTCGACGAGTTTCCCAATGCCATAGCTTCCAATGACCGCGGGAATTGTCAGTATTACGAACAGTGTTGCTTCAGAACCCTTTCGAAATCCCATCGCGAAGATCGCATAGAGTGCCATGTTCGCGATCATGGTTCCCATCGCATCCTGATAAAGAAAGGAAGTGAGAATGAACCTCATCGTTCCCGGATATCTCTTCGACTCTCTCAAGGTTTGTCCGACGTCGCGAAATGCCTCTCGCCATGCGACGTGCCGCTTTCCCTGAGCGGCATTGTGGTCTCGGCAGAAGAGAAAGAGCGGGAGAGAGAAGAGGAGAAACAGAACTGCCGTCGGAACAAAAGTTGAAACGCGCCCACCATGCGAGGTGAAAGGAACCCAGCTTCGGAGAAACGCGATAACACGATCCGGGAGCGCTCCGAGAATTGGCAACGATCCGGTGAAAAAAGGGAATGTCAGTAGGACACCGACTATAGACCCGATGTAGCCGAACGCAGCGCCCATTCCGGAGAGGCGTCCTCTATGGTCCACGGGAACCAGCTCGGGAAGCATCGCATTGTAGAAGGGCTGAGCGCCCTGGTACGTGTAGTTGGCGATTGTAAAAGCGGTAAGTACCCCGAACAGCGCCACGCTAGGACTGATTAGCGTCGACGAGGTCGCGGCTACCACTCCCTCACCCACGAGTGGAAGTCCCACCTGTCCAAGAATCGCAATCAACACGGTCGCGATACACGCGATGACTGTAAAGCCTACGATCCACGGCTTTCGCCTTTGCGTTGCGTCTGAGATGGCACCAAAGATTGGGATCGAGACGACGACGAGCGCGGAGGCTATTCCGTTTACGGTTGCATAGAGTGTGTTGGAGTGACCAAGGTCGCCAACCAGCCACGCAGCAAAATAGAGCGTGGCGATGTTCATGGAAAAAACTGTGTTGGCGAAATCGTAGAGCGCCCAGCTGAATCGCTCTTTTGCGGGAGCCATTGGTGGGTTGAGATCACCAGTAGGTTCAATGTGGGCTTTGGTAGGTACCAGACTGCTCGCCGCTACAGCTGCTGATTGCATGCTCCGCCCGGGGTTAGGAGTCGCCATTACAACCATACACCTCTTAGGCGTGCGACCAAATACGTAGACTGACGTAGCTCGGCCAACGTACCCTCGACGATACAAGTCGCGACAGCCAGATTTACCAGTATGGCAGTTCGTCTCGTAAGCCCTAGCAGCGTTTTCATTTTGTTGCTCGCCGCAGTCGCCTGTCGAGACAACGCTCGTGACAGTTCCGGAGCATCTGGAAAATCATTACCGCCTGTTTTTTCCCTGGGTCCAGCCAGCAATACAAATTGGGATGTGAATGCCGGGCCTGTGATGCTTGTGTCACTGGAAGGGGGCGCTGATAGCGCGTCAATTGTACTTCCAGAAGTCACGGATACCACAATCGCGGACGTTCAGGGAATTGCTCCGCCTGTGTCGGGGCTCGTGTTCGAACTATTCGGCCGCGGAAGCAACATCGATTCCAGCGCTGTTTCGTCGCCTGCGCCGCCCTCGGCGAACACCCCTCCCCGAGAGTGTAATGCGTGGCCTGTCGTCAAGGTGAAACCTGGCCATCCAGGTTGGCGCGTCGGCCTGGTGCGCGGAAATGCGAGAGTCATTCCGCTCGATTCTATCGAATCCTTGTCGAGTAGGGATTCTGCTGCTCTTGCAGCGTCATTGGCCCAAAGTGCAGCAACGTTGCCCGTTTCTGCGGATCCGGTATTCAGACGACTGCCTTTCAGAGTGCGATCTGCCTACACGTTCGATTTGGATTCCACCGAAGTCGTTGTCGCCGATGTTGTACGCACGTTGAACGAAGAGGCCAATCCGCGAATCGAGGATCTCCTTCTGATCGGCGAAAGACACAAAGGGGCGGGGGGTAGTTACTCTGTCGGATATTTCAGTCGCATTGCCGGTCCCGAGGAGACTATGCAGGCTACCGAGATTCTCGCCGCGCTGGCAATAGGATCGTCCAAACGTCCCGCCCTTATCGTGAGCACTGAATCAGAGGAAGGCACGCGGCTCGGGTTCATTGAACGAGTGCAAACGGGACAGTGGCGCCCTACTTGGAAGAGTGCGTACACTGATTGTTGACGGTGAGGACTGTCCGGATAGGTCATAGGCCTGTCGGAGCGCTGATGAAGTGCCATGGCAAATTGAATTCCTCACCGATATGTTGAGCCAGCGCCCGAACACCGAGTGTCTCAGTGGCGTAGTGGCCAGCGTAGATGATGGTGAGATCGTTTTCCTCGGCGTAGATCGCAGTCCAGTGCGGTCCCTCGCCAACTATGAGAGTGTCGATGCCGGCGGCGTCAGCCTCTCGAAGGGTGTCGACTGCCGCTCCCGCCCCGGTGCAGATTGCCCAGCGCTTTGTCAGTCGGCCCGGTGAGATTGGCGTAACTCGGACCTCCCCACCCTGAGTTCTTGCAAACCTGCGTGCTCGCGTAAGGAGCTCTGCAGTCTCTATGTCGCTCTCTCCGCTAGTTCCGATGAAAAAGTCTTCAAAACGGGCAAAGGGGTCAGATGGTTGAAGTCCCAATTCTTTTGCGAGCAATACATTGTTCCCGAGTGACGGATGTCGGTCGAGGGGGAGGTGAGACGAATAAACCGCAATGTCTGCCTCAAGCAGCCGTTGCACTTGCCGGTATGCGACGCCTGTGAGCCGCTTGAGGCCGCCCCAAAACATTCCGTGGTGCACAACCAGGAGGTTTGAGCCCGTCCCTATTGCCCCATCAATCGCTCGACTGGAAAAATCGACGGCGCCCGCAACGGCGTTGATGGAGGATCGGTTCTCCAACTGTAGCCCGTTGAGCGCATTCGGGTAATCTCTCAGGCTGGCAGTTTCGAGAACCACGTCGATGTGCTGAGCGATCTTGTTTAGCGGGACTGCCATATCGTTACATATTTGTGTGGACAAGTCCAAGGCTCCACAGAGCCCCGCTGGGCTAACACCTTATGCCACAATGAGTTATAGATAAGGTTGACAACCATGTTAATTAATCTGGAACGTGCATGAGCTCCAGCACACGCTCCAGGTCGTCAGCGGAATAGAAATGGATGATAAGCGTGCCGCGGTTATTTTTTCCCAGGCTTAAGATCACGTCAGTTTGAAGGAATCTGCGGAGCCGCTCCTGGATCTGCCTGGCTTCCGGAGTTTGTCGATCAGCGCTTCTTGGGCGACCGGCCTTTTTTCGAGTTTGCCCTTCCGACAACTGACGGAGTCGGTGCTCCAGCTCTCTTACGGTGAGTCCATCTCTCACGACCTCATTGGCTAAAGCGGAGATTTTGGAATGGTCTTCGAGCCCGAGGAGAACTTTTGCATGCCCCATCGTCAGCTTTCCTTCCTGGAGCAGCTTTCTGGTGGAGGATGGAAGCTGGAGGACGCGGAGCATATTTGCGATTGTTGTTCGGTCCTTACCCACTGTTTCAGCAATCTGCTGCTGAGTCAGACCGAAGTCCTGAGACAGCTTGTAGTAGCCTTCGCCCTCTTCTATCGGATTGAGATCAGCTCGCTGGAGGTTCTCGACCAGGGCCAGTGTCAGAAGTGTTCTGTCGTCAATTTCTTTGATAATCGCGGGAATTTCCTTCCACCCCAGCTTTGTCGCGGCGCGGAGGCGCCGTTCTCCAGCGATCAATTCGAATCCATCCTTTCCAGGACGACGTCGCACTGTTATCGGTTGAAGGAGTCCACTGGCTTTCAGACTTTCCTGCAGTTCCAGTAATTCTTCGGCGTTGAACTCCGTTCGCGGTTGAAACGGATTTCGGCCAACCTGAGCTATGGGTATTGATTTGAGCGCACCGTCATCGCTCGATGCGAGTCCCCCTCCAGTACCGAGGAGAGCTTCGAGTCCCCTGCCCAGCCGTCTCGGCGTTTTCTCAGTTGCCACCGTTTTCTCCTTGCCCGGTTCGTTCGATCAACTCCTTTGCGACGTTCATATACGCCTGGGCTCCAACCGATGCGGCATCATAGAGGATGATCGGCTTACCGAAGCTAGGAGCTTCCGCCAGTCTGACATTTCTGGGGACTACGCTGTTGAACACTTTCGGCCCAAAGTACTCGCGTGCATCGTCTGCAACTTGCCTGGAGAGATTCAGCCGCGAATCGTACATCGTCAACAGCACACCGTCGATTCCAAGTTTCTCGTTCGCGCTGTGCTGAACCCGGTGTACGGTGTTGAGGAGCTGCGATAGCCCTTCCAGGGCGTAGTACTCGCACTGCACGGGGATGAGAAGCGCATCAGCCGCCGCAAGCATATTGATGGTGATGAGCCCGAGTGAGGGCGGGCAGTCAATGATTATATAGTCGTAGTCGGAGCGGAGTGATTCGACCGCCTGAAGCATCACGTGCTCTCGGTCGCTCCTGTCGATCAACTCGACCTCGGCGGCGGCAAGATCAGGCGTGGCGCCGATTACATCCAGCTTGCTGAACTGGATTCCCCGCTGCCGCGCTGAACCCAAATCGGAATTGCCGACCAGCACATCGTAGAGTGAAAGTGGTACGCTTTCTTTCTGAAGGCCAACGCCACTTGTCGCGTTGCCTTGGGGATCAGCGTCGATGAGGAGTGTTCGCTGCTCTGCCGCGGCGAGACTCGCAGCGAGGTTGACGGCTGTTGTGGTTTTTCCAACGCCGCCCTTCTGATTAGCAATCGCGATGATTCGCGCCACGAAATGTCGATGAGAGGTGTGACGCCTAATCTAGCCCCATGCCAAGAGAGTTTCCACGTGGAACAGGATCTCCGATGTTCCACGTGGAAACAAGCTCTACTGCGCGGGGAGAAACCGCCAACGGGTGTTCACCTCAACCGCAAGTGTTTCCTCTCCTGCATTGATGGGCGTATCGGCCTGTGCCACTCCTGAGACAGCACGTGACATCATCATCGGACGCGGCGGAGGAGGGGAGTAGGAACCAATGCTGATCTCGAGCAAACTTCCCAAGCTGCCCCGCGCAGCACGAGCGGCTGCGTCTGCGTCGGTGCGAGCTTTTTCGATTGCCGAAGCGATGGCCGATCGCCGAGCTGCTTCAGTGTTTGAAGCATAGAACTGCAGTGAGGTGATCATGTTCGCGCCGTGAGCAAGTGCGGCATCGATCACAGGTCCCACCTGAGCCAGCTTTCGCACGTCCACGAGAATGGTATTGGTGACGTTGTAGGCAACGATGACCGGTTCCTTGCCCTGATCATATCTTTGTTCCGGATAGACGTTGTAGTTGACGGTCGAGAGCTGATCGTCCCCAAGGCCCAGACCTTTCAACGCTGCCAAGACTGACTGCTGCTTCGCGGCGTTCTCGGTAGCTGCAGCGGCAGCGGTTGCTGCGCGTGTCTGTACACTGATCTGAACGGTTGCACGATCAGGAGAAACTTTGATTTCTCCCCTTCCTACCACCGATATTTGCGGTATTTGATCAAATGGCGCTCTGTTGTCCTGAGCATGTAGAGATAGTGGCGCCAATAACAGTACGGTTACTGCGTTAAGAGCCCGCTTCATAGAATTTTCCTCTGGTAGATGCCGCTGGTAAGACGTCTGCACCGATCGCGATTGCACACCGCGGCTTAGGTCAAGACCATCTCGATGTCATGAATGCGGGTTACGTTCATGCCCACAATGCCATCAGCTTCCGTGCGCATGAACATGTTTGCGAATTTCGCGCCCCATACGATTTCCTCCGCCTTATACGAGGATCGCGAGTGCACAGTTTGAGAGAGCGTTTCGTCGATTCCGGTGAGAAGAATCAGGAGCTCGGCATCAGCATCGAGAAGGTCCTGCCTGGTCAGGCCTAGCATCGGGCTATTTGAATCAATCGGGTGCACCACTGTCCAGCTAAGTGCAAAAAAAACGACACGATGGCGCTCAAGACTCAAATCGTAAAACTTGCGCACGACAACTCCGTTGACGCGCTCGATTTTGGTGAGAATGACCTGGATCTGCACTTCGATCAATTGACTGCTTCTGGCGTTGGCTATTCGGAACTCGAGCGCAGTCTCGCCCCGGTAAGGAGCCACGATTGCATTGCGGCTGTAGACAATGCGCGCGGATGGACGTGAGAATCTGTTGAAGACGAGGCCAGTGGCTAGAGCGATCCCGAGAATGTAGACAAGCGCCTCTGTGGCCACGAGGGTGTTCGCTGGCAGTCCGATCGGGACAATGTTTCCATATCCGATTGTCGCAAACGTATCCACGCTGAAAAAGAACGCACGGTAGAACGGCTGTCCTGAAAAACCTCCGGAGCTGGATTGGAGAGCTTCCGGCCCACAGAACAGAAATGCAAACGCAAACAATACGTTGACCGCTACGTACGACCCGGTGATAAAACCGAGAAACCTCGGCCATGAGATGGTCAGGAGCCAGTGGTAAAGGCTCATCGAAGAAAGGGGATTGAGCCCTTCGCGAATTACGTTGAAGCTTCCGTCCCGATTCAGCAGCCGTTGCTGAGCACTTCGCGCTACTTCAGTTCCGAAGCCGAGATCCGCGAATTCCTCGTTCGGCGTCCTGGGAACCTGAACCGGCTGATCGGTCAATGTCGGTGATGTCACGAGTGTTCCAGTAGAATACTGATCTTGCGGCGTTCGTCTCGGAAAAATGGCCACGTTCGTTGGCCAACGCTACATTGCTCCGATGAAAAGGTCGATTCCTTCAGTCGGTCGCGCGACACTGCTGATCGTCATCTCTGCGCTCAGCTTTGGATCGATCTCCGTACTCACCATCTTGCTCACGCGCGCCGGCATTCCGCTGCTCACAGCAATGGCGTGGCGTTATTTATTTGGTGCGGTAATGCTGCTCGGACTCGTCGCCAGACAACTTCGTTCTGTGCCAAGGCAGCGCACCATGCAACTCCTGGTGATCGGCGGACTCGGCCAGGCACTCATTACATACCTCAGTCTCCATGCGCTCGCGTACATATCGGTTGGGCCGCTCGCTTTTCTCTTTTACACATATCCCGCATGGGTTGCAATTCTCGCAGCGGCACGAGGAACTGAACGGCTCACGCTCGTACGCATCATTGCACTAAGTCTTGCGCTGATCGGTGTGGCGGTGATGGTAGGCACTCCGGCAACTGAAAGGCTCAACCCGATAGGCGTGCTCCTCGCTCTTGGCTCTGCCCTTCTCTATTCGGCATACCTGCCCGCGTTGGAGCATCTTCAGCGAGGAATTCCATCGCTGGTTTCTACCTTTCTGCTGATTGCTGGAGCTGCAGTCTCGTTCCTGGCTGCGACGCTGTTCGCGAGCGAGCTCTTTATCCCGACAGGCGTGGCTGTTTGGCGAAACATCTTTCTGCTCGCGTTCGTGTCCACAGTGATTGCATTCGCAACGCTGATCAAAGGCCTGTCTGTCCTTGGACCGGTAAGGACCGCGATTGTCGCAACCGTAGAGCCGTTCTTTACGGCGACCCTCGGCATTGCTGTACTTGGAAACACGCTGACGGTTACAACCGTGAGTGGAGGCGTGCTGATAGCTGCCGCGGTACTGCTAATTCAATGGAGTGCCACCAGAATCGAGCTTATAGCGTAGCGGCCACTCTTCGTCGACGTTCGATCTCTATCACGAGATTTTGCAAATCACTCGGACTAACACCTGGAATTCTCGATGCCTGAGCCAGAGAGAGTGGCTTGAGCGCCGAGAGTTTCTGTCTTGCCTCGAACGATAACGAGCGCATCTCCGCGTACTCGAGATCCGCACCTAGCGCGAACCCACCCATCCGGCGCATCCGTTCAGCCTGTGTCCTTTCGCGCTCGAAATACCCGGCGTACTTGATCTCGAGATCCGCGGTGCCGACTGCTTCATCATCGAGGTTTTCTCCCAAAGCAGTTGCCTGCAGCAATGCTCGAAGAGGGACATTCTGGCGGCGTGCCACATCGATGATTTTAACCGGCTGTGACAGTCGAGAACTATCGGCCGCAATAAGAACTGGGTCTGCCTGTTCCGGCTGTATGGTCACCGTTTCGGCCAGCCGAATCGCGGAATCCTCATGCTCCAAGCGGGTCGCCAGAGCGTCTCTCTCGTGAGCCGAGTATAGACCTAGGCCCAGGCCGATCGCTCCGAGGCGTCTAAGCGCATTATCCTGCCGCACCGTGAGTCGGAATTCGGAGCGCGAGGTAAACAGCCTGTACGGTTCATCCACTCCGCGAGTCACGAGATCATCGACGAGAACGCCGATGTAAGAACTCTCCCTGCCCAGTCTTACCGGGTCTCGCTTCTGGGCGGCAAGAGCAGCGTTCAGTCCCGCGACGACTCCCTGGCCGGCTGCCTCTTCGTAGCCTGTGGTGCCGTTGATCTGGCCGGCAAAATACAATCCGTTAATTGCCTTGACCTGCAGCGATGAATCGAGCTGCGTTGGGGGATAATAGTCATACTCGATAGCGTAGCCGGCTCGATTCATCCTGACATCGGAAAGGCCGCGCACCGATCGCAGTATCTCGAGCTGTACGGTTGCAGGAAGTGAAGTCGACAGCCCGTTTACATAGAGTTCCGTGGTGTCGTGGCCTTCCGGCTCGAGAAAAAGCTGGTGCCGGTCTGCGGCAGGAAACTTCACGATTTTATCCTCTACAGATGGGCAATACCGTGGTCCACGCGAGGAAATCGCGCCGCCGTACATGGCGGATCTGGAGATGTTTTCCTTGATGATCTTCTTCCCTTCTGCTTCGAGGTAGGTAATCCAGCACGGCAGTTGTGCAGGATGCCTGGTGCCGGAGCTACTCCGACGCTTCGCAGGCCAGAAGTGTGACCATGAGTAATCGAGCTGTTCGATCTCACTTTCCTGACGGTCCAGCTCGGAAAAGTCGACCGAACGGCCATCAATTCGCGGCGGTGTTCCCGTCTTGAATCGCGCGACCGTGAGGCCCGCCGCCTCGAGCTGTTCTGCGAGGTGTGTCGTCGCGCTTTCGCCTGCTCGCCCGCCGGAGAGGTGTGTTTCGGTGCCGATATGAATCCGGCCGCGAAGAAAAGTGCCAGTAGTGATCACCACCGCCTTAGCCCCAAAACGTCGACCTTCCAAAGTCTCGACACCCAAAACCCGGGGGGTGTACTCGTCCAGCAGGAGACGCGCAACTGTACCCTGAATGGTGTGCACCCCTCTCTGTTCCTCGAGAAGACTTCTGACGGAACGTCGATACAATCCGCGGTCGCATTGCGCGCGTGGTGCCCAAACTGCGGGTCCTTTGCTCCTGTTGAGCATGCGGAATTGAACCATCGCCATGTCCGTAGCTCTTCCCATAATTCCGCCGAGCGCGTCCACCTCGCGGACGACGGTACCTTTGGCAATACCACCGATAGCCGGATTGCAGGACATCTGGCCAATTGTCTCGAGCGCGCTGGTTATAAGCCCGACTTTTGAGCCAAGTCTGGCAGCCGCCACGGCGGCTTCGGTTCCCGCATGGCCGGCACCGATGACGATCACGTCGAAGGCGCTCTCGAAATCACTCGACAGGAGCATAAATTAAAGATAAGCAGCATCAACCTAGCTATCGCTAGTTAGTCTCTAATCGAACATAAATGCCGCTCGAGCTTATACACAGTCAGGCTATAGTGCTCATTCGTCAGGCCGCATTTGAGAAGAGCGGAATTGCTCGCTTCGCCATTGATGAGCGATACAATCTGACCGCCGATGAATTTCAGGTTGAGGATGGACTCGTTCTGGTAGGTCCACTTCCTTCAGACGACGCACTTCCAGCCTTGATCAACGATCTCGAGGAAAGCGGCCTGGTTTACTTCGACGACTTCTTCGAGTTGAGCGGGAACTGGCCAGAATGGCTGACGCTTTACGCGCGTGCGAAAAGCAACCGAAGTTAGAGGCGCTGCTCCACGACGGCCCACTCCTCGACGTAAGCAACGCCATTCTCGATTCTGTCGATCACCACATCAGCACCGAGTGGTACGAGCTTTTCGCTCAACGCACGGGCTGGTACCTGCAGCTGCGCGCCGAGATACTCGTATGAGATCTCGCCAGCGCCGGCCGGGGAGATCTCCCGCGACACGGTTGCGAGCTGGCCTTGAATCTCTTCGGCATCGCCGACACCAGGCGACTTTGCTCCGCGCAACGCCCAACGTGCAAGCAGGGTGATCATTCCGCTGGTGGCGAGCACGCCACCTCCAGCAGCAATCAGAAGAATTCCCCATGCCGGCAGGGTCGTGCGAGTTGCTAGCGGATAGCCAACAGCTCCAAATCCGACTGCAAGGGCTGCCGTGGTAGCAAGATTGAAGAATGGAGAGGGTGCCCGAGTTCGATTTCGTCGAGCGTGTTCCATGCCGTGAAGCATCGCGAACACCGCGAGAACAAGTCCGCCAATGAAGGTAACGAGGAAGCAGATACGAAGAATCGTCACAGTAGTTAGCCGGCGAGGTGCGTCAGCGACTTGCCTGCATGATCAGGATCCGAGGTATTTTCTGAACCAGGCAATAGTGGCAGGCCAGGCTTGCCGAGCCGCAGCGAGGTTGGCCCCATCCATTCCTGACTGCTGTCGAAGAAATCCGTGTCCGGCACCGGGATAAAGGATGTGTTCGTAGGTGCGACGAAGCGCGCGCATTGCAGAATCCGCAGGAGGAATGGTGGCGGCCACGCGAGCATCGCTTCCGCCATACAGGCCAAGCACCGGCGCATGAACGGACGCGAGATCAGCCGTTGGCGGTGAGGTGCCATAGTAGACCACCGACGCGCCGAGGGATGGCGAGTGAACTGCATGGGCAAAGGAGACTCCACCGCCCCAGCAAAATCCAACGATGCCGTATTTTTCCTGAGCGGCCGGAAGCGACATTCCGTATCGTGCTACGGCATCGAGCTGCCTTTGAACGCTCGCTGGGTCGAGGGTTCTGATGGCAGCTGTGGCAAGCGGAGCAACCACGCTGTCCGGCCCCTCCGGAAGGTTATTCATCGTGAGAAGATCCGGAGCAATGGCGATGAATCCGTCAGCAGCCAACTGATCCGCTATGCTTCGGACCCACGACGACAATCCGAAAATCTCATGCACGACGACGACTACCGGCGCCTTCGTGCTTCTTTCAGGATAGACGATCCAAGCGCGCACACTATCCGCTTCGCCTGTGCGGATAGTGACCCATTCTCCGTGCCGCGGCGAGCTGCCGAGCCGTGTCAGTGCTCCGCTCGCGTCCGGAGGGAGTCCCTGCACTTGGGGCGCGAAGACTGAAGGCGATATCGAAACTGTCGCGGCGTGGTCCGGATGCGGGTCGCCCGTTGAGGCCATCTTGTTGTTCATGCAGCCAAGGATCGGAAACGACAGTACTGCAAGGGATCCCAGTGCGAGGCATCGACTGTTCATATAGTCTCCTTCTTGTGAGGCAATGCTGGGCCGGCTACGGATGCTCTGCAAATCGACTGGCGAAAAAATCACCGACGCGACGCTCCGCATAATAAAACGGGCGCCACGGGACTGGGCCAGAGATGAACCCGGCATGACCGCCCTTTTCCACGAAATCGATCTCGAGGGCTGGCGTTTCCCTGGCAATGTCGCGGACTTCGTCCAGCACCTCCGGAGGTAGCATTGGATCGTCAACCGCGCTAATTAGTAGCGTATCGAGTTTAATCCTTTCAAGGTACTGAAGTGAACTCGCGCGGTTGTAATAGTCCTGTGCGCCCAAGAATCCATGAAGCGGTCCCGTGATGAGATTGTCGAAGTCCTCGAGAGTCTTCAGGTGCGCGATCTTCTCTTTCGATGCCAGATCCGGGAACAGCCGCGCTTTTTCCCCGGCTTTTCTGCGCAAAGACCCGAGAAAGAAACGCTGATACAATCTCGAGAAACCGCGGTTGATCCGTTTAGAGGACTTGGCCAGATCAAAAGGTACCGATATCGCTGCGGCAGCCCGAAGTCCTTTTGGTAGATCGTCGCCCTTCTCTCCCAAAAATTTGAGCAGGACGTTACCACCCAGAGATACTCCAACCATCCCTAGAGGAGCGTGTGGATACTCGCGCGATATTCTTTCGAGAGCGAATTCGGCATCGCCGGTCTCTCCTGAGTGGTAGAATCGCCGGGTTCGGTTCAGCTCGGACCCGCAGGACCGAAAAACCAAAAGATCTGCGCCCCATCCCCGTCTGGCTGCCTCGTTGAGCAGTCCCTGTGCGTAGTGGGATCGAATGCTTCCCTCGAGGCCGTGAAGCACAATGACCCGCGGCGCGTCCGCAGCTGACGTGAGTCGGTGAATCTCGAGGAAATCGCCGTCCGGCGTATCCCATCGTTCCAGAACCGTCGGAGCGCTAGGCTGCCGCCTGAAAAGCTTTCCCCAAAGTGTTTGCAGATGGCCGCCCGGAATCCACCAGGCGGGGGAATAGATTATCTCACGCGCCACGAGACGCTGATGAAGAGATGAGGGCGCTGACACTTTCCTCCCGAAGGGAACCGGAGAAAAAGCCTTGGAAGTCCAGATTTTCGGAATCAGGAAGAGCGCAGACACCCGGAAGGCGCTTCGCTTTTTCTCGGAGCGGAGAATCAAGACTCATTTCGTAGATCTGATGGAGAGAGCAGCTTCCCTGGGCGAGCTGCGGAGATTCGCGCAGAAGTTCGGCGTAATATCGCTCATCGATAAGGATTCCAGGCGTTTCGACGAACTCGGCCTTCGCTATACACAGCTTTCGGACGACCGGTGGCTCGAGAAGCTTTCCGACGAGCCACTTCTTCTCAGAATCCCGCTCGTACGAAATGCCAACCAGCTCACACTCGGCTCCGACGAAGGAACATGGAAGGCGTGGGTCGGGCGATAGGCTCGCTACCTCGCTTGTGGCGCCAACCTCGGCCAGGCGATATTGAACTTCCTCCCTTTCCGCTCAAACCCGGCTCAGGAACAGTGACATACCGCGTTCTCGTCACCGATGAAATCGATGCCGAAGGTGTCGCCCTTCTCCGTGCCGAGCCTCAGCTCGTCGTCGACGAAGTACCGACCCTGCCTAAAGAAGAGCTCCTCGCGCGAATCGCGAACTACGACGCCATAATCGGCCGGAGCGCGACACGGATTTCTGCTGACCTCCTGGAGAAAGGGCGTCGGTTAAAAGTCGTCGGCCGCGCTGGAGTCGGAGTCGACAACATTGCATTGGAAACAGCCACCTCACTTGGCGTGGCGGTAATCAACGCTCCAGCCGGCAACACGATTGCGGTGGTCGAATTGTTTTTCGGAGCAGTGATATCGCTGCTACGCCACATCCCACGCGCCGATACTTCCATGCACGCCGGCCGCTGGGACAGATCTGCTCTGCTCGGCTCCGAGCTTAAGGGAAGAACGCTGGGAATCGTTGGCCTGGGACGCATCGGAGGGGAGATCGCGAGTCGAGCGAGAGCATTTGGAATGAATGTTCTGGCCTACGACCCCTATATAGCCAAGTCTCGGTTCGAGGCGCTGCGGGTTCAGCAAATTGAATCGCTGGAGTCGCTGATCGAGCAGGCAAATGTGCTGACTGTGCATACGCCCCTTACCGATGAAACTACCGGCATGGTAGGCCGGCGCGAGCTGGGAAAACTTCCGCCCAGGTCGATCGTGGTCAACATGGCACGCGGTGGGATCGTGGACGAGGAAGCACTTCTGGAAGCACTTGAGAGCAAACAGCTGCTCGGAGCGGTGATAGATGCGTACGAAAAAGAACCGCTGACCTCCGACCATCCTTTGCGGCAACAGCCGGACGTCGTGCTTACGCCGCATATCGGAGCATCGACCATGGAAGCTCAGCGCAACGTGGCTGTGGATGTCTGCGTCGCCGTTCGCGACGCGCTGGTGAGTGGCGAGCTTTCGCGCTCCATCAATGTTGCGGATGTAGGGGGTCAGTGGGCAGACGTCGAGCCGGCACTTACGCTTGCCCGGAGAGCAGCCGCTGTGGGTAAGGCGATTCTGGCGACTCAGGGAATGCGTGCCATCCAACGCATAGATGTCCGCGCGGGAACGGCTCTCTCAACTGCCAAAAGCGGTCTGGTGGCATCCGCTGCGCGGGGAGTGCTCGAAGGAACCGTCGAGGAAGAGCGCCTGAATCTTATCAACGCGCGGGCGGTAGCCCAAGCACGGGGTATCGAGCTGTCGACGACCGAAACCCCAACCCAGGAAAATCCCCATGCAATCGAGGTGCGTCTGAGCGGAGGGATGCAGGAGATTGCCGTTGCCGGCACCGCACAGCCTGGCGCGGCCGCGCGACTCACGCGGATCGGTGCGTTTCACGTGGACATCCAGCCTCGGGATACGCTTTTGATTCTGACGAACAACGATGTGCCTGGCGTCATCGGAAGAGTGGGAACCCTGCTCGGCGCAGCGGGCGTGAATATCGCCGAGTACCATCAGGCCCGGCTCGCACAGGGAGGGCAGGCCTTGGCGGCAGTGTCGGTCGATGGGGATGTGAGTGAGGCAATTCGGGAATCGCTTCTGCATCTGCCAGATGTCCTTTCCGCCGCGGTCGTCTGCTTTCAGCCCGGGTGAGCGCCGCCGTCAGTACCGACAGAGCGATACGCGAAGCATACGAGGCGGACTCATCCGGACTTCACCTCGTTCCGGATCTGGTGGCGCGACCTGAATCTATCGGCGATGTCATCGAGCTCGTACGAAAAGCGGCAGCTGACCGGACTCCGATTACATGCGCAGGCGCCCAGACCAGTACCACCGGCGCGTCGATTACGGATAAGGGCATCCTCCTGTCACTTCGATCCCTGAACGAAATTGGGGAACTCGATGCGAGAGCAAGATCAGTAAGAGTGGGTCCTGGCGCGCTCGTGGGTGAAATAAAAAAGACCGTTGCCGCGGCAGGCCTCCTTTTCGCGCCAGACCCAACCAGCGAAGAAGAATGCACGATAGGTGGGGCGGTGGCGTGCAACGCGTCCGGTGCTCGAACGTTCAAATACGGCGCGACACGTCGACACGTCCGTGCGCTTAAAGTCGTACTCGCGAGCGGTGAGCTGATGGAATTTCGGCGCTCCGATCTGGAAAAAAATACAGTAGGGTACGCGTTTGCCCACGATCCCATCGACTGGTTTATCGGAAGTGAGGGAACTCTCGGCATCATCGTCGAAGCCGAATTGGGACTGCTTCCCCTTCCCGAACGAGTGGCCGGCCTCGGAACATTGTTCAGCACTGAAAGTGATGCCCTGAAGTTTGTCGTCGCGAGTCGCGAAGCCGGAACCATCACTCCGCGATGCATTGAGTATTTCGACGACAGGGCTCTGGAGATTGCGCGACACAGCGCTCCGGCAGCGACGTTTCCCGAAGGTGCGAGAGCCATGGTTTACGTCGAGGAAGAGATTGAGGGCGATCTCGACGAGAGTCTCGCCAAATGGCTCGAGCTTCTGGAATCCGTCGCCGCGGATTTTGAACCGCTGGTATTCGACGGCGAAGCACGGTTACGGGAGGCAAGAAAGATCCGCCACAGCATCCCGACGACGATGAACGAGAGGGGAGGCAAATACCGAAACAGCGGCGGCCGAAAAGTGGGAACGGACTGGGCGGTTCCCTATCGAAAGCTGGGAGCAGCGATTCGGACAGCGCGATCGCTTGCACACGGAAGAGGTGTGGAAGCCCCCGTGATATACGGCCATGCGGGGAACGGACACCCGCATCAGAATTTTATCGCGCGAGATGCAGAGGAGCTTGCTACCATAGAAGAAGTGGTCGAGCAGACGCTAAAGTACGTCGTGTCCGTCGGCGGCACGGTTGCCGCGGAACACGGCATAGGAAAAATCAAGCGCAAATGGCTCCCGCTGCAGATGAATCCGCTGCAGATATCGATGATGACCGCCGTCAAGCGTGAGCTCGATCCGTCAGGAATTCTCGCGCCCGGAAACATACTGTGACTCGGTTCAATTCTGTCATTCTAGATGTCGATTCCACCTTGAGCGGTGTCGAGGGCATTGATTGGCTGGCGGCACTGCGCGGAGCGGAGATCGAAGCATGGAGCGCTGCCCTTACCGCACGAGCCATGGCCGGAGAAATCCCGATCGACGCGGTCTATGGCGAACGAATGGCAGTAGTTAAGCCAACGCTCGCCGACATACGCGGGCTGAGCAGGATATATCTCGATAGGGTGGCCGTGAACGCGCGAGAGACGCTTGCGACCTTCCGAGCCCACTATGTAGAGGTCGTATTGGTCAGTGGCGGATTACGCGAGTCGATCCTGCCACTCGCTCACGAGCTAGGGGTGCCTGAATCGCGCGTTCATGCGGTCTCGGTATTTTTCGGCAAGGACGGTGAATACGCGGGATTCGATGAGAGTTCTCCGTTCACGCGCCAGAACGGGAAACGCTCGGCGGTAAGCCAGATGGACCTCATCGGTCCTGTGCTGGCGGTGGGAGATGGCGTGACGGACTCCGCAATAAAACCCGTTGTGGACAGTTTTGCCGCTTTTACGGGGTTCACGAAGCGCGACGCGGTAATTGCCTCCGCTGACTACGTGATCGAAAATTTCGACCAACTAAGAAAACTCGTACTTGAATGAATCAGACCAAAACGTTCGGCACTTTCTTTCTACCCGGCCCTACCGAAGTTCGTGATGAGGTCATGGCGGCAATGATGCAGCCAATGATTCCGCATCGTGGCTCGGCATTCGAACAACTATTCGAACGCCTGCAAGGCGGGCTGCGTCCCGTATTCAAGACTGAGCGGCCGGTCTACATCAGCTCATCTTCGGCGACGGGAATGATGGAGGCCGGGATACGGTGTGCACCGCCGGGTCGAATTCTCAGCCTGGTGAACGGCGCGTTCTCCGAGAGGTTTGCACACATCGCGTCGATGTGTGCGCGGGATGTAGATCGATACGAAGTCGGCTGGGGCCAGGTACACACGATACCGCAGCTCGACGAGCGGCTCTCGATGAGAAAATACGTGGCGATCACAGTAGTTCATTCGGAGACATCGACTGGCGCCTTGAACGATGTCCGGGCGATTTCTGATTGCGCGCATCGTCATGGCGCGGTCTGCCTAGTCGATAGCGTGAGTGGGCTGGCAGGCGCGGAGCTCCACTTCGACGACTGGAAGCTCGACTACGTGTTGACTGGCTCCCAGAAAGCATTCGCGCTTCCGCCGGGTCTTTCATTTGGTGTCGCTTCGCCCGCGTTCGTCGATCGGGCGAATGCCACCAGCGCACGCGGAGTCTATTTCGACCTGGTCGAACTCGACGCGTATGCGCGAAGAAATCAGACTCCGAGCACCCCTGCTCTTTCGCTGCTGTTCGCGTTGGAGGTTCAGCTGAAGTCGATGGCGACAGAAGGAATCGAAGCCCGTTGGGCGCGCCACAAAGCGATGGCCGCACGAACACAGGAATGGGTTACAAAGGTCAGCGACAAGACCGGAAAGCGTCTCGTCAATATTGCGCCGCTTGGGTCTCGATCACCGACTGTCTCGACTATCAGGCTGCCGGCCGAAATTCTCTCGGAAACTTTCACCTCCGCGGTTGCCAAGCGTGGAATCGTCGTAGGAAGTGGGTATGGCAAGCTGAAGGGCTCAACATTCCGAATCGGGCACATGGGCGACCATACGGTCGAGACAGTCGACCGGTGTCTGGCTGCGTGCTCCAGCGTGCTGCGCTCTTGACCCTGATCTCGGTTTCGAACGCCGGAGTGGACTTTGGTCCGACCAGGATTTTCCGAGGCGTAACGTTTACTGTCGGCAAAGGTGACCGCTGGGCGATTTTGGGCCGCAACGGCAGCGGGAAGACGACGCTCTTTCGTGTAATCACTGGAGCGCAGGAGCTTACCGAGGGAGTCGTAACAAAGCAGCCCGATCTGCAGTGGGCGCTGCTCGAGCAGCATCGGAATTTCGGAGGAGCAGAAACGGTCTGGGAAGCCGGTGCGGGAGAGTTCGCGGATCTCCTGGCCCTGGAACATTCACTGGCTGAGCAGGCAAATACGCTTGCGGCTGCCGGTGAAGGAACGTCGCCACAGTTACTCGCCCGATACGACAGAGACCTCGAGCGATTCGAGCGGGAAGGGGGGTACACATTTGCCCCGCGAGTGGACGCGGTGTTGCAGGGCCTGGGCTTCGACGCAGAAAAAGCCAGAACACAGCCGCTGGCGCAATTGAGTGGTGGCGAGCGGGGAAGGCTGGGTCTGGCACGACAGCTGGTAAGCGCGGCCGATGTGCTGCTTCTCGACGAGCCAACGAATCACCTCGATCTCGAAACCACACGCTGGCTCGAAGACTATCTGCGCAATACGGACAAAACCATCCTGCTGATCAGCCACGACCGCGCTTTCCTGGCGAACGTAGTCGATCACGTGCTTCATCTCGAAGGTGGCAGCGCGGTCGCGTACACGGGAAACTACGAATCCTTTGTCGCTCAGAGAGAGGAGCGTAGGCTCAGCCAGCAGCGAGCCGCCGATAAACAGCGTAAGGTGATCGCCGAAGAAGAGGACTACATCAGGCGGAACATCGCCGGTCAGAATTCAAAGCAGGCAAAGGGAAGACGCAAACGTCTCAACCGGTTACCAAGATTCAGTGGACCCACTGCGGAAGAAGGAAGCTCGATGGGTCTCCGGATCGAGCCCTCCGAAAGGGGCGGGGATCAGGTCGTGGTAGCGCGGGACGTAACTATCGAGGTTGAAGGGCGAACCCTCATCAAAAACTTCACTACTACGATTCAGCGCGGTGAAGTCGTCGGATTCGTGGGCCCGAATGGCAGCGGGAAATCCACTTTTCTTCGCGCGGTCATGGGAGAACGCGAGACATCGAGCGGCGAGCTCCGCATCGGAGGGTCTGTTCGCCCGAGCTACTACCGGCAGGACATGGCGCAGGTGCCAGCCAATCGAGCGCTATACGATGTTATCAGCGAGCTCAGGCCAAACTGGGAGCGACGTCAGGTGCAGGGCCATCTCGCGCGATTCGGCTTCTCCGGTGATGAAGTCCAGCGTCGCGCGGAGACTCTCTCCGGGGGCGAGCGCGCACGCGTCGCGCTCGCGATGATGGTGCTCAGCCGAGCGAATTTTCTATTGTTGGATGAGCCGACGAATCACCTGGACATCGAATCGGTCGAGGGTCTCGAAGATGCGCTCGAGTCGTACGAAGGCACCGTCCTTCTCGTGAGCCACGATCGCGCGATGCTTGAGGCGCTGACTTCACGCATCTGGGTTCTTCACGAGCATCACGTCACAGATTTTCCCGGGTCCTTCGGAGAATGGGAAGAGCAAAGCCGGGAGCGCGAGCACGCCGCCAAAGTTGCGGCATCCGAACAGGAGGCCCTTCGTCGCGTGAAGGAGCGCAAGACTACGCGGAGGCAGGAAGTGAAAAGCGACGACAACCGAGCGGCAGCACGCGGTCTGAGGCAACAGGTCGAGAAGTGCGAAAAGGAAGTCGCCGCGCTGGAGCGGAAATCGGCAGAGCTTACGGCCCTTCTCGAAGATCCGGAGCTTTACACGACTCGCGAGGGAACTGCGAAATCACTGGTGACGGGAAAGGAGCTCGACGAAGTAAGGCGCCAGCTCGATGCAGCCATCGAGAGGTGGACGAGCGCAACTGAGAAGGCGGAGCAGTTGTCGGCTACCTGACTGACTCAAAACTCGCCGATGAATCCGATCTCGACCTTCAGATGATGACCGAACCGTTCCTCTACTTTGGTCTGAGCAAGCGTGATCAACTCGCGAACATCCCTGGCGGTGGCGTGACCTAGATTCACCATGATGTTCGCGTGGATGTGGGAGATCTGGGCGTCCCCGTGACGAAATCCTTTTAATCCAACCTCGTCGATCAACCGTCCCGCTCCTACTCCTTCAATCTTCTGGAAGATCGACCCTGCGCTTGGGTGGTACTCGAGCCAGGGGTGTTTTCCGCCCCGCCAGCTGAGATTTTCCTGCATGATGCGATGCATGACGGCCTTGTCGCCCGGATCGAGCTGGAAGGTTACGGCGAGCGCAATGTCCCGTTGCTTGTGCAACGTGCTCGTGTCGTAGCCAAACTGCATATAGTCACGATCTACAGTTCGTCGCTTGCCATCGTGCGTGAGAAGCTCGGCGGACTCGAAGATCTCCGCGATGAACATTGTTCTTTCACGCTCGGGTGCGGGCGAAAGAAAATGGAGGTTCTGCCAAACGGCTCCCCCAACTGTGCTTGGGATGCCAACATAATGTTCAAGACCCGACCATCCCCGCTCCACCGCCTGAGGTATGAGCCTGGCCATCACCGCGCCACTTTCGACCCAGAGACGTCCGTCGTCGAGAAAATTGAGGTGATTGGACGTATTTCTGATGACGAGTCCGCGAAACCCACGGTCGCCAACCAGAATGTTGGCGCCAAGCCCGAGGACGAAGTACTCGATCCCCAAATCACGGGCGGCAGTGACAGCCCCTGCCAGATCGTCGGTTGATGTAGCATCGTAGAAGAGATCGGCTGGACCGCCGATCCGGAATGTGGTGTATTGAGCAAGTGGCTCGTCACGTTTGAGCCTCCCGCTGTCGAGTCGATCAATTAATTGCCCGTAGGATTTCGAGCGGGCTTTTCCAGAATCTGACATGTCCGAAAGAAAAGGTGTCCTGTGCTCCTGCGCTACTCTGGCGCTTCTCCTGTCCGTGTGCCTCCCGATGCGCTCGGAGGCTCAGAGGGCGGAGCTCGATAAGATCATTCAACGCAAGGTTCTTGCGAATGGCCTCGAGGTGATCGTGGTCGAGAACCATGGCGTCCCGCTAGCAACGATCGAGATCGACGTAAAGAACGGATCTTTCACGCAATCGCCCGAATACGAAGGACTGGCTCACATGTACGAGCACATGTTCTTCCGTGCGAACTCGACCTATCCGGAGCCCAATCAATTCTGGGATCGCGCATCTGATCTGGGCGCGGTCTTCAATGGAACCACCGCCGAGGAGCGCGTCAACTACTATATGACCGTGCCGGCGGAGAAACTGGGAGACGGAATCCACCTGCTGGCAACGGCACTAAAGGAGCCACTTTTCCGGAAGGACGAGCTCGATCGTGAGCGCCAGGTCGTAATCGGGGAATACGACAGAAACGAGTCGAGCCCGTTCTTCGCTCTGTCGCGCGACATGGATGCGAAACTCTATCCCGGCAACTTCAGCAGAAAAGATGTGATCGGCGACCGGAAAATCGTCTCGACGACGACACCCGACAAGATGCGAACGATTCAAAAGAAATACTACGTCCCAAACAACTCTGCCCTCATCATCGCCGGCGATGTGAACCCCGCGACGGTGTTCTCTCTTGTCGAACGCGAGCTCGGCCAATGGAGTCGCGGCAGCGACCCATTTACCGTGGATCCGATTCCGTCGATCCCCGCGCTTCAGAAGAGCGAAGGCGTGCTGGTCGAAGCGCCCGTCGGTGCGGTGACTGTGCAAATCCAGTGGCAGGGGCCGAGCGTCGGGCAGGATCCAAAATCCACCTACGCCGCGGATGTGTTTTCGGACGTGTTGAATGATCCCGGTTCGAAGTTCCAGCAGGGACTGGTCGACAACGGTTTGTGGCAGGGCATCGGCGTCAACTACTATACACTAAATCACACCGGGCCAATAACGATCAGCGGACAAACGTCCGCTCCGCAATTGCGGGAAGCACTTGCCGCGCTATACGGCGAGATCGCCAAGTTCGATACGCCGGGTTACTTCACCTCCGATGAGCTCGAGGCTGTTAAAGCGCATCGGGCCGTGACCTCCGCGTTCGATCGGGAGCGCGCCTCGGGGTTTGCTCACACGCTCGGCTTCTGGTGGAGCGTGGCGAGTCTCGAGTACTACATGGGTTACGTGGATTACATGGCACAACAGTCACTCGACGATCTCAGGGCGTATGCGCGGAAATACATCGTCGACAAACCGCACATTGCGGGCGTGCTGATCGCACCCGACGCCAGACAGTCTTTAAAACTCGTTCCCGGGGATCTCGTGACGGCGGGTACACGCTGATGCTGCTCTCAATCGCGCTCGCTATGGCATCACTTACGACCAGCTTCGATGTCTCCGGAGTCCACGTCATTCTGCGCCAGAATGATGCAAACAATGTCGTTGCCGCGAACCTCTATCTCCTCGGCGGCGCACGTCAGGTGAGCGAATCTGACGCGGGAATCGAGCCGATCCTCCTCGATGTATCGGAACGAGGAACGCTGCGATATCCCAAGAACGTGCTGCGCAGAGCGATGTCGATGCTCGGAAGTGAGATCGTAGTGGCGCCCAGTGCCGACTGGACGATGTTCGGCATCAGATCGAGTGCCGAGGTTTTCGACTCCACCTGGGCCATTTTCGCCGACAGGTTGATGCACCCAACACTGTCAAAAGCCGAAGTCAACGTAGTCAAGGCGCAGTATCTCTCGGGCATCAACCAGCGGCGGGACGACCCGGATGCGCTGGTGGACTATCTGGCCGACAGCATCACGTTTGTCGGGCACCCATATGCGGTGTCGGTCGTGGGAAACGACAAGTCGATTCCCGCGATCGATTCAGCAGCGCTTCGCAACTATCACCAGAAGCAGTTCGTCACCTCACGCATGTTGCTGGTAGTGGTAGGCAACATCGACAGGACACACCTGGAGCGCCTGGTAAGCCAGTCGATCGGGCAACTTCCTCGCGGGACCTATGCGTGGACTGCCCCGCCCCGCGTTCCGGATGCTAATACTGCCGTTGTCATTGAGCGTCGTCAGCTTCCCACCAACTACATCCTGGGTTATTACAGCGGGCCGCTGGCGAAGGGCGAAGATTATCAGGCGCTGCGGGTAGCAACGTCTGTTCTGACGGGGCGCATGTTCGCTGAAATTCGGACCCGCCAGAATCTCACATACGACGTTCACGCACCTTTCGTCGATCGCGCGGCCACGGTCGGCGGACTGTACGTATCCACCGTCTCACCGGACACGACCCTCAAGCTCATGCGAGCAGCAGTTGTCGACCTTCAGCAGGGAATGCTCGATCCAGTTGGACTCAAACAACTCGAAGAGCAATTCATCACCGAGTATTTCCTGGACAACGAGACGAATGCCGCTCAGGCTGATTTTCTCGCTCGATCCCAGCTTTACGAAGGGGACTATCGGGAGGCAGAGCGCTTCGTCGATGAGCTGAAAAGCATCACACCGGAGGCGGTGCAGCGTGTAGCCAGGAAGTACATGAAGGGATTTCGCTTCGCCTATGTTGGTGATCCCTCGAAACTGAGCCCCCAGACGATCAGCCTGTTCTAACACCGCGTTGGTATGAGCGTCGAAGCGGTCTCCGAGCTATTCAGCGAACTCCTCAGCGACCATGCGCGGATCCATAGAACCACTGTAAAGTCCCATGCCGACGATCGCGGCTGCGACGCCACGATCGGCGAGCGCGCGGAGGTCGTTCAGGCTGCCCAGGCCACCGGACGCGAACACCGGAAATTCCGCGCTCTCGGCGATGTCCTCCATCAGTGGCAAGTCCGTTCCAAGCATGGCCCTCTCACGATACACCGCCGTGATCAGGACCCCCGCCAACGGTAGGCCGTTGAGCTCTTCGATCAGATCCAGAACCAGCTTGGAGTGCCTACGTGTCCAACCGTGCGACAGTATTCTACGATCGCGAACATCCGCGGCGACGACGATACTTCCGGGGAAAATCCCAGTCATCTCGGCCAGCCAATCGGGATCCTCGAGGGCTCGCGTTCCGATCACAACGCGGTGGGCGCCGTCGTTGAGCAGTCTTTCGATGGAGTCTCGACTCCGGACGCCTCCGCCGACTTGAACCTCGGCGTCCGTGACTCCGAGAATCGAGCGAATCTCGCCATCATTATTCCCGCGGAGCGCCACGCCATCGAGATCGACGACATGCAGGTGGTGGAAACCATACTGGCGCCACGCGAAAGCGACACCTACGGGATCAGGGATGCGGATCAACTCTTCCTCGTATGAATCCGCCGCCAGCTGGACACAGGCTCCGCCCCTCAGGTCAAGCGCGGGAATTGCGATCATTGTGCGCGGTCGTGCGGGCGGGCGTGCATCATAGAAGCTGAAAGTGCTGAAATGATTGCATGTCGGCGAGCTTGTGAATAAATTCACAATCTCGGAAGTAAAAGAAGTTCTAACGGTTTATCTATGCACCAATGTACGGCTCTGGGAGGCCTCAAAAGATGCGGTTCTACGGATTCGCTGTTGCTGTTGGAGTGGTTGCGCTCGGCGCGTGTGCAGGTGGAGAGAAGCAGCCTTCGGATACGACCCATGTGGCGGTCGACACGTCGACTTCTTCCATCTCGACCACTGCGAGCACAAGTCCCGCCCCGACCGGTGGCGCGGTGACGATGGCCCCGATAACGGGGACGACGCACGAAGTGAAAATGATTGGCGACGCGAAGGGCTATCGCTTCGAGCCGGCGAATTTTACGGTAAAGCAGGGCGACGGCGTGAAGTTCGTCGTTGTGAGCGGTGGACCACACAATGTGGCTTTCGATCCCGCATCGATTCCGTCCGACTCCAGAGGTCAGCTCAATGCCAACATGGGCACTGACAAGATGGGCGAGCTCTCGAGCAACATGAAAATGAATCCGGGCGACGCGGTCACGGTTTCGTTCGGCAACATCAAGCCGGGCATCTATCCGTACCACTGCGTTCCGCACCTCGCGCTCAACATGAAGGGTGTCATTACCGTTCAGTAGTCTTGTGTGGGTTGGATAGGACGGCGGGAGCGAGAGCTCCCGCCGTTTTGTCATTCTCGGGCCCTCCAACGGCGCTTAGATTGCATTGTCGATACGAAACAAGTGTGACCTTCCTCCCAGGACCTTTCGACCTTGTCGGCCTGAAACGGGCTCTCGCGCGCGAGCCATACTCCGTGAATCTTTGAGACATGAACGTCCATAGTATCGCCAGGATGAGCGGAGGCTCTGCCTACCTCTGGATGGCGGCGCGCGCCAGGAATGCGCTCCGCAGAGTGGTGGTATTCGGTATCGTCGGAGGCGTGGTTTTCATCGCAGCCCTGATTGCTTTCGTGCTCGTGCCGCGGAATGCCTCGCGAAAGGCGCTTGCTGTAGCGGCACAACTGGATGCAAAAACGGATTCCAGTCCGGAAGTGGCGGCGAGGAATCGGTATCTCGCCGAAGTGAATGCAACAGATTCCACGTTGACCGCCGCCCGCATTGCTGCCACCCCGATCCCGGTGCCGGTCATCGACACATTCCCGCCGGCGGTCCGCGCCCAGCGCGACACACTTGGCGCTCAGCTCACTACGCTCAACAGACTCATAGACCGGGCTGAAAATGCTCCTCTTCCCACGTCGTACCGTGCACTGGCAGCTTCGCCGGAGGTCGCTGCTGATCCGAAGGTGAGAGTCCTGCTTGATTCACTCGCCGATGTGGAGCGCGACAGAAACGCATTTGGTGCCGTTGGAACGGTTGACCCGGTATATCTGGCGCTTACCTCGCGAGCCAATGCCATCGGGCGTTCGATACAGGCCGTCGCAAACGCGAAGCGAGGTGAGATAAGGGGGAAACTGGCGCTGATACGCCCGACGCCCGCACCTGTGGTGAAGCCTACCATCACCGTCGACACCACCAAGCTGATAGCCCAACGCGCAACGGCGCAGCAAGGCTATGCAACGGCTGCCCGGCAGGCAGATCAGATCAGTCAGAAAAACGCGCGCATTGATGCTCAAGCCGCTCACGCGCGCGAGCTCGCCAATGTTGGAGCGCCTCCCTGGGCTATGCTCGCTGCGGCGGTGGTCCTCGCACTCGCCGTCGGGTTCGCGGCCTCATTCGGAACCGAACTGAAGCGGCCTCACATTGCTGACCCCAGAGAGGCCGAGCAGGTCAGCGGGGCGCGCGTGCTCACGGTGGTCAAGCCACCCGAAATTGTGGTAGAACGCGGTCGTCGCCAGGCGGATGTCGAAGCTCCGCCGCTCATCGATGTCGTTTCCGAAAGCTATCGAACCCTCTATCTCCATATTGCCTCGGTCGAGGCGAGCGTGCCGATCGTAACCATCACCGGCGACGATCCCGCAATCGTCGCGACGGTCGCCGCAAACCTGGCGGCGTCGGCAGCTTACGAAGCGAGAAGCACGCTGCTGGTCGATGTCGACCCCACAACGTGCAGCGTCGCGAGTGTTTTGAGAGTCCGACCCGATCCCGGCCTGTCGGGAATAATCACCGGCACAGCGACCTGGCCTGAGGCAATCGTACCGACCACGATAGGGCGTGATCGACCGCTGGACGTACTTCCCAGCGGAACGCGCCGGTCCGGATTGCCCGAACCGAACACTGTGGAAGAGGTGAGGAGGGAGCTCGCGCGGATGCAGCGGCGTTACGATTTCATAATTATTGCCGCACCCACGAGCTATGTTCAACGGAGCGCGAGCAGCATCATACCCGCTCCCGACGTAATACTTTGTGCGAGAATCGCACACACGACAGTGGGCGGATTGAAGTCGGCCGTCGACAGTCTGCGTGGCGCGGATATGCGCATTCACGGGCTCGTCCTGTGGGATGCCGAGATGCCGCAACTGGAAACCCGTGAGGAAATGCTTGGCTCGACCAGACAGTCAGGAGCCTTCCAGCCCGAGCTTGCCGCAGTTCAGTAGCCTGTAATGGCAGAAACGATCCCTGATCTTAGGGGGGTTCCGAAGGCTCGAGCTTACAGCGAGTTACAGGCGCATTCGGACGTGATCCTCGAGGGTATTGTAGACCCGATCGCTGTGATGTCCACGCTCACTGCGCTCCTTCACCACGCGTTCGGACATCTGTGGACCGGATTCTATAGAGTTGCGGAACCCGGCGCCCTGCTGCGTGTGGGACCTTATCAGGGCTCTCTGGGGTGTCTGGAGATTACCTTTGGTCGCGGAGTATGTGGCACAACGGCCGCGGAGCTGAGGACGGTCATTGTTCCGGACGTACAGAAATTTCCCGGCCACATCACATGCGACGCCCGATCCCGGTCAGAAATCGTGGTACCCGTTCTTGGTTCACGGGGTGATTTGATCGCCATTCTCGACATAGATTCCGACCAACTCGATGCGTTCGATCAGGAAGATCAGCGAGGACTCGAGTTACTCGTATCCCGCTTCGCTACCATAGGGAAATGACAGTCAAAGGCTATTCGGATGTCATCAATCACGCGCTTGCCTTCGCGGCCAAGCATCACGACCGGCAGGTGCGAAAGGGGACGAGACTTCCCTACCTCACGCATCCGGCGAACGTCGCAATAATTCTCACCCGCTACGGACGCGATAACGACACGGTCGTGGCCGGGATTCTACACGATGTGATCGAGGACTGCGTGCGCGATGGTTACACCCGGGAAATGCTGGAGCAGCGAGTCGGCGACAAATTCGGCGAGGCAGTGTTGGATACAGTGCTTGCCGTCGCCTATCGTCGTCACGACGACGATGGCGTGGAGCTCTCAGGAGAAGATCGTAAGGAGGATTACCTGGAGCGACTCGCGGCGGCAAATGAAGAAGCGCGTTGGGTCTGTGCCGCCGACAAAGTCCATACCGCGTCTTCGATCGTAGCGGATCTGCGCCGGACCGTAGACCCCGAAACGGTGTGGAATCGCTTCGGCGGTGGTAAGGCGGGAACTGCGCGGTGGTACCGACAGGTGTATGAGAGACTTCGGGAGGTGGGTTTTACCGCTCCCATCATGACGGAGCTGGGCCAGGTTTCCAAGGAGCTGACAGCGCTCGCTGGCTGATTCGCCAGTCAGGCGAGAGCACCAGCCTGTCCGTAGGTCCTCTCGACATAGTCGTCGAGTATCTTCAGAAATTCCGCTACGATCGCGTCACCTTTCAGTGTGATCATCAGCTTGCCGTCCACGTAGACCGGAGCCTTGGGATCCTCGAAAGTCCCCGGAAGCGATATGCCGATATTGGCATGCTTGGATTCCCCGGGGCCATTCACCACACATCCCATTACGGCGACTTTCATGTCGATCACAGCCGGATATCGTTCTCTCCATGCCGGCATCTGCTCCTGGAGATAAGCTTGAATGTCCTCGGCCATATGCTGGAAGAACGTCGACGTCGTCCGACCGCAACCGGGACAGGCCGTTACCTGAGGATTGAAATTCTGGAGTTCGAGCGACTGAAGAATCTGCTGAGCGACGCGCACTTCTTCGGTGCGATCTCCACCAGGACGAGGGGTCAGCGATACCCGAATGGTATCGCCAATTCCCTCCGTGAGCAGGATGGAAAGGGCAGCGGTGCTGGCTACGATTCCCTTTGACCCAAGGCCTGCTTCAGTGAGCCCAAGGTGCAGCGGATAATCGCACCGGACCGCCAACTGGCGGTACACATCGATCAGATCCTGTACCCCGGAAACCTTGGCTGAGATGATGATCTTGTCATGCCCGAGGCCTACTTGTTCGGCGAGTGCGGCTGACCGAGTGGCGCTCTGTAGCATCGCCTCGACGTACACCTGCTTCGCTGTCCGCGGCTCCGTGCTTTGAGCGTTTTCATCCATGAGCGAAGTCAGAAGGTCCTGATCAAGAGAACCCCAGTTGACGCCGATTCGTACAGGCTTGTCGTTGTCGAGCGCGATTTGAACAATCGTCCGGAAATTTTCGTCGCGCCGCTTCCCGCCCACATTGCCCGGATTGATGCGATACTTGGAGAGAGTCCGCGCAGCAGTTGGATGCCGGGCCAGGAGTAAATGGCCGTTGTAGTGAAAATCCCCGATCAGTGGAACGGACACTCCCATGTCTGCGAGGCGGCTCGCGATCTCGGGTACAGCTCTGGCCGCTTCCTCATTATTGACCGTGACGCGGACCAGCTTGCTCCCCGCTCGCGACAGCTGCTCAACCTGAAGAGCGGTAGCTGCAGCATCGGCCGTGTCGGTGTTGGTCATCGATTGGACAACGATGGGATGGGCAGACCCAATCGGCACTCCGCCGACCATCGCCAGGGCTGTCTCTCTTCGAATTACTGTGGCCACTTCCGCTTGCGTGTGATGATTGTGAAAGCTAATTCCCTCCTGACGGCATCGCAGATGAATCAGATACTTCCCTTTCCGTCCTTCTGGAGCCCTGATGGCTAATACCCCTGAAAATCCTCCCGAGACCCCTATCCCACCGGTCAAAAAGAAACATCACAGGCTGAGGACAATCGTCCTGCTGGTGGTGCTCATCCCGGTGATCGTAATCGCGCTTTGGATCTGGGTTGCCCTTGGTTATAGCTACGCCTCGGGCCAGCGGGCTGGGTATGTCCAGAAGATTTCCAAGAAAGGATGGCTATGTAAGACCTGGGAAGGCGAGCTAGCCATGGCAAATCTGCCTGGAACGATGCCTCAGATCTTTGCTTTTACGGTCCGAAACGACTCCGTGGCCAGGGTTCTCGAGCGAACAATTGGCAAGCAGGTCTCGGTGACCTATGAACAGCACAGAGGGCTGCCCACCAGCTGCTTCGGGGAGACCGAGTATTTCATCTCGGCGGTCAACAGGGTAGCCCCTTGATTTGTCTATTGTCTGCCCAGCCGGACCTTGCTATTTTCTCCTCCAAGTCGAGCTGGGCAGGGCGGACGCAAGTCCGTGCTTCCCTCTCAAATCCAGTGCGGGGTTTAGGAGACCCGTATATCAGATTGTCGAGGGTCGGGCGTTCTCGCTCCCCAAGACACAAATTTTCCAGGAGCAGGGAATGCGTACGACCGGCAAAGTGAAGTGGTTTAACGATGCGAAGGGCTTTGGCTTTATCACACCTGACAACGGGCAGAAGGATTGCTTCGTTCACTACAGCGCGATTTCCGGCTCGGGATTCAAGTCCCTCGCCGAAGGCGACGCGGTGGAATTCGACATTGTCGAAGGTCAGAAAGGTCCGGCTGCCGAGAACGTGACGAAGGCTTCTTAAGCCACGTCGACTTCACTGGCACAATCTGGCGGGGCGTCTCAGTCGAGGCGCCCCGTTTTGTTTGTCGCGGGTCGTCCCCTGCGCGGCGCCGGCGCAATCTCGACCGCGTTCTCGAGTCGCTCGAGCAGCGTCGCGCGAAAGGCCGGAAGATCCAACGACAGCCGCAGCCCCATCGGCGATTCATATGCGCCCGCGTTCTTCAGGAACTCCTGGGCGATTTTGATTGCCCTTGCGGTGGATAATTCGAGTTCCTCGATCATAAAAACTGTGAGGGCCAGGACCATAAGGCCGTCGATGCTGAGCTTTCGCGGAATGCCCTGACGTTCCTGCACGACGCCGGCAATCCGATGATGGGAGAGAACGTTGTCGAGCCATTTGGGCGGGATGCCAAGTGCAAGTGCAGCTGTAGCAACGGTATACGCTCTAGCCATTAATTATCCTATCTACAAAGGATAATTAAATCCAGTCTTTCATTGAGAGTCGCAACAAACCGCTTCCTGATTATATTGTGCCTCCAATCGCGGCACGCACATCGAAATCACATTTGGCGGACAAAATGAAGCGCCTTCTTCAGCTCCTTGCCGTTATTTTCGCCACGGCGGCCTTTTCGACGCAGTCGACAGCTCAAAAGACCTATGCCGTAGCCATTGGCGGTGGCGCCGCGATACCAGTCGGAACGTTGACTGGCACCCAGAAAACCGGACTAAACGGGCTTGTTGCGCTTGCGCTGGGAGTAGCTGACCTGCCAATTGGAATTCGGATCGATGGGATCTACAACAAGTTGCCGCGGAAGGATGTCACTTCTCCCGCGTCAGGGTCCTCCAACACCTACAGCTTTCGGATCGCCGGCGTACTTGGGAACGCGATCTATGCTTTTCCCGGCACGAGCGCGAAGAGCTACATCATAGCCGGCGGCGGTTGGTACAATACGCGCCTCGACATCGATGGCAGCAAGGCGGAGAACCACCTTGGATTAAATGTTGGAGCCGGCGTGACCTTTGGCGTGGGACCTATCGCGAGCTTCATTGAGGCGAGGTACCACTTCATATCCCGCCAGCCAGCTCAGGGCGGGGTGATCCATTTTGTGCCGATTACTTTCGGCTTCATTTTCTGACGAGAGGAAGGCCCACGATCGTGTGCTTTCTTTTCGAAGCCAATTTCTTTTAAACCGCGCGCAGCACCAGCTCGTTCCCACGAGCCACGTCGGCTACAGGCCTGAGTGCCTCTCGCGCTGCGCGAAGCTGTGCTTTCAGCGCGGTCGGCCCGGTTCCTCCCGGGACGTCTCGGCGCGCGACGGATCTGGACGGCTCGAGCCAGTCGAGGGCGTCGTCACCGAAAAGTGGATGCGCCGATCTGAACGAATCGAGGGGTAGTCCATCGAGATCGCAGCCATCACGCTCGCTCTCACGAATCAGAGCACCGATTGCTGCGTGCGCGTCGCGAAAGGTGGCTCCTTTTTCCACTAGATAGTCCGCCAGATCCGTCGCCATCATACTGCTCGACAGCGCCGCGCGCATACGCTTGGTGTTGAAACGAGTCTCCTGAAGAGCGCCAGCGACCGCCGGCAAAACGAGAAGGACTGTATCCACGGCGTCGAATAGCACGCGCTTGTCATCCTGTAGGTCCTTGTTGTATCCGCTCGGCAATCCTTTGAGAGTGGAGAGCAAGGTCGTTAGATCGCCAATCGCGCGCGCTCCCGCTCCGCGCGCGAGCTCCAGTGCGTCGGGATTGCGCTTCTGCGGCATCATGCTCGACCCGGTTGTGAAAGCATCGCCAAACTGTGCGAACCCAAATTCGCTTGACCCGTAGATGATCAGGTCCTCGCCGAGGCGCGACAGATGGGTTGCAATCATTGTGACGGCGAATAGAAGCTCTGCAGCAAAATCCCGGTCGCCTACGGCATCGATACTGTTCTGGGACACACCGCTGAATCCCAGGCTTCCCTGCAGAAGAACGCGTGAAATTGGAAAAGCGCACCCGGCAATCGCGCCCGAGCCCAGTGGCAAGACACCCGCGGCACGCGAAGCCGATGAAATTCGGGTCCGATCGCGCTCGAGGGGCCAGAAATGCGACAGCATCCAGTGCGCGGCAGAAACTGGTTGTGCTCGCTGAAGATGCGTATAGGAGGGCATCAATGCATCCTCCAAGGTTTCTGCCTGATCCAGGATTACCTGCTGGAACATTCGGGTCGCCGCGTCGACCTTCACGCATGCATCCATTGACCAGAGGCGGGTAGCCGTGGCCACCTGATCGTTGCGACTCCGGCCCGTGTGGAGCTTTGATGCTACCTCGCCAACTTCGTCGTGCAACATCCGGTCGATCAGCGTATGGACGTCTTCGTCAGAGGGCAATTGGCCGGCGCCGGCAGCGAGTTTTTCGGCTACGGCGGCAAGGCCTTGCTCGATTTTCTTGCTTTCTTCAAGAGTCAGAACTCCGGCGCCCCAAAGGGCAACTGCCCAAGCCCGGGATAGATTGATATCGAACGGCCAGAGCCGGTAATCAGTGCCAATCGACCGATTGAGCGCGTCGAGGGCGGCGGCGGTAGGTACTGCGAACCGCCCGCCCCAGAGTTTGTGTGAAGTGTGGTCCGACACGGGGCTGGTCCCGGTCAAGCTATGGCGAGAGTCGCCGATTTTCGCGACTCGTCTTTGGTCTTTCCGGCTTTTGCAGCGGCCATCTCCTGATCGCGGACCGCGCGCACGCGAGCGGAAAGGCCGTAGAGCCGGATGAATCCCGCTGCGTCGCTCTGCTGGTAGACGTCGTCCTCGCCAAAGGTGACAAACCTCTCATCGTACAGCGCGTATTCGCTCTCGCGCCCAATGACGGAAGCCATTCCCTTGAAGAGCCGAAGCGTGACGGATCCCATGACGCGTTCCTGCGTGACATTGACGAATGCGTCGTAACCTTCGCGCTCCGTCGTCCACCAGCGTCCCTCGTAGACCAGATCTGCATAGCGGGGCGCTATCAGATCCTTGGCGGCCAGAGTACGCCGGTCGAGAACGAGCTGCTCGAGCTCGCTGTGGGCGGAATAGAGCAGCGTGCCGCCGGGAGTTTCGTACACTCCGCGGGATTTCATTCCGACGAGCCGGTCTTCGACCAGATCGATGCGCCCCACTCCATGACGGCCGCCAATCTTGTTGAGTGCTACGACGAGATCGACGGCGTCGAGCTCCACTCCATTCACCGACACCGGAGTTCCAGACTGGAACCCTATTGTGACTTCCTCGGGCTCATCGGGCGCGTTCGCGGGATCCGACGTAAGCATGAACAAATCTGCGGGCGGGGCTACCGACGGCTGTTCCAGCACCCCGCCCTCGTGGGAGATGTGCCAGACATTCCGGTCGCGCGAATAAATCTTCTCCCGGGTTGCCGCGACGGGGATGTTGTGTGCCTCGGCGTATGTAATGGCGTCCTCGCGGCTTCGAATGTTCCACTCGCGCCAGGGTGCGATCACCGGCAGATCGGGTGCGAATGCCGCGTAAGTGAGCTCGAAACGGACCTGGTCGTTTCCTTTTCCGGTGCAGCCGTGCGCCAGCGCATCCGCGCCGACCTGACGGGCGATCTCGACCTGACGACGCGCAATGAGCGGACGTCCCATGGATGTGCCGAGGAGATACTTCCGACCGTAAATCGCGCCGGCGCGAAGAGTTGGCCAGACGAAGTCCTCGACGAATTCCTGCCGAAGGTCCTCGATGTAGCATTCGTCGGCGCCGGAGGCGATCGCCTTGGCGCGGACGCCTTCGAGCTCGTCGCCCTGTCCGATATCCGCGGCGACACAGATTATGCGGGCGTTGTAACGCTCTTTGAGCCAGGGAACGATGATCGAAGTATCGAGCCCGCCTGAGTAGGCGAGGGCAATTGTACGAATCACGGGCGCCTCAATAAGTATTCAGAATTACTGAATATTTAATCGGTTAGATCACTCCCGTCAATACATTAGGATGGTTCCCCGGCCATGGCTCGAAGCCGTCGCATGACGCGATCCCGGCCCGCTACGGAGCGGCAGATGATCAATATCGTATCGTCTCCGCCCACGGTTCCGAGGATGTCCGACCAGCCCTCTCCGTCCAGCGCTGCGGCGATCGGCTGCGCGCCACCTGGAACGGTCCGCAGCACCAGCATCTCGCTGACGCCATCGAGCCGCAGGAATAGCTGCGGCAGAAGGGTATCGAGGGCCGCTCTACTCTCCTCGATGGTCCCATCGGTAACGGCGTAGCGTGCCCCTTCGGGGGTGGGGACGCGAGCGAGTCGGAGCTCGCGCAAGTCACGTGACAGAGTTGCCTGCGTTACATCCCATCCCCGCTGCAACAGCAGCTTCCGCAGGTCCTCCTGGCTGCTGACGACCCGGGCATCGATAATCTCCAGGATCGTGTCGTGACGTTCGCGCTTGTTCGCCATTGAAGTGAGTTTAGCACTCCGGGACCGAACGCGCGAGCGGAAGACACGGATCATTGACGATCCAGGTGTGTAAGGTTATGCATTCTTTATGCATAAAGTTCCGGTCGGCGTTCTGGGCGCCAGCGGCTACGCTGGAAGGGAGCTGTGCGGCTTGATCGTACGGCATCCCGGGCTTTCGCTTGCCTTTGCTTCCGCCAACGAACAGCGCGGAAGGCGGATCACCATAGGTGGCTCTGAAGTCACGTACGTAGCTGCCGAAGACGCTCAGCTGAACGAAGCGGAAATCGTGTTCACTGCCCTGCCCCACGGGACATCTGCGAAGTGGGTAGGAAACGCGCGCTCGACGGGGGTGCGCGTGGTGGACTTGTCCTCGGATTTTCGTCCTGGAGCAAGCGGTGAGAGAACGAACACTCCTTACGGGCTGACCGAGCTGATGCGAAAAACAATTCCCGGTGCTGACATAGTCGCCAATCCAGGCTGCTACCCCACCGCGATCCTGCTTGCAATCGCGCCACTTCTGAAATCTGGTTGGGCAACGCCTGCCTCGACCATCAACGTATCGGCCGCCAGCGGCGTGACCGGCGCGGGATATTCGCCCCGACCCGATCTGCTGTTTGCTGAGGTCGCAGAAGACTTTCGCGCCTACTCGGTTGGAAATGAGCACCGGCATCTGGCAGAAATGCGCGCAGTTGCCAGCGAGATCGGGGGAGGGGAAGAGGTCGACATCCTGTTCACACCCCATCTGCTTCCCGTGTCGCGAGGCATCCTGGCGACCATCACGGTTCCGATCAAAGAGCACATGGAAGATCCGTCAGCGCTCTGGAAGGACTGCTACTCCGGAGAGCCGTTCATCGAGATCGCCGACGAGCCACCGTCACTTCGCGACGTAGTACGTCGCAACGTTGTCCGCATGAGCGTCGCCACTGCGTCGAATGTGCGCCAGCCTACGCTGATTATCATATCCGCCATCGACAATCTGATGAAAGGAGCGGCGGGGCAGGCGGTGCAGAACGCGAACGTCCTTCTCGGCCTGAGTGAGCAGGCGGGGCTTCCCGCATGATTCGTGTCGTAAAGATCGGAGGCCGCGCCCAGTCGGATGCGCGCCTTGCCGAATTTCTATTGGGTGTTTGGATCGACGCACCGAACTCTCTCTGCGTCGTGCACGGGGGCGGAGATGAAGTATCGTCTATGCAGCTAGCACTGGGACGGGAGGCCGCTTTTGTCGGCGGTCGACGAGTTACGTCGAAGGCCGATCTCGATCTGCTGCGGATGGTACTTTCTGGTCTCGTCAACAAGAGGCTCGTGAATGCCCTTGTCGCAGCCGGTATTCCGGCGTGCGGCGTCTCGGGTGAGGACGATGGTCTCATTGCCGCCGAAATCATTGATTCCGTATCTCTCGGCTTTGCCGGCCGGGTTACAAGGATCAACACGCGAATCCTGCGGGCGATCATGGGCGCCGGCAATCTGCCGGTAATCTCCCCCGTGGCGTACGACGGCCAGAGTGGTAAGGGTGGCGTGTTGAACGTGAATGGAGATGATGCGGCCGCGGCGATTGCCGCAGCGATTCAGGCGAACGAGCTGCTCCTGATCGCGGATGTCGAAGGCGTTCGCGGCCAGAATGGGGAGATTTTTCAGTCTCTGACGGTGGATTCGGCGCGCGAACTCATCGAAAACGGAACCGCAGCGGGCGGAATGACAGCCAAGCTCGAATCTGCCCAGGTGGCATTGCTCGCCGGCGTGGAGCGCGTACGAATCTGTGATCTCGCCGGCCTCATCGACGGCGAACGAGGCACTAACATCACTCAATCCCAGGGCGCTGTCCTATGACCACTATCACACTGCCACTCGAAGAGGAAGTCGTGGATGCTTCCGGCCCCGCCGAGACTGCGATTCTTGGCACGTACAAGCGCGCGCCCATGGAGTTCGTGGCCGGAGAGGGCGTCGAGCTGATCGACGCCGATGGCAAACGCTACCTCGACTTCGCAAGCGGGATTGCTGTCAACTCGCTCGGTTATGGAGACTCGGGCATCGCGCGGGCGCTAACGCAGGCGCTGAGTACTGGTCTCATCCATACTTCGAATCTTTACCGCACTAGTGCCGGCGAACAGCTGGCAGCGAAGCTGGTGGAATGCTCGTTCGCCTCCAAGGTTTTTTTCTGCAATTCCGGGGCGGAAGCGAATGAAGGCGCGTTCAAGTTTGCCAGGCGCTGGGCGCGAAAAATCGGAACCGATGCAAAGGTCGAAATCATCGCGCTTAGGGGGAGCTTTCATGGAAGGCTCTTCGCGTCACTTGCCGCGACAGATCGTCCATCGTATCGCGCGCCATTCCGTCCCCTCGCGGGTGGCGTATCTATCTGTGAGCGTGATCTCGCGGACCTCGAGACCGCGCTGGACGAGGAAACAGTAGCCGCAGTGATCGTGGAGCCAGTGCAGGGTGAAGGAGGCGTGCGTGTTCTGGACAAGGATTTTCTCGAAGGTCTGCGGAGACTTACTTCCAAGCGGGACATTGCACTCATATATGATGAGATCCAGTGCGGGCTTGGTCGAACGGGTCACTTGTTCGCGTACCAGAATAGCGGAGTGATTCCAGACATGCTGACGCTCGCGAAGCCGCTGGCGGGAGGTCTCCCGATGGGTGCGGTCCTCGTGTCCGGGGAAATAGCCGGGGCGATGCAGCCAGGTGATCACGGCACGACTTTCGGGGGCGGACCTCTTGTATCAAGTGTGGCCGAGCACGTACTCGAGCGACTCTCTGATCCGTCCCTGCTCGAGTCCGTGCGCGAGAATGGGGCGTGGCTTGGGGAACGGCTCGAAGGCATCGCCAGGCGCTCCGGCAAAGTTCGAGCAATCCGCGGCGTTGGATTCATCTGGGGATTAGATGTCGTCGAGCCAGCGACAGACATCGTAAAGCGTGGGTGGGACGAAGGCCTTCTCGTCCTGACCGCCGGCGAACACACGCTACGCATACTGCCCCCTCTGGTGATGAGTCGCGACGACCTTGCACGCGGGCTCGCGATAATGGAAAGGATCATCACTCAGTAGGACGTGCAGGAGTCGCCAATCGGGCTATCTCCCGCTAACATAACGGAGTCTAGTCTCAAGAGGTCCATGTCATCGGCGCGAAGTTCGTTCAGTCGAGTCCTCGCTTTTCTGGTATCGGTGGCGGCCTGTGCGCCGGTGCCCGCATCTATAGGGACATCGAGGGTCGTGTCGAGCCCGGATACCGTCGAAGTGCGACGTCTGTTCGAAGAAAACATTGATGCCATCCACAAGCGGGACCGCGCGCGCTATCTCGCGACTTATCTGCACACGGACGCTCTGGCGCGCAACGGGCCGGCCGGGCTCGAGCTCGGGTACGAAAACTGGAGCGCTCGTCGTGATTCCACGTGGCCAGACACTCTGATCGCCAGAAATCTGCGCGTGATTCCTGTGGTTCCAGGAGTTGTCTACGGCGCGTACTGTTATACAGTCACGGAACATGATACAACTTCCAGCGGAGTCTCTGAGCGCGTGTTCGTGAAAACCTCAGAGGGCTGGAGGATCGCAGTGACGACAGCGTTTGGGCTGCCCGTCGGTGCACCGCCGCAGTGCAAGTGACAGGTTTCCGTGAAGGTTACGTGCAGTAGAATGCGAGGCAGAGTCTCCCTTCATTCTGTCCTGAGAGCATTCGATGAAGCTACATTTGGGCCGAAGAACACGCTGAATCTCAGAGAATCCCTTCCTACGGCGGCCGACGCCCGTTTTCGGGTGGAGGCTTGGCTGCGCGAGCGGCAGATCAGCAGGGCAAACGAAGTGCTGATTATCACCGGACGCGGCAATCAGAGTCCGGGCGGAGTATCGCCGGTCCGTGAAGCGGTGCTCTCTTTGATGCCGTTGCTGCGAAGACGCGGTGTCGTATCGGACTGGCGCGAGCATTCGCCGGGATCTTTCGTAGTGAGGCCGGGATCGATCTCAGCGCTTCTCGATGCGCCGAGGAGACGGGGCGACGTACCGAAATTGGCGCCGCCAGTGAATCCGGAATCTCTCAAGGGTCTGGAGCGATCGACGATCGAACTTCTGCGACGACTCGCAGTCCGGTCGCTCGAGTCCCTCGGAATCCGTGATCCGGCAAAATTCGTGGAAGCGGAAATGCATTCGAAATTCAATTCGCTGGCGGGAGCTCTCAAACCGGGAGCGGAAGGAGAAACAAGACTGCGCGAGGCGATCAAGGCCGCGCTCGATCAGCTCGATGACTAGAACAACCACGCTCACTTGAATCGTGACACAACCGCATGGGACGACCGATCGAATGAACAGGCTTTTTATTTTTGGAACACTGATTCTGGCTCTCCCCGCTGGCGCGCAAACGACGCCCGGCTATTCTTCGCAGGCAGCTGTCATCGAGCGGTCGACTGAAGCCGACGCGATTAGTCGGCCTTCTCCGCAGAGCGCGTCTGCACACTCAAGATTTCTCTCGCTCCAGCCACACATGGCGGGAACACCGGCGCAGGCGCGGACGCGCGACTACGTAGTGAGCCAGATGAAATCATGGGGTCTGGAGACGGAGGTGCGCTCCTACAGCGTGTGGATGCCGCATCCCCTGAGCACGAAGGTATGGCGGATTGCGCCCGATCCAATCGAGCTCGACCTGAGGGAAGGTCCGATTGTTGAGGATACTACTTCGTCGGTGTTTCCACAGGTGTTGGCGTTCAATGGATATGGAGCCGCGGGAGATGTTCGCGGTGACGTCGTCTATGTGAATTACGGACTGATCGAGGATTACGCGCAACTCGATTCCATGGGAGTGTCCGTGAAAGGCAAAATCGCCATTCCGCGATACGGCCGGCCGTATCGCGGAATCAAAGCGAGAGAGGCGGAGAAACACGGTGCGGCGGGACTCCTCATCTACAGCGATCCGGCCGGTGATGGCTATACGCGCGGGGATGTATATCCCCTCGGTCCAATGCGACCTTCGCGTGGGATCCAGCGTGGAAGCGTGATGAATCCGGATGGAGATCCGAGCACACCGGGATATCCGAGCACTGCCAACGCGGCCCGGATTCCAGTCTCGCAGATGGAGGTTCCGCGAATTCCCGTGCTGCCCATTTCATACGGGAATGCCGCCGAGCTGCTCCGCGGGCTGACCGGGAAAAGCATTCCGCAAAGTTGGCAAGGCGGACTTCCGTTCAGATACCACGTCGGGCCGGGGCCCGTTGAGGCGCGAATGGCGGTTACGACCGACGCGGCCACGAATCCGTACAAGCCGATCTGGGACACGTTCGGAATTATTCGCGGGTCGGAATTTCCGGACGAGATCGTCATGATCGGTGGCCATCGTGACGCATGGGGACCTGGAGCGGCTGACAACGTGAGCGGTACGATCAGCGTTCTCGAAGCCGCGCATGCAATCGCCGGTCTGGTAAAATCGGGGAAGAGGCCGAAGCGCACCATCATCTTCGCGACATGGGATGCTGAAGAATGGGGTCTTCTTGGCTCCACGGAATTTGTCGAAGAGGATTCATTGAGACTGAGCAAGAATGCGGTTGCCTATCTCAATCAGGACGACGTCGCCCAGGGTCCGAATTTCAGCGGGGGAGGCTCGCCGTCATTGCGTGCGCTGTTGCGGGATGTCGCGAGAGAAGTTCCGGATCCGAGCCATCAGGGAAATGTGTACGAGGTGTGGCGAAAGCACGCGAATCTCGCGGCCGACTCACTCGAGCCGCAGATGGGCGATCCCGGCGGAGGATCGGACTTCGCCGGATTCTACAATCATCTTGGGATACCGATCCTGGACTGGGGGTTTGGCGGACCCGGCGGCGTATACCACTCCGCGTACGACTCCTATCACTGGATGTCGAAGTTCGGTGATCCAGGTTTCGAGTTCCACGCGACGAATGCACGCATTGCGGCGGGGACCTTACTCCGCATCGCCAACGCGGAAGTCCTTCCGTACGACTATGTGGAGTACGCTCGCACGATGAGGAGGTTTGCGACGCAAGCGGCGCAGAGCATTGCCGACAAGTACTGGAAAGTGTCTGCTGCCGAACTTTCCGCAGCCATCGATCGGATGGAAAAGGCAGCAGTTGCGTTCAACTCCGCGCGTGATCGTGCGCTCGAGGCGAGCCTGTCGCGTGAATCGGCCAGGCAGGTGAATGCAGCGCTGCTCGGAGTCGAGCGACAGCTTACACGGCCCCAGGGGCTGGCGACGCGTCCATGGTTCAGAAACCTTATCTACGCCGCTGACGAGAACAACGGATACTCGACCATGGTGCTTCCTTCGGTCGGAGAAGCTGTACGGGCCGGCGACGAAGTCGTGGTTGGCAAAGAGCTCGCCGATCTTGCCGGCCGATTTGATGCGGCAACGCGAGCTCTGCAACTGGCAACGGGATTGCTGCAGAGAAACTGAAATACAGCACGCGCGACCCGGACTTTCATAGGCCCGGACATTGCGATGCAACCGTATCGACGAAAGCAGGGTGGACGAACGTTGATGAGAACCGCACAACGAGGAGCGAGACGCTCGCGTCTCACTACCGATGAAGTAGGACCTATCGCCGCTTACGGCGCAAAGGCAACATGGCCGGCTGGCTTCCAGCTCTACCAGCGCGGCGCGGCAGCCGATGGCGTCTTCATCGTGCTGGAAGGACACATTGTTCTCCGCAACAAGATCAAAGTCGGACGCGGATTCGTTCCCGTGATCTCGACCGCCGGACAGACATTCGGGAGCGAAGGTCTTTCTCCGGACAGTTCGTATGCAACCGATGCGAGCGCATCCGAAGAGACGAGGACGCTTTTCCTCAGCGGCGCACAGTTCCGCGCCTTCGTGAGAGAGAATCCGGCGCAAACTCTTCCGCTGCTAGCGCAGATCATGTCGGAGCGCGCGTATCTGCTCGAAAAGCTTCACGAGCTCGCGGCGCTGAACGTCGATCAACGCCTCATCTCAACGCTGACGCATCTCAGCGCCGATCGCAGTTTCACCGCGGCCGACGGACGACTGAAGCTGGAAAACAGTCATCATCGGCTTCTCTGTGAGATGGTTGGCGCTACCCGTGAGTCGATAGCCCTGGCGCTCACGCGTCTGGTTTCAGCGGGAATCGCGGAGAGAAAGGGAATGACATTTCTGATCGAGCCCAACTCACTCGGACTCGCTCTCGGGAATGGCCACGACAACGACCCGATGCTGCCGGTGACGAGAGAGCTATCGACTCAGTGAATGTGAATGGACGAAACGCGACAGGGCGTTGACGCGACGCCCATTCTACGCGGTGCACAAACGATAGATCTGCAGGAGGAGGGCTCACCGGGAGTTCTCCTCCTGCATGGCTTTGGAGATACTCCCCAGACACTCGCTCTCCTCGCCAGGAGGCTGCACAAGTGCGGCTACAGCGTGTACGTGCCGCTTCTGCCCGGCCATGGGCGCGACATGACCGCGTTTGAAAAATCGCGAGCGAGCGACTGGGTCGAAGCGGCGGAGAAAGCGTTTTCCGGAATGCTGGTCCGACACGATGCCGTATCCATCGTGGGGCTTTCGATGGGCGGTGCGCTTTCAGTATTGATCGCTGCAGAGTCGAGCGACCTTTCCGCACTCGTCCTGATCGCGCCGTACGTAGGCATGCCACGCCTCCTGAGGGCCGCGGCTGCAACGTACTGGCTGTGGGGGCGACTTGCCGGACAAATAGATGGGAAAAGCCCGAAGTCAATTCACGATCCGATCGAGCGCGAGAAAAATCTTGCCTATGGAGCGATCACGGGTCGCGCGCTGCACGAGCTGTCGAGGGTCGTACGCCAGGCGCGGAAAGCGCTTCCCGGAGTCAAAGCTCCGACGCTGATAATTCAATCAAAAGAAGATCCGCGCTGCGCGCCGGAAGTTGCCGAATTCGCGCTCGAGGCACTCGGTTCCGACGAAAAAAAACTCGTATGGACCGAGGATGCGGGACATATAATCACCGTCGACTACGGGCGGGAGCGCGTATTCAACGAGATCGAGAGATGGCTGTTGAACTACAGCAGCCGCGGAGCGGCAGCCGCCGTCACAAGGAGAGCGGCTGCCGAGCGGCCTGAAGTTTAGAAACGGTCCTGCACGAATTCTGTAACGGAATCGACTGCGCGCTCGCCCAATCCGGCGGCTTGCTGGACGACGCCCGATGCGACGCGCTTCACGCGAGCGACGGGAGATTGTCTGCGACGAGGACGGCTACCACTGCTCTTTCGTCCTCCTCCTTTGCGGCTGCTCGACTTCCGTGAGGATTTGCGGCCGCCGCTCTTGCGGCCGCCGCTCTTGCGGCTGGATGAGGCTTTTCTGCCGCCGCGCTTCCGCGACGACTTTCTCGCGCCTGAAGACTTCCGAGCACCGCTCGGGCGCTTGCGTGCGCTGCTCTTGCGGCCTCCGCTCTTGCGTCCGGAGGATCCGGACCGCGACCTCTTTCTACCGCTCTTTCGACTACTGGACTTCTTGGCTGCAGCCATTGGAATGCTCCGTGGAGGAGGGTTTGTAGGAACGGATAGCAAGATTCGCGCACAACACCGTGGGAGCCTTCAGGCATGGTTGTGCGATGCCACGCCATATCAAGAGCATCTGCGTCAGCGTACAACTCGTGTTTCACCGTGTCGCATGATCCACAAAAGTCGGTCGTCACGCTCTGCCGCCTGCCACTGCTCACGCATTACCGCCGGGGGTTCATCCATTGGTTCGTCGGTAAGCTTGAAAGTTCCCCAATGAGACGCGACCATTCGAAGGCGCCTCCCGTTCTGTCCGCTATCGAGCTGCCCGAGCGCGTTGATACAATCTGCGGGATTCATGTGGACGGATCCCATGAACCAGCGCGGGTCGTATGCTCCAATGGGAAGGATGGCGACGTCGAAGGGGCCACACCGTGCCGCGATCGATCTGAATTCGGGGTGTAGGGCAGTGTCTCCGGCGAACAGGACGGAGTGGTTCGAAGATCGCAGCACCCATCCGCACCAGAGCGTGGTGTTTCGCTTGCCGAGTGTTCTGCCGGAGAAGTGCTGAGCCGGAACGCACGTCAGCCGTAGATCTCCGATGGTCGTCTCTTCCCACCAGTCTCGTTCTGTTACCTCGCGCGCGCCATGGTCGCGAAGAAATCCTCCCACCCCAAGCGGGGCGTACCAGGCGGCTGCCGGATATCGCTCAGCGAGACGAGAGACCGTCGTCGAGTCCAAATGGTCGTAGTGATCGTGTGAAAGAACCACGACATCGATCGGCGGCAAACGGTCGAACTCGACTGCTGGCGGCACCCACCGTCGTGGCCCCGCGAACTGTACCGGCGACGCGCGAGAACTCCAGATCGGGTCCGTCAAAACATTCAGTCCGTCGATCTGCACAATGAAACTCGTATGTCCGACCCACGTGATCGTCAGCAGATCGGGATCTGCCCGGGGAACGATATATTCGGGTGCGACTTGGGTAAAAACGCGCGCGTCAGGATCCGGTCGCCGCGGCTTTCGGCGTCTTTCGACCAGTGACCATTTGAGGAAGTCGAGAAAGCCGTGGGTTTCAGCTGAGGGCCATGGGTTTCGAAAACCCCCTTCTGGCCGATGATGAGTCGGGAGCGGCATGCTGGATCTTAATCGGAGGCAGGTCGCTCCAGGTTCTGGTCGAGGTGTCCAACCGACTTCATTCCCACAAGAGCTGAAGTGATTGGCAGAGACTGAGCGAATGCGATAGCGCGCCGTGCATCGGTGCTGAATCCGGGGAAGGCCGATTGAAGCTCTCCAGGAAGTGATCCCGCGAGCTGCGATTGCATCAGCGTCGCGCTTCCGATCACCGCTATTCCCAAGCGGTGAGCCGCATCCAGAAGGGACACGCTTTCGGACCCGAGCATCTGGGTGGGGACGCGCACGGCCTCGGTCATCGCGAGGTTGATTGGAAGCTGGATCACTTTGAAATGGTGATCCCTGCCGCCGACATCGCATGCCAATCCAACCAGCTGCTCGAGGCTCAAATGGTTGCGGGACTCGGGAAGGAGGCGAAAGCCGTTCCAGGTGGCGCAGCCATAGCACCCGATAATGCCACGCTCGACTTGTTGCTCCATGCACGCAAAAGCGTCGGACATCACATTCAAAAATGCGGCGCGGTCGAGCGCGTCGAGCTGCTGCTCGGGATTGTGGAGGTAATAGACGTCTATTGAGGCCAGTCCGAGATTGCGTCTGCTTCGCTCGATTTGATCATTCAGGTATCGCGGGGTCAGACAGTGGCCGCCGGAGACAACGTCTTCGGGCCGCATGATGCCGCGTCCGAAGTACTCGCTGTCGAGGAAGCCCCGATATCCTTCCCTCGTGGCGGGCGGGGTGCGGTCGAGAGGTATGTATCCGCCTTTGGTGCAGACGACCACTTCGTCCCTTTTGATGGCACCCTGGGAAATCAGTATACGAACCGCTTCTCCCACAGCGCGCTCTGATCGCTGGCACCTGTAATTGATGGCAGTGTCCACCAGATTCACACCGTTTTCGAGGGCGGCACTCGTGGTGGTGATGTACCGTGCGTCCTCGGCGTCATCGCATTCGCCGAGATATGTGCCCACGCCCAATGCCGATACTACCGGACCTTCGGGCAGCGGACGGTAGAAGTGATCCATCTGACGATCCTCAAATCGCATTCGAAAGCGATTCGCTCCACCAGATGTAGCGCTTCCTTCTACGAGCGGAGGCAATGCCAGCGAGCGGTTCATTGCGGAGAGGCTACGAATGACGGACGACTCCCGCAAGGTGGCTGTGATGATTTGGCCCTTTCGTTGCGATCCTCGCTTGTCACAGCTTACCACACCCCCCATAACTGCTCCCGAAACGTGAAGCATTACACTCTTCTATTGGCGGCGCTGGCGGCATGCGCGCAGCCACAGCATCCGGTAGTCCTCGCACCGGTTCGGATGGACGTTCCTGCTACGACCGCCCAAGAGCCGGCGGCAGTCTTTCAAACCGACCGCGACGACCCATTTGCAACGACCAACCGGATGGACTGGCCGGGCCCGAATCGATACCGCTCGTCGAGCGGTAGCCCGGGCCCCGAGTACTGGCAGCAAAGGGCCGATTACACGATCGACGCGTCGCTCGACACCGGCACGACCGAGCTCAGTGGATCGGTGCAGATCAGGTACACGAACAACTCACCCGACACCCTTCGGTACGTGTGGGTCCAGGTCGACCAGAATCTTTACCGGACGGGCAGCAAAGGCTCGGCTCTATTTCCCGCCGACTCGCGCTGGGGAGTACGGGGGTTCCAAGGTGGATACGACCTGGTGGACGTGAGCGTGAACGGAACGACAGTTCGCCCCAGGATCAACGACACGATGATGCGCCTGGACCTTCCATCGCCACTTCTGCCAGGCGGAGGGAAGGTCACGGTCGCGATCAAGTACTCCTTCCGCGTTCCAGAACACGGATCGGATCGCATGGGCCGTGACAGCGCTCTCTATGAAATCGCTCAGTGGTACCCGCGCATGGCGGTGTACGACGATGTAAGGGGATGGAATACCGATCCATATCTGGGCCAGGGCGAGTTCTATCTGGAGTTCGGAGACATCGATTATTCCGTGACGGTGCCCGCTGGCTATACCGTCGCAGGCAGCGGCGTGCTCCAGAATTCCGCAGACGTTCTGAGCGCGGATCAGCGGCGCCGTTTGTCCCAGGCTTCAGCCAGTGCGAATGTGGTGCAGATCATTACGCTGTCCGAAGCGGCCCAGGCCAAGGCTAGGGTGGTTTCCGGAACGAAAACCTGGCGCTTTCGTGCCCAGCACGTTCACGATGTGGCGTGGGCGGCCGCTCCCGATTTCAGATGGGACGCGACGAGCTGGAACGGGATACTGACGCAGGCGTACTACGAATTCCCCAAGGCAGGTAAGGCCTGGGAGCAAGCGGCTGAACAGACGCAGTGGACCATCAAGCAGTACTCAGAGCTCTTCTTTCCCTTTCCATATCCGCAGGCGACGAGTGTCGCTGGGCCGGTCGGTGGAATGGAGTATCCGATGTTCGTAATGGTCCACTACGGCAACGATGACCCCGCCTCGATCTTCGGAACCATCAATCATGAACACGGCCACGAGTGGTTCCCAATGATCGTCGGATCCAACGAGAGGCGGTACGCGTGGATGGACGAGGGGTTCAATACGTATCTAAATACGTTTGCGCTCGAGGCGCGGTACCCTGGACAGAACATTTACGCCGGCTACATCAGAAATTGGGCGGGTGCCGTGAGTCAGGGCACGCAATCGCCCCTCATGACTGCTCCCGACAATATCGATGCCTCCGCGCTTGGTGCAATCGGATACCGCAAACCTGCTGCCGTGCTCCTGACACTTCGAAATCACGTCGTCGGGCCCGATTTGTTCGATACGGCTTTTCGCGACTACATAAGAAGCTGGGCTTTCAAGCATCCCACTCCCGGAGATTTTTTCCGCAGCATCGAGAATTCGACCGGAGAAGATCTCTCCTGGTTCTGGCGCAGCTTCTTCTACAGCAACGACGTGCTGGACATCGGAATCGACAGCGTGTCCACGCATACTTCCGAAGGCCAGGTGTTCGCGAAGATCTCGTTACGGCGAAATACATCGATCCCGTTTCCGGTGCGGTTGCGCGTCGCCTATGCCGACGGAACGACGCAGGATTTCTCGCTGCCGGTGAACGTCTGGGCCCGCGGCAATCGCTTCGATGCCGTGCTTCCCGTTCGGGGTAACGTGACGGGCGTGCGCCTGTGGCCCGATCCTTCGGTGCCCGACTGGAATCCCTCGAATGACACGTGGGGCTCTCCACCGGCCGCGAACGCGGTCGGCCCGGTTACGCACAAGTAGCGTAGTCGTTTGGTTTAAGGGAGACGGTCCAATAGATTCAGAGTGCACCCCGATACTGATCACTGGAGTCTGTAATGCCGGATTTTGGAAGCTGGGCCTCGGCTTGGTGGAAGCCGATTCTTTTCGTTATTGTTGCCGGGCATCTCACTAACGTGTCCGTCACGCTCTTCCTGCACCGCGCTCAGACGCACCGCGGGGTCAAGCTTCACTACCTCGCTGAGCTGCCGATGAGACTCTGGCTCTGGCTTTCAACGGCGATCGTTACGAAGGAATGGGTTGCGTGCCACCGAAAGCACCATGCATTTGCCGATCGCGAGGGCGATCCGCACAGCCCGCTGATGGAAGGACTGCGGAACATCGTGCTCAAAGGCGCCTTCTACTATAGAAAGACCGTTCGCCAGCCCGGTGTGCTCGACAAGTATGGGAAGGGAACACCAAACGATTGGATCGAGCGACACCTTCTCTCGCCACTCAACTGGGTTGGCATCCTCGTCATGCTGGTCGTCGACATCTACCTCTTCGGCTTTTTCGTCGGACCTGTCGTATGGGGTGTGCAGATGATCTGGATTCCGTTCTGGGCAGCCGGGATCATCAATGGCGTCGGTCACGCCGTTGGGTATCGGAATTTCAATGTCAAAGATGAGAGCCGGAACATCTCGCCCATTGCCATCTGGCTCGGCGGCGAGGAGCTGCACAACAACCATCACGCCGATCCGCACTCCGCCAAGTTCAAGGCGAAATGGTACGAGTTCGACATCGGGTGGGCCTATCTCCGCCTTCTCTCCATCTTCGGCCTGGCTGAAATCTCCTACGCACGCAGGTAGGTCCGCGCGTGCCTGAAACAGTTGCCTGCGTGCGTTGCGGCCAGACGCGCGCTGGGTTCGTAAAGCCTCCGTTCCCCGGACTCATCGGCGCGCGCGTCGTCGAGGAGATCTGCACACAATGCTGGGCGGACTGGCTCAAGCAGCAGACGATGCTGATCAATCACTATGGTCTCAACGTGATGGACCCGCAGGCCAGATCCTTCCTGATGAAGAACATGACTGCCTTTCTCTTCAAGGCCGGATCGTCGTCCGATATCGACACGAGCAAGAAAGGGACGATCACCCACTGATGCCGAACTCCTCGCGAATTCTTACTTTGGCTCTCCTCGCTGCGACCGCGGGCTGCACCACTGTCGGCACTATCGAGAGCGGAATCCAGGCGAACGCGATGACATCGCCGGGCTGGACAGATTCCGTCCTCGCGTCGCTCACTCTTCGCGAAAAAGCGGCGCAGATTGTGTGGCCGAGCGTGTTTGGCGATTACGTATCGGGCAATTCGCCGCAGTGGCGAAAGCTCACTGACCAGGTGAAGAACGACAAAGTCGGCGGATTCACCATTTCTGTGGGCTCTCCGATCGAAGTAGCGGCGAAGCTCAACGATCTTCAGTCGATGAGCAAAGTCCCCCTCCTGTTTGGCGCGGATCTGGAGGCGGGGGCCGGATTTCGCGCACGCGGCGGATACTTCGTTCCCAACGCAATTGACCTCGGCGGGGCCATTCTGTTTCCGCCTGAGATGGCGGTTGGCGCAACACGCGATACCACACTCGCTTACGAGCAGGGAAGACTGACCGCGATCGAAGGACGCGCGCTGGGGATTCATATCGCCTACGCGCCCGTGCTCGACGTCAACAACAACCCGGACAACCCGGTCATCAACACTCGCTCGTTTGGCGAGGACCCCGAGCTCGACGCCCGTCTGGGCGTCGCTTTCATCCATGGCCTTCAGGATCACGGAATGATAGCGACGGGGAAGCATTTTCCTGGACATGGCGACACCGGAACGAATTCGCATCTGGCTCTGCCTGTGGTAACGGTGAGCAGAAGCAGGCTGGATACCGTGGAGCTGGTTCCTTTCCGTGCGGCCGTTCAGGGCGGGGTAGGCGCGATCATGTCATTTCACGGGGCAATGCCGGCGCTCGACTCCTCGAACGTGCCTGGAACGCTTTCTCGCAAGGTGCTGACGGGGCTGCTACGTGGAGAGATGGGCTTCAAGGGGATGATCATCTCCGACGCCATGGACATGCGAGGTGTTCTCGATCAGTTCGGAGCTGCCGAAGCCGCTAAGCGGGCGATCGCCGCCGGAATAGATGTGTTGATACAGCCGCTGAGCGTTTCGGAAACAATAGATGCTGTAGTGGACGGGGTCAAAGAAAACAGATACTCCGAGGCCCGCCTTGATTCCTCGGTGCGCAGAGTGCTCGAAACAAAGCGTAATCTGGGACTCGCGCAGCACAAGCTCGTAGATCTTAACGCCTTACGGTTTCTGGTCGGCGACAGCTCCAACCTGCAGGTCGCACGCAAGGTTGCGGAGAAGTCAATCACGCTCGTGAAAGACTCGCTGCGGTCAGTGCCGATCGCCGCCGGGACCGCGAAGGTTTTGTCGGTAACACTTGCCCGCCGGACCGACCTTGGAGCAGGGAACGCTTTCAATACGGAGCTCCGCACAGGACTGCCAAATCTGCGCACGGAGTTCGTGTCCACGGAGGACGCCACTCTGAACTTTCCACGCCTGATTGCGGCAGCCGATTCGGCAGACGTAACGATCATCGGCTCATACGTCGGGCAGAATTGGGATGCCGTAACAGCGAGTGCTCCACAGGCATTTGCCAATTTCGTGCAGACGCTGATGCAGCGCGGCAGGAAACCTATCATCGTGGCCTTCGGGAATCCTTACCTGCTTCAACAATTGCCGTGGGTCGGCACGTATCTCGTTGCATGGGGTGGTTTTCCGGTCTCCCAGACAGCCGCGGCGCGAGCGTTGCTAGGAACATCGGCGATCTCTGGCCATTTACCGATCACCATCCCGCCATATGTGAGTCGCGGAACCGGAATCGAGAGAGCCGCGGTATCGAAGTGAGCCGGATCGTGATTCTTTGCGAGATTCGATGACGCGATAACAAAAAGCGCTTCGCGTTTTTTTTTCTGTTGACGGCTTCGCGATGGAGTCGTATATCAAAGGTCCTACCTACCGCACGACGTCGGCGTAAACATTAGCGATGTCACCAGGAAAAGATTTGGGACGGACTTGACTTTAGTCACAATAAGTGACTAATTCGAATGCATCATGCGCGAACGCTCTGCCCGAACCAATCCCCTCACCGTTGATGTAGTTCTGGCAACCGCGATGGGCAGCGAATTGGGCGTGTTGCTGACGCGGGGCTCAGGTGAGCGTGAGCGATGGTCTCTCCCCTGGCGACTCTCTCAGGCCGGCGAAATCATGGATATCGCGGCGACCAAGGTTGCTCAGGATGCGCTCGGGGAGCCTCCGATCTGGATCGAGCAGATCGGCGCATTCGGAGATGGCAAGAGACATCCGAGCGATGCCGAGATCTCGGTGGCCTTCGTCGGGCTGGTTCCACACGAGACGGCGTCGCCCCGGGCAGGGTATACCTGGTTCCCCATGGGCGACCATCCACCGCTGACTCCGAGGCAGCGAGCGATGGTCGAAGCCGCAACAAAAACCCTGCAAGGAAGGCTCGATCAGGCGCCGATCGCGTTCCGGCTTTTGCCTCTCACTTTCACTCTGAGCGAGCTCCAGCAGATGTACGAGCTTCTCCTCGGTAAACGCCTGCATAAAGCGAGTTTTCGACGTGCCCTTCAGGCCGCCTGGCTCGTCGAACCTACAGACGAATGGCGCAGTGAAGGGAGGGGTCGGCCGGCGCAGCTTTTTCGGTATTCCCCGAAGAAAAGGCGTAGGCCCCACAGGGGCGTAAGGTTCGACTTTTTGTATCCCTGAGGTACCAGCTCCAGGAACCCCTTGCGGCTGCGGTGTATTAGTTGCAATATGTACCTAAGGGTCAAACGGGTCTAGCCCCCCAAATCGGAGCCCGGTAACGATGCTGGCTTATCTCGACGGTTTGTGCGCAGCCCTGCTCGCACGAGACAGCACAGAGATACAGCGACTTCTCGCACTTCCCGCGGCGCGGGATCTCCCTCGTAGAGTGCGTGAGGAAGCGGTTGCGATATCGCGTGCCGGCAATCGGAGCTTCATGGCGCCGATTCACTCGCTTCACTTCTATTATAAGCTCACTCACATGGTCGATGAGTCGAGCGATCCGATCTTCGGCGATTCCTCGAAGCACACGGAGACTGAAGGCGGGCAGATCGAGCTACCCCTCCGCAAAGTCGGAAACGGCGGACGCTAAGCCGCTCTAAACGAGCGCGCGAAGCGAGTTCTTCTTCTTCATCGCCTCGCCCCAGATATCTCCAACCTTCTCGAAGCGCTCAGCGGCATTCCCCAAATGGAATGCGCGCGTATCGAGGCTGTCGGTCAGCTCGGTCCATTTCAGCGGTGTCGAAACCGTAGCACCGGGTTTCGCGCGGACGCAATAAGGACCGGCGACGGTCTTCCCCTGAATATTTTGCAGGTAATCGACGTAAACCGTTGCGGCACCGCGCGCTTTGACGAACCGCTCGATTGTGGCCTCCCGTGGATATGCTTCCGCTACTTTGGTGGCGATCATCTGTGCCACGAGGGTAGCAGCCTCGTTCGGGGTTCCAGGTGGAAGAGGTAGATAAATGTGTAACCCGGTCGAGCCGGACGTCTTGATCGCGGCGTGGAGCCCGAAGCCGTCCATGACTTCCTTTGCCCACCGGGCTACCTGGACGACTCGTTTGAAATTTGCGCGCGGTCCGGGGTCGAGATCGATGATCGTATAGTCGGCGTATTCCAGAGTTTGCACGCGCGAGTGCCAGGGATCGACCGATATCGCACCCAACTGGATGGTATAAAGAAGTGTCAGCAGGTCTCCACCGATAATGCGCCTCTGTTTCTCACCGCCGTCCGTCTTTATCACCTCGACACGGACCTCCTGCGGCGTGGTTTCGGAGGCCTTCTGCTGATAAAACGCTTCGCCCCCGATGCCATTGGGGAATCGTTTCAGCACTAGAGGACGGTCCTGAATCGTCGGCAGAATGAAATCGGCAATACGCGTGTAGTAGCGCATCACATCGCCCTTCGTGTACTTCTCTTTCGGAAAGAAGACCTTTCCCAGATTTGAGACCTTGAGGGCGTTTCCGCGACCGAAGTCGAGAGCCCCGCCTCCCCCCGCCTCTTCGATCTCCGTGAGCTGTGTGATCAGGGATGCCAGATCTACTTTGGGGCCGCGGGATCCACTCGCCTTCGTCGCCCGAGCCTGCCTTTTCGATGGCTTCTCTGAGGCGCCTCGCGCGCGCGCGGAGATACTCAACCTCTGTTGGCGCTTGGCCACGGTACCGTCACGGGCTGATTTTTTCTGAACGCTCGGCGGCTCGATCTCGACGTCCTTGGCGTTCTTGTCGTCTCGAACGCCGAGGAAGATGGGTTGGCGAAGACGCCGGTCCGCGGTCCATTCGCTGAATTTGACTTCGACGACAACCTGAGGCCTTACCCAGTGTGCTTTCTCATTCGTCTTCAGGGTCTCTTCAAACGATGAAGTCTGCTTTTCCAAGGGTTTGAGCAGGCGGTACATGTCTTCCAGCCCTTTTCGCGTGAAGCCACCGCCCGTGTGACCGGCATATATGAATCTGTCGCTGTCGAAATAGCCGAGGAGAAGAGCGCCGATATGTTCGCGGCTATTGCGGGGCTCGGTATAACCGCCCACCACAAATTCCTCGCGGAACTCGATCTTCAGCTTGAGCCAATTGCGAGAACGAACGCCCGGCTCGTAAGGCGAATCGACCCGTTTTGCGATTATTCCTTCCCAGCCCTGTCGTCGGGCCTTCGCCAGCATTTTCTTGCCGTCGCCTTCGATCGATTCGGTAACCCGCAGTTGGGGTGAGACCTTTTTCCCTACACGCTTCACGAGGCGGGCGCGACGCTCAGACCAGGGCTCGCGGATCAAGGGCTCGTCCCCATCCATCAGAATATCGAAGAGGATGAGGGCGGCTGGCGTGGAAGAGGTGCGTCTCTCTATAAGGTGTGATTCCTTAACGTGCATGCGTCCCTGGAGCTCCTGGAATCGGGCCGGATCGCCGTCGATCAAGGCGACAATCTCGCCGTCGAGAACCAGTGACCGCCTGGTCTGCGTTGCAAGCTTCTTCAATGCTCCTACAACTTCCGGAAACTGCTGTGCCTTGTCCTTCCCGTTTCGGGTCATGAGCTTCACGTCGGTACTCGTTGCGTAGGCAAGGACGCGAACTCCGTCATACTTGGGCTCGAATGTCCAACCCTTTCCAGGTACCTCCGCCCCGATACTGCAGTACATCGGCTCTAGCAATGCTGCGGAAACGCGGGACTTGGTGGCTGGAGCGCGCCGTGCACTGGAGATTGCTTTCCGAGAGGATGACGCCTTTTTCATGGAGGCTTCGGTGCTCACGGCTTTGCTGCTCTTTGGCGCACGATTGCTCCTCCAAACGCGGCTCTTGCCCGAGGCGATTTCGTCCATCGTGCGGTCTGAATCCACCGACGTCATGTTTTCAGCGACAACGTCCTGATCAGTGGCAAACTCGTCGCGGTGCTTGATGAGAAGCCACTGAGGCTTGGACGAGGACGAAGTGTCGCGGCCGAACTTCATTCGAACAAGTGCGAAAGAACCGTGCAGTCGCTCGCCGTGGAACGTGATCTTGAGGTCGCCGCGCCTCAGCCCTTCGCGGATGGCGTCCTCCTCGTCTGCAGGAGACGTCGCGGCGTCGGAAGTGTAGGTTCCCCGATCCCAAAGCATTACGGTTCCTCCGCCGTACTCGCCCTTGGGGATCGTGCCTTCGAATGTGTTGTAGTCGATGGGGTGATCTTCGACCTGCATCGCGAGTCGCTTCACCGAGGGATCGAGGCTAGGTCCTTTTGGCACCGCCCAGCTTTTCATGACGCCGTCCAGCTCGAGCCGCAGGTCGAAGTGGAGATGGCTCGCGGCGTGTTTCTGGACTACAAAGCGGAGACGCCCCGCGCTCCGAGGCGAGCGGGTTTTGTCACCTGATGGCTCTGCGGTCTTGCTGAAGTCGCGCTTTTGCCGATACTCAGCCAGCTGTCCGCGAGCCCCCCGTTTCGGACTTCCACCCGTGAGAACAGGCATGGGTATGCTCTAAGCTGTCCGTCTTTTCTTTGACTTCCCCGGTTTGCGACCCGCCGCCACGGTTTTTTTCGTGGCGCGCACCGCTCCCTTCCGACCGGTTCCCTCTTCCAGGCTCGCGCGAAGGCGCGACATGAGGTCCAGCACGCCGGTGTCCTGAGTCTCTTCCTCGGGAACCTCGAGGTGGGGTTTCTTGCCCTTCATCTTGGCCTTTATGACCTTCATGAGATTCGCGCGATACTCATCAGTATATCGCGTGGGGTCGAAGGGCTCGGCGAGGTTGGCAACGAGCTGCTCGGCCATCTGCAGCTCCTGCGGACGGACTGCGTCGCGAGCGGGGAAATTGAATTCGCTGGCATCGACCAGCTCGTTGGCGAACCGCATTATCTCTAGGACGAGCGCATCTCCCACGACCTTCACCGCGGCGAGGTGCTGGGTCTGCCTGATGATGATTTTGCCGATTCCGACAGAGCCGGTATTGCGGACGGCTTCACGCAGCAGCGCGTATGGCTTCTCGCCGCCCTTGGAAGGAACGAGGTAATACGGCGTTTCAAAATAACGTGGATCGATCTCGTCTTCCTTCACGAAATCGAGAATGTCGATCGTCCTGGATTGTTCGAGTGCGGCGGCTTTGAAGTCGGCCTCCGTCAGCACGACGAAGCGTCCTTTTTCGTACTCATAGCCTTTTACGATCTCATTCCATGGAACGGGCTCGCCGTCCGCCTGACAAATGCGCTCGTACTTGACTGGCGAGAGATCCTCTTCGTGCAGCAGACGGAAGCTTATGTGGTCGGCGCGCACGGCGGTCTTCAGCTCCACCGGGATGTTGACGAGTCCGAACGTCAGCGAGCCCTTCCAGATTGCGGCCATCGGTAGACTCCGGTTTAGTGTGAGCGACCAGGGTGTGCATGAAAGCAACTCACATGCCTGTAGAGAACCAGTTTTGTGATTCACACGAACGAAAAAAGCCCCGCGAAGGCGGGGCTTTCATTTCACCAATCGGACAATCGGGCTAAGCGACTTTCGTTACGTCCGCTGCCTGCGGTCCTTTCTGTCCCTGTACCACTTCGAATTCCACCTTGTCGCCCTCAGCGAGGGATTTGAAGCCCGAGCCACCGATCGCGCTGAAATGCACGAATACGTCGGGGCCACCTTCACGCGAGATGAAGCCAAATCCTTTTGCGTCGTTGAACCACTTGACCGTACCAGTGATGCGTGCCATTGAACTAATCCTCTCTCCCCGCAGGGCGATCTGTGAAGCGTCTACCGTAGCCTAGCGAGCGTGGAGGACCGCTTCGTTTCACGCCGGATGCCCGTCCCATGACGCGCCAAATTCATCCGGCGGGGTCGGAGAAAGGCAAGTTTTGTGCAACAGACAGGCCTTAAGCTGCTCCAGCGACGTAGTGCGCCGACCGCCCGCAACTCTTGCAGCGCAGCGTGACGTGGGTATAGGGCGGTGGCGGGATTTGATGGGGATCGCGCTCGATCGAACCTGAACACGACGGACAGCTCAGGGGAGATCCAGTTCGATCGTTACTGATGAGAAAGAGAGCTTGGGCGGGGTTGTACGCATTCGGACGCGGCTTGCGCATGTGTTCTCCAGTTGCTTCAACGCAGCGGTGCCGGTATGCCGCCGCATAGGTGAACTTTGACGGCTATCCTTTGAAAAGAAGAGCCATCCAGATTCTGGAGCGGGCATGCAGAGGGCTGGTGCTCGGGCTATTACCGGCTTGCGGTCCCCACGCTCACATCCCACTCCGACCGGTCAATCTGCCTGACGTCCTTGCCCCGACGGATAGCGGGGCCGTCCTGGCACGGCGCCTGGCACCGGTCTTATACCTGCAGCGGGACGAAACGTTCCCCCTGGAGCGGGTCGTGGCGGTGCTGCACCCCACCAGGCCGGTCATTGCCTACCATCTATTGTGGCGGGACGACGTTCACGGAGCCTGGATTCCGTTTACCGTTCCCACGGACGAAGAGGTGCTATGGGTGGGCTACGATGCGACGCATGCTCCGACCGACGTCTGGACCTACTGGCACGGCAGTATTCTTCACACGCCGTGGCCCAAGTCGCAGGTTCTGATCGATGTTCAGTGGGGCAAGCATGGCAGCATGCCACGGAATGTGGTGCAGAGCGACCTTCCCAAGCCGCGGACGCTGAACTTCTTCTATGCGATGACCATTTTCGGCGAGCCCGATATTCTGCTCGGCGACATCTCTCGGAAGGGACCGCTGTGCTTCTGCCACGGCTACCGGCGCTACCGTGAGTTCAACAGGCCGATCGCAGTGGGGGAAAGGATAGACGCGGTGGCGCGCACCGAAAATCCGCAATCGGTGCTGAAGGAAGTCTTCGGAAGCAAGTACTCGAACAAGCACCTCTGGCCGTAGCGGAGCCGGCTTCGACCACCGCGAACAACAAAACTCCGGCGGGACTCAGTCCCGCCGGAGTTAAAGCAGCTACGAGCTACGCGCCAGCTATCTGTTTGCCCGTTGCCCGTTGCCCGTTACCGGTTGACGGAGGCGGTGGCCTGCTGCTCGCGCTGGGCGATTGCAAAGAGATCCTGCTGCGACTGACTCTGTTTGAGAACATCGATCGCGCGCGACAGCTGATTGTCCTCGACAACGCTTCGCCTCTTCGCGGTGGAATCTCCGAAAGCGAGACGCGCGATCGTGTTGCCGAGCAGACGATCGATTTCCAGGCCGGCTTGCTCGTACTGGGCGTGATCGATGGTGACTCCCTTCGTCTGCAGCCGCCGGTAAAACTCCTCACGCCACGCCGGCTCGACGATGAAGTTTGGCTTCACCGTTTTCTTGAGCTCGAGAGAATAGTCCATGAGGGTCGCCCGGACGTCCGCGGTCTTCGGCGCAAAGATGTTAAACACCTTCTGCTCGGCGGTGGTCAGAGTGTCGGGTCTCACGATGATGTCAGGCGTGATTGCACCGCCGCCGTAAACGGTCCGGCCCGCATCCGATTTGAAAGTAGGACGTGAGCGACGCACCGAATCCGTCTCGAGTGAATCCGGCATCACTTCGACGAACTCCCCGCTCGGAAGAAGCTTCCGCTCCTTCTGAATGGACCGGCCGCTCGGCGTGTACCATTTGGCCGTCGTCATTTTGAGCGCGTAGCCGCCGTCCAGCGGGAATACCGATTGTACGAGTCCCTTTCCGAACGATGTCGTGCCGACGATGAGAGCGCGATCGTGATCCTGAAGCGCGCCGGCTACTATCTCGGATGCGGAAGCGCTTCTCCCATCGGTAAGGAGGACGAGTGGAATCCTGGGCGCGACGGGATTCTCGCTGGCGAGAAATGTCTGGTTCTCTCCGTTGCGCGCTCGAATGCTCGATATCTGCTGCCCTTTCTTCAGGAATAGATTGCTGACGCTCAGCGACTGGTCGAGGATGCCACCAGGGTTGCCGCGCAGATCGATGATTATCCCCTTCGCGCCATCGTGCGTGAGCTTGGATACAGAGCTCTCGAGCTCGTCTTTCGCGCCTTCATTGAACTGGAGTAGCGGGATATAGCCGATCCTGCCATCCAGCATGATGGCATAAGGGACGGCCGGAATGTTTACGACAGCGCGGGTGAACGTAATGGGAATCAGCTCATTTACGCCTGGCCGCGAGAACTTGACCAGGACGCGGCTTCCAGGATTTCCCTTCAGCGCATCGGACGTCTGCGATACCGTCCAGCCGCGAATGTTCGTTGTGTCGATGAAGTTGATCCGATCCCCTTCCTGAACACCGGCCTGTTCGGCGGGTGTGTGGGGGAATACGCGCTGGACGCTGATAAAGCCCTGTGTCTCGGCTATCTCCATTCCGATGCCGGCGTAACGGCCGTTGGTCTGGGCGTTGAACGAGGAGAGCTCTTTCGGAGAAAGAAGTACGCTGTATGGATCGTTCAGCTCGTGAACGAGCCCGCGAGCTGCCTTTTCGTAGAGAGTCGCGGCGTCTACGGTGTCGACAAAGCGGCTCGATACAATGTTGAGTACCTGATCCAGAAGTCGAGCGCCCTGCTGGCTCTCACGCTGCTGGAAGACGAAGCCGCCGGCCATGATGGGGATGAACAGAAGGCCGAAGAGCACAGTTTTTCTTGATCGCGACATACGGGCTATTTGATGGGAAGGGGCATTAACCTAATAGAATACGCCCGCGGTGAGGCAGTTGTTCCCACAAAGACGCACAAAGGGCACCATTGGAACAGGCGGGACGCCTCAGGCAGCCCTCGACGCCAACACGTAGTCGACGAGCCAGTCGCGGTTGACCTGGCGGAAGGTTGCGTCGCGCAGCAGGCCGGCCGCGAGGAGCATCTCGTGGGCAGGCTGGAGCACTCGTTGCAAGTGTGACGGGTACCGTTGGGTCAGCGGGAGCTGTTCGGCCAGTGCGGACAGGGGAACTCTCCAGGTGACCATTCCCTCTTCGCGCGCGACTTCGAGCAGTCTGTAGAGGCGGCGGGCGACAGGATTGGTGAGCGAGAGATAATGGATCGCCGAGAGGGTGACGATGTGTCCGGCCGCAATATTGGCGCGGATGAGAGGCCCGATCGTGACGTGGGCGTCTCCTGGCTCCGATGCCGTGAGCACGGGAAACAAAGTGAACTGTTCGCGCTCCGCCAAACGGCGGCGCGCGATCGAAACCGAAGAGAGTATCGTGAAACGTCCTTCTAGCGGCTGTCCATCGCTTGCTGCAACGTACACTCCGCTCGATTCGAGTATGGTTCTTTCGAGTCTGGTAAGGGCTGATCGAAGCTGTTCGTACGTTCGGCCATCCACGCGCCGGCCGATCGAGCGGAGAAACGCGTGCAATGTGAAGCTGATCACCCCGTCTTCGGGGGATCCAGCTTCATGGTAGCGATGAAGTATCTCGACGTAGACATCCTGATCGAATGTTCCGGGCAGGCGGTCGCCCGGACTGGGCAGAACGCGCCAGCGTCCACCGCTCTCGGGAGAGAAGGAGATTGCCGAGTCCTCGGCGGAGTCGCTCAGCCGAAAGATGGGAAGCGATTCGAGCGACCGATCGAGGACGATAGCACGCGTCGCGGTTCGCCGACGGGCCACGTAGGTCATGCAGAGAGAATATGTCACTGATCAAGTACATAGCAATCGCAGCTCTGGTGTTGTTCGGCCTGGTGCTGGCGCTGATAGGCATCCTTTCGGTCACGCACGACACGCCGGTGCGGAGCGTAATAGCCGAAGGCGACAAGGATGGCCCGCCCGCGACGAACGATCCTCTGTTCACGCGGAGCATCGAGCTGTTCACCGGAACGCACATCGACATCGGGAACAAGGTCGAGATTCTGCTGAATGGAAACGGTGTCTATCCGCCATTGTGGAAGGATCTTGCGGCGGCCCAGCAAACCATCACGGTGCAGATGTACTATTCCCAGCCAGGAGCCGTCGCCGACACTCTGGCGAAGTACCTGATCGACCGTGCTCAGCACAAGGTTCGGGTGCTCCTTCTGCTCGATGCTTTCGGATCGCAGCCTCTCAAACGCGAATGGATTCAGCGCGTTAGGGCCGGAGGTGTGGAGGTCGTATGGCTGCGACCGCTGCGTTGGTACAATCTCCAGAAAGCTGCTCAACGCTCACACGTTCGAGTGGTGGTCGTGGACGGGAGAATCGGATATACCGGTGGTTTCGGCCTTGCCGACTATTGGCTTGGGGACGGCCATCATGAAGACCAATGGCGGGAGAGCAATGTAAGGTTTGAAGGACCAACGGTAGCGGCACTTCAGGCGACTTTTGCTGCCGGTTGGGCCGAGGCCACGGGCGAGCTGCTTACGGGAGACATGTTCTTCCCCAAAAGCTCGTTTGCGGATGTCGGAATGGTGCAGGCAGGTCTGATGCACAGCATCCCCAGCACCGGCAGCACACCAGCCGAAAGATTCATGGCACTCTCGATCGCCGGCGCGCGAAAGACGCTTTACATCACCAATTCGTATTTCGTGCCGGGTGAGAGCTTCATGCAGCTCCTTCTCGCCGCTGCTCGCCGGGGTGTCGACGTGCGCGTGCTGACAGTGAGCGAGAAGACCGACGTCAAGACGACGTGGTACGCCGGGAGGACCTACTACGAAAAACTGCTGGAAGGCGGCGTCAAGATATATGAGTATCAGCCTACCATGATGCACGCCAAGAGCATGGTAGTCGATGGGATCTGGTCGTACGTGGGGTCCATGAACTTCGACAACCGCTCGATGTCCTTTAACGACGAGTCACTGCTCGTCTCGCTGGATCGGGGGATGGGAGCGCAGATGGATTCGATCTTCATGGACGACATCAAATGGTCGAAGGAGATCAAGCTCGACGAGTTCCGGAAGCGTCCGCTGTCGAACAAAATTCTGGAGTGGGGCGCGCAGAAGCTGCGCCGCGTTCTCTAGGTCTCCGCGAGCGCGTCTTCGATGGCCCGCGATGTGACGGCTACTCCTCCCATGCTTGCGGGCTTTCACCCTCTCGTCAGCCAGTGGTTCGAAGAGACGTTCGGCCAGCCAAGCGATCCGCAGCGGTTGGGATGGCCGGCGATCGCGAGTGGTTCGCATACGCTGATTCTCGCACCCACGGGAACGGGCAAAACCCTGGCAGCTTTTCTATGGGAGCTGAATGAGCTGATAACGCGCGGGCTCGAGGAGCCGCTGCCGAACGCGGTGCACCTGCTGTACATCTCGCCGCTCAAGGCTCTCAACAACGACATCCAGAGAAATCTCGATCGGCCGCTGGCGGAACTTCGCGCACGATTCATCGCCGCCGGGCAGGAATTTCCTGAAATCCGCGTCGCGGTGAGAACGGGAGACACGCCGGCATCAGCACGAGCGCGGATGCTCCGGAAGTCTCCTCACATTCTGATCACGACTCCGGAATCGTTGAACATCATGCTCACGACTCTCAAGGGGCGGGGCATGTTCAGCAGCACGCGCGCAGTGATCGTAGACGAGATACACGCTATTGCGGGAACGAAGCGCGGCGCGCACCTGGCTCTGACGCTCGAGCGTCTCGAAGCGCTCGTGAAGGATTCGCCGCAGAGAATCGGTCTCTCCGCGACACAGCGGCCGCTCGAGGAAGTGGCACGATTTCTCGGCGGGTGCGATTTCAGCGATCAAAGCGCACCGCGGTTTCGACCGGTCACGATCGTCGATTGCGGGATGACCAAAGAGATGGTGATCTCGGTCGAGTCTCCGGTGGCCGATCTGGGGAACGTGGGCGGCAGCATTTGGCCGGCTGTAGCGCCACTGGTGTTGAGGCACATCCGTGCATCCAACACCACTCTCGTCTTCGTCAACAACCGCGCTCAGGCGGAGAAGGTCGCGGCACGGGTGAACACACTCGCGGAAGAAGAGATCGCGCTCCCTTATCATGGATCTCTCGCGAGGGAACGAAGGTTCGCTCTCGAGGAACGCCTCAAGGCCGGCTCACTTCGCGCGCTCGTGACTACCAGCTCGCTCGAGCTCGGCATCGACATCGGATCGGTCGATCTGGTGATCCAGCTGCAATCACCTAAACGAGTAGCCTCCGCGCTCCAGCGGATCGGACGCGCGGGACATACGCTCGGAGTTCCGAGTCGTGGCATTCTGGTGCCGACTTTTCGGGACGATGCCGTCGAGATCGCTGCGATCGTCGCGGCTATGCGTGCCGGAGAGGTCGAGCCGACGCACGTCGTGCAGAACGCGCTCGATGTGCTCGCACAGGTGATCGTCGCGGCCGTGTCCGTCGACGATTGGAAAAGCGAGGACTTGTTCGGACTGGTGCGCAGGTCCTACCCGTACCACCAGCTCTCACGTGGCGCCTTCGACGAAGTCCTGGCAATGCTCTCGGGGAAATATCCATCCGATATCGCCGCCGAGCTGGAACCGAGGATCACGTGGGACAGGATGAACGATAGGCTGATCGGATCACGGGCGGCGCGAATGACAGCGGTCATTTCCGGCGGGACCATTCCCGATCGCGGGCTCTACACCGTCAACCTGCCCGATCGCACCCGACTTGGCGAGCTCGACGAAGAATTCGTGCACGAGTCGAGGATGGGGGATGTGTTTCAGCTGGGCTCGTCGACCTGGCGGATCGCCGCGATCGAACATGATCGCGTGGTCGTCACGCCGGCTCCGGGCACACCGGCACGGATGCCTTTCTGGCATGGCGAATACATGGCGAGATCGCTGATGCTGAGCCACAGGGTTGGAGCGTTACGGCGCGAACTGGCGGAAGCGCCCGACGAGAGTGACCTTGCCGAGCGATACGGCTGCGACGCGGCGACCGCGAGCTCCCTGGTCAAGTACATCGCCACGCAGCGCGCGGCGACGGGCATCGTGCCTGACGACAAGAACATCGTCATCGAGCAGTTCCGCGATGAGACCGGCGCGATTCGCATCGTGATTCACGCCGCGTTTGGCGGAAGAATCAACGCGCCGTGGGGAATGGCGCTCGCTCAGCGCGTTCGCGAGGCGATCCCGAACACTGATCTGCAAGTGCAGACGACCGACGATGGGATCATGCTCCGATTGCCCGACCTGGGAATGACGACGCCCATTCAATCGCTGCTGGGCCTCTCCGGAGCGGAGGCGGAAGAGCTGGTGATGGAAGAGGTTGGATCTACGTCGCTGTTCGGCGCACGATTCCGGATGAACGCGGCGCGCGCGCTGCTTCTTCCGCGCGGAAATCCACGTCGCAGAATGCCGTTGTGGCTGCAGCGACTGAAGGCGCTCGATCTGCTTCAGACCGTGCGGCAGTTTCCGAGCTTTCCGATTCTCGTCGAGACGTATCGCGAAGTGCTGCAGGATGCGTTCGACATGCAGGGATTGAAGGATACGCTCGCTGATATCACCACGGGGAAAATCCGCATCCACAGCGTGCAGACGGATTCTCCTTCGCCATTTGCCGCGAGCCTGCAGTTCGGTTTCGTGATGGACTGGCTGTATGGTGACGACACGCCGCGCGCCGAGCAGAGAGCGGCGCTCCTGTCGCTGGACAGGGCTTTGCTCGACGAGGTCATGGGTGGCGAAGGCAGCGACGACATCACCATGGAGGGGATCGAGCAGACTCTCGCGGAGAGGCGGGGCACGGCGCCGGGAAGACGCGCACGCACCGACGACGAGCTCGCGCATCTGCTGGATCGAGCGGGTGATCTCACGGCCGAAGAGGTAAGCGCGCGTATCGCTACCCCGCAGGAAGGAGTTCGAGGCGATCCTCTCGCCGGGCTGCTGGCGAGCAAACGGGTTGTCGGAATCGAGCTGGGCGCGGAAGGCGTGAGGGAATGGCGCTTCATTTTGACGGAGACCTATCCACGATACGTCGCTGCGTTCGGCTCTGAACAGCTGGGGCGAATTCGCGCCCTGCCGGAGTTGTTCGAACAGGATGCGGCGCAAGTAATACCTGATGTGTTGCGGCAGCCAGCGATCAATGAGTCCGTGGCGCGTCGCGAAGTGCTCGCGCGCTTCCTGACGCAGGCGGGGCCGGTAACCGCTCGGGAGGTTCGCAATCGTTACGGGTGGTTGCGGGAGTGGATCGAGTCCCGCCTCACCGAGTGGGAAAGGACGGGCAAGATGGTGCGCGGGAAATTTCGTGCGGGCGAGGAGGACATCGAATGGTGCTCTCGGAAAGTCGTCGAGATCGGGAGGCGACGCGCGCTCGCGGCATTGCGAAAGCAAATCGAGGCGGTCGAGCTTCCGCACTTCGCTGCATTCATGCAGCGATGGCAGCATCTCGATGAGCGCGACCGCCTGGAAGGAATACCAGGAACAACGGCGGTAATGCGGCAGCTATATGGTATTGCGCGTCCGCCAGTAGCGTGGGACCGCGACTACTTACGGACGCGAATCAAGGGCTATGATCCATCTTCCCTTTCCGCGTTCAGTGCGACCGGGGAGCCGGTGTGGGCGGGTGAGGGGAAATACGATCCGGAATCGGGAGCAATGCCACTCGCTCGCGTGCGTTTTTTCGAACGGGGGAGCGGCGCAATATGGCTGGCTGAGGAAGAAAACCCGGTGCTTAGCGAAAATGCGAAAACGGTGCGGGCTACGATCGCTACGGAAGGTGCTTCGTTCATCAATGACATTCAGGCGATCAGCGGACTCACGATGCTTTCGGTGCGGGAATCGATTCGCGAGCTGGTGGCCTGGGGCCTCGTGACGAACGATACCGTGGAATCTCTTCGCGAAGTTGGCCGCTGGAAGCCAATGGTGCCCCGCGCGGGTCCAGATCCGACGAGCTGGCTACCTGCCGGCTACGCGCCTTCTCCAGATCGCCGAATCGTCCAGCGCCGACCCAACCTGCGCCGTCTTCCAAAGTGGCGACGACCCGACAGGCCCGGGGCTGCGCCGAGTGGGTGGAGTGGCCGGTGGTCTCTGCTGCGCAGACGAGGCACGCTCGGCCCCGACCTTCCGGAGGAAGAGCGGGCAGAGCGCGTCGCTCGACAGTGGCTCGCGCGCTATGGGATAGTGTCGCGCGACTGGTGGCGGCGCGAGAGACCGCCGGTGTCGTGGCGCGCGATCTATCGTGAGCTGAAGCGACTCGAGTTTCGCGGAGAGGTGCGGCGCGGGTATTTCGTGAAGGGCCTGGGTGGCGCGCAGTTCGCGCTGCCTGATGCGGTGGAGTGGCTTCGCACGGTGGCCAGCGAAGATCAATCGGCCGCGAATTTTGTAGTCATGGCGGCCAGCGATCCCGCGAACGTCTACAATCTGCCACTGGAGCTGGTCGATCGCGATCCATTGTCTCGACCGCGAGGCTCGGGTGCCCTACTCGTGATGCGTGGTGGCCGTGTCGCGATTGCGGTTGAAGGACGCGGGCGTCGTTTCAGCGTCGCGGACTGGCTGATGCCTGACGAAGTGATCGTCGCCAAGAAAGCCCTGGTCGAGCATTTGCGCGGCGAGCGATCGGCGCGCTACGTGGTGTAGCGCCTCAACGAATATCGCCGCGGCCGAGCGCGGCGCGGACCGCTTCGCGCATCGCGATGACTGCGTCTTCGCGTGCGGCAGGAGAATCCTCGCGAACGTGGAGCTCGATGCCGTCGGCGACGGCGAGCCGATGCCACCGCAGCGCGATATCTCCATCATGTGCGACTGCCTCATCGGCGCCAGAGCCGAGCGCGGGAGCAAGTGCGAGCGCGATTCGCCGCTCCAGCGCGTCGCCAGTGACATCACGCATCTCACCCTTAATCGTGTCGAGGCTCTGTCCTTCGCGCTGTCGAATCTTGATGGACAGCAGCTGGAGCAGATGGCGGTAGCCATATGTGGCGCCGGTACCGGTGCCTTCGGGCCGATCGAGCAATCCGCCCGCTACGTAAAAGCGTACCGCTCGCGCGCTGGGCGCCGAGCGAGCAGAAGCGTTAGTGGGTCGTACTCCGGCTGCGTCTACAAGAGCTGTTGCGTGTGCGGCAAGTCCGCGGGCGTTCCAGGGAGCGTGCTTAGCGTGGGCCCGGAGGAGAGCGACAGGCGATTCAGCCATGTGGATAGGATAACATTAAAGTCTTCGGCTCGCTCGTCGTGTGGGAGATCGCCAGCGGGGGACAGAACCGATATCTCGAAGTCACGTTTCAGCTCGCGGAATCCGCGGAATTCTTCTACCGGCGCGATCGAACCCTGCTCGCCCCAGACGAGGAGAGCCGGCTGGCTGAGGCGCCGAAGTGCGTTGCGCACGTCGATGTTGAGGTGTCCGGACAGGAAAGCCGCCGGGGCGTGGCGAGCACCACGCTGGTGCGAAGCCGTGTAGTAGATCTCAACCAGCTCGCGCGTGACGAGCGCATCATTCGAGTAGGCGTTCCGGAGATACCTCCGAAGGTTGGGACGCGAGACGAGCGCGTTGAACATTGCCGTACCCGCGATCGGCGTATCCACGGCGAGACGCCCGGCTTCGCCTCCCAGTCCCACCGGCGCATTTTGTCGGACCAATCCCGAGGGCGCGATCAGCGCGACGGCGGGGAAGCGATGGGGATCACGCGCGGCGAGCACGATCGCGTAAGCGCCGGAGAGCGAAGATGCGACCAGCACACAGGGCTCGTCGATCACGCGGCTCACGAAATCCGAGATGAGCGAGATGTAGAGTCGCGCGGAATAGCGTATCGCCGGGCGATCCGACATGCCGAAGCCGAGGAGGTCGAGGGTATAGACGGTGTTCGTCCGTGCAAGTGCGTCGACATTGTTTCGCCACTCGTAAGACCAGGCGGCGGCGTGAATGCCGTGCACGAGGAGTATCGGCGGCCCCTCACCATGTTTGGTGAATGCAACGCGCCGGTCGCGCCACTCGAAACCGCCCTCCTCCCCTCCGATCAGGTTAGTGAGCTGGTCGACTCCCTTTCGGGCAAACGCGTTGTACGCCGCGGCGACGCCGAGGATGGCGCCGCCGGACAGAAGGATTTTTTTCCAGGGTGCTTCGGGGGTCTCGTCGTTCTCCTGCATCCATCCTCACTCGGGGTCGGTCAGGGAAATCCGCAGCGATGCCTGTGTAATAGTCAGGAAAAGGCGCGGCTCCTTGAGAGTAACCGCGCCTCGTTGCCTGCGCACGGGGGCAGCGGAAATTACCTGCGGGAACGCCCCTTCGAGCCCTTGCCGAGGGCCTTGGACGCGCTCTTGGAGCGTGAAGCACCGCTCCGCCTGGCGGATTTCTTCTTAGCTCCCCCCGACTTGCGCGCCCCAGCTTTCTTCGCGCCGGCTTTCCCGGCTCCGCTCTTTTTCGCGCCGCCTGCTTTTCGGGCGCTCGAGGGTGCCTTGGTCGCCTTTCGGCTGCCAGATTTGCTCTTGGACGCTGGCTTCTTTGTCCCACCGCTGGAGGACGCGGGTTTTGTGGCTGAGCTTGGCGGTCCAGACGAGGTCACACTCCGGCCGGTGGCTGGAGGGCTGCTGCCATAAGGACTGCGGGCAGAGCTTCCTGATGATCCAGATGCGCTGCTCGTCGGCGGGGATAGAATCCCGCCGAACCCCGAGCTGCTCCCGGAGCCACTCGATGTTCCCGAGCTTCCAAGTCCTCCCCCCGCAGCGGGCTCCTGCTTTTTTCCGGATCCTTTTGGTCGACCGCGTCTCCCTCTGGGAGCGCCGCCTCCGAACAGATCCTCCTCTTCTTCGTCGTCGTCGCCTTCGTCGCTTTCGCTTACGACCGTGGCATCGGAATCGACCTCATCATCGTCGTCCGCGTCTTCGGCGCTGTCCCACAGGCGGTCGCTGTGATCCTCGTTGATGGCCCAGCCACCATCCTCATCTTCGTCATCGTCGTAGGAACGCTTGCCGCGACTGAAGCCACCGATCTCATCCGGGTCGTCGTCATCCGCAAAATGCAATGGCTCCACTGATTCACCGCTCGGCATGGGTCCTCCCATAGAATTTTCAGCATCGCACTGAGGTAGCGCGCAATTTTCTGATTTCGCCCGCTGCACGTCGCGTGCCTTGTGCCTCGCGGCGTGTGATGCGACGTGGTTCAGAGTACCGAATACGACTCCGTTGACGGAACGTCAAGGAGGATTTCTCTGGAGTCAGCCGGTATCGAGTGAATCGCCCTGCAAGCGTCTGCTCACGACCCGCACGAGCGCCTCGTAAACACCCGGGTCGAACTGCTTTCCCACGTCGACTTTCAGATGCTCGAGCGCTGCTACCGGCGTCATGGGGTCACGGTATGCACGTTTGGACGTCAGAGCGTCGAAGGTGTCCGCGGCACAAAGGATCCTGGCGCCGAGGGGAATGTCTTCGGCGGCCAACGCGCGTGGATAACCATTTCCATCCCAACGCTCGTGGTGGTGCTCGACGTAGTTGAGAGGTGTTCTGAGGTGCGAGAGCGGCGCGAGGATGTCGAGTCCGATCTGCACGTGCTGCTTCACGTGCTCGAACTCTTCGGGGGTAAGGCGTCCGGGTTTGTTGAGAATTGCTTCCCGGATGCCGATTTTGCCTACGTCGTGCAGACGGCCGGCGACCTTCAGATCTTCACGCATTCCGTCTGCGAGGCCCATCTCCTCAGCGAGCTGTTCCGCAAGCTCGGACACGCGCTGCGAGTGCCCCCGCAGGTAGACGTCCTTTGCTTCCATTGCATTGATCAGCGTCTCCGCGATGCTGACCGACATGAGCCGCAGTGCCTCCTTTTCGCGCTCCAATTCCGCGGTTCGAACCGCCACTTCCTGACGTATCAACTTGTCGAGCCTGCGCTGCTCGATGAATTCGGCGCGTTTCTGCAGCGCGCGATCGACCGCCTGCTGAAGATCGGCCAACTCCACCGGCTTCATCAGATAATCGGACGCCCCGGATGACAACACTTCCGTGGCCGTAGCGGCATCGTTGACGGCAGTGAGCATGATGATCGCGAGCTCGTCGTCCTTTGCTCGGGCCTGGGGAACCATCTGCACGCCGGTCATCCCGGGCATTCGCACGTCACACAGCATCAGTGCAAAGGAGCCGTTGTCGAGAGCCGCAAGAGCCTGCTCACCGGAGCCGGCAATTTCGACTTCGTAACCGCGCGAGCGCAGAAATTTCCGGAGCGCGAGCCGGATAGTCTCTTCATCGTCGACAATGAGGATGCGCGTCACGTCCGCGCCTCCACGTAGAGCGGCAGCGAGATCGTGAACGTGGTTCCTACGTCGGGAGTGCTCTCGACGGCGATCGTTCCCTGGTGCGCCTGAATGATGCCGTAGCTCACGCTAAGTCCGAGTCCCGTGCCCTCTCCCGGTGGCTTGGTAGTAAAGAATGGCTCGAACACGCGCTGGCTCGTTGTTTCCGGCATCCCATGTCCGGTATCGGCGACTACGATGGCGACTATGTCAGCCTTTTGTCGCGTGATGAGGGAAAGGTGCCGCACCCGGGCGTCCTGCAGCGCGGATTCCGCGTTGACGAGCAGGTTCAGCAATACCTGTTGGAGCTTCTGCTCGTCACCACGGACCTTGGGTTGCGATTCGTCGAGGTGCATGTGGACCTCGATGCCGCTCGACCGCGATGCGAGCGCGCGCAATCGTGCGGTGTGTCTGACGACCGTATTGACGTCCACCGGTACATCGCGCGCGTCGGTCTTGCGCGCAAAGAGCAGCAGATCACGGATTACTCCGATCGCCCGATCCGCCTCGCGCTTGATGAGACTCACCGATTCGAGCTGCTCGCCCTCGAGCTTGTCCTCGAGCAGCAGCTGCGCAAAGGTGGAGATTCCCGTCAGCGGATTATTGAGCTCGTGTGCCACGCCGGCGACGAGCTCGCCTATCGCCGCGAGCTTCTCGGTACGGCCAAGATGGTCCGCGACCTTTCGCTCTTCGGTGAGATTGCGGACACCGATGACGAGGCCGATGATCGTTTCATCGGGGCCGCGAATGTGGCTGAGAGTGACGGCGGCGGGGAATTCGGTTCCGTCCTTTCTCCGATGGACGTGCTCGCCAGTCCAGAGTGTCTCGTCCGGTGGTATCACCGGGATCGTCTCCCGCCTGGAGAGGTGCGCGGACGCAACCACGAAGTCATCGACGGAAAGGCCTGTGACCTCGGATGGCTCGTAGCCGTATTCGCGGACGGCGGCGCTGTTCGCGTACTGGACTTTCGCATCGACGCCTAGAATGAGCACAGGCTGGTCCATCGTGGCGAGGGCGGCGGCGAGGACGCGCTCGCGTGCGTGAGTGCGTTGTTCTTCTTCGCCAAGCAGCAAGACGTCGATCGCGAGCGCGACTCCCGGAGCCAGTCGCAGCAGGGCGTCGACATTGGGGCCGCTCTGCAATTGCGCGGTTTCTGATGTAACGATGAGAACTCCCATTCGCCTCTCGCTGGCGGTGAGAGGGATCGTTATAGCAGGCTCGGCAGGAACACGATCGGGGTTGTGCGCGTACTCGCGCAGGTTCGGGACAAACGTCGGCTCCTCCTTCGCGAAGGCAGCGCGCACGGCGCTTCGCTCGACTGGCGCGATCGTGCCATCCATTTGCGCGCAGGTGCCGCTCGCGGCGACACACGTGAGAATTGTTCCCTCACGCGACATCACACCGATGGCTTTCCCGCTCGAAGGGAATGCTTCGTCGAGGATGCCCAGAATTTTGCGACATGCTTCCCTGACCGTGATCTTGCCCAGAACGAGCCGCGCGATTTCGGCCGCGGCTTCGGTCTGTTTCTGCTCACCTCGCTGCGACGCGAAAAGGCGTCCGTTCTCTATTGCTACCGCGGCCTGGCGCGCGATGAGCATGATCAGCTCGAGATCGTGTTCGTCGTAGGCGTTCTGGTGGTAGGAAAGGACCTGCATCACGCCGACGGTTCGGTCGTGGTAAATCAGGGGCGCAGTGATCTCGCTTTGCACCTCACGTTTCACGGCAACCTGGAAGATCGTTCCCTTCCACCAGCGCTCTGGTTTCGAGGAAATCAGTGGAATTCCACTCCGAAAAACGGAGGTGATAGTCTCGGCACCATTCGGAAAATCGAGAACGCCTTCACCATCGCGCACTTCCGAGTCGACGACGATGCACTGCGCGTTGAACTCGTGGCAGTCCGGGTCGGCCGTCATGAGCGCGAAGCAGGGCGCATCGACTACGGAGGCGACCGCTTTGTAGATCTCGCGATAGACTTCGTCCAGTGAGATTGTGGCCGAGATGGCTTGTTGCACCGTCGCGACGGCCGCGAAGCGCGCCGCGCGGCGGCGGAGCTCCTCGATCAGCTCAATCGTCAACGAACTCCACCGTTACCGGTCGCGTGATGACACCCGATTTGACGCCTTCGTCGAGAAAAAGGCGAATTGCGCGCCGTCCACGCTCTCCGTAATCGAGCGTCCAGTCGTTGACGTACATCCCCACGAAAGTATCCGCCTTGCTGCGATCGAGACCGCGCGCGTAGCGCATCGCGTGGTCCAGCGCGTTCTTTCTGTGGTCGAGCCCAAACGCGATGCTCTCCCGCAAATGCCTCGAGACCTTCTTCTGAAGATCACGCGGCATGTCTTTGCGAATGACGTTACCGCCGAGAGGGAGCGGCAATCCGGTTTTCTCCAGCCACCAGGCGCCCATGTCGGCGATGAGATGAAAGCCGTCGTCCTTGTACGTCAGCTGCCCTTCGTGGATCAGAAGTCCGGCGACCACTCCACCTTCGAGAACTGCCTTCTCGATCTGATCGAAAGGCACGATCACGGGAATGAAATCGGGCTGGAACAGTCTGAGCGCGAGGTACGCGCTCGTCATCAGCCCAGGAACCGCGATTCGTTTTCCGGCGATGTCCTGGCGCGTCATCGGCTTGGTCGACACGAGCATCGGTCCGTAGCCATCTCCCATGGACGCACCGTGCGGCAGCAGCGCGTATTGATCGGAGAGATAGGCATACGCATGAATGGACACGGCGGTCACATCCAACTCACCGCGCAGCGCGCGGCCGTTCAGTGTCTCGATGTCCTGCAGTTCGTGAACGTAGCTGATGCCCTGCGTATCGATCTGCCCATCGGCCAGCGCGTAAAACATAAACGCGTCGTCGGAGTCAGGGCTGTGGGCGAGATGTATCGTGCCAGATGAAGTCATGATTTTGCCGCCAGACTCTTTCGAGCCTGCGTGAGGGCGGTGGCGATGTCGTCCTGGTGTCGCAGATATTCTTCTCGTTTTTTCGCTGACTCGGTTTTTTCGGCGGCGATGAGACGCCGTTCGTATGAGTGCAGCTGCGCGGTGTCACCCGCAAGTGTGGCGAGCCGCGCTTCGAGTATCAGGCCCAGCAGATGACTCGGATTCACCATTAGGATGCTATCCGCCTGTGCTTTCGCCAGCGGCAGCGCGCCGACGACTTCACCGATGCGCCCCATGTCGTAGCGCTGATCGGCGTTGAGTGGAGCAAGCATCTGGTAAGCGGTCAGGGCCATCGGGGCAAAGAACTGAACGCTGTCGACCTTTCCTTCGGTGGCGAGCGTCATGACACGATTGTACAGACGATCTGCGCGCTCCTGGGGGGAGAGGCTTGAGATGTCCGGCGCGCGAGCTCCGGCCGGTTGGTCGGCGCCGCCCATGCCGCGATCATCCAATCCTGCCTGTGGAAGTGCATTTGCCGAACCGTCGACAGTGCTGCTGGGTCGCGCGTTGAAACCGCGTCCGGCAGCCATCGCGAAAAGAGCAAGAAAGGCGAGCGCCGCCACGATCCAGGGAAGAGAGCTCGATCTGGATGTGCTCGCGGGGACCGCTGCTCCAACCGAAGTTCCGCAGCGATGGCAGAATTTGGCGCCGGGGCTCAGATCAGCCGAACACGCTGCGCAAGTGGCACCCGCCAGCGGGGTGCCACAAGTGGCGCAGTAGCGGCCGTTGGCTGCCGCCCCACAAGAGGGGCAGGTTGTAGAGGGGACGGTCATTCGCTGAAACTACTCGGACGTCTCTTTCCATGCATCCGCTTGGCGCGTTGGAAAATGCAACGGAACACTACTGGCTGGGGGCTATGGGCGGGCCGGCAGTGGGCTCCGGGCTGCCACTCACTCTCCTCGATGCTAGCCCGCAGCCATCAGCCGGCAAGCCATCGGCCCCCGGCCGGTAGTGTTCCGCGGCAGCTTCATTTCTTTCAGAGTGAAAGACTCAGACCGGAAAGAGCATCTCCCGATACTTGGGAAGCGGCCAGTAGTCATCCCCGACGATGAGCTCCAGAGCGTCGCAGACTTTTCGGACTTCGGCCATCGCGTCTGCTCCTTCCGACGTAAGCAGGTCAGCCTGCCCGGGCGGATCGTCGTGCATTGCCTCGGCGCGGGCGATCACATCGCTCAGGTCTTCGCGGAACTCCTGGAGCTCCTGTACCAGCTCGCCAACCTTGTTGGCGGTTGCTACCTGGGGGATCACGGCGATCCCGGCGGTCTTCGACTGCGACGCAGACTCCGATAGCTCTCCGAGATATCCGTAGGCGGCCGGCGCCACGAGGGTGTCGACCATCTCGCGCAGCGTGTGAAGCTCGATCAGCATGTCCTTCACGTAGCGCTCCACGCGAACGTGGTAGCGCGACTCGAGCTCTTCCTTCGTGAGAACTCCGAGCTTGGTGAGGAGAGTGCGTGACTGCCTGGAAATCATCTCCTTGAGTGCTTCCGGTGTGCGGCGAAGGTTGGGAAGACCGCGCTTCTTCGCCTCCTTCACCCAGTCCTCGGAGTAGTTGTTGCCCTCGAAACGCACCGCGGCGCTCTCCTTGAAAGATTCGCGCACGACTTTGAGCACCGCTTCGTCAACCGACTTGGTTTTCTTGAGCGCATCGCGCAGAGCATCGGTGATCTCGCCGATCGAGTCCGCCACTACCGTATTAAGGAGTGCGACCGGGAACGCGATCGAAGCCGACGAACCGACAGCGCGGAATTCGAACTTCTGTCCCGTGAACGCGAACGGAGAGGTACGATTGCGGTCCGTGTTGTCGCGCTGTACTTCGGGAAGTCGGGCGACGCCGAGCTTGATCATCTGCTGCTCGGCGCTGCCTGAGCTCTTGCCGGCAGCGATCTCCTCGATGACGCGGGTGAGCATGTCTCCCATGAAGACGGAGATGATCGCCGGCGGTGCTTCATTGGCGCCGAGGCGGTGCTCGTTACCTGAGGAGGCAATGCCGGCGCGGAGAAGCCCGGAGTGCTTGTGTACTCCCTTGAGGACCGCGGCGAGAAAGAGAAGGAAGCGAAGGTTCTGGTGCGGGGTCTTCCCGGGCTTGAGAAGATTCAATCCGTCGAGCTCCGACGATTCCGCGGTGACGGACATCGACCAGTTGCAGTGCTTGCCGGATCCGTTGATTCCGGCGAACGGCTTCTCGTGCAGGACGGCCTGGAGATGGTGTCTGAGCGCCACGCGCCGCAGCGTCGCCATGACGAGCATGTTGTGATCGACGGCGAGATCGGTCTCCTCGAAATAGGGGGCCATCTCGAACTGGCAGGGCGCGACTTCGTTGTGACGCGTGGTGATCGGCACGCCCAGCTTATAGAGCTCGAATTCGGCTTCGGCGATGCATCCCTGAATGCGCTCGGGAATCCCGCCGAAATAATGGTCCTCGAGCTGTTGGCCGCGAGGTGGTGGCGCGCCGATGAGCGTGCGCCCGCCCATGACGAGATCCGGGCGCATGGCAAAGTGCGCGCGATCGATGAGGAAATATTCCTGCTCGGGGCCCAGGGTGGTGAACACGCGCTGGACTCCCTTGTCGCCGAGCAGCTCGAGGAGGCCAATGGCCTTCTGGGAGAGAACGTCGGAGCTGCGGAGGAGCGGGGTCATCTCGTCGAGCGCCTCACCGTTGTAGCCGATGAAAACCGACGGTATGCAAAGTGTGCGGGCGCCAGTGGCTTCGACGATGAAGACCGGACTTGCCGGGTTCCAGGCTGTGTAGCCACGGGCTTCCCACGTAGCGCGAAGACCGCCTGAGGGGAAGCTCGATGCGTCGGGCTCGCTCTGGATCAGTTGGTCGCCGGTAAAGGATTCCATCGGCTGACGATCTTCGTCGAACGCGAAGAACGCGTCGTGCTTCTCGGCCGTCAGACCGGTCTGCGGCTGGAACCAGTGCGTGAAGTGAGTGACGCCGCGAGCGATCGCCCATTCCTTGATGACCTGGGCGACGACGGGAGCAATTGCGCGGTCGAGCTTCTTCCCCTGCCGGATGGAGGCGGCGAGGCTCGCGAAGACTTCGCGAGGCAGCTTGTCGCGCAGCTGACGGACGCCCAGGGTGTTGACGCCGAAATACTGAGAGGTGGGACCGGGTATTCCATCCTCATTGAAACCCGGGGCGACCCTCGGTGAGCGGTTGGTAAGCTCCTGGAGGAGGGCCTTGCGCTGGCTGATTGTCGCGGCTGTCATTGGTCCTAGGGTCGTAGTATGGTGATAAATCGTGCATCAAATGCACGGTTGTTGGGTCAAACTTGCCGTTTAATACCTAAAAATGCAAGGAATGGGCTCATTTTCGGTTCAAATTGCAATTTTGCGAAGCCAAGGCTAGGTTCTACTTCATGCCCCGCCACCACTCACAGCTTCCGGACACCACCGGCGCAGCCCCCGGGGACATCCTGGAGATCGCCAGCAAGAACAATGTCCGGTTCCTCAGACTGCAATTCACGGACATCCTCGGAATAAACAAGAACGTCGAGGTGCCGACTTCGCAATTTGAAAAGGCGCTCGCGGGCGACATGATGTTCGACGGATCCTCGATAGAAGGCTTCGTGAGAATAGAAGAGTCGGACATGCTGCTCGCGCCCGACCTCAGCACATTCCAGATATTTCCGTGGGGTGACGAGAGCAGTCGCGTCGCGCGAGTGATCTGCGACATCAATACTCCGGACGGAAATCCATTCGTGGGCGATCCGCGCGGCGTGCTGAAGAAAATGATCGCACGCGCCTCGGCTCTCGGCTACACGATGAAGGCGGGCATGGAAGCCGAGTTTTTCATGTTCAAGCCCGGAGCGGACGACGCACCGTCGACTGTAACCCACGACGTCGGATCGTATTTCGATCTCGCTCCCGCGGACCTTGGCGAAGATGCGCGACGGGCGATCGTGGATGTACTCGAGCGGATGGGATTCGAGGTGGAAGCCGCACACCACGAAGTGGCCCATGGCCAACACGAGATCGATTTCAGGTACGCCGAGGCGCTGAAGACGGCCGACAACATCACGACGTTCAGGTTCGTGGTGAAATACGTCGCCCGGACGTTCGGACTGAGCGCGTCGTTCATGCCGAAGCCGATTTTCGGACAGAACGGGAGCGGCATGCACACCCATCAATCTCTTTTTCGTGGGAGCAGTAACGCGTTCTGGGACGAGAAGAAAGAGTGGGGACTTTCGGCTACGGCGCTGCACTACATCGGTGGACTTCTACGCCATGCGCGCGGATTCACGGCGATCACCAATCCGCTGGTCAACTCATACAAAAGGCTCGTTCCGGGATACGAAGCGCCGGTGAACGTCGCCTGGTCGATGCGGAACCGCTCTCCAATGATTCGAATTCCCGAACGCAGGGGCGCGGGAACGCGGATAGAGCTGCGCATCCCGGATCCCTCGGCGAACCCGTATCTGGCGCTCGCGGTGCAGCTCGCGGCCGGACTCGACGGCATTGCCACGCAAGCCGATGCGCGTGAGCCGGTGAACACCAACATCTGGGAGATGTCGCACCGGGAGAAGCGACGCCTCCGGATCGACGACCTGCCGCACAACCTCGGGGAAGCGTGCAATGAGCTGGAAAAGGACGACGTGATAACGGAAGCGCTCGGCTCGCACATCACGACGCAGTTTCTGGCAGCCAAGAGGCAGGAGTGGGAGGAGTACATCACGCAGGTGTCGCAATGGGAGCTGGACAACTATCTAGCCAAGTACTGACGTCTTGAGGAGGCGCGCGATCGTCGAGGCGCTCAACGGCTCGATTTCTTTTTTCCGCTGCGCTTTCGTGGGACCTTTGCGCCTTTCTTTCGCGCCTCGGACAATCCGATCGCAATGGCTTGCTTGCGACTCGTGACCTTCCCTCCCTTCCCACCTTTACCCGATTTCAAGGTTCCTTTTTTTCGGCGCTTCATCGCGCTTTCGACGCGTTTCGACGCCGCTTTGCCGTACTTCCGCTTCCCTGAAGATTTCCGCGCAGCCATTCCGGTCCTCCCGTTAGGTATGGTATAGTCGGTTCCCGCCGGCTTGGCTCATCTTGTGCCGGAGAAGAAAGCCGTAGATCGAGCCGGTTTCGTCAATCTCCACTCGCACGATTATGAGCAGCCGGACGGGACTTGAAGCCGAAGCCATCAATCGTCTAACCGACGGCGTGCAGCCGGCGGTCATGGGGGCAATTCTCGTGCAATGCCTGGCCGGGGAGGTCGCCCCGTCGGCAGCAATTTCACGAATGCTCGCTGAAGGACCGTTGTCCACTGTGCGGGCCGCGATCGATTACGTGACGCATCGCGCCGCGACGATCTCACGCGCGAATGACAAACTCCTTCACGACAGAGTCGACGAGCTCACGCAGGTATTCGTGGAGAACGTCGCGGCGCTGGCAGATGTAAGCGAAACATCGGCGTCGCCCGAGCGAGCGGCGTCGCGGAGAGCGGTGACGTCGCGCGCGGCAGAATCCGGCAACCGCGGCGAGGCACGACCTCCCGAATAGCCCGATCTGGACGGGATTCCGCTTCCGCTTGCGGCGCAATCGCTCGATAGCGCGACAATCACATCTGTGGACATCAGCGACGTGAGTGTCGCATACCCGAGATTCGCCGTTCCGAGCGGATTCTACCTGTCAGTCATCCGCACCAGGTGAGTCTTTTCTTTCGCGGCGCGGCGCGCGCCGGCGATCGCCTCCCCTTCGATCCTTGTTGGATCGCGCGCGCAACCAGCGCCAGGTGAGGAAAAAAGCAATACCGAGGATAATCCAGTAGAAGGGCTTCAGAAGCTCGTGGAAAACCGGCGCGGCCGTCTCGAACCACATGATCAGACCGATCAGCAGCAGCGAACTGCCCCACACGACCACCAGCTGTCTGGGCCTTCGGCCGTAGATCATTTCGCATACTCCGGCTCGGCGTGGGCGGACATGGGCTGGAAGTTAAGGGATTTGCCGGAGCAGCGATGCGGCTGCCGCAGGATCTAGCGAACGCGTGATTTGTGCCCTGCGATCTGGGCCAGTGTGTCACCCGTCAGTCGGAATGCTGTCCACTCGTCCATTGGCTTCGCGCCGATCTGCCTGTAGAAGTCTATGGCCAGCTGATTCCAGTTGAGAACCGACCAATCGATACGGCCGCAGTCGCGCTCGATGGCAATTCGCGCGAGCGCGCGGAACAGTGCGAAGCCGATCCCGTGCTTTCTCGCGGAGGGTCTGACAAAGAGATCTTCCAGGTAAATCCCGCGCTTTCCGAGCCAGGTGGAGTAGTTGGGAAAGAATAGCGCGAACCCGGCGGGTTTGTCCCCGAGGTACGCGATGAGAACTTCCGCCGCCGGCTTCTTTCCGAACAGCGTGTCGGTCAGATCCTTTTCCGTGACCGGCGCTTCACCGGGGCGCGCGCTCTCGTAATCAGCCAGCTCCAGTATGAACTCCCGGATGAGCGGGACGTCTTTTCTGGTTGCGATGACGATTCGTGTCTCAACGCTCGCTTTCTTCATAGCGCGGATTATCGCGACTGGCAGAATCGGGTGTCAATGCCATCTTTGAGGCATGAAACCGACATCCGTGTGTTTATTGGCGCTGACACTCGTCGCAAATGCCTGCAACTCTCCTTCCTCGCAGGTCAAAGCGGGAATCAGCGCGCAGGATCCTTCAGGAGCTCGACGTCTCCCGACTGGAGCTACGCTCGATCCGGCGGGAGTGTCGTACGATCTGGGCTCGATGCCTCTCGCGATGGTGCTCTCACCGGAAAAGAATCGCGTGATCGCGCTACTCAATGGCTGGCGTCAGCAGGGCGTCCAGGTTGTCGATCGAGCGACGGGCGGGATTCTACAGACGGTCTCGCTGCCGGCGGTATTTCTCGGAATTGCATTCAGCCCGGATGGAAAATCCCTGTACGTGTCCGGCGGCAACCAGGATGTGATCTACCGTTTCGACTGGCGCGCCGGTGCGGCGACGCTAGCCGACAGCATCGTGCTCGCTGTGAAGCAGAAAGGGAAGGATGGCGTCAGATATCCTGCTGGAATCGGCATCTCGCCCGACGGGCGAACACTGTACGCGGCCGAAAATCTTGGTGATTCGCTGGCAGTAGTGGATCTCGGAAGGGGCCGAGTGGTGCAGAGACTCGCGACCGAGCGATATCCATATGGAATAGTCGTGGCGCCGGACGGGACGGTCTATGCGTCGGCGTGGGGCGGCTGGACGGTCTCCGTCTTTTCGCCGCGCCCCAATGGATTGCTCGCCGAGGAAGCAAGGGTGAGAGTCGGACGACATCCGTCGGCGCTGGCTCTGAACAGCACCGGATCCCGATTGTTCGTCGCGTCGGGCAGCACAGACAAGATTAGCGTCGTCGATACGAAAGCTCGGAGCGTTATCGGCACGCTGAACGATGCGTCACCAGCTGGAACGGCCGAGGGCAGCACGCCGAACGCGTTGTCGCTGTCCGCGGACGGGACACGATTGTTCGTTGCCGAGGCGGACAACAACGCCGTGGGTGTGTTCGATCTGTCCGCAAACACGTCGGGGATTTCGTCCGCGAACGGAAACGATGCGCTGGCGGGCAGAATTCCCGTCGGCTGGTATCCGTCGGCGGTGGCAGTTGATGGAGGCGACCTTCTGGTCGTGAGCGGAAAAGGTCGTGGCTCTGCTCCCAACAGTGGAGACCGGCAACCCGGTGAACGAAGCCGCCCGCAGAACTCGGACTACACGCTGGGGCAGATAGATGGGACGCTCACCATCATTCCGATAGGGCGTAGTGGGAGCTCAGATCTCGCTCAATGGTCCGAGCGCGTCGCCATCGCGAATGGGTGGAATGCCTCTCGGCGCACGAACGCGTACCCGCCGTTCGAGCACGTCATCTACGTCATCAAGGAAAATCGAACCTACGATCAGGTTTTCGGGGACCTCAAACAAGCCGATGGCGATTCCGCGGTGAGTTTCTTTCCACGGCCGGTTTCTCCTAACCACCATGCACTCGCGGAGCGATTCGGAATCTTCGACAGATTCTTCGTCAACGCGGAGGTGAGTCCGGACGGCCACAACTGGTCGACGGCCGCGTACGTGACTGATTATGCGGAGAAGACGATTCCGTCCAACTATTCCAATCGGGGACGCAGCTACGATTACGAGGGATTCAACCGTGGCGTTCTTCCCGAAGAGGATGTGGCAGAGCCCTCGAACGGCTACCTCTGGAATCTCGCCGATCGGGCGGGGATCACGTACAGGAACTACGGTGAATACGTAGACGAGCCCGACGATCCACTGGGCGGCAAAGCGCCGGCATACATGCCAACCAAGGCCGCTCTCCTTCCGCATACAAACACCACTTATCCGGGATTCAGCCTGCGGGTTCCAGATCAGGTGCGTATAGGCATATGGCTGAAGGAATTCCAGGACTTCGTTCAGTCGGGCAATCTGCCCGCGCTGGAAATCGTCCGGCTGCCGAACGATCACACCGCTGGTGCGAGCGCGGGAATGCCAACTCCGCGGGCCTACATGGCGGACAACGACCTCGCCCTCGGAAGACTGATCGAGGCGCTTTCGAACAGCGCGTACTGGAAGAACACCGTTGTGTTCGTGCTGGAGGACGATGCGCAGGACGGGCCGGATCACGTCGACTCGCATCGGTCGCCCTTGCTCGTGATATCGGCGTACAACAGGGGTAAGGTATTCCATCGATTTGCGAACACGACGGATGTGCTCGCGACGATCGAAGACATCCTCGGCCTCGGGAGGATGTCGCAATTCGATCACTATGGACGTCCGCTGCGCGAGATCTGGAAGACGACACCCGATCTGACTCCGTACAGGGCGCTGACGCCATCGGTGCCACTGAACGAGCTGAATCCGAAGAGAGGAGCGATGGCCGAGGCGTCGAAGAAACTGACGCTCAGAAAGGAGGACACATCGGACGACGATGTCTTCAATAGAATCCTGTGGACCACGATCAAGGGTGACAGGCCTTATCCGGGAACGAGGCGAATGTCAGCCCTCGATGCAAAGGTTGCGCGATGAGCAGAACAAATCCGAAGGTCATTGTTCCAACGGCGGGGGGAATCGTCGGAAGTGACATTGCGAGCCGAACGCGTCGCGTCCGCGTATTGGCGCAGCTTCTCGACAGCTCGATACCGATTCCGGGAACGAGCTGGACGATCGGGCTCGATCCGATCATCGGATTGATTCCGGGAATCGGCGATCTGATCGGCGCGGTGTTGTCGGGCTACATAATCCTGGAAGCGGTGCGCGCCGAAGTACCGACGCTGACGTTGACGCGAATGCTGGTCAATGTAGGAATCGACACGCTCCTGGGTGCCGTGCCAGCGGTCGGCGATGTCTTCGATGCCGCGTGGAAGTCGAATATGATGAATGTTGCGCTACTTGAACGGCACGTGGCTGCGACGGATGGTGTTCCGGTCAAGCATCACAACGTGATTGGAGTGGTGATCATCGCCGTGGTCGTGCTCGCTCTGATCGTAGGAGCCGGACTGGCGATTGGCATCTTTGTGGCGCGATTGCTCTGGGGCCTCACGACCCGGTAACTTTGTTGCTCGGCGCCGTGGCCAAGTGGTAAGGCGGCAGACTGCAAATCTGCTATTCGTCAGTTCGATTCTGACCGGCGCCTCTTCGTGTTCGTTCTGTAAGCCGGTGTCTTGACATGAGTTAGCGCACCTCGACTTCGGGGTGCGTTTCTCATTTGTGTAGTGCGTTGCGCTTGCGTTGCAGTTTCGAGTACGGAATCGGCTGCCGGCGCGGGAGTTTCGTGAATTCTGTCGGCAACGCTTTGGAGCGTTTCATCACGCTTCTTCAGGTAACGTTTGGCCATCGAGAGATCCGTGTCACCAATCCATTGCATCGCAGTGACGGGATTGTTCGTGAGCTCGAGTACGTTACCTGCTGCCATGCGCCGCAAACCGTGCGCGGCACGTTGTGTTACGTGAGGTATCCCAGCTCCAGTTTCTGCCCTGCACAACATCCGCCAGTAAGAGCTGACGTGGTAAACGTGATCACCGCGGTCGTGCTTCTTCGATTTGGGTGTATAGAACACCCACCCTGATCGGGTCAGATCATTCTGCGACCATCCGAGAGCCACGTATAGGGCTTCTCGAGCGAGCGAAGTGAGCGGCTGTTCACGCTCGTGTCCCATTTTATCCCACTCCCCTCGCCACCTGATTCGTCCAGTCTCAAAATCGATGTCTTCCCAACGGAGATGAAGGACGGCATTGATTCGAGCGCCCTGAGTGCCACAGATCGCAGTAACTGCCAAAGCTCGCCAGTAACGTGAAGAGCGAGGGTCAAACTGCAACAGCAGCTTCGAGAAATCATCGCGGTGATACTCTGGTATCGGGGCGCGACGATCTTCTTTCGCAATCTTGAAACGATAGAGGACAACCCGATTGCGGGTGATCAACTCGCGACGCTCAGCCCAGCGGAAGACAAGTTTCATGACTTTGATCGTTTCCGCGGCTTGGTTCCCCGAGAGGCCGGCCTTCACGCGCGCTACCCGGAGATTGTCGATCATTTCAAGAGTTACATCTTCCGCAACAAAGTCTCTTCCGGCGAATAACTCCCACTCTCTCCACCGTTCAGTGTAGTTTTGGCGCGTCCTGGGCCGAAGTGTATGAAATTCTGCGAGCCTGTACATCTCCCAGATATCTCGGAGAGATGCGCGAGTTCTCGGATCTTTGTACAAGGGAAGGCGTTCCCTCGACTCGCTGAAAGTCTTTGCCCATGCCTTGGCGGCTCGGCGATTGGCGGTGGTGTTGGGCCAAGACTTTATTTTTCGCCGGCCGCGTTCGCTCCAGAGAACACGAACCAGCAATCTGCCGCTCTCGACGAAAACCCGCACTCGGCGCCCGCGAGCTCCGAAGACTACCACCTCGTTCCGGCTCATCTGAATGCGGCTACGAGCGTGATAGGTCGCTGCGGGACCGCCACTAACCGGTATTCCCTCTTTCCAGACGGTGTGCGCCGCGCCAGTTGGCGTCTCTCAAGGTCCGAGAAGCGGTGCCGAAACCAAGACTGCGACATTCCGGATCTGAACGCAGCGTCCACCTCGGATAGCCATGTGAGATAATCCTCAGCGGCTGCCTGAACGCGAGCCACCAAATGTTCGATTGCCTCGGCGTGTTGCTCGTATCCACGACTACGAAGAACCGCTGCCTCCTTGAGCTCCTCTACGAGCACCTGCTCCAGCTCAACTATCGGTTGGCACATAAAGCAATACACATATTGCTAATCTATATGCCGCTGCTCTACCTGTCAACACCCCTTGAATCAGGACATTAACGCAACGGATCTATTGCACATATATCGAGTAACGTATAGTTTTTCTATCTATGAGCTGGCCAGTGGGAGAGCGCCTTCTACGAATCATCAATGTCGTCTTCGGCTCGAGCATCAATGCGGCCGCGGTTGCCGCAGGGGTCGAAACGTCAACGCTCTTTCGGTTGGTCGAAGGAGTCGTGAGTGACCCCAGGCTGAAGACGGTGCGCCGATTGGCAGATGCTTTCGGAGTCCCCGCTTCCTGGTTGTTGGGAGAAGTAGATGCGTCCCAGGCGCAGCAGTGCGAGAATCCACTTCCCGAATGGCTTTGGCTCCTCGACGCCTACTCCCAGGTGCGAGAGCGGAAGCTTCGTGCCTGGCTCTCCGAGGTTGAGGTGAGCAATCCCGAAACGGCAGAACTGCTCGGGCAGTTGAATGGTTTTCGTCTACTCCCAACGCAGGCTCGTTCACCGCTCGCGGTGCTCGACCGGATAGTCACGACTCATGGAGCGGCACCAGACGAAGAGATCCGTGCAGTGCGAAATGTCTACGCGATGCAGCTTGAGATTCTCGAGCTCGGAATTATCAAACTGTGGAAGCTCGGGGCTACTCCAAGGCCTCCAAAGCCTGGATCTCCAGAACGTCTCCGGGTCCGAAGTCGATCACGACGATAAAAGGACTCTGGTT
>JBDTIV010000085.1:0-83850 GCA_039936175.1 Gemmatimonadaceae bacterium | reverse complement strand
AAGGTCGTCTTTATCTCGTAGCCAACCAGCGCGACGAACGGCCGAAAATTATCACCAATAAAGTGGTCATTTATCGCACAGCCGAGACGACGGCCGACGGCGATCCGGCATCGCCGAAGCCGTGGCTGCAAACCTTGAGCTTGTTCATCTCGATGACGATCGACTCAGCTTCGGGCTGGCCGATCCAGATCGGCAGAAGGCGGGCTCCGCCCTTCTCCTGCAGTATCACCACGTAGGAGTTGGTCGACCTGTCGAGACCGAGTCGCATTACTTCGACTTCGACGAGCTGCATTGAATCAAATTAACGTGATGGGCGGAAAGTAGAAAAGCTGACCACCGTGCGCGGCCAGCTTTATCGTACACTTCAGGCCGTCGGGTGAGCCTACTTGACGTCGAGCGCCTTCTTCAGGTCCGCGACGCGGTCGAGACGTTCCCAGGTGAAGAGCGTTCCCTTGCCGTTCTTCCTCGAAGCGCGGCCAAAGTGCCCGTACGAAGAGGTTGCGCTGTAGATCGGTTTTCTGAGATCGAGCGCGTTGATGATTCCCTTCGGCGTCAGATCGAAGACTTTCATCACGGCCTTCATAATCGCAGTCTCCGGCACCGTGTTGGTCCCGAAGGTGTCGATGTTCACCGAGACCGGCTCGGCGACGCCGATCGCGTATGCGACCTGAACCTCGCAGCGTCGTGCCAGTTTTGCGCCGACGATGTTTTTCGCCACCCATCTCGCCGCATAGCACGCCGAGCGATCGACCTTGGAAGGATCCTTTCCGCTGAACGCGCCGCCGCCGTGCCGGCCCATGCCGCCGTAGGTGTCGACGATGATCTTGCGGCCCGTGAGGCCGGCGTCACCCTGTGGGCCCCCAATCACAAAGCGCCCAGTCGGGTTGATGTGGAATTTGATGGTCTTGTCGCGAAGCTCTTTCGGGATCACCGGCTCGATGACCTCAGAGATGATGGCTTCGCGCAGCTTCTTGGTCGATATGCTTTCGGCGTGCTGTGTCGAAACGACGACCGTCTCGACTCCGATCGGCAGGAAATCCTCGTACAGCACGGTGACCTGCGATTTTCCGTCCGGGCGCACCCACGCGCCATCCTTCGAGCGGCGGAACGCGGCAAGGCGCTCGGTGAGGCGGTGTGCCAACTGAATCGGCATCGGCATCAGCTCGTCGGTCTCGTCGCTGGCGTAGCCGAACATCATGCCTTGATCACCCGCGCCACCGTGGTCGACGCCCTGCGCAATGTCGGGCGATTGCTTGTCTATGGTGCTGATGACGGCGCAGGTCTTTGCATCAAAGCCCATTCCAGCGTCGTTGTAGCCGATCCTGTCGATCGTGGCGCGCACGATTTCGGAGACGTTTACGTATGTCTTGGTGGTAATCTCGCCCGCGACGCAGGCGAGACCGGTCGTCACGAGCGTCTCGCAGGCGACTCGCGCCACGGGATCGTCGGTTAGAATGGCATCGAGAATGGCGTCCGAGATCGCGTCCGCGACCTTGTCAGGATGACCTTCGGTGACGGATTCGGAAGTAAAGAGATGTCGATCGAGCACGATTCCTCTAGGGAATATGAGGATGATGGGTGGCAACGGTCGCAAGCCGTACTATTCGTGCGCCGAGGAAGATTTCAATCCACCGCTAGCCTTCGAAGATATTTCCTTCCTCTGAGCCAGGCAACCCGTCACGCAGGAAAGGGGCGTCGCCGAACGCGGACAATAATCGCCGGCGTAGCTCGCCCTCGGCTTCGCGGGCAGTCTTCGACTCTAACGCAGCGTTGGCCGCTTCTGCCGCAACGGCGACGCTCACGCCACGCACGATACGCTTGACCAGCGGGACCGCGCGTCCCGCCACACTCAGCGAGCGGACGCCAAGCCCGATCAGAGCGAAAGCCATCAGCGGCTGCGACGCCATCTCGCCGCAAACGGCAACCTCGAGCCGATGCGCGACTCCCACATCCACGATTCGCTTGATCAGGGTCAGCACCGCGGGGTGCAACGGAGTGAACCGCGACGCGAGGTTCGCGCTGCCGCGATCCACCGCCAGGGTGTACTGAACGAGATCATTGGTGCCGATGCTGAAGAACGAGACGTCGTCGACCAGCGTGTGTACGGACAGCGCGGCCGCCGGCGTCTCCACCATGACCCCCAACGGCAGGCCGTGACGATACTCCACTCCCCGTTCATCGAGCTCCGCGGCGGCTTCGTTCAGGAGCTGCCGGGCCTGTCTGACTTCGTCGAGCGTGATGATTAGCGGCAACATTATTCTCACGTCGCCGTGCATCGCGGCGCGCAGCAGCGCGCGCAGCTGTGTCTTGAACAGCTCGGGCTCGTCCAGGCACATCCGTATCGCGCGCCAGCCGAGAAAGGGGTTCGGGTCGGTCGGATACCCTCCGATCGGTAGCTTGTCCCCGCCGACGTCGAAGGTGCGGATCACAACCGGGCGACCGCCAAACGCTTCGACCACGTGGCGATACGCGCGATACTGCTCTTCCTCGTCAGGCATCGTCGCTCTTCCGACCACGAGGAACTCAGTGCGCATGAGTCCGACACCCTCGGCCCCACTGTGGGCCGCTGTCTCCGCTTCTTCGGGGAGATCGACGTTGGCGCGCAGGGTGACCCAGTGCCCGTCGAGCGTCACCGAGTCAGCCGTTGCCATCGCCTGCAGCTCGGCGGCCTCGCTCGCCTCGCGCGCCCGCCGCTCGCGATATGTGGCCAGCACCGCCGCGGACGGATTGATCACAAGCATCCCTGATGTGCCGTCAAGGATGACGTGCTCACCCCCACTGAGGCGCTCGGTCGCATCGCGCAGGCCCACTACCGCCGGAAGGCCTAGTGAGCGCGCAAGGATCGCCACGTGGGATGTGCGCGTACCGGCATCGGTGGCGATGCCGATGATCGCCTCACGATCGAGCTGCACCGTCAGACTTGGCGTGAGATCGTGAGTGACCAGGATCTTGTTGGAACCCTTCGGCAGGTCGACCGGGTCGTGATCGGGCAACCCGAGAAGAATCGACAGAACACGGATGTGGACGTCGATCAGGTCTCCGACCCTCTCCCTCAGCAGCGACCTTGCGTGATCGGCGAACTGTTGACGCCACTCGAACAAAACGAGATCGAATGCTTTTTCGGCGCCGAGGTTCTGGTGGATCAGCTCCTCGACCTGACGTAGCAGCTCACCGTCCTGAAGAATCGAGAGCTGAACGTCGAAGATGGCCGCCTCTTTGGGGCCCGCGTTTTTTTCGGCCCGTGCTCGCACCTGATGCAGCCGATCGCCGGCGACACCAATCGCGCTGTGAAAGCGCTTGATCTCGGCGGGAATGGACTCGTCGGAAATGATGCGATGACGTACGTCGGGGACTTCCCACAGGAGGAGGTGGACAGGTCCGTCCACGATCCCGGGGGACGCCGGCACGCCGGCAAGTCCCGGAGCCATCAGCTCTCCCCGAACTTGTTCGCGATCACGGCTGACAGCGCATCGAGCGCGGCCTCGGCGTCTTCGCCGATCGCGCGCAGTATTATCGTTGACCCGAACTCGGCGGCGAGCATCATCACGCCCATGATGCTTTTGGCGTTCACCTCGAGATCATCGCGCACGATGGTGATGCTGCTCTTGAACTTACCAGCCGCTTTTACGATCTCGGCCGCCGGGCGCGCATGGATGCCCAGCTTATTGAGGATTTTTACTTCGCGCTCAGGCATCAGGACAGGATCGAGTAGAGAACGAATACCGCGAGAACTCCGAGGGCAATGCGCCAACCTTCCGCGCGTTCGCGCAATCGGGCGAGAATCAGAAGTCCGATCAGCGCAGCGACGATAATACCACCAACAAGAGCCCTGCCCGGACCGACGACCCGTTGCAGAGCGATCGGCAGCGCCACTCCCGCGACGAGCGCCGTCGCGCTGCCGATATACTGTGGCCCCTGCCGCAACACAGGATTGCCGAGCGCCGACGCCACGTTGAGACCGCGGGCAAGGCCGACATGGAGTCCCCACGCCCTCAACAACAAGTGCCCCGCGTTGTACAACAGCAGAAATGTACCGACTACCGCCAGTGCAGAGCCTCCTGCTCCAAAAACGCAGAGCGCCACCACGGAGCAGAATGGAAGCCAACTTGCCCAGACGAGCCTGTCACCAACGCTGCCGAGGGGGCTCGCGAGGGCGCTGCGAAACCGCTCGATCCTCGCGGGATCGACTCCCTCCAGCTCGGCGCGCGTCAGCGACCCGACTGCGATTCCCGTGAGATACGGATGCGCGTTGAAGTACCGCGACTCCCGCGCCAGCGCCGCGCGGTACTGCGGACCGTCGATTCCACCGGGCAGAAATCTCAGCCCGGGCTCCATGACGAAACCGATGCCGGTTCCGAGCAGTGTCTCGTAATTCCACGATCCCTGGACCGCTAGCATGCGAACGAACATCGCGAGCTTGACTCGAAATGGCAGCCCGAACGGCTGAGTGGGTGTCCCGCTCACGCGAAAGCTCTCAGACCAAGGTAGATGCCCACGCCACCGAGGAAGAACCAGATGACGTGGCGCACCGAATGGAACACCTTCCAGAGCGCGCCCCCAGCTACCATTGCCGCGACGACAACGACGACGGCGCGCGAGTACTCGGACTCGCTTCCCCAGGTGGCCACGATCGCGCGAACGAGCGGGGAGAAAATGAGCATCGCAGCCATCGTCACGATCGCTCCACGCAGAAGATCGAACGTCATTCCCGAGAGATGAAGCGAGAGCAGAGCATCCCTCGACCCTTCCTCGATCAGGGCGCGACTGCGCTCGAGGCGGCCGGCGATGAGTCGGCGGAGAATCACCATGCTCGAGCCACTGATCATGGCTGTGAGAAGTGCGGCGAGAATGGACGCGGGGAGCGCGCCGGGCATTCCCTTGGCTTGCGAAGCGAATAGCGCCCCACCGACCACGCCAGCCGAACCCCACTCGGGGTAGCGCGAAGCGCCGAATGGGAGGGTGTCGAGCGCAATGAGCTCCAGCACGACCCCCACCAGAAGCCCCGATTCACTGTGGCCGATAAAAGCTCCAGCAAGCGTAGACGACACGATGGGCCGCGCTATCATTGCCTGCGGAAATGTCACGACGTCGAGGCCCAGTACCGCTCCGAGCAGCGCAATCGGAAGCGCCTCCATGAAGCTCATTTCGATTGGCCCTCGAGAACTTCGGCGAGGGGAACAGCCCGCGCCGACGGAACATCCTGCGCCGTCACCTCGACTCCCGAGCCTTCGAGCGCGTGCAGCTGCTGCCCCTCGGCCGGCGTCAGGAAGACGTAGCGCAGCTTTTCATCGCGGCCAGCGCGATAGTGAACACCGCCAATGTTGACGCTGCCGATCGCCTTCACTCCCTTTGCCAGGCGTAGCATGCTATCGATATCGCCTGTAACGAGAATTCCGGGACGCGGATCGGCGGCGTACTTGGCATGGTCCCGTATCGCGGTCGCCACGTCGGCGAAGCAGATCTCCATCTCGGGAGGAACGGCCATGAGATAAAGCTCCTTCTCCCAATCGCTGGACGCGACCAGATCGTCCACGAGAACCAGGAACCGCGCGTTCAGTGGCTGACCCCACCCGACAACCACCTGTCCGTGAATCAGCCGGTCATCGATGCGATAGAGGTGGATCCCCATCAGCTCCGCTCAATTACGATTAGCGATGCCTTACCGCGTTCAGCCGCCGACCGCGCCGCCTCCCCGGGAGGCGCATCGGCATTGAACACGAAATCCAGGAGTGTGGCCAGATTGACGCCGCTCACGAGCATCAGATCGGGATCGTTTTTCGCGAGACGGCGCGCGGCGAGCGTGGCGCTGCCCGCGGGAAGATCGGTGAAGATCACGCGTGCACCCGTTCGCTCGAGCTCTTCGCGTATTGCCGTTTCTATGTCTTCCGGAGTCAGGCCCTTCATCGACAGACTCACCAGCTTGCCGGCCATTCCGCAGATCTGATCGACGGCGGAGACGAGGCCCTCGGCGAACTCTCCGTGTCCGATAACGATTCCCGTTGGCTTGTTGCTTCCCGGCATTCCCGATTTACTCATGATCTTCCTGTAGGTATTCGCGAACGTTCGGTGCAGCGGCCGTCCTCATCTTTTTCAGGAGCCGGTCGTTGAAAACCTCGGCGGCGTTGATGCCGGAGTAGCGGAGAAGATGGTTGAGCGCGATCACCTCGGCGATGACCGTGATGTTCTTTCCGGGGTTCAGATAGACAGTGATCTTCGGAAGCTCGACGTCGAGTATGGTGGTCGTCTGGACGTCCAGTCCAGTCCTCTCCACGGGCGCGTCCTGGTTCCACTGCTCCAGCTGCACCACGACTTCGATTCGTTTCTGCTGGCGCACGGCCCGGATTCCAAAGATCGCCGGAATGTCGATGAGGCCAATGCCGCGGATTTCCATGTAGTGACGCTGCATCTCGTGGCCACGCCCGATCAGCACGTCGTTGCCGCGCTTGCTGGCAATGACCAGGTCGTCCCCGACGAGCCGGTGTCCACGCTCGACCAGATCCAGCACGCATTCCGACTTGCCGATCCCGCTCATCCCCGTGAAGAAGAGACCGACGCCAAAGACGTCGGCGAGAGAGCCATGGAGAGAAACCGTCGGCGCGAATTCCATCTCGAGAACCGGTTTCACCCGCCTGTAGAACTCGGCGGTTTTGAGCTTGGTCCGGATCAACGGAATTCCGGCCGCGCTCGCGGTCTCCTTGAGCCCCGTTGGCAGTCGCTGTCCCTTGGTAACGAACACCGCCGGAATCGGAAACGAGAAGAAGAGCTCGAGGATTTTTCTGCGCTCGGCGATACCGAGCGATCCAAGGTAGGTGATCTCCGTCTCGCCGAGCACCTGAAGCCGCTGCGCAGAAAAGCGCTTTACGTATCCGGCGAGGACGAGCCCCGGACTCGAGACCTCGGGATTGCCCACCGGGCGATCGAGCCCGGTTCCGGGCTCGATCTCTTCTAGCTGGAGCGACCCGCGCAATCGGTCGAGCAGCTGTCCGACGGTTACCTTGGGAGTCGGCATCGGACCTTGGCGGACGGTGAGATTCGTTGAGTCATTTCGCGGCCACTTCCTCGAGATGCGCCAGGGTTTCGTTCGCCGAGCGTTCCCATGTGAACCTCTCGGCGAAGCGCCGGCCGGCGGCGCCAAGGACATCGACGAGATCGCGCGATTCGACGATGCCCCTCATCGCGGCGGCCATGGCGTCCACGTCGTTCTGGGGCACGAGAAATCCGGTCTCCCCGTCAATGACCGATTCCCGGATGCCGGGAGAGTTGGCCGCGATCACTGGCGTACCGCACGCGGCTGCTTCGAGGTTGCTGATTCCCCACCCTTCCTTTGGCGATGCCAGCACGGATGCCCATGCCCGTCTGAGAAGACGAACTTTTTCCTCTTCCGAGATGAATCCGAGAAATTTCACACGGTCGGTGAGATGGAGGAAGTTTACCAGTCCTTCGAGTTTAGCGCGATAGTCGCCGGCGCCAGCGATCTCCAGACAGGCATTCGGAATGTTGAGCGCGGCGAACGCCTTGATGACCATATCGACGCGCTTGTATTTCTTCAGTCTGCCGAGATAGACGAAGAGAGGCGTCGGCGATCTCTCGGCGGAATTCGGCGTCAGTACCTTCGAATCCACACCGTTGTAGATCACCCTGATCGAATGACGGCGGATTCCGCGCGCCACGAGATCGTCGGCCGTGCTGACACTCACAGCTTCGAATGGAACGGAGCGGTAGAGAAGGCCGAGCGGCTGTTCCGACAACCAGACTGCCGCCGCGAGCGGCATCGGCGCTTCGCGAAATACCGTTGCGCCGAAGAGATGGTGCACGAGAGCCACCAGACCCTTCAGACCCCAAAGCGGGGTGTAAAGAGGAACCTTGTTCAGATCCTCGATGACAATGTCGTAGTTGTTGGCGCGCAGGTGATTCTCGAAATAGCGTCGCGCGAGAAAGCCGTAGGTATTTCTTTTTCCAATGCGATGAAGTTCGATTCCATCGATATTCACACGCGGCGGAGCTCCCTCCCACGAGGAGGCGAGGAGATCGACGGCGTGCCCGCGCGCGACTATGCGCTTGAAGATTTCTCTGAGATGCAGCTCTGCACCACCCGCCTGCGGATTCAGGTGATCCTGCCAGTTGAGAACGAGTATCCGCACTAGATCATGCCGGCCTGTCGGGCGAAAGCATCCAGCACTCCGTTCACGAACTTTGCGCTCGCCGACGTTCCGAATCGCTCGGCCAGCCTCACAGCCTCCTGGATGGCCACGCGCGGCGGCGTGTCGCCCTTCATCAATTCCGCCGCTCCCAGCCGGAGAACCGAGCGTTCGATGGCGCCCAAACGCTCGAGGCGCCAATTGGTCGTCACGTCCGCGAGCTTGGTGTCAAGCGCCAGGCCACCGCTCGCGACTTCGCGCACGAGAAGTCCGGCGAGCCGCCGTTCTTCCGGAGCGACCGCGAGGTCGTCCCAGACCTGTGTCGCTACACTATCAAGATTTTTCCCGCCCCGCATCTCGCACGCATAGAGCGCCTGCAGCGCCCGCGCGCGAGCGCGCGATTCAATCCGCATCTTCGGGCTCGAGCCTGTCGTACAGATCAACCATCTCCAAAGTTGCGATTGCCGCGTCCCACCCCTTGTTGCCGTGCGCGCCCCCGGCGCGTGCCTCGGCCTGCTCGTCGGTGTCGCAAGTGAGCACACCAAAACCGATCGGCGTCTCGGAGTCGGCGCTTACCGCCGCCAGGCCTCGCGACGCCTCCCCCGCGATGTAATCGAAATGCGCGGTTTCACCGCGGATTACTGCGCCGACCGCAACGAGCCCGTCGTAACGCTCGCTCGAGAGGAGCCATCGCGCCGCCATTGGCAGCTCCCACGCGCCCGGCACCCAGACGACATCGATATCCTCGAATGCCACGCCGTATTTGACCAGCGCTTCCATCGCGCCATCGACCAGTTTTTTTACGATCGGCTCATTGAATCGGCTGGCGAGGACGACAACGCGCCTTCCGACGCCGCTGGGCAACCCTGCGAATTCGGGCATTACGACGCGAACAGGTGTCCGAGCTTGGCCCGCTTGGCCTCGAGGTAGCTGGAGTTCTCGTCGTGCGCGATGGAGATGATCGGCACGCGCTCATCGATCGTAAGTCCGTAGCCTTCGAGTCCGACGAGCTTGCGCGGATTGTTGGTGATCGGGCGAATCGTTCGCAGGCCGAGGTCGAGCAGGATTTGCGCGCCGATACCGTAGTTGCGAAGGTCGGGCTTGAAGCCGAGGCGCTCGTTCGCCTCGACAGTGTCGATTCCCTCGTCCTGAAGCTCGTAAGCCTTGAGCTTGTTGAGAAGGCCGATGCCGCGCCCTTCCTGATCCAGGTAAACGATTGCGCCCTTCCCTTCTTTGGCGATCATTTTCATCGCGGTATCGAGCTGCCAGCCGCAATCGCAGCGCAGGGAGTGGAAGACGTCACCGGTCAAGCACTTCGAGTGCATCCGTACGAGCACGCTTTCATCAGGTCCGACCTCACCCAGAACGAGAGCGATGTGCTCGTGGTTGTCGACATCGTTCTTGTATCCTATCACACGCCAGACGCCTGTCTCTGTGGGGAGTCGGGCCTCGGCGACGCGGTGCACGAGACGCTCGGTCTGAAGCCGGTGGGCGACCAGCTGCGCGACGGTGATGAATGTGAGCCCGTGCTGCCCCGCGAAGCGCTCCAGCTCGGGACGGCGCGCACTCGATCCGTCCTCGCTCAGAATCTCGCAGACGACCCCGGCGGGAAGGAGGCCCGCGAGGCGCGCAAGATCGACTGCAGCCTCGGTGTGGCCAACCCGCTGGAGTACGCCACCATCGCGACCCCGCAGCGGCGGCACATGCCCGGGACGACGCAAGTCGGAAGGCACCGTCTTAGGATCCACGGCAACGCGTATAGTTTTGGCGCGATCCTGTGCGCTGACACCTGTCGTGACGCCAAAACGTTCGTCGGCATCGATTGTCATGGTGAACGCCGTGCGGTATTCCTCGGTGTTCACTTCGCTCTGCTGAGGGAGCTCGAGGTGGTCGGCGCGCTCTCCCGTGAGGGCGAGGCAGATCCATCCGCCGGCTTTGCGAATCATGAAGTTGATGAGATCGGGCGTGACCAGCTCCGCGGAGCAGATGAGATCGCCCTCGTTCTCGCGGTCCTCGTCGTCCGCCACGATGATCAACTTGCCGGCCTTGATGTCGGCAATTGCCTGCTCGACTGTTCCGAACTCCATAGCCCTTTAATGCTCCAGCGAGAAATCGTTCAGGGAATTTACTGCCGTTGTCTCACGCAGGTAGGGTTCGATCAACCGACGCACGTGTTTGGCGATCATATCGGCCTCGACGTGCACCCTGCTTTCGGGCCTCAGATCGCCGAGCGTGGTATGGCGAAGCGTGTATTCAATCAACGACAGCTGAATTCCACGTGGTCTGAGCTCGTTCACGGTCAGACTGACCCCATCGACGGCGACGGACCCATGCAGAACGAACAGCGGCTCGAACGAAGGCGGGACCGTCAGATCGATCAACAGAGCATCGCCAGACATCTCGCGTGCGATCACCGTTCCGACGCAGTCCACGTGTCCCTGAACCAGATGTCCACCGAGCCGGTCCGTTATGCGCAGTGAGCGCTCGAGATTCACGTGGGTTCCCGCGTGCCAGTCGCCGATGGTGGTGCGCTCCAGCGTCGTCAGTACCGCCGCGGCTTCGAACCAACCCACGCCGAACTCGCGAACGGTGAGACACGCACCGTTCACCGCGATGCTCTCACCCCGCTCGAGATCGTCGAATGGAGCACGAATGCGAAGCTCGCGCCCGGCGTCGGTTTGGCCGACGCTCTCGACTTCGCCAACGTGCCCGATCAATCCCGTAAACATTCAGCCCTCTCGCAGTGCATACACCGACATCACGTCCTCCCCGAACTCCCCGCGGCGCACCACGCGTGCCTTCCGGATGTCGCTGACAAGCGATTCAGTCAGCGTGTCGAAGGGACTCAACCCGCCGGCGCCGAGTGTGATGGGCGATTGAAAGATAACCAGTCGGTCTACGAGCCCTTCCCGTAGAAACGCCTGCGCTATCTGGGCACCACCCTCAACCATAAGGTGCTGAACTTCGAACCCGTGCAGCGCCTCCAATGCGGCAGGCAGACCGTCGGCCTCGAACACGTCGACGCCCGCATTGTGCAGCGCGGCGAGGCGCGCCACAGGGGGATGATGGGCGAAAATCACGGTTGGAGTCTCCCGGGCACTACGAACGACCTTCGCTCCCAGTGGGGTCTCGGCTCCTCTGTCAAAGATCACGCGCAGGGGCGGCACCCGCGGTCGGATCGAGCCGCGCGCGGTGAGCTGAGGGTCGTCCGCGCGCACGGTACCTAGCCCGACGGCGATGGCATCCACGTTTGCCCGCAGTCGCTGGACCTCATCCCGTGAGAGCTCATTGCTGATCCAGCGACGCTCGCCAGAGGGATCGTTCAATTTCCCGTTGGAGGAGAGCGCCAGCTTGAGCGTGACCCATGGACGGGGCGAATTGGCAGCGGCGAAGAAAAAGGGTGCGTTGAGCTCGAGTGCTGCTGCCTCTTCCACTCCGAAGGTGACCTCGACGCCGTAGTCGGCCAGATGCCTCGCGCCTCCTCCAGCAAGCGCCGTGGGATCGGCCGCGGCGATGACAACGCGCTTCACCCTCGCCTCGAGAATTGCCTCGGTACAGGGAGGAGTCTTGCCGAAGTGATTGCAGGGCTCGAGCGTCACGTACATGGTAGCGCCACGCGCGCGATCGCCCGCGGCCTTGAGAGCGACGCGTTCGGCGTGGAGCTCTCCGTAGCGGGAGTGATATCCCTCACCCACGACGATGCCGTCCCTAACGACAACAGCGCCGACCATAGGGTTCGGCGCTGTCTGTCCCCAGCCTAGCCGGGCAAGGGCCAGCGCGCGACGCATGTACTCCGCGTCGCGCGCATCGTCGTTAGAACCCGAATCGAGCTCCGACCGATCCGTAGATTCGGGAATCGGCTGCTTGCTTGCCACTGAAGGTATTGAAAGTGTTGATTGTTCCGCCGGATACCTGTCCAATTTCGCCGGTCAGCTTCAAAATCAGAAGGTTCATCGACAGGTCGGCGAAAATATTCGTTCTTGTCATGTTTTGTGAGAGCGACACCGGGCCGGCTCTGGCATCAGGACTCAGCGCGCGTGCGGCGACGTGGGCATTGATGTCGGTCGATGATTCGTACTTATCCTGTCCGAATCCAGCGGCAAGGCCGATGAAGAGCAGGCTTTTGCTCGCGGTTACGCGCCATGCGGTAGTCTTGAGGCTCAGATTGTTCACGAGCAGCGAGTCGTTTCCGCTGTTCGCCGCAATGTTGACCGTCGGAAGGTCGCGCTTCAGGTAACTGACTGCTACTCCCGGCACCAGCAGAGATTCCTGCAAAAGGCCGACGCGAGCGCCGTATCCAAGCTTGAGCGATCCGTTCGGCACTTTCACGCTCACGCCGCTGTTGTTGAACTCCGGCAGGTATGCTGCGCTGACCAGCAGGTCGATCCCGCCAACGTTGGTGATGGCCAGCGGAAGACCCTTGAAGATCCCGATTGCGAGATCAGCGGTGGGCATGGGAATCAACTGGGTCTTGGTGTCGAACTGCGTGCTTGTAGCACCGGTCACGGCCGGGGTCACGTTCTGGACCTGCGGAAGGCTCCCCTGCACGGCGTTGACTCTGAGTCCCAGTGAAAAATGTCCGAGGCCGCCGAGATTACCGCCCTGTCCGAGCGTGGCGTTGCCGCCTGTGATGCTCGTTCCGAGCTGCGGCGCCATGTACTGGAAAAGATCGATTGCTTTCTGACACGCGTCCTGCGAGGCACGCGCCTGGTCTGGTACGCCAAAACCATTGGTGGTGCCCGGGGGGCAACGTTGCGTATCGATCCCCTGCGCTCCAACCGAAGTCGCGGCCACGCTACCGGCGGCGAACAATATGAACAGACGTGCTTTCATTCGATGATTCCTCAAGAGAGTATGACTGCGCCCGAGCCTGGTTTGAGCGAGCCGAGGACCCAGCTCCCCAGTCCGGCCGCGGAGGCCGCCGACTGTACTGCCTTGACGGCGGACGGCGCGCAGATGACGACCATTCCTACACCCATGTTGAACGTTCGATGCATCTCAGCGGGTTCCACCGCTCCAGCCTGCTGCAACACTCGAAAGACCTCTGGGACATTCCAGCTCGATGTCTCGATTATGGCATCGAGATTTTTCGGCAGCGCGCGATCCAGATTCTCGAGCAGTCCGCCACCCGTTATGTGCGCGAGAGCGTGGACACGATCGAGCACCGGCCTGAGCGCCGGCAAATACGACCGGTGCTCCGCCAGCAAAACGTCAGCGACTGTTGCGCCTGCCCCGCCACCAGGAAACGCAGCGTCCGGCCGCAGCTTGAGTCGATCCTTCACGATCTTCCGCGCCAGCGAGTAGCCGTTCGTGTGCAGCCCCGAGCTTGGAAGACCGATCAGTACATCATCAGGTTTCACCCTGTGGGGCCCGATGATGCGGCTTTCTTCCACATATCCGACGATGAAGCCAGCCAAGTCGTAATCTGGGGGGGTGTACAAACCAGGCATTTCCGCGGTTTCCCCCCCTATTAGCGAGCAACCGTTCTCGCGACAGCCGCGGGCGACCCCCGCGACAACGGCCTCGGCGACAGTGGGGTCGAGCTTGCCGAAGGCGACGTAGTCCAGAAAGAAGAGTGGAATCGCCCCCTGGACGAGAATGTCATTGACGCAGTGGTTTACCAGGTCGCGTCCGATCGTGTCATGACGATTGGCTTCGATGGCGACCTTGATCTTGGTGCCAACGCCATCGGCACTTGATACGAGCACCGGCTTCTCCAGTCCCGCGGGGATGCGGAACATGCCGCCGAACCCGCCGAAACCACCGACGACTCCAGAGGTGAAGGTGGACTCGACGAGCTTCTTTATCCGCGCCTTCGCCGCATTCGATGCATCGATGTCAACGCCGGCGCTTCGATAGCGAAGCGCGTCGTCGCTCACGCGGGAATCTCCTCCTCAAATGCAACCAGGCGACGCATGTCCCGCATGCGTTGATCTATCTCGGCCTTCGTGACCGTCATCAGTCTCTCGATTGAGAATTTCTCGACGGCGAAGGATCCCATCACCGAGCCATAGATCACAGCGCGCCGCATGTTCGCTTCGCTCAAGTCGCCGGTTTTGGCGAGGTAGCCGATGAACCCGCCGGCGAAGGAATCGCCCGCACCGGTGGGATCGAACACGTTCTCGAGCGGAAACGCCGGCGCGAAGAAGATCGAATTCGCGGTGAACATGAATGCCCCGTGTTCACCCTTCTTGATGATCACGTGCCTCGGACCACGCGCCATTATCCACTGCGCCGCCTGCACCAGATTCGCCTTCTCGGTCAGCTGGCGCGCCTCGGCGTCGTTGAGAGTGACCAGATCGACATGCTCGAGCAGCGCGAGGATGTCGTGGCGGCGGCTCTGGATCCAGAAGTTCATCGTGTCGCAGGCGATGAGCTTGGGCTTTTCGACCTGCTTGAGCACGTCGAGCTGAAGGCGCGGATCGATATTGGCGAGGAACAGGTAGGGAGACGATCGGAGCTTCTCGGGTATCTTGGGACTGAAATGCGAAAAGACTCCGAGCTGCGTCTCGAGCGTCTCGGCGGAGTTCAAATCGTGCCGGTACCGGCCGCGCCACCTGAACGATTTCCCTTCCGCGCGCTCGAGTCCGCTGAAATCCACGCCGCGCTCCTTGAGCGGTTCCAGCTTCTCGATCGGGTAGTCCGACCCGACCACCCCGACGACGCTCACCTTCGTGAGATGGCTCGCCGATGCGGAAAAGAAAATCGCAGAACCCCCGAGCACATCGTCGGCCCTGCCGAAGGGAGTTTCGACGGAATCCAGCGCGACCGAGCCGACTACCAGAACAGACATTCGTACTTGTCCAGGATGAAATTATGACCAGCGGCTAATGGTAACCGACTTGGGTGGCGGAGCAACTACATCCTCTCCGGGGAGGTGATTCCGAGGATCCGCATTCCGTTGCGGAGCACGATCTGCGCGCCGCGGGCAAGCGTAAGACGCGCGCGCGTGACGTCCTCGGGCTGCTCCAGAACGTGGTGCTTGTGATACCAGAGGTGTGTTAGCCGCGCAGTCTCCAGGAGATACGTAGCAATGCGGTGCGGCTCCAGCGTCTCGGCGGCGGATTCGACGAGCGTGGGAAAATCCATCAGCGCCTTGATCAGCTCCTGCTCTTCCGGCTCGGTAAGTACGTCCAGCCGCGCCTCATCGGCCGAGACCGATGCGGGTTCGATTTCGCCGACGCGGAAAATGCCGCACATGCGCGCGTGCGCCATCTGGATGTAGTAGACGGGATTTTCTTCCGACTGCGATGCGGCGAGATCGACGTTGAAAATCAGCTGCGAGTCGCTCTTCCGCATGAGGAAGAAATACCGCACGGCGTCGCGTCCGACTTCCGTGATGAGATCCCGCACGGTGACATAGCTGCCCGCGCGCTTCGAGATCTTCACCTCTTCGCCGTGCTTCATCACGGTGACCATCTGATGCAGCACGTACTCGGGGTAGTTGAGCTTCATCCCCACGTTCAACGCCTGGAGACCGGCTCGAACGCGCGTTACCGTGCTGTGGTGGTCGGCTCCCTGCACGTCGATCGCGCGGAGGAATCCGCGTTTCCACTTGGTGACGTGATAGGCGACGTCCGGCAGAAAGTAGGTGTACGTGCCGTCACTTTTGCGCATTACGCGATCTTTGTCGTCGCCAAAATCGGTCGTGCGGAGCCAGAGGGCGCCATCGTGCTCGTACGTCTTACCCGATGCGATGAGCAGGCGCACGGTCTCGTCGACCATTCCGTCGGTGTAGAGGGATGTCTCCAGGAAATATTTATCGAAGCGAACTCCGAAGGCTTGGAGATCAAGATCCTGTTCTTGGCGCAGCTCGCGCACGGCGAACTCGCGGACCGTCAGGCCGTCATTGTTCTCCCTGTACCTCTCGGCAAGCTCGCGGATGTACTCGCCGTGATAACCGCCCTCGGGGATCTGCGCCGGCTTCCCGTCCAACTCGTTAAGGCGCGCCTCGACGCTGGCGGCGAGATTCTCGATCTGCGCGCCCGCGTCGTTGTAGTAGAACTCGCGCGTCACCTTCCACCCGGTCGTCTCGAGCAGCGTCGCAATCGCATCGCCGAGCGCTGCCTGGCGCCCGTGGCCGACGTGGAGCGGGCCGGTGGGGTTCGCGGACACGAATTCGATGTTGACCACCTGACCGCGGCCGGCGTCGCTCCGACCGTAGGTCTCGTTTTCGGCGATGATTTCCCGCAGTCCGGAAGCGATCCGTCCCGCGTCAATGAAGAAATTCATGAAGCCCGGACCGGCGATGTCGATCTTCGATACGCCAGCACGATCGAGACTCATGGATGTTCGCAGCTTTTCCGCGATGTCGCGCGGCTTGGACTTCAACGGCTTGGCCAGGACCATCGCGAGATTCGTGGCCCAGTCACCATGCGCGGTCTCGCGCGGACGCTCGAGCAGCGGCTCAATATCGTCGGACGCGCCAAGACCACGCGCCGCGCGAATCAGCTCGGCGCGAATCTGGTCGACGGCAGTCATTCCTTATCTTTGGCTCGCTTTGAAGACGACTTTTCGGCCGGGGGCTTGGCGGGAGCGGAAGCTGTTGACTCGGAGCTCGACTTCGAGACGCCGGATGCGGGTTCGGATTTCCCTGATTCGGACTTGGCCGCATCGCTGCCAGTCGTTTTCGCGCCTTCCGTCGCGGGCGGTACCGCTGCCTGGGATTTCTTCCCGTCCTTACCGTAGTCCGTTATGTAGAAACCTGATCCCTTGAAGACCAATCCACCGCCCGCCGACAGCTGCCGCTCGGCCGTCTTACCGCAGACCGGACACGCGACAATGCTCGGCGCAGTACCGATCGACCGATAGAATTTCTCGAAATCGTGGCCCGTGGGGCAACGAAACTCGTATGTAGGCATGTTGGCTTTGGGGGGGAGTCCTGCGCGACACCCGAAAGTTAGTTTGCTACGGGGGGTGCCTCAAGCCGAGCCTTGTCCAGGGTTAGGGCCGGTAATAGCCCCAATTCGCGGCGAGGGTGCTGGAAATCTCTCCTACGGTCGCGCGGGCGCGCACGGCGTCGATGATGAGCGGCATGAGGTGCCTCCTCACAGAAGTCTCAGCCGACGCATCGCGGAGCGCGGCCAGCGCGCTCTCGAGCCGAGAGGCATCTCGCTTTTTGCGAAGAGACTTCAGGCCCTTCACCTGCGCCTTTTCCAGCTCGGAGTAGTTCGGGGCGGGGATCGAAAGCATCTCGTCCCCATCGGCGAAACGATTCACTCCCACGATCACTGTTTCACCCGCCTCGACTCGCAACTGGTGCTCATAGGCGCTCCGCGCGATCTCCTCCTGGAAGAATCCGGCGGCGATCGCCTTCTCCGAGCCGCCGAGCTCATCGACTTTGGTTATGAGCTCCAGTGCCTGACTCTCCAGCTCCGTCGTGAGGTTCTCAACGTAGTAGCTTCCCGCCAGCGGATCGGCGGTGTTGGTGATGCCGGACTCAAAGGCCACGATCTGCTGCGTACGGAGTGCAAGCTTGGCGGCGTCGGCGGTCGGAAGGGAGAGCGCCTCGTCGTAGCCGTTGGTATGGAGTGATTGTGTTCCACCGAGGGTCGCCGCGAGAGTCTGCAGCGCTACCCGGACGACGTTGTTGAGAGGCTGCTGCGCGGTGAGCGTAACTCCGCCGGTCTGGGTGTGAAAGCGGAGCCGCGCGCTCTCCTTCGAGGCGTGAAACCGGCCGCGCATGATGCGCGCGTAAATCCGTCGCGCGGCGCGAAATTTCGCGACCTCCTCGAAGAGGTCGTTGTGCGCGGCGAAAAAGAAAGACAGCCGCGGAGCAAACGCGTCCACTTCGAGTCCCGCTTCGATGGCGCGCTTCACGTATTCGATCGTGTTGGCAAGAGTGAAAGCCAGCTCCTGCACCGCCGTCGCGCCGGCTTCGCGAATATGGTATCCGGAGATCGAGATCGGATTCCAGTTGGGCACCTCCTCAGCGCAGAATCGGAAGACTTCCGCGATCAGCGCCATGCTCGGCTCCGGGGGATACACGTAAGTCCCGCGCGCGATGTATTCCTTGAGAATGTCATTTTGGACGGTGCCGCTAAGCTTGTCGCGCGCGATCCCACGCTCCTCCGCGACGACGATGTACATCGCCAGAAGGGTCGCGGCAGTGGCGTTGATCGTCATCGATGTCGACACCTGGTCGAGCGGGATTCCCTCGAGCAGGGCGTGCATATCCTCGACGCTGTCTATCGCAACGCCCGCTCTTCCGACTTCACCGAGTGCGCGCGGAGAATCGGAATCGAGTCCCATTTGGGTAGGGAGATCGAAGGCAACCGATAGACCGGTCTGGCCCGCCTCGAGAAGCATCTTGAAGCGCTCGTTAGTGCTTTTCGCACTGCCGAACCCCGCGTACTGTCGCATTGTCCATAGACGGCCGCGGTACATCGTGGGCTGAACACCACGCGTATACGGCCATTGTCCCGGATCGCCGAGATCGGATGTGTAGTCGAGCTCAGCATCTTCGGGACGGTAGACGGGTTTGACAGGAATGCCGCTGGGCGAGAGCCTCTCCCCTGTCTCTTTGTTTTTCACGCGCGACGTCTCGCGCGCACCGGCCCGGGCACCGGCGTCACGCGCCTACTGATCCGACCGCCGCTACCGCGCTCGCGCTCTTGTGCTGTTGACCAAGCATGGCGCGGGCGGCGTCCACATCGTTCTTGCTGCCAATGAATAGCGGCGTCCGCTGGTGCAGCTCGATCGGCTGAACGTCGAGGATTCGCTGGGTTCCGTCGCTCGCGGCGCCGCCGGCCTGCTCGACGATGAACGCGAGTGGACTCGCTTCGTAGAGGAGTCGAAGCTTGCCGCGCTTGTTTTTGCGGTTCGCCGGATAGGCGAAGAGCCCGCCACCCAGAAGGTTCCGATGGAAGTCCGCGACGAGTGACCCGACGTATCGCGTATTCATTGGCTGGCGGTTCCCATCCTGCCCGCGATAGTACTGCATCAGATTCTGAACTTCGGGCTCCCACTGGCTGTGATACGAATCATTTACGGATAAATACCGCCCGATGTCCGGAGTCCGGATGTTGGGATGCGAGAGGAGAAACTCCCCAAGTGAGGGATCGAGGGTAAATCCGTGCGCGCCCTGCCCGGTGGTGTATACGAGCATTGTGCTCGATCCGTAGATTACGTACCCGGCCGCGACCTGCCGCCGTCCGGGTTGGAGCATGTCTTCCATTTCGCCTCGGCTGCCGCGCGTGATCTTGCGGACGACGGAGAAGATCGTCCCGACCGGAACGTTGACGTCGATGTTCGAGGAGCCGTCGAGCGGATCGAAAAGCAGGCAATACTTTCCGCAGCGGAAATTCTCGGGGATGTCGATGATGCCGGGTTCCTCCTCCGACGCCATCGCGCACAGCCTGCCGCCGTGATCCACCGCCTTTACGATGATCTCGTTGGCAAGGACATCGAGCTTCTGCTGAGTCTCACCTTGAACGTTTTCGAGATCGGTGGCGCCAAGGATGTCGGCAAGACCGGCGCTCCTAACCTTGTTGGCGATCATCTTCGCGGCCAACGCCAGGTCGTAGAGAAGCCCGGAGAGCTCGCCCGTTGCTTCTGGGTGCAGCTTCTCCTGCTCGATGATGAATCGCTCTATGGTGACGACAGACGTCGCTGTATGCTTGACCACTTCAGGGATCCTTATCGAAGGCGTTCTGCGCGAGACGCAATGCGGAATACCGGCGAGCGTCAACTTCGTACGTGTTGCGCGAATAGCCGTAGCGGATTGACTGCCAGAGATAGCTGAGCGGAAATGTTCTCCGCTCCAAAAATTGGTGGACGTGACGGAGCTCGTGCAAGAGCAGCTCGGCGCTGAGGGGCGTGCCTGGCGCCACGAATACGATGCGCCAAAGCGTGATCGCGGCGGCACTCTTCGTTCCGAGCGCCCAGCCCGCAACACGCACTGGCAATCCTCCTCTTCGATACGTGACGTCAGCAAGCTCAGGATAGATGTCGGTGAGCGCAGTGGGAAGATCTAACCTGCTGCCGACTATCGGAGCGACGACTCGTGAGCCAAATCCCATTTCTCTCCCGCTGCCTCTACTTCGATGTGAACGCCGTCGGTTCGAATGACTATCGTCCCCGTTTCATCCGTCCGCAATACTGCGGCACCCGCGCGGCCGAGGGCACGTATGACGTCGCTGCTCGGGTGGCCGTATTTGTTTCCCGCGCCGACTGAAATGACGGCGAGATCCGGATGGACCGCTGCGAGAAACGCGTCGCTCGAGCTGGTCGAGCTGCCGTGATGGCCGACCTTGAGCACATCCGCGCGCAACTCGCTCGCGTGGTGCGCGAGAAGCCAGTCTTCCTCGCCACGCTCCGCATCTCCAACAAGCAGAAACCGCACCATCCCGTATCGCACGAGCGCCACTGTGCTCGCGAGATTGGGATCCTTCAGGCCGACCGTCCAGGTCGAGTCGGGAGCGAGGAAGGAGAGCGTGACGCCGTCGATGCGCACAGAGTCGCCAGGATGAACGCGGTGCCACTCGATTCCATCCTTCTTCGCGGCGGCGAGGGAGGCGATATAGGTCTCGGCGCCGCCGGCGAACGCGGCATCCCAATAACTGCGAGGACGCATTGCGTCGAGAACGCTGGCGGCGCCGCCGACGTGATCGGTGTGCGGGTGGGACAACACGAACGATTCCAGAGCCCCGCCGCGGCGCAGAAGATATGGGAGGACTACCCTGCGACCGGCGTCACTTCCGTTCCATGCCGGCCCCGCGTCGAAGAGCACCCAGCGCCCGGCGTCAGTGCGGATCAGAATGGCGTCTCCCTGCCCGACGTCCAGCACGTGCATCTCCACACCATTTGGTCGTTGCAGCACAAACGCTGGCATGATTGCCATCAGTGCGAGCGAGCCTATCGCGGCGATCGACGGACGCGCGGGGTGACGGCTCACGCACGCGACGATCAACGCAGTCGCACAACACGCGGCGAGCACGGCGGTCGGGACTGTCGTCGTCACGGTGATCGCCGCACCCGGGATTGATGCGGCGGATGCTGCAATCCAGTCGAACACAAAGAGGAGGGGATGCACCGCCTGTGCGACGAACTTCGCGACCGATCCGATGGGTGCGAGAAGCATCGCCAGGAAGAGGACCGGCTGGGCCAATGTGATCACCGGCGACGCGACCAGATTGGACAGTGGGGCGATGAGGCTCATTCTTCCGAACACCCAGGCAACGAGTGGCGCGGTGACGGCGCACGCCACCAGCGATGTCACGAGCTCCTTGGCGATCGCTGCCTTCCTACCACTGATCCGCGCGGACAGATGTCTTCGCCAGAGTGACCCCGCCGCCACCAGCGCGCACATCCCCAATACGCTGAGCTGATACCCGACGTCGAGGACCGTACGCGCAGCAAAAAGTGGAATGAATGCCCCGATCGCCCACGCGGCCCAGGGTGATGTGGGACGCTGGGCAAGACGCGAGATCATGGTGACGCCGAGCATTGCGGCTGAACGGAGGGCCGGGGGCGGAGCGCCAATGACGGCCACGTAGACGCCGGTGGCGATAAATGCGCCGAGCAACGCCACTCGCCTCGGCATTCTAGCCACTTGAAAGAGCAGCTCCATCGCTGCTGCAATCACCGCGACGTGAAGGCCGGAGATGGAAAGCATGTGGATGAGACCAGCCGAGGCGTAGCGATCCCGCATCTCGGTTGGGATTTGTCGCTGGTCGGCGATGAGCAGAGCGCGTGCGAGGGGTGCGTCTTCGCCAAACGTGCGATCTATAGAGTACCCGGCCCTCGTTCTTATCCGCGTAAGGAAATCCACAGAGTCGCGTGAAGGGTTTTCTGAAGCGATAGGACGGCGAGGTGGCGACGTGCCTGCGGCGACGATGACGGCCCCCGCGAAGACAAGCGCTAGCGCCGCGCGATCCACGCGCTTTTTGGCGAGCGCGGCCATCCACGCCACGGCTGAAGCGACAATGGCGAGCCACGCAATTCCTGCGAATCCGGCCAGAAGGCCGGCCGCATAGCAAAGGTACGTGGCAGTTATGAGCGGCAGGAGTGCTCCAGGTTCGGCCCGCCAGACTCTATTTGCTCAGAGCTCGCTCTCCACAATCATTCGGCGGGCGCCGCAATCCATCCTCGACCGCCGGCAATCGAATGTGTCGCTAGACAGCCATTGGGAGAGCGGCGCGCGGGCCGACGGCTTTCCCGATGAACGTCGACCCTGTGGTGCCGGTGAGCTCGACGTTCAGATACTGGCCGATCAGCGAGGGGTCGCCAGGAATCATCACGATCTTGAAATCGCGTGTTCTCGACTGAAGAAGGCCGCCTCGTTTTGCGGGCTTCTCGACGAGCACTTCGCGGGTCTGGCCCAGCAGTCCCATGTTGCGTTTGCGGGTGCCGGCGCGCACCGTCCCAATGAGGCGCGCGAGTCTGTCGCTCGCAATCTCGTCCGTCACCGAGTCGCTCACCGGGAAACGCGTCGCGGGGGTCCCGTCCCTAAGCGAGAATTTGAAGGTAAAGGCATCCTCGAAACCAACCATTCCCACCGCGCTCAGCGTCTCCGCGAAATCCTCTTCGGTCTCACCCGGAAAGCCAACAATGATGTCCGTCGTGAGCGAGACGTTCGGAATGGCCGCGCGCAGCTCATCGACGCATTCGAGGTATCGCTCGCGCGTGTAACGGCGCAGCATCCGTTTGAGAGTACGCGTGGAACCAGACTGCATCGGCAGATGAACGTGCTCACATACCGCTTCCGTCTCAGCCAGCGCGCGGATGACGCGCTCGCTGAAATCGTTCGGGTGCGGGCTGGTGAACCGCAGTCGTCTGACCCCGCGCAACGCACCGACCGCGCGAATGAGGTCCGCGAAATCGTGCGTGCCGTCGTTGTAGGAATTCACGGTCTGGCCGATGAGCACGATCTCGGAAATCCCGGAAGCGACGACCGCCTCGCTCTCTCTGACGACTTCGTTGAGCTTCCGGCTGCGCTCGGGGCCGCGCGTCGTCGGCACAATGCAGTAGGTGCAGCGGTAATCGCAGCCCCGCTGGACCGGGATCCACGCCTTCACGCCTTCAAAGCGTCGCGGCGTAAAATCCTCGTAGTGCTCGTCGAGATCGAACTCAGTCGACGTGGTTCTCAGGCCCTCTCGCGCACTCTCGATCAGCGCCGGCAGATCGCGGTAGCCGTCCGGACCAATCACGAGACTAACGTGTTTCGCACGGTCGAGAAGCTGTGAGCCGAGCCTTTGCGCCATGCATCCCGTAACGCCGAGCACGCTGTCGCGCTTCATGCGGCTTTTCATCTCGCCGATCCGCCCCATCACCCGCTGCTCCGCGTGGTCGCGGATCGCGCAGGTGTTGATGAGAACGACGTCGGCCGCGTCGGGCTGCGACACCGATTCATAGCCGGATGCGATTAGCTTGCCGAGCATGAGCTCAGTGTCGCTGACGTTCATCTGGCAGCCGTAGGTCTCTATGTAGACCGTGTTGGAGGGCATTGGGGAAAGTTAACAGCCAGGAATGGCATGCGAGAAGTTAGAGGCGTAGATCCCAGATCCCGGACAACCACGGTGCGAACTGCTCGGCCCGCATTCCAGACCAAAGGTGAGCCGTCCTTTCGCCGAGGCAGGTCAGAAGCGCGGTTGTCTGAGATCGGAATTCTGTGCTTCTGAATTCTCGGATCGCGCGCGGTGCGGTTGCAGTCCTTATCGCGACCCGAACGCCGAGGCCAGCGCCGACCCGGCGTTCTCCGGGTTCGCCGGATCGGCCGGCAACTCGATGTAGAACGAGCTCCCCTTCCCCTCCTCGCTCTTCACCCATATCCGGCCGCCGTGCCGCTCGACCACGAGCTTGCAGAATGTCAGTCCAAGACCCGAACTGCGCGTTCTCGGAGAGCGCGGCATCTCAACCTGGCCGAACTTTCTGAAAATCAGATCATGGTACTCGGGCGGAATTCCCGGCCCGTTGTCGCTGACAGTGAACAGAATTCCGGTTCGTGCCCGGCGGGCGCTCAGCTCGAGCTGTACGGGATGCGACGAGTGCGTTACCGCATTCTGGATCAGATTCGAGAACACCCGCTTGATCAGGCCCTTGTCGCCTGCGAATACCGGCGCGTCGTCGGCAACGGAGACCGACGCCGTCGTCCTCTCCTGCTGGAAGCGGTGGGTCCACTCGTGTACCAGCTCCGCGAGCAGCGCGCCTGGAGCAATGGGCGCGAGAGTCAGCGAAATGTTCGCCTCTTCGATCCGCGCTACTTCCAGGATGTCATCGATGAGGGCGAGGAGATCCTCCGACTTCGTCTCGGCGTCGGCCACCGCGGCTTTTTGCGATGTGGTCACGGTCCCGAAGTCCCCATCGGCAAGCATCTCGAGCGTTGCGAGAACGGATGTGAGCGGCGTTTTGAGATCGTGCACGATCATCTTCATCAGGTCGTCGCGGACCTTCTCGAGCTCGCGGAGCTTCCGCAGACTATCCTCGAGCGCGTCGGTTGCGGCCTTCAGCTTGAGTAGGCTGCGGACGCGCGCGCCAAGCACGAGGCGATTGTGTGGCTTCGTGAGGAAGTCGTCGCCGCCTGCCTCGATTCCACGCACACGGTCGCTCGTATCATTGAGCGCGGTGACGAATATCACCGGGATGCGCGAGGTGCGCGGGTCGCGTTTGATACGGCGACAAACCTCGAATCCGGTGGAGCGATCGTCGACACCAAGATCCCCGGCGGGCATCGAGACGTCGAGAATGCAGAGATCTGGATGGTGCTCGAACGCTGCTGCTACCGCCGATGGGCCATCTGTAGCCGTTATGGTCTCGTAGCCGAGGCTGTGCAGCTGGTCGAGCAGCAGCTCGACGTTGGCAGGAATGTCGTCAGCGACGAGAATTACCTCGGCGTTCGCATTCGCGCCGTCGGCCATCCTAGGGCGACACCCTCAGGCCGAAGCTCAGAATGTATCCGGTTTCCTTGATCGTTCCCGGCGTTGAGCGGGACGCGCGCTGGAGCGCAAAATCGAAGGCGGCACGCTCGCGCGTGAGTGGCACACCAAGCCCGGCCGAAAAGGTGTGCTCGGTAACTTTCTCTCCGAGCGCCGCGAATGGCAGAGTCCGGAATCGCGCTCCGGCCCGGATGACGATGATCCGCTGGAGAAGCCTCGGTCCCGACAGCTCGCCCCCAACGCTCGTGTCCCAGCCATCGAACGCCAGAATGTGCGATGACGAAAGCGAGCTGAGAGAGCTCCACGAGTCGTGGGCCACCCGCGCCGCGAACGTCGCGCCGGTTATTCCGTCATAGATGATCGAGCCGGAATAGTGATCGGGGATTTTCCCCTTTCCCAAGGTCGTGTCGCCGGACTGAGCCGTCAGATCGCCGCCCTTTCTTGCGGACAGCGAAAAAGCTATCACTCGCGACGGATGGTACTCGACGCCCACCGACGCGGCCAATCCGGCAAAGCTGATTCTATCTGTCTGCGTGGCGCCGATGAACCGGCTGCTGTCCGGAAATATCTCGGACAAACTGACGCGATTGCTGCCGCTGAAAACGTGCGCGCCAGCTCCGATTCGGAAAATCGGACTGCCCGCCCAGGCGGCGGACAGGCGGATGTCGTTGATCGCGCCCAGTACTTTTGTCCGTTCCGTAACCGACACGCTGTCGGCCGGATTGGTCGGACTGCCTACGGATTGAATTCTGACGAGACTGGTTTCGTACGAGCGGTCGAGGAAGGTTGAGGAGCTGAGTCCCATCGTCCATCTCTGGCCGACCGGCAGAACACCAGACACCAGAGGGAATCGCGCCGTGGTGGTCCTGGCGCTGTTGGCTCCGTCGGTAACGCGCCTGAACTCGGGAGAGTACTGGAAAAACAGCGCCGGCGCCCCGACTCCAGCGATGGCCGCTGGCGCAACCAGACTGAGCGCATCGAAATCCGCGAGTGAGCCACCGGCTCCCTCCGATCGCGCGCTGATCTGACCGGTTGGATAACCGAGACCGCTCGTGCTGAGCGCTCCTTGAGCGTGAGCGCCCGACGAAACAACGATCGTGGCGAGGAGCGCGCGAATTGGTGTACGCATTACGGCAGCCCCAGCGGAACGCGTGGAGTGAAGCTGATTCGGAGTCGGGGTCGCAGCGCGGTGGCTGCTTCGCTCGAGTAGAATCGGATCTCGAGCGGCGAATTCCCCTCGTTGATCGACCTCAGTATGATGGCGCGAGGCGTAGTGTCGGGCGATTGCGTGCGCCAGACGGGAAAGGCGTTGGCGAGCTCCACCTGCGCCAATCCCGAGCCCCCGGGCGTCACTGACACGGTATCGAGCGCGATGTCAGTCGCGATTTGCGAAGCCTTCGCCGGATCCCTGACCGCGGACCCGGCAAGCACCAGACCCGGCAGAAGCTTCACGACTTCGGTTGGATCGATCGACGTATTCGGAATCTGGTTGAGAAGTAGCGTGGCTCGCACGACCGTGGATGAGTCTATGATGTTCGGCGGAATGTTGAACCGGAAATAGCTCCGTCGCGGCGGAAGCCCACCGACGGCCAGATCGGACGGCGCGCCAGCGGGAGGTCCTATGGCGATGATCGTGTAGTCCGAAAGATGGCCTGCCGCGATCGACTCACCGACCGGTGTCGTGGAAAGCGGATTCACGCTCAGTGGTTTCGTAGTCGTATCTGGTGTCGCACGGAAAGTGAGTACCGGAGGCGTGCCGAACTCGCTCGACTGGAATCGCAGCTGCGATGACACGGGGCCGGTAGCGCGCAGGCCGATCCGCAGCCGCCGTGAGTTCTGGATTTTGGAAAGCACCGCCGCGTTCGAGATGAAATATCTGACCGTGTCCTTCAGGTCGGCGCGTGCGAAGGTCTGGGAAGATATGAAGCGATCGGGGCGGAAGAGCGCCAGCACCGCGGAAGTCAGCGTGTCGTTTGCCGTGGTATCAACGTCGTAGGCCTCGATCGTTACGGGACCCGGCCCCTTGATCGAGAGCGTGTCGAGGAACAGCCGGATATAGGCGCTGTCCACGCTCGCAATAGCCCGCGCTGTGTCGCCCGCCGGCGTGAATTTCGCGGGCAGAGAGTCGTAGCGGATGACGACGCGCGTATCGAGTGTATCGCCGCGCGAAGCCAGCAGCAGCGCCGGCTCCGTGCCGAGGCCGGACAGCGACTGGACCGCAGTGTCCAGCACGACAGCGTCGAGGGTGATGTTCTGTATCTCGCCGCCCACCGGTGGGCAGAGCACCTTGCATACGCCCGAGCTATCGAGGTTCTCGGAGCACGACGCGAAGGAAACGAACAGCGCAGCAGTCGCGACCGCGCGCAGGAGCAATGTCGAAGACTTCACTTACTTCCTTCCACGTGATTGGTGTAGCACGAATGCGTGCGGAAGCAGCTCGTCGAGAGTCCACGACGCTTCCTTTCCATCGCGAGTGTAGCTGGACACCTTGATGCTCGGCGCGAACTCATTCAACACCTGCCGGCACGCGCCGCACGGAGGGGTCGGCTCACTGTCCTCCGTAGCGATGGCAATCTCTTCGAACCCGGTGAGTCCTTGTGAGACAGCAGAGGCCACCGCAAGGGTTTCCGCGCAAATCGCCAGCCCGTACGCCGAGTTCTCCATGTTGCAGCCGGTGACAATGCGTCCGCCCGCAGTGCGAAGGGCGGCCCCGACCCGGAAATTCGAGTACGGCGCGTAAGCGTTGTCCAACGCACGCATCGCTTCCTCCCTGAGGGAAGCGTTCGTTTTCGACTTCATCTGCATCAGACTACCAGCTCTGCCAGAAACGATTTGCCGCGGCCCCTGAATGAGAGGCCGAACCATTCCGCAACGGTCGCGCCGAGATCGGAGAAGGTTTCCCTCTCACCGAGATCCCGCGGCACGACGCGCATTCCGGCTGCAAGAAGGGGGACGCGCTCACGAGCATGATCCGTGGATGGAGTGGTGGGGTCGTTGCCGTGGTCGGCCGTGATGAACAGCAGATCGTCCTCTTTGAGCCGCGATGTGATGGAGGGCAAAGCCGCGTCGAACTCACGCAGCGCACCGTAAAACCCCGCAACGTCGTTGCGGTGCCCGTACAATTGGTCGAAATCTACTAGGTTGACGAAGAGGAACCCACTTTCCGCGGCCGAAAGCCAGTTCTTGATTCCCCGTATCCCCTCGGCGTTCGAGGCCGTGTGTGTAGACGTGATCGAGCGCCCTGCGAAGAGGTCATCCACCTTTCCGACGCCGGCTCTGGGGATTCCGGCCTTAGCAAGCGCATCCAGAAGCGTCTCACCCGGCGGCGCGATCGAATAATCCCGCCGATTCGCTGTGCGCTTGTACGCGCCACCCTCGACGACGAACGGGCGCGCGATCACGCGCGAAACGTCGTGTGGTGGAACGAGCAGCGCGCGCGCGGTCTCGCACGCCTGGTAGAGCTCGGCCAGTGGAATGACGTTTTCGTCGGCGGCAATTTGAAATACCGAATCCGCCGAGGTGTACACGATCCAGCTCCCGGTCGCACTCTGCTCGGCGGCATAGCGGTTGACGACGTCCGTTCCGCTGCCAACGACGTTGCCAATGACGCCGCGCTCGGTCTCACGCGCGAATCGCTCGATGACTTCGGGCGGAAAACCTGTGGGATACGTCGGAAATGCTCGCTCGAGATGGACGCCTGCGATTTCCCAATGACCGGCGGTGCTGTCCTTTCCGGCTGATGCCGGCAGCATGGCCCCCCAGGCTCCCGCCGCATCACCGCGTGGCGCAACCCCATCCAAGGATCGAATATTCCCGAGGCCGAGTCGCTCCATGCGCGGGAGCTCCAGTCCGCCGCACGCACGCGCGAGGTTCCCGAGAGTGTCGCTTCCGGTATCGCCGTACGACGCAGCATCGGGTGCTTCACCGATTCCGACGCCATCGAGAATGATGATTGCCGCGCGCTTCAATTCTCGGGACCGGTGTAGGTCCGCTCGACGCGCGAGCGGAGTCCCGTCAGCAGCTCGTAGGGAGAGATCCCCGCGGTATCGGCAACGCGCTCCACCGTGAGCGCCGTTGATCCCGAGCGGCCAATCAGAGTCGCGGCGTCGCCTACCTCGCAGCGCACGGTGGTGACGTCGATCATCGTCATGTCCATGGTGACCATACCCGCGATCGGAGCGATCGTCCCGCCGATGAGGACCGAACCCGTTCCGCTGAGAGCGCGAGGATACCCATCCGCGTAACCCACCGAGAGCGTCGCGATGCGGGCGGGTCGCTCCGCCCTGAACGCGGCGTTGTAGCTCACTGTCTCCCCCGCTTCGAGCTTCCGGATCTCCACAATCGGTGCGCGGAGACTGACGACCGGCTCCGGCTGAATGGCTGCGCTTGTTCCACTGCCGACGCCATAAAGAAATATCCCAGGGCGCACGAGATCCCAGTCGCTCCGACCATGACGTGCGAACGCGGCGCTGTTGTCGGTGTGCAACAATTTCGGACGCGACGGCAGGCGCGATATCGCCTCGCGAAAGCGTTTCTCCTGCGTGTAGAGCGTTCCGTCGTCCAGCTCGGCCGAATGAAAATGGGTGAACGCTCCTTCTGGAGGAGCGAGCGCGACGACCTGGACAATGCTATCGATCTCGCGCCATGGAATCCCTGCCCTGCTCATTCCCGTGTCGATCGAAAGGTGCCAGGTCCCGCCGCCGGCATGTTGCCAGGCTTCTATCTCGCGCGGAAAACCCAGTGTCGGAGTGAGGCGCAGCGCTCTCGCGCGAGGAAAATCGAGCTCGTGCAATGGCGTGAAGATCACGACGGGTCGCGTCACGCCCAGCGTGCGCAGCTCTTCTCCTTCAGCCACGGTCGCCACGCCGAAGCCCCACGGCTCGAGCGCCTCGAGCGCGCGCAGGGCGGCGGACGCTCCAAGTCCGTATGCGTCAGCCTTGATCATCGGCAGGAGAGGAACGCCCGCGCGGCGGGCAACGGCCGCCCCATTACGCTGCAACGCGCCCAGATCAATCTCGACCCGGGCGCGAGCTAATGTCTGCTTCATTGACGCTTCATTTACGTTGCGGGTAGTATACGCCGGACACAGGGTGCCTTCAAGAAAACAAGCTTCGCCCAGCCACACCATGGAAAAGACACATTCGCTCGACGACACGCTCGCGCTGATGCGCGACCTTCGCAAACGCTGCGAATGGGATGCCGCTCAGACGCACGAGTCGTTGCGCCCTTATCTGATCGAAGAGGCCAACGAGCTCGACGACGCCATCAGGCTCGAGGACGACAAGCTGATGAGCGAAGAGCTCGGCGATGTCCTTCTGCAGGTGCTTTTCCACTCGGTGCTGGCCGAGGAACGAAGCGCATTCACGTTCGCCGATGTGGCAGAGGGCCTCATCACCAAGATGAGGGGCCGCCATCCGCATCTATATGGTGACGCGGCAATGGAGCCGTGGGAGCGCATGAAGTCGAGGCATCGCCAGAGCATCGCGGATGGGCTCCCGCCCGCGCTGCCCGCTCTTCATCGCGCCCATCGCCTGCAGGATCGCGCGGCGGGAGTGGGCTTCGACTGGCCCGATGTCGATGGGCCCGCCGAAAAGGTCGGTGAAGAGCTCGAGGAGGTGAGAACGGAGATCAGACGTTCGCCGCCGCCGAAACCGGGATCTCCCCCCGTGCTGGACGCCCGTCACTACGCCCTCGAAGAAGAGATCGGTGATCTGCTCTTCGCAGTGGTCAATCTCGCGCGAAAAGCCGGCGTCCATGCATCGATTGCGCTGGACAAGGCCAACGCGAAGTTCGAGCGCCGGTTTCAGGAGATCGAGCGGCTGGCGAAAGAGCGCGGCATTGACGTCGCCCACGCCGGCCTGGAGAAGCTCGACGAGCTATGGGATGAAGTAAAAAGTCAGGAAAAGATGCGGACGAGCGACGGCTAGCTAATCCACGTCCCGAGTGCAATCGACCAGACGCCAAACAAGAGGGCTGCCACCGCTACGCCGCCAACGCCCACGATCAACGCGCAGACTGCATCCAACAGGCCCGTGACGTTCGCGTCGCCGGAGGCAGGCCTTCCCGATCGCGCCCGATCGGCGATTCCCCAGGAGCCGTAGGCGGCAAAGCAGACCGCGATGCTCCCCAGTACGAGCGAGCCGGTCGGGTGCCGCAAAAGCACGGCGTACAACCCGAGCATCCCCGCCACGATATCGAGCACAAGGCGGCTGATTGGGGCGGACCTGGCTCGGTGAGCGAGGAACTCGGGCAGACTCGCGTCGGGCCGGAGAGCTGAGAGTACCATCATACGGAAAAATCTGCCTTGCGATTCGAAATTCGCCAGTCCCCACAGGCTACAGCGACTTCGATCCGCCTTCTATCTCAGCCGCGGCCAGAATTCCGCGCTCTATGTAGATCGGGCGCACGTGGACGCGGAGTTTCGGCAGTCTCACCCGGAATACCACCGCCGCTACGACGCAGGCCGCGCCACCTATGGTGATCGTATTCATCGGACCGATGTGATCGGCGACGATCCCGGCCATCAGGCTGCCCAGCGGCGCGGTCCCAAGAAATGCCATCGTGTAATACGACATCACCCTGCCGCGCATGTCGTCTTCCACGATCGTCTGGAGGATCGTGTTGGTGGCAGCCATCTCGACCATCATGCCCCCGCCGACGACCGGCAGAGTCAGCAGCGAGAGCCAAAGCACGCGTGACAACGAGAACGCGATGAGCCCCGCGCCGAACACGCCCGTAGCCAGAGCCATCACCCGTCCGAGTCCGAGGACCGAGCGCCGCGACGCCAGATAGAACGCGCCAGCCAGCGCCCCGACGCCGGAAGTTGTCATCAGATATCCAAGCGTGTGCGGACCGCCGTGCAGCACGTTGGCGGCGATGGCGGGCATGAGCACCGTATATGGCATTCCCATCGTTGCGACGAGAGCGATGAGAAGAAGCGAATCGCGAACCGGCGGAAATTTCCGGACGTATCCGAACCCGGTCCGCAGCTCCTCCAACATCTTCGTTGTCGCGGTTCTCAGGGGCAGCTTATCGAGCCGCATTGCAAAGAGTGACCCGAGCACCGCGACGTAGGAAAGCGCGTCGACGGCAAAGCACCAGCCCTCGCCGAACAGGGATATCAGCACTCCGCCCACAGAAGGTCCGATGATACGACTCGCGTTCACCATCGAAGAATTGAGGGCGATAGCGTTCGGAAGGTCCGCCCTGTCGGTGACCATTTCCACCACGAATGCCTGTCGGGCCGGAGTATCGAAGGCGTTGATTATCCCCTGCACCATCTGCAGCGCGAGGATGTCGGCGACCGTGATCACCCCGGCAAATGTCAGCGCCGCCAGAGCAACCGACTGCAGCATCGACAGTACCTGCGTCACCACGAGAATTCGGTGGCGGTTCCAGCGGTCCACGAGGACGCCCGCAAAGGGCGCCAAAATGAGTGTGGGGATCTGTCCAAAGAACCCCACGATTCCGAGCAGAAATACGGAGTGGGTCAGCCGATAAACGAGCCAGCTCGTTGCAATGCGCGTGATCCACGTACCAACGAGCGATACGGTCTGACCACTGAAAAAAAGCCTGTAGTTACGGTGCCGAAGCGCGCGGGTTAGGTGTGATGCCACTCAGTCGGACTCGTCTTCCGCCTCGTCGCCGTGCTCGACGATGTCACCAGGCTGGAAGAGGACGTCTTTCGCGATCTCGCGCCAGGTGGAATTCCGGCGAAACAGAAACTCCAGGTCCATGCTGAAATGCTTGAACTCCTCGTGCTGCGCGTTCCGCATGATGGCTTTAGCTTCTTTGTCCTTCTCGAGCGCAAGGCGCTGCTCGTACCAGCCGATCGCCTCCGCCTCTTCGATGAGCGACGTGATCATGCGCGCAAAGGTGCGCGTCTTCGCCGAAAGCTCGCCCGGCGGCTCGTGGTACTGATCGAATCCCATCTGTGCTCCCCCTTGGCTCTGTGCGCCGCTCTATGGCCTGAGCCGGTTCATTGTTCTCGGGAAGGCGATTGCCTCCCTGATGTGATGAATGCCGCAAATCCAGCCTATCGTTCTTTCCAGTCCCAGCCCGAACCCTGCGTGCACGAACGTTCCGTACTTTCGCAGATCGAGATACCAGTTGTAGGCCTCGACCGGCAAATTTTCTTCCTTGATCCTCACGAGGAGCTTGTCGTAATCGTCCTCGCGCTGCGAGCCGCCGATGATCTCGCCGTAGCCTTCGGGGGCCAGGAGGTCATTGCACAGCACCGTGCGGGGATCGTCAGGATTCTCCTTCATGTAGAACGCCTTGGCCTGCTTCGGATAGTTATAGATGAAGACGGGTTTGTCGTGCCCTTCCACCAGGAGCGCCTCGTCCTCGGCGCCCAGGTCGTCGCCCCAGGTGGCGGAGCTTCCCTTGGATTGCAGAATCTTGACCGCTTCGGCGTAATCGATGCGAGGGAATGGCGGCTTGATGCTTTCCAGCCTGGAGAGATCGCGCTCCAGCTCTTTCAGCTCCGGCTGCCGACGCTCGAGGACGCGCGCCACGATATACGAAACGAATTCCTCCTGCAGCCGCATGTTGTCGTCCGAGTCATTGAAGGCAACTTCGGGCTCGACCATCCAGAACTCGGTCAAGTGGCGGCGCGTCTTCGATTTTTCGGCGCGGAACGTAGGGCCGAAGCAGTAGATCTTTCCGAGAGCTGCAGCGGCGGCTTCACCGTAAAGTTGGCCTGTCTGGGCGAGATACGCGGTGCCCTCGTCGAAATATTCCGTGCCGAACAGGCCGCTCCTCTCTCCGATCGCCGCGGTAAGAATCGGCGTATCTACGAGCGTGAAGTCGCGCTCGTAGAAAAAGTCGCGGATCCCCTGTTCCGCTTCGCTACGGATGCGCGCTATGGCTCGTTGCCTGGGAGTCCGCAGCCAGAAATGACGGTTGTCCAGCAGAAAGTCGATGCCGTGCTCTTTCGGCTGGATCGGATAATCGATTGGGCTCACTCCATAGATGGAGAGCTCCTTGACGCCGAGCTCGAACCCGCCGGGAGCGCGCGCGTCGGGGCGCACCTCGCCTTCGACCTCGATAGAGGTCTCCTGCGTGAGCTCTCCGAAGCGGGCCCAGGAGTCCGGCGGGACAGCGTTCTTGACGACGACCGCCTGCAGCAATCCGGTGCCGTCGCGCATGACGATGAAGGCGACTTTTCCGGAGGAGCGGACATGAGTGACCCACCCGCGCACGCGAACGCTTTCGCCGGCGTGGGAGGGGAGCTCGGAAATTCTGGAATATGGGGAGGTCATTGAATGAAGCGAGTTTTACGCGGCAAGGTAGACCGCGCTCCTAACGAGTGTCAACCGCGCGACGCTGATTTGGGTGTCATGTCAATCAGAGTATCAGTGCGACGCGGTTCCGTCTACCCTGCGTCGTCGGTATTTTACACGCTCGTCGCGACGAATCCGCACCGAGAGCACGGACAAGCAAGCATCCCTTGAAATGACACTGCGCGCCCGCTTGGGCTGGGGCCTCTTCGCGATCGCGGCGATCCTCATCATCCCGCTTGCGCTTTCTCTGAATTCGCTCGAGCACCTCTACGAGACGAGTCGTCTTCTGCGCGACCGCGAATTCGCAGCCTCGATGCTCCTGGGCTCTTTCCGGGAACGGACCGACAACACCCGTCGCGCCGAGGATGCGCTTCTCTTCATTCACGACCAGAAAAGCGCAACGAGAATGCAGCAGGAGATCGATGGCCTCGTCTCGCTTACTGATTCCCTCGATCGCTATAAGCTGGATCTCTCCGCGAGTCAGATTCGCGCATCGCTCGATACGCTGCGAGTTGCATCCCGCGACGAATACGAGCAAGCCTCCGCCAACCGCAGCGGGGCGGCGGAGTTCGTCTCGCAGAAGCGAACCCGACCCGCCATTGCGTCAGTCGACAGTGCCCTCGGCGCGAGCGCGACGACGCTGAGGACCCGTACGCGCCAACGCGTCGCCGACGCCACGAGCGAGACGCTCAGGGCAGAGCGACTGGTGGCTGGCGCGCTCCCCATTGCTTTGCTCCTCGCGCTACTTATGGGACTCTGGCTTCTGCGCTCCATCAGTCGCCCCGTCTACGAGCTGGAAAAGGGCATGCACGCCATTGCCGAAGGCGATCTGGAATACAATCTGAGCGTGATGCCGAATCAGAAGGAGGAATTCGGGCGGCTCGCGGCGAGTTATCAGAAAATGGCGAGGCAGCTGGGGGAGCTGGAGCGCATTCGAGCCGAATTCGTGGGAGTGGCCTCGCACGAGCTGAAGACACCTATCAACGTCATCATCGGATATCTGGAGCTCTTGCAGGAGGGCATCTACGGCGATGTCCCCGCGAAGCAAAAGGAAATTCTGCAAACGATCACGAAGCAGGCGCACTCGCTGACGCGGCTGGTGAAGCGTCTGCTGGATATCAGCCGCTTCGAGGCCGGCGGCGGCAAGGTGGACGTGCGCGAAGTCGACCTCCAGCGTTTCCTGACTACACTCGAGAGCTCCTTCTCCGTTCTGGCTGCTCAGCGCGACATCGCGTTCAGCGTCAACCACGGGCAAAACCTTCCTTCGAAGGTCTATTGGGACGAGGATCGAATCAACGAGGTCCTCGGCAATCTCCTCTCGAATGCGTTCAAGTTCACGCCGCGCGGTGGCAGGGTGGCGATGTCCGTCGACTCGCGGGAGAACAAAGTCATCATCAGCCTCGCCGACACCGGCGCCGGCATTTCTCCGGAACAGCTGCCGCACATTTTTGACAAGTTTTACCAGGCCGACAATCAGGCCCAGGCGGCTACTAAAGGCACGGGTTTAGGCCTGGCGATTGCGAAAGAAATCGTCGAAGCCCATGGTGGACAGATTACGGCCGAGAGCCGCGTGGGTACTGGCACTTCATTCATCGTCACACTGCCGGCCGAGCCATCTGGAGTCAGACGGCGTCGCCCATCCGGTCCACAGCCCGAGGTAGTTGCATGAGAACTTTCGCAATTCTGTTGTCGGCAATCGTACTCGGCGCCTGCGCCCAAATCCCGGTAGTTGTCGCACCGAACGTTCAAAACGACTGGGATCGGACGCTCGGTAATGCCCGGCGCGATGTCGCATCGGGAAACTATTTCGCGGCCGACAGACTTTTCGATGAATACATCCGCGTTCACCCTCATACGCGGGAAGCCAGGGAAGCGGCTTTCTGGAAGGCCGCGTACCTGGTCGATCCCGCCAACAACCGCGGATCTTTGACCGCCGGCATCGCGGCACTCGATGGCTACGTGGCGTCGACAGATTCCACGGGATTTTACCGGGACCAGGCCATGGTCCTTCGAAGGACCGCCGCCGCGGCGCAGGGCTTGGGCGCAATGGCGTCTGCCCCGTCCGGAGTCACCACGACCGCGCCAGAGGTCGTCAAGGACACCCTGGTAGTAGTGACCAAGTCGCGAGACGAAGAGATAGCCTCGCTCAAGGACCAGCTCGCGAAGTGCAAGGACGACCTCGCCAAGGCGACCGCGGAGCTGGACAGAATCAAGAAGCGCCTGGCAAATCCGAGCAACTAGCCGACCCTGAACAACTCCAGTGCGCGCGAGTAGCGCGAGCTAAGGACCTTCCTGATGCCGGCGTTTTCACGACTGGCCAGCTCAGGGTCGCGATCGAGAAGGATCTCAGCCGCGGACCTTGCCCTGATGTTGAGATCCTCGTCGCGAACGGGATCCGCAACTCGGAATGTCTGCTCCCCGCTCTGCTCCTGACCGAACAGGTTCCCCATTCCGCGCAGCCTGAGGTCCGCCCGGGCGATCTCGAAGCCATCGTCCGTATCGACGAAGATCCCAAGGCGCTCCACGGCCTCATCTCCGACGCCACCGAGAAGGATGCAGTAGGACGCCTCAGCGCCGCGCCCAACGCGTCCTCTCAGCTGGTGCAGCTGGGACAGGCCGAATCTCTCCGGGTGCTCGATCAGCATCACGGTGGCGTTCGCGACATCGATCCCCACTTCTATCACCGTCGTCGAGACAAGGATGTCGATCTTCCCATCGCGAAAGGCGCGCATGATCTTCTCGCGTTCTTCCGAGGGAATGCGACCGTGTATGAGCGCCACCACTCTGCCTGCGAACGGACCCGCCGAGAGCTGCTCGTACATTGTGGTCGCGGCTTTGAGATCCGTTTTCTCGGACTCCTCGATCACGGGATAAACCACGTACGCCTGACGACCCTTCTCGGTCTCACGCGCGACAAACTGGAGCACGCGCTCGCGCGCCGACTCGGGACGCAGCACCGTCGTCACCGGCTGCCTGCCGGCCGGCCGCTCGTCGAGCGTGCTGACGTCGAGATCGCCATAAAATGTGAGCGCGAGCGACCGCGGGATCGGCGTGGCGCTCATGAGCAGGACGTCGGGCGAGTTCCCTTTGGCTGAAAGCGCCGCACGGTGCTCCACACCAAAGCGGTGCTGCTCATCGATGGTGATGAAGCCGAGACGTCCGAAGACCGCGGCTTCCTGAACCAGTGCGTGCGTCCCAACCGCGAGAATGGGCTCGGTGCCCGCGAGCTTCGCGGCAGCATCTCTCCGCGCGCGCGATTTCAGGCTCCCGGTCACGAGCACCGGCTCGATACCGAGCGGCTCGAGCAGCCGCGTTAGCGTTCGTGCGTGCTGCTCGGCGAGAAGCTCCGTGGGAGCCATGATCGCAGCCTGATAGCCATTCTCCATAGCGAGAAGCGCCGCGAAGAGGGCAACGATCGTCTTACCGCTGCCGACATCGCCCTGCAGCAGCCGGTGCATCTTCCGATCGCTCGACATGTCCTTGACGATCTCGCGGAGTGCGACGGTCTGCGCGTTGGTGAGGGTGAATGGAAGGTTCTTCTTCAGCGCGGAGGTCAGCTTGCGCTTGTTATCGAAGGAGATGCCGTGCCGCTTCTCCCTGACGAGCGCATTCGCCCGACGATGGAGGATGTGAACGAAGAGCAGCTCCTCGAAGGCGAGTCTCGATCTGCCCTGCTGCCCCTCCGCGATAGACTGCGGTCGGTGGACCATTCGCATCGCATCTCGAAGGGAAGGAACACCCGCCAGACGAAGGAGATCGTCGGGGACATATTCCTGGAGCAAAGGAAGGAGAGTGTCGAGGTGCGTGTCTACGATTCCGCGAATGACTTTGAATGACAGTCCTTCCGTCGCGGGATAGACAGCGAGCACGCGCCCGCCCTGCACTCCCTCGTCGTCCTTGCCGAGATGGATGTACTCGCGGGGCTGAAGCTGGCGGCCGTGATAAAAGCGCACGGTCCCGGAGAGAAGCATCATGTCACCCTTCTCGATCGTGCGATCGAGAAAAGGCTGACCCGGCCAGGAGGCTTCGATCATCCCGGAGTCGTCCTTGAGGACAGCCTGAAAAATCCGCAATCCGCGTCTGGTAGGAATGATTCCCTTGGAGATGACTCTGCCGATGATGGTTCCGTCCATCCCGGGCTCCAGCGAAGAGATCGCGCTGATTGTGCTCGCGTCCTCGTAACGGCGGGGGATGTGGAAGAGAAGATCGCGAGCCGTAAGAATCCCAAGTTTGCGCAGCGATTCAGCACGGGCGGGCCCGACACCCTTCAGATAGGTGACGGGCATATCGAGATAAACCTTGGCGCCACGCGTCTGGGTGCCCGCTGCCATTCAGCCCTCGAGAACCTCGCGTGCGAACGCGACGGGATCGAATACGGCGAGGTCGCTAGCCTTCTCTCCGATGCCGATGAATTTCACTGGCACGTCGAGCGCCTCGTGCACTGCCAGCACAATGCCACCTTTCGCCGTTCCATCGACCTTCGTGATAACGAGGCCCGTAATCGGGATCGCTTCGGCAAATGTCCTGGCCTGCGCGACCGCATTCTGTCCGATCGTTCCATCGAGCACCAGCAGGGTTTCATGTGGGGCAGTTGGAAGGCGCTTGCGCACGACGCGATCGATTTTCTTCATCTCATCCATGAGCGAGCCGCTCGTGTGGAGACGCCCCGCGGTGTCGACGATCACCACGTCCTTGTTGCGGGTGATCCCGGCATCCACCGCGTCGAATGCGACGGAAGCGGGGTCTGTGCCAGGATTTCCCCCCACAAAATCAGCTCCCGAGCGATCCGCCCAGGTTCGGAGCTGGTCGATCGCGCCCGCGCGAAACGTGTCGGCCGCGCCGACCAGCGCCGACATCTTTTTCTGCTTGAGGAGCTCGGAGAATTTCCCGATGAAGGTGGTCTTTCCCGCGCCGTTGACGCCAACGACCAAAATCACCGTCGGCGCTGAATTGGCGTAGAGAATCCCCGGATCGCCGTTGCCCGAGCGGAGCGAGGATTCGATTCCCTTTCTGAGTGCGTCAAGGAACTGGTCTTGAGTTTTGACGAAACCGCGCCGGGCCTGCGACTCGATCTCGGCCACGAGGCGCATCGTAGTGGGTACACCGAAATCCGCCTCGAGCAGAATCTCCTCGAGCTTCTCGAGCGATCCCTGTATCGCTCCCGTGCGAGCGAGCGCTCCGACGTCGGTGAGCGCAACGTCCTTGATTTTTGTCCAGAGCGACCGCGTGGGCACGTCACCGGCGCGCTTGAGTATCCTTCCTGGCATTGATTCAGAGCTGAATGAAGACGAAAAAAAACCCGGACACTGGGTCCGGGTTCAAGATAAGTCCTGCCGAGCGCCGATGTTTCTACTCTGAGGTGTCCGCTGCGTGCGTATCGCTCAGGCTCGCCAGCGTCTGATTTCTCATCTTCTGGAAGAGTGCGCGCTCGTTAGCGGGAACCGGCTCTCCGCCTCTGCTCTGGAGCGCGAGTTTGGGATCGTGAGCGACGCCGTCGACGCGGATCTCGAAGTGAAGGTGCGGGCCTGTCGCCCAACCGGTCATGCCCACATATCCAATAGTCGAGCCCATCGTCACGCGCTGCCCGGGCTTCACACCGGTCGCGAAGTTCCGCATGTGTCCGTAGCGGCTAACCATGCCGTTCCGGTGCCGGATATCGATCATGTTGCCGTAGCCGCCTTTCTTTCCGGCGAAGATCACGATGCCATCACCAATTGCGCGGACGGGCGTGCCCATCGCCGCAGCGTAGTCCGTACCGGTGTGATTGCGCCACTCCCCGAATATGGGGTGCTTGCGCGCCCCGAAAATGCTGCTGATCCTGCGGAAGGCCACTGGGGCGCGCAGGAAAGCCGCGCGCAGCGACATGCCACTCGCATCGTAGTACTGCTCGCTCCCGCCACCAGGCGCTTCGAAATGAATGGCTTCAAGCGGATTGTGTCCGTTCGAGAGCGCCAACCGCGCGCCGAGAATTTTGTTGACGATGATCGCGCCGTTCGGCTTCTGAAGCCGCTCGACCAGGACGTGAAACCTGTCGCCCCGCATGAGATCGCGGCTCATGTCGACTTTGTACTCGAAGATGTCCGCGAGGGACCACGCCAGCTGATGGCGGGCCGAAGGCGGAAGGACGCCAACTCCGCTCTCGTTGAGAGCGTTATAGAGGCTCGATGTGATTACGCCGGCAATGGCAAGGGTGTCGACGAGCTCAGTGTTGGACGCTTCGATAACAAGCGGTGTGAGATAGAAATCCGCTGAGTCCAGGCCCGGCCGGCTGACGACCACGGGCTGCATCGGGAATACGTGCTTCTTCTCCAGCGGCGGCGTAAGCCAAATGGCGACCACTGCCAAGGTCGCGACGATCGCATAGCTCCAGGGTCTTACGCTTGCCTGCCTCAATCCATTTGCCTTCGTATAAATGTCGGAATTTCCATGTCACTCAGGTCCTGCTCAGGAGACGACCGATCCCTCTCTGGTGTCACAGCCGGATTGCTCGTCGGAGTGGTGCGTCTTGGGAGCTCCAGAGGGCCTACGCGAGAGACTCCATTTCCTCGTGTCGGACGCAGCGGAATGACCGGTGAGCCGCGGACGATCGGCGAAGGATTCTGGATGACGCTCGGTTGTGGAACCTGGGTTCCCTGCTGGCGCTCGCGGTCGAATCCGGTGGCGATGACGGTCACCCGGATTTCACCCTGCATCGCCGGCTCGTGCACCGCTCCGAAGATGATCTCTGCATCCTCCCCGACCGCATCGTGGATGATTTCGTTAATCTGGTGCACCTCGCCAAGTGTGAGGTCGGCGCCGCCCGTGATGTTGACCAGGACGCCGGTGGCACCCGAGACGGAGACGTTGTCGAGGAGAGGGCTCGCAATGGCTTGCTGGGCCGCTTCTACGGCGCGATTCTCACCGCGCCCGATACCGGTGCCCATCAGAGCCGACCCGCCTTCCTGCATGACGGTGCGGACGTCAGCGAAATCGACGTTGACCAGGCCCGTGACACTGATCAGCGAGGATATACCCTGAGTGGCATGCAGCAATACTTCGTCTGCCTTCTTGAGGGCGTCCTGGAAGGGGATCCCTTTGCCAACGACGGCAAGGAGTCGCTCATTCGGGACGACGATCATGGTGTCGACGTGCTTCCGCATCTCGGCGATGCCGAGCTCGGCCTGGCGCATGCGCTTCCGGCCTTCGAACAGGAATGGCTTGGTGACGATCCCGACTGTCAGGGCACCAGCTTCGCGAGCCAGTTCGCAAAGGACGGGTGCGGCGCCGGTTCCCGTCCCGCCACCCATGCCGCAGGTAACGAAGACGAGGTCGGCGTTGTGCATCGCCCGGGCAACCTCTTCCCGACTCTCGTCTATGGCCTGCTTCCCGATCTCCGGCCGCGCGCCTGCGCCGAGACCCCGGGTTAGCTTCTTACCTATCTGAATTTTGACGTCGGATTTGGAATTGAGGAGCGCCTGGGCATCGGTATTGACCGAGATGAACTCCACGCCTTCCAGGTGTTCCTCGATCATGCGATTGACGGCGTTTCCGCCACCCCCACCGACTCCCACGACCTTCATGCGGGCGGCTTGTGAGGTGTTCTCCTCGAATTCAAATATCATCGGGTGGGGAACTCCGGTACTGCGGGATTTGTGGAAAAAATTCTGGGGCTAGTATAAGCCCGTTAGTCGAATCGTACCATAGGCAAAGACGAAGCTAACTCAAAAAAAGTACAAGCGGAGTCACGCGAGTTATCCACAGAGGCAAGGACTCGTGCAGGAATATGATTTTTTCATAGGGCGTCGCGCGGAAATGGGTGTGTTAGCTGTGGATGCCCGCGGCGACTGGCATCGCCAGGAACTGAGCCCCGCTTCGAGGTAGACCGGGACCGGTTCCGAGCGGGTATCATTCGGCGCACCGATTCTCCGGCGCTACGAAGTTCTAAAAGAAATCCTCGAGCCAGGTCTTGAGCCGCTTCGTGAACTTGTCCACCCCCGCACCCGTCAATGCCCGATGCTTGCTCGTCGGTGAGAATCCGGCGGCGGAACGATTGGCGCCGTAGAGCGCGAGACCAACCACGGTCGCAAACCGAGGCGCATCCACCGAATCGGCGAGGCCGCCGATGTTCTCTTCCGGAGAGCCGATCCTCACACCGGTACCGAACACATCAGCGGCGAGCTCGGCCACGCCCTGCATCGCCGCGGCGCCGCCGGTGATCACTACTCCGCCATTGAGTCGCGTCGCGAAGCCAGCTCTCTGGATCTCCGTCAGGACGAGATTGAAAATCTCGTCCATGCGCTGATGGATGATGTGCGCCAGCACCTCGCGCGGGATGTGCCGCTCGCCCTGCGCGACGGTGCTGGGCAGCTGCACTAAATCCCCAGGATCCACCAGCGGCTCGTACGCGCACCCGTACCTCTCTTTCAGCCGCTCGGCGTCGGCTTGCGTGACGCCTATGCCCTGAACGATGTCGCTCGTGACGTTGTTGCCGCCGTAGTTGACGGTACCGAGGTGCCTGATCTTTCCCTCGTGAAATACCGCGATGTCCGTCGTGCCGGCTCCCATCTCGACGAGGGCTACACCGAGCTCCTTCTCGTCTTCCGTGAGAACGCTCAGCGCGCTCGCGAGCGGCTCGAGCACGAGCTCCCGCACGTGATACCCTGCTCTCTCGACAGACTTGCGCAGATTCATCGCCGGCGACGCACCGATGGTCACGAGATACATCTCGGTCTCGAGCCGCGTTCCGATCATGCCGATCGGATCACGGATCCCCTGGTTCTTGTCGACGGAATACTCCTGCGGGATCGCGTGGAGCAGCTCGCGATCCTGCGGCACGGGCTGCGCGCGCGCGACATCGTTGGCGCGATCGACGTCCGCCTTCGAGATCTCCTCGCCGTTCACCGCGACGATGCCCTTGCTGATCATCGCGCGCACGTGCTCGCCCGCAATGCCAGCGTAGATCGTGTCGATCTTGATTCCGGACATCCGTTCCGCGTCCTCCACGGCTTTCTTGATCGAGCGCGTTGTCTCTTCAATGTCCGAAACTATCCCGCGACGAAGTCCAGTGGTGCGTGCCTGACCGACCCCGAGGATCTTGAGTGTGGGCGTGTTCTTTCTGTCGCCGACCGCTTCGGCAATTACGACGGTCGTCTTGGCGGATCCGATGTCGAGACCAGCGATGATGCGTTCGGGATTCATTGCAGCCTTGCGATCACCTGATCGCGATAACTTAGATCGAGCTCGCCAGCGCGTGCCTGCCGGCGAGCGAGGTCATTCTCAACGGGAAAGATATCGGCCAGCCGCTCCACTGACAGCCCTATCGGAACGCGCACTCGCAACATCCCCGGCAGTTGTGCCGTATCCCCCGCCACGCGCGCGCGCCGAGATAACGTCAGCAGAATCTCATCCCTTCCCGTGCGTCTTACTTCCTCGAGACGCGCGAAGACATTCGGCTCGGCGTAGCGGATCTCTCCAACGAGCTTAAGAAGAGCAGGATCGCCGGTCGCAACAATCGGCAAATCGAGATTCACTCGCGCGGGATCGATGGGAAGCTGCCGGCCAGCCGAATCGTAAGGCAGAAGTCCAGTCGGGCCCTGGATGAGTGCGACCGGCTGATTCTCCTGCACGGTGACCACGAGAGTTCCTGGCATTCTTCGCGTGATCGTCACATCCGTAACCTGAGGATGGTGACGCACGCGCTCGCGCAAAGGATCCAGGTCGTCCCAGATCGACATGAGGGTGTCGACCTTGAGCCGCGTAAGGATTTCGTTGGGCTGAAGGTACCGTACCCCGCGAATCTCCACCGATCTCACTCGAAAGAAGGCCATGCTTCGGGCGGCTTCCCGCGCACCCCATCCGGCAGCCATGATGAGTCCCACCAGAACAAATGCCCCGAGTATTTTCCAGCCCGGCCGGTGCAGACGCTCCGGCAGACTCACGCGCTTTTCGCCTCGAGCCGCTGTTTAAGCTCTGGACCGGTGCGCGTGATGTCACCCGCCCCGATCGTGATCACCACGTCGCCCTCGCGAACAAAATCGCAGAGCGCCGCCGCCAGCTCGGCGCGGGATCCCTGCCACGCCACCCGTCGGCCGGCGCGCGCCGTTGATGCGGCGAGCAGCTCCGAGGTCACTCCGGAGATCGGCTTCTCGCGGGCGGCGTAGATCTCTGCGAGAAAAACGGCGTCCGCCTTGCTCAGCGCCTGACCGAACGCTTCGGAGAAGTCGCGCGTGCGGGAAAAGAGATGGGGCTGAAAGGCGGCTACGATCCTTCGACCCGGGTACGACGCACGTGCGGCCTGAAGCGTCGCCGCGATCTCGGTCGGATGGTGAGCGTAGTCGTCCACGATCGTCACGCCGACGACGTCGCACAAGCGCTGAAATCGCCGTTCCACTCCGCCGAACTGCAGCAGTCCGTCGCGCATTGCATCGAGAGTGACGCCGAGCGCGAATCCCGATCCGATCGCTGCAAGGGCGTTGAGCACGTTGTGCTCGCCGGGTACTCGTAGCGACACTTCGCCCAGCGGTTTTCCGTCGTAGGCAACCTGGAACGTGGTGGAGTGTCCAGTCGGCTTGATGTCGCTTGCGACGAGCCTGGCATCGGGTGACTCGATTCCGTACCGAATGACCTCGGCGCTCGCAGGGAGCTCGAGAGCGCTCGCTCCCGAATCGTCCGCGCACAGAACTACCACGGCGGCATCACGCACGAAATGCGAGAACGTCGAGCTGATGTCCTGGAGGTCGCGATAGATGTCGAGATGATCGGCCTCGACATTGGTCACGACCGCAATAGTCGGAGTGAGCGTAAGAAAGGAGCGATCGTATTCGTCTGCCTCCACCACGAAAAGCTCGTCGGATTCGTACCGAAGATTTCCCTTCCACTCGGCGACGCGACCGCCAGCGACACCTGTTGGCCGCAATCCGGCGGCGGTCAATGCAGCGGTCGTCATCACGGTGGTCGTCGTCTTTCCGTGTGTGCCGGCGACTCCAACCAGTTTTCCGCCGGCTACGGCCCGGCCGAGCGCCTCGGCCCGCCGAGTGATCGGGATTCCCAGCTCGCGCGCGCGAACGAGCTCGGGATGATCCCTCGGCATGGCGGACGTGACTATGAGCTCTCGCGCTCCGGTCACATGATCGGGATCGTGGCCCGTCTGAACATCGATGCCCAGCTCCTCGAGATCGTCCGTCGCTCCCGGATTCGCGTCGCATCCGGTGACGCGGACTCCGCGCCTGGCGAGAAGCTCGGCCAGCGCCCGCATTCCAGCGCCGGCGATCCCGACGAAGTGGACACGGCGCGGATCAGATTTATCGAGCGTTGCCATGTCGGTTGTCGGAGCGCGGTACCGCTCGCACTTTTTTCAAGCGCGGGGTTGTCCGTCTCGCACGAGCGCGAGGATGTGCCGCGCAATGTCGGCCGCCGCCGTTGGTCGCGCGCGCGCCAGCGCGTTCTTGCGCATCGTGGCGAGCTTCGCCGGGTCAGATAACATCGACTCCACCGCTCGGCCGAGGGTCTCGGTGTTGAGATCGCTCTGCCGAATCATCTCCGCGGCGCCCGCTGCCGCGAGCGCCTTTGCGTTGGCGGTCTGGTGATCCGCGGCAGCCGTCGGAAGGGGAACGACGATCACCGGAATTCCCCAGGCGCATAGCTCCGCCGTCGCCATCGCTCCGGCGCGAGACAGAGCGAAGTCAGCTGCCCTGTACGCTTCGGAGATCGGGGCAATGTACGCTCTCACCTTCACGCGCGGACTCTCGTAGTGCGCGAGCTTCTCGTAGTTTGATTTCCCCGTGGCCCAGATCACGAAGAGATCGCTTGGGATTCCCTCGTCGATCCACGCGCCGACGACTTCGTTCATTGCCTGTGATCCCTGACTTCCGCCGTACACGAGCAGAACCGCGCCGCCAGTGGTTGGGAACCCCCACTTCACTCTCGCCGGCGCCTTCTCGAACGCGTCGCCTGGAGGCGGCTCGATGGGATTGCCGGAATCGAATACTTCGGTCTTCTTCGACGGCGAGAGATATTTCCGCCCCTCCGGGAAACCGAGATGGACCTGCGCGGCATAGCGACTGAAGAAGCGTGCGGTCAATCCCGGATGCGTGTTCTGCTCCTGCAGCACCAGCGGTATGCCGTGGGATGCGCCGTAGCCGAGAGCCAGGCCAGCCGCGTACCCTCCGGTTCCGACGACGCAGACGGGCGGCTCGCTTCTCACCTCCGCGCCGATCTTTCCCCACGCGCTCACAGCTCCGCGAACCGTCTTCCAGTTCTCCCACGGTCGAGACCTGTACAGGGGATGAAGATCGAGCAGGTCGAACGCAAAACCAACTTGCGGAAGCACGTCGCGCTCGATTCCCCGGCGCGCGCCAATGAAGAATGGCTCCACTCGGGGATCTTCCTTGACGAGAGCGCGGGCAATCGCAAGTCCAGGATAGAGGTGCCCACCGGTGCCGCCGCCGGCGAAGATCACTCTCATCTTGCGGGAAGCGCGCGCAGGCCCACCGGGTCGGTCGCCGCTGCACCGAATACCCTTTCACGCGTGCTGCCGATGTTGACGAGAATGCCTGTCATGAGAAGCGAGAGAACGAGGTTGGACCGCCCATAGGAGATGAACGGGAGCGTCAATCCGGTCGTCGGGAGCAATCCGGTCGCTACACCAATATGAAGATATGCGGTCAGCACCATCGTGACCGTGATTCCCACCGCGACGAGCTGCAGAAAGGGCGTGCGGGCCTTCCTGGCGATCCGGAAGCCGAGCGCCGCGTATATCGCGAATGCCAGGATAAGGAGCGCCATGCCTACGAATCCCCACTCCTCGCCGATGTGTCCGGCGATGAAATCGTCGTATCCAAAGGGGAGGAAACCGTACTGCTGTCGTCCGCGCCCAAATCCAACGCCAAAGATCTGTCCGGATCCCACAGCAATCAACGATTGCCGGAGCTGATAGCTCACCGCCGTCGGCGGTCCTCCGGGATCGAAAAACGCTGACATCCGGAGCAGCACGTAGTTCAAGCGCTCGATCTGCACATAAAGGAGCGGGATCAACATTACTCCGAGCGCCACGAAATGACCGACGCGAACTCCGCCCGCGAAGAGAATGATTCCCATCACCAGCGTGAACATCATCGCCGTCGAGAGATCGGGCTCGAGCATCACGAGGATGTCCAGCGCGCCGATCACCACCAGAAATGGCAGCAGCCCCTTTGTCAGACGTCGCATTGCTGGTCCTTTCTTGACCACCAGCATGGAGGTCCAGATTATCACGCCGAGCTTGGCAAACTCCGAGGGCTGAAGCGATGCGCCGAACAGATATCTTCGCGAGCCATGGATGCGCGGGGCGATCGTCGCCGTGAACGGAAGGATCACGATCAACAGCATGACCAGTGATGCGATCATCATTGGCCATGCGAGGCGTTCCCATGTCTCCGCATCCATCTTCGCCGCGATGAAAAACAGAACGGCGCCGACTCCCATGCCCACGACCTGCCGCACCAGAAGATGAGCGTGGCCATATCCGGCCTGCATCTCCACTATCGCGCTTGCGCTGTAGACCGTGGCGAGACCGAACGCGAGAAACACGCCGGTCAGAATGATCAGCGCGCGCGCCTCTGCGCCCATGTTCCAGCGATGTGTGATGCCAGCCGATGCTTCCATTACGCTTCCTTCGCCGCGAGCGCCCGGAAGCGCTCGCCTCTTTCCTCATAGTTCGAGAACATGTCGTAGCTGGAACAGGCGGGTGAAAGCAGAATCGCTTCCCCCGCGCGCGCCGCGGCGCGCGCCGCGCGAATCACCTCGTCGAAATCGGAACCGAGTCGCACAACGTCCACAACGGGCCGGAGATCCGTCGCGATCAACGGCGCCGCTTCCCCGTAAGCGATCACCCTCTTCACCTTCTTCTTGACGCCTTCGACCAGCGGCGTGTAAGCCTCACCTTTGTGGCGCCCCCCGAGGAGTAGGACGGTCGGTCGCTCCATTCCGTCAATTGCCACCGCTGCAGAGCTGACGTTCGTCGCTTTGGAATCGTTGATCCACTGCACCCCTTCGAACTCTCCGACGAGCTCGAGTCGGTGTGGCAGCGAGCGAAAAGTCCGCAGCGCGGCCGCGATTCCCCTCCGAGACTGCTGCGTCTGATACGATCGGGCGGCGGTCATCACAGCGAGAGATGCGGCGAGCGCGTTGGCAACGTTGTGCGCCCCGAGCAGCGGCAGATCCCCGCGGTGAAGGAGTGGCGCGCCCAGAACAACGAGCTGACTCGTGCGAGCGTCCAGGTAGGCCGACGCTTCGTCCACGAGCGAGAATGAGTATTTCTCACCCGCAACGTCGCCGGCCATCCGCTCTACTACCTTGTCGTCACCGTTCACGACCCATACGGAGTTGGCGGTCGCGTTGGCAAAGAGGCGCGCCTTGTCGTCGTAGTAGGCGTCGACTGTCGCGTAGCGATCGAGATGATCCGGACTCAGATTCGTCAGAACGCCGACATCCGGCCGGAGACTCGGCGTATCGTGCAGCTGAAACGATGACATCTCGAGCGATATCCATTTTGGCTGATGCTCGCGGACCGCGATCTCCGAAAGCGGAGTTCCTATGTTCCCGGCTTCCACGGCTTCGAGGTCGATTCCGCGCAACAGGTGGGCGATCAGCGCGGTCGTCGTGGTTTTTCCGTTCGTGCCCGTCACCGCAATAATTCGCGGCCCGTTTATGAAATTGAGCGCCGCCTCGACTTCGCTGATGACCCGGATTCCATTGTCACGCGCAAAGGCGAGCGGGCGCGCCGACGGAGGGACTCCGGGACTGGTCACGACGAGTCCCGCACGCGCCAGCCGATCGAGGTCATGACGACCTATGTCGACGATGATTCCCAGCGCGCGAAGCTCCTCGGCGCATCGCCCCGTGTCGGGCGATGAGGCCAGATCGGATGCATAGACGTTATAGCCGTGCTTCCGCAGTAGCGTCGCCACGGCACGGCCGCTGCGGGCGAGGCCGATGACGGCAATCTCGCTCTCGCGCGGCGCGAGCTCGCGCGGGTTCATCGCAATTTCAGCGTGCTCAGAGCGATGAATGCGAACAACACTCCGATGATCCAGAATCGAACGGTCACCTGCGCCTCATCCCACCCTTTGACCTCGAAGTGATGATGCAAGGGCGCACGCTTGAACACCCGGTGCTCGCGCGCGTACTCGAGTCCGTAACGTCTCTTCCGGTATTTGAATACGAACCGCTGCAGGATGACGGAGAACATCTCGGCCACGAACACGGCGCCCACCAGCACGAGCAGGAACTCGGACTTGAGCAGGATGGCAACCGAAGCGAGTGCGCCGCCAAGTGCGAGCGATCCTGTGTCGCCCATGAAGACTTCGGCGGGATGCGTATTGTACCAGAGGAACCCTATACACGCGCCCATGACGGCGGTGCAGAACACTGTCAGCTCGCCGGCGCCGCGAAGATAATAGACGTAGAGATACTGGCTCGCATCGACGCGGCCGACCACATATGCGTAGAAGGCGAAGGTCAGGAACGCAATCGCGCAAAGGCCGGCAGCTAATCCATCGAGGCCGTCTGTAACGTTCACGGCGTTGCTGGTACCGGTCATCACGAAGGTCACGAACAGCACGTACACCCAGCCGAGGCCAACGGTAAGTGGGACGATGAGGATGTACTTGTAGAACGGCAGCGTCGTGGATGCGCCGGGCAGCGAAGACAGGGGGTGCTTCCAGATGTAGTAGCCCAGCACGAATCCGAGGGTCACCTGTCCGACGAGCTTGTAGCTCTCGACGAGTCCGGTGTTTTTCTTTCCTTCCAGTTTTTGTTTGAGCTTGAGGTAGTCATCCCAGAATCCGATGACGCCCATCCACGCCATCGACACCATCGCCAGGAGCACATAGCGATTGTCGAGCTTGGCCCAGAGTATCGTGCTGACGAGACTGGCGCCGAGGATGATGAGCCCACCCATCGTCGGCGTTCTCCCCTTCTGCTGATGCGCGTCCGGAGTTCCTTCGCGAATCACCTGGTGCAGACGCATTCTGCGCAGGCGCCGCATGATCCCTGGGCCAACCACGAACGTGAGGAGGAGCGCGGTCACCGCGGCGCCGGCCGCGCGAAAGGTTATCCACTGAAACAGTCGCAGAAACCCGAAGTGCGGCAATCCTACGAATGGAACGAGCAGATAATTCAGCACTATGCGGTCGCCCAAGTGGTTAGATGTGGTACAAGACGCTCCAGCTGCACGCCCCTCGACGCCTTGAGCAGAATAATAGCGTCGCGTTGAAGCCGGCCCTGAAGCTGCGGCCAGAGGTCTTCGACATCGGACGCGGTTATCACGCGTTCACCCTGCTGCTGCTGCGCGAGCGCCGGCGCGAACTCTCCGATTCCCGCGACGATGTCTGCCCCCGACGCCAATGCGAGACCCGCGATGTCGGCGTGACACTGCGCCGAAGCAGCACCCAGCTCTCGCATCGTACCTAGGACGATTACCCTCTGTCGTCCGGTACCCGTCCCCTGAAGAAGCTCGATGGCCGCACGTGTCGAGCCCGGATTGGCGTTGTAGGCGTCATTGATGAGCGTCACAGTACCCACCTGTTCCCACGCGACCCGCATCTTGGGCTGGGGCATGGCCGCGATTCCCTGAGCGGCGTCTTCATAGCTAACGCCACACTCACGCGCGACGGCGAGCGCCAGCATTGCATTCCTGAGATTGTGAAGCCCGCGGACCGGCGGGCGAATGGTGACCCCTCCGATCTCGATGACGCCAAGTCCGTCAGCGCCTATCTCCCACTTATCGGGTTTTATTTCGGCGGAAGGATCGAGTCCGGCGACCACCACTCGGCGCGCCTTTCCGTGAGCGGCCTCCGCAATCTCTGGCTGTGCCGAGGGCGCAATCCCAACCGGAACGCCCTCGTAGACAGCAGCTTCCTCGCGTAAGACACCCGCCAGGTCGCCGAGTCCTTCGAGATGCTCCTCGGCAATTGAGGTAACGACAGCGATGTCCGGCTGCGCGATATCGCGAAGGATCGCAACTTCACCCGGAAGGCTGGTGCCAAGCTCGATCACGGCCACTTCGGCCTCGGGAGGCAGCGACAGCAAGGTGATCGGGACTCCGACGCGGTTGTTGAGATTGCCCGTCGTTGCATGCACCGTGTAGGTCCGGCCGAGTGATGCCTTCAGTAGATCCTTCGTACTCGTCTTGCCGTTGCTTCCCGCCACACCGACGATCGTCTTGCCCCACGCGCGGCGCCAGTAGTTCGCGAGCGCGCCCAGAGCGACGAGAGTGTCTCGCACCTCGTATACCGGGACGCTAAGTGCCGTGAGCTTGGGGGCATGCGAAACGATCACAGCGGATGCGCCATCGCGGACTGCATCGCGCAGGTAGTCATGCCCATCGAAGCGCTCGCCCTTGAGCGCGAGAAAAACGTCTCCCTTTCCGATTTTCCGCGTGTCGGTCGTGATTGAGTGAACCTGCGTGGATCCACGCGGCAGCGCCCCCGCGGAGTGCTCCGCAAGCGCGTCCGCAATCCGATCGAGTGTCCAGAACCCGGTGCTCACGCGTGACTCCCAGTCATTTCCTTCACAATCTCCTTCTCGTCGAATGGATACGAAGTCGTTCCCCGGATCTGGTACGTCTCGTGGCCCTTGCCAGCAAGCACCACGATGTCGCCGTTTTCGGCCATGTCGAGCGCCCGCTGAATGGCCGCGAGCCGATCGGTGACGCGCTGGTGCTTCTTTTCGCGCATGCCCGCTTCGATGTCGTCGATGATGGCGTCCGGATCTTCCGTGCGCGGGTTGTCGCTCGTCACGATGGCGCAATCAGCGCCGCGCTCGGCGATAGCACCCATGATGGGACGCTTGCCTTTGTCGCGATCGCCGCCACATCCGAAGACGACGATGAGCCTTCCCCGTGTGAACGCGCGCGCTGCACGAAGAGTACGCTCGAGAGCGTCCGGCGTATGGGCGTAGTCCCGCAGCACCGTCGGTCGTGTGGAGATGATCTCGAGCCTGCCGGCCACCTGGGGCACTGAGCTCAGACGTCCGGCGATTGATTGCGGAGATTGTCCCAATGCAAATGCCGCCGCGCCAGCGGCGAGTCCATTCTCGACGTTCACGTCGCCGATGAGGGGAAGCGTCACCGCGGACGATCCGCGGGGCGTAGCCAGCGTCCACTCGCTGCCGTCGGGCGTATAACGGACGTCCTTTGCGCGGATTCCCGCTGTGGCATGAATCGCGAACGTCAGGCGATTTGATGCCGGCGCGAGCGCCGCCCACTCCGGAGCATCCGCGTTAGTCACCGCGGTTCCGTCCTTCCTGAGGTATTCCATCAATCGCGCCTTCGCCTGCAGGTAAGCCTCCATCGTTCCGTGATAATCGAGGTGATCGCGCGTGAGGTTGGTGAAGACTACGACATCGAACTCGATCCCATCCACGCGTCTCTGCTCGAGACTGTGTGAGGAAACTTCCATCGCCACCATCCGAACGCCGCGATCGACCAGTGCGCGTAAAATTCTCTGCAGCTCAACAGGGCCAGGCGTGGTCAGTCCGCCTCCCCCCGGGAATACCACGCCCTCGCTTCCGATCAGGACGCCAAGCGTCCCGATGGACGCACTAGAGCCGGTGCCATCATCGAAGAGATGGCGCATGATGGAAGTGCTGGTCGTCTTTCCGTTCGTTCCCGTGACAGCGACCATCGTCAAATTGCGGGCCGGGCTTCCGTAGGCGGCTCCCGCGGCGGTCGCGGCCGCGCGGCGTCCCTCGCGCACTACCAGCGATGGAAGTGTCGTGCGCGTCGGGTCTTCGACGATCGCGGCGATCGCACCCCGGTCGCGCGCCGCATCGAGGAAGTCGTGCCCATCGCTCTCCCACCCCCGCACTGCGATGAACAGATCGCCTGGTTGAATGTGCCGGCTGTCATCGGCGATGCCTGTTGCTTCGGCGGGCAGCTTTCCTTCGACCCCGACCAGCAGTCCGCGTTTGCTGAGCGCCGACTGGATCTCGGATATGACGAGACTCATTGGATCGCGCGATTCAGTTGAACGAGGATTCCTGGCGCTGCCAGGGTGCCGGCGAGCGGCTGGGTGCCGGACGACGCCGCACTCGAAATGCGCACCCGGAATCCCGCGCCGTGGAGCGCGCGGACCGCCTCTCTTATCGACATGCCATTCACATTCGGAACCGCGCGCGGAGAGACGGCGATCGGCGCGGATCGGGGCGACGTCGGAAGCTCGACGACATATGATGTCGTTCCCTCTTCCGATTCGCCCGACGCGCGAGATTTCAGATTGCCGCCGGGATCGAACTCCGACGGATCGACGCTTTCGCTCGCATCGCGACTGATCGTCTGCGTGGACGGGCGGCCAGCAACATTGGCCGTCCCTGAACGCTCCTTCGAACCATTTGCTACTGCGCTTTTTTCGGACGTCGCGAGGTCCTCGCGATTGAGGGCGGCATCGCGCGCCGCCAAGGCCGCCCGCAATACTATTCGCGTCACGGGTGCGGCGATGTCGCCGCCCGCGTAATGGTGTCCGGTTGGACTGTCTAGCTTCACCAGCACTACGTACTGGGGATCCTTTCCAGGAAACAGTCCGACGAAAGAGGCGGTGTAGTTCCCGGTGGTGTAGCCAGCGTTCTGCGACGTGCGGCGGGCGGTCCCGCTCTTGCCCGCGACATCGAACGTCTCGAGATCGGCCTTCGTCGCGGTTCCCTCCTGCACGACGGCGAGCAGCATCTCCTGAATCGTGCGCGCGACCTCTCCCGACATCACTCTTCGCACCGGCTTGGGCTCGGCCCGATAGAGCACCTTCCCGTCGAGGGAGCGGATTTCCTTCACCAGATGCGGTTCGAGCAGCTCGCCGCCATTTGCGATGGCCGAGTACGCGGTAACGAGCTGGAGCGGGGTGACGGCGATCTCGTAGCCCATGAGAATCGAAGCGCTCGTCTGCTTCGACCATTCCTTTGGCTCCCGGAGCGTTCCCGGTGATTCGGCGGGGAGCGGCACCCCCAGCTGCATCCCGAAGCCAAGATCGCGGAACGTCTCGTACTTCTGCCGCGGCGTGAGCCGCCGGCCGAATTCGACGATGCCGATGTTGCTGGAAAAGCGAATGACGTCCGCGAGCGATAGCTCCGCCGTCTTGTGCGTGTCAGTGATCGTCCGGCCATCGATTTCGAGTGTACCGCCATGGGTATTCACGACGTCACTCGGTTTCGCCCGCCGTCGCTCGAGGAGCGATGCTGCAACGAAAGGCTTGAGTGTCGATCCGGGCTCGAAAGGCTCGGTCACGGCTGTATTCGAGAACGACGTGTGACCCACCCTGTTGCTCGCGAGCGCGAGTATTTCGCCCGTGTGGGGATTCATGACGACTATGTCGCCGCCGCTGGCGTGAAGGCTGTCGACCGCGATTCCGAGCTCGCGCTCGCAAATATCCTGGAGCGCATTGTTGATCGTGAGTACGACGGTCGAGCCCGCACGGGGCTGATCGGTCCAGCCGTCCGGGCTGTCCAACGGCCGGCCGTTCTTGTCGCGCGCGAGACTCACCCGTCCGGAATCGCCGCGCAAAATCGTGTCGAGCGCGAGCTCGAGACCGTCGAGGGGATTGCCGTGTCCATCGAGACTGCCGACGATGCGCTTGATTCCACTCGACTGCCCGTACACGCGCTGCAGCACTGGCGTCAGATGCACGCCATTGAGCTTCGAGACCGAAGCCAGGTCGGCCTGCGTATAGAGCCCGGGCAGATCGATCCATCGGCGCCGGCGGTCTATCGCGGCGCGCACGAGCCCGACGTCGAGCCGCGCGTGACGAAGCGCCCTGAGGACGAGAGCCGTGTCCCGCACCTCCGGAAGAGCGACGGCTACGCGCGAGAGCTCGCGGCTCTCGACCAAAGTATTGCCGGTGGCATCGAGGATCTCGCCGCGTGGCGCGGCCGCGGTCGCAGCGAAAAAGTGCTGACGCTTTCCGCGCGCAGCCCAGTCTTTGCCTTCTATCACCTGCACCTGTCCCACGCGCGCGACCAGCGCGAGCGCGAACAGGACGAAGAATCCGTGAAGTACCGTGACACGATTAGGGGCTTTCACGCAGCCCCACTCGCGGAAGGATCACGACCTGCCTGTCGGAAGGAATGTGCATCCCCAACCGGGACTCGGCGGCATTGCCCAGGCGCTGGCGCGACGATGCGTCGCGTATCTCGCCCTCGAGTCGCGCGCGCTCGCCCTCCAGCTCTGTCCGCTTGACATCGAGCGCAGCGAGGATCTCCGACTGCCCGATGCCGATCGTCCTGCGCCACACGATCGCCAGCGCGACCAGGACGAAGCTGGCGAGCACGAGCGCAATCAGGGTTCTCCCCCGAAGCGCTACGCCGCGTTTCGCCATGCGCGCAGTCTCGCGCTGCGAGAGCGCGGGTTGGTATTTCGTTCGGCATCGCTGGCGATCACAGCTCTTTTGGTGAGAACGTCGCCGAGCGCATGCCCGCGACACGTGCATTGCAGCTGCCTCGGCGGACACACGCACGACTTGCTCCATTCGCGCATTGTGTGCTTGGCCAGACGATCCTCGCCCGAGTGATAGGCGATCACGGCGAGAACGCCGCCCGGATTCAGCCGGTCGCGCAGAAGCGGCAAAGCCGTTTCGAGCGCAGCCAGCTCGTCGTTCACGGCAATGCGGACCGCCTGGAACAGGCGCGCGAAGTCTCCGGGGCCCATGCGAGCCCCGAACGCGCCGCGTATCGCATCGACCAGATCGTCGCTTACGTGCATTGGCTTACGCTCGCGGCGACGCACGATTTCCCGAGCGAGGCGGTTGGCTCTGGGCTCGTCTCCATAGTCGCGAAAAATGTGGGATAGGTCGGCCTCATCCAGCGTGTTCAACAATTCGGCGGCGGTCGCAGTAGAGCGACGGTCCATCCTCATGTCGAGTAACGCGCCAGGCCGGAAAGAGAAACCTCTCTCGTCGGCGTCTATCTGGTGGGAGGACACCCCGAGATCCGCCAGGATGCCGTCAAAGGTGCGGCCGGCCAGCTCGGGAATGCGGTCGATCTCTGCAAAATTGCCCCTGATCGCGAGAAAGCGGCCGGACGCCTCGTAAGGCGCCAGCCGCTTTCGCGCTTCATCCATTGCAGCGTCATCGCGGTCGAGCGCGACGACGGACGATCCTGCCTGGAGGAGAGCCTCGCTGTGCCCTCCTCCTCCCAGCGTGCAATCGAGTACTTCTCTGGCGCCAGCGAGCAGCGCGCTGACCTCCTTTACAAGGACCGGCGCGTGGTAGGAGCTACTCCACGGGCCGGCCGGAGCGTCGGTCATTTACAGAAGCGCTTCACCTCATTGTCGACGGCGGGCGTGAACTGCGGAATCGCCGTCATGAGCTGAGCGGCCTCGGTCGGGTATTTCTGTCCGCCAGCGGGCAGGTTTATCGACGCGAGATTGAATGCGTCACGAGCCGTTCGAGCCAGGTCGCAGCTCTTCTTTGCACTGGCATCAGTCGTTGCGCTTTGTCCGACCAGGAACGCGCTCGCGCCGAGGAGGAACTTGGCGTCCACCGACGTCTGGAGCTGGTCTGAGAGCTGGAGGAACTTGATGCCACGCTGGAAGTCCGCGCGATCCTTCGAGGCCTGTCCGGCTTTGTAGGCGTCGTTCCCCTGCTTGAGTGCGAGCTGCGCGAGAGTGCCTGCATCAACCCCATTGTTTTTGGCCGTCTGGATCGTGTTGTACAGATCGTCGTACTGGTTCAATGAATCCTGCACGGTCGCGAGAAGGAAATATCCCGGCGCATTCTTCGGATTTGCAGCCACCACCTTCTTCGCGGCATCCAGAGCCTGAAGAAGCTGGCCGGCCTGAAACAGCGCCTGGGCGTTGAACAGCTGGATGTTCGGATCGTTCGGGAATTTCCTCACGCCGAGGGCTGCCGCCTCTGCCGCCTTCTGCTTTTGTCCCATCGCGGCATATGCGCCGGCAGTACGCGAGTAATAGTCGGCCGTAGCAGCCGCCGTGTCGACGCGGATCATCTCGTCGCCGACATTGAGCGCGTCCTGGAAATCCTTGGCGTTCATGTAAACCTTCCATGCCAGGTTCAGCAGCTGCGGGTCACCCGGGTTGTTCTGAACGAGATCGCGAACCAGGGGAACCGCATCCTGCGCATGCCCTACCTGTGCGAACGTAGCAATAACATCCTGAACGAGCTTGATGTTGGTTGGATCGGCGGCAGCGAGGGCACCAAGTGCCTTGAGCTCATTGGTCGTATCATGTCTCGTCTCGTAAGCCTCCACGAGACGTCTCAAGGCGACAGTGTTCCGAGGATCGCTGGCGCGAATTCGCTCCGAAACCGCGATGACGGAGTCTTCCATCTTGAGACCGGCGTAGGCGTCTACAAGGCAGGCTCCGGCAATGTTGGCGGTCGGATATCCGGCCAGCGCCCCACGGGCGGCGGTCACACCTTCCTGATACTTGCCCTGTGCGACGGCGTTGTGGCAGGCTTCCTCGCCGGCGAGCTGCCGGCGCGCATCCTTGATCGACTTGGCGACCTGGCTGGCGGCATCATCCAGCTTGGCGCCCTGCGCCGTGGGAAGCACCTGACCGCGGGTCATGTCGCGCGAGATGATCAGTCGCGAATCGATCTTGTAACCGGTCGGTGTCTTGGTAACAGTGCCATCCAGATACTGCGGAGCGCGCACGAGAGTCGCGAGCGCCTTCGCATCGCCGGGAGCGAGCGCTTCCGTCGGACTGTAGCCCGAAGACGTCAGGCTGTTGATTATGTCTGCTTTGGGGACCACGACGAGGTCCCGAACATTGGTCTGCTTCTGAAGCTGGCTGCGGATGGCTTCCGCCGCCTGCCCGCCCAGATCCTTGTCTGAGCTTTGCAGAGTTGGGATCATGACTCGCTCGCCCGTGCGCGTCTGGGCAATCGCTGGCGACCCGACAGCAGCCAGCAACGCCGCACTCGTGAGCGTAAGCGCGAGACCTGAATAACGAGGACGTGCCTTCAATGGTATAACCTCCAGGACGGTAGAGATTCTTACACCAACTCCAATATGTGGGTCCACTAAGCATTAAGTGGGCGAGGAGGGACTCGAACCCCCGACATCCTGCGTGTAAGGCAGGCGCTCTAACCAACTGAGCTACTCGCCCGGTGCAGAACCGAGCCCCTAAGTCACCGCAGGATGGCCAGCGGAACCAGCACGCAGTAGCCAATCACGAGCAGGATTGGGGCAAGGGTCACGCCTCCGCGCGCGAGATCGGCGAAGCCGGCGACGAGTACCAGCACCGCGACGGTCCAGTAAAGCCAGGTGCGCCCGCCTCTGGTATCGCGGCTCGCCCGAGCACCGCTTGCAAGATCGATTTTGGCCATAAGCGACGTAGTGTAGGGCGCGAGGAAATGCGTGTCAACCCAAATCGTACACCTATAAGTTGTACAATCGCTCAGGTTGGCGCTTTCCTGCTCCCCGAATAGTGCGTTTCCACCCAGTCGCGGTAGCTGCCGTCCATGACCGCGCGCCACCACGGCTCGTTGGCGATGTACCATTTTACGGTCTTCAGCAACCCCGTCTCAAAGGACTGCGCCGGTCCGTAACCGGTCTCCAGGGTTGCCTTCATCGCATCGACCGCGTAGCGGCGGTCGTGCCCGGGACGATCCTTCACGAATGCGATCAGCTCGGCGGTGTCGCCTCCCGTCGCGGCAGGACACTTGGGAAAGCGCTCGCGCACTTTCTCGTCTTCAGCAAAAATCTTGTTCACATGTGCGCAGATTCCCTTCACCACGTCGATGTTCTGCCGCTCCGAGTTTCCGCCAAGGTTGTAGGTCTCGCCCAGCCTGCCCTTTTCCAGAACGCGCTCGATTCCGCGGCAGTGGTCGCGGACATACAACCAGTCCCGGATCTGCAGCCCATCACCATACACAGGGAGCGGCTTCCCATCGAGAGCGTTCACAATGGTCAGCGGAATGAGCTTCTCCGGAAAATGAAAGGGCCCGTAGTTGTTCGAGCAGTTGGTCGTGGTGACAGGAAGCGCATAGGTGTGGTGGTAGGCCCGCACGAGGTGGTCCGAGGCCGCCTTGCTGGCCGCGTACGGCGAATTCGGCGCGTACGAGTTGTCTTCGGTGAACGCGGCCGCCGTGGGCGCGAGGGAGCCATACACCTCGTCGGTCGAGATATGGTGGAAGCGCCTCGCCCCCCCCGACCAGTCCTCGGACCAGATATCGCGAGCGGCTTTGAGCAGCTCGTGCGTGCCCAGTACGTTCGTTTCGATGAATGGGTCCGGCCCGCGAATCGAGCGGTCGACGTGCGTCTCCGCGGCAAAGTGCACGATGGTGTCGACTCCTTCTCCCTTGAGAATCGCGCGCACGGCGTCCCCGTCGCGGATGTCGCCCTTTACGAACGTGAACTTCGCGTTGTCCGTGAGGGACGCGAGACTCGACAGATTGCCGGCGTACGTGAGCGCGTCCAGCCCGACGATCGCGTCTCCGGGATGATTCTCGGCCCAGAAATGTACGAAATTGCTGCCGATGAATCCGGCCGCCCCGGTGACGAGCATTCTACGCATGGCCAATTCTGCCTTCGTTCATTTTTCCTCTGAATCGTTTGGGTGGTGAGCAATCATTCGAGTACGATATCCCGGCTGCATTCATCCGCCAATGCCTCGCATTCTGGAGCGGCAGATATTCCTGATGATGCGTGCCAGCTCGTGCACTCCCGCGATTTTGTCGGCGCCGGCCAGCTGCAGCGCCGCCAAGGGCATTCCATACACGATGGAGCTGTCCTGATCCTGCACCACCGCCGTTCCGCCGGCCGCGCGAACGCGTCGCAGCCCCTCGGCGCCGTCGCGGCCCATTCCGGTGAGAACAACCCCGATCGCGGCATCGCCAAAGGTGTCGGCAACCGACGCGAACAGCGGATCGGCCGCGGGTCTCACGCCCCAGATCGTCGGCAAGCTGTCGAGTCGTACCGTGGCACTGCCCGGCTCGCCTGTCACCGTAAGATGGAAACCGCCCGGAGCCAGGTAGACGTGATTCTCGAGAAGCGTCTCGCCGTCGATTGCTTCGGCGACCGGAAGGTGACTCATCAGATCGAGTCTGCGCGCGAGCGTCCTCGTGAATTCGCGCGGCATGTGCTGAACCACCATCACCGCCGCGCCAAGATTGTCCGGCAAGTGCGGAATGATCTCGCCGAGCGCGCGCGGACCTCCCGTCGAAGCGGCGATGACAACTATTCTGGTTGCCGCTCCCGCCGCCTTCTTGGGGACGGTCTCCGCCCCTACTGGAACGCCAGCGTGCGGAGGGGTTTTCACCCCCGCCATGTTGACCGCGCGCGCGGCGCCCAAAGCGGCAAGCAGCTCCTGTCGCACCGTCAGCAGATCGATGCTTATTGGTCCGGATGGTTTTCTGACGAATTCCACTGCTCCGCGCTCGAGCGCGCGAAGCGTCATCTCGTTTCCGCGCTCCGAGCCCGCTGCACTGAGCATCACTACGGGACGCGCCAACTCCCGCATGATCGTCTCGAGTGCCTGGAGCCCATCGAGGCGCGGCATCTCGATGTCGAGGGTCACGATATCGGGATCCAGCGATCTGATCGCATCGATCGCCTCGAGCCCGTCCGCCGCGGCGCCCACGACTCGATACTCGCCACTGGACTCGACCATCTCGGCGATGAGGGTGCGCATGAAGGCGCTATCATCGACGACCAGCACGGTCGAAAGTGTTTCGCTCATTAGCCGCGGCGCGTGCGTCAGAGCTTGCGGAAAATGCGTTCGCGCGCATTCACGGGGGAGAATAGAGATCTCGAGTCGCCGAGCAGTGTCTCTACCTTGCCCAGCACGAGGAAGCCGCCCGGAGCGAGCGTTTTGTGAAAGTGTGCGATGAGCGCGTCCTGCGCGGCGCGCTCGAAGTATATGATGACATTCCGGCAGACGATGAGGTGCGCATTGTCGACGGGCGTCTTGAAGTGCAGCAGATCGCTGAGCTCGAAGCTCACCAGGCTTCGCACTTCGGGCACCACGGTGTTTAAGCCGTCCAGCCGCGGGAAGTATTCGCGGCGCAACTCCGGCGGCGTATCACCCAGCGCGGAATCCTTGTAGACAGCGACTTCGGCCTCGGCGAGGCAATCGGCGTCGATATCGGTTCCGACAATCGACACCACTTCGAGACGGTCAGTCTCGCGCCTGGCTGCCGCGTACCTGTGCATCAGGATTGCCAGTGAATAGGGTTCTTCACCCGAAGAGCAGCCCGCGCTCCAGACGCGAATCTCCCGCTCCGACCGCTCCAACAAGTCTGGAATCACCTTCTGATCGATCGCCGAATACGTCTCCCAGTTGCGGAAGAATTTCGTAACGTTGACGGTGAGCGATCCCATTAGACGCGCGTATTCACGCTCGTCCGTATCGAGGAGCTGCGCATAGTCCCGATAGCCCATGAGACTGCGGGCACGCATGCGAACGAGGATCCGTCGCCGCAGGCATTTGTCCTTGTAGCTGGAGCACTGGAATCCGCGTTCGCGCGTGATCTTGTCCATCAACGCGTGGAACCCAGCCTCGTCCTCATCGATTATTTCCGGAATGGCCGTCAGGGGCGGTTCGTCGTTTGGGTGGCGTCGCGTTGAGCATGCGCAATTCCCTCGAGCGCGGAGGAGAGGTTGCGCCTGAGCTGAGGAAGCTCCGGCGCGATGGCGATACCCTTCTCGGCCGTCTCGCGCGCGCTCGTATAATCGCCGCGCTTCAGGTACGCGGCCGCAAGATTGTTCAACAGCACCGGCGACTCGGGATGGGTCTCGGCCGCCGCGGAGAGAAGGAGCATCTCCCGATCCGGATCGTCGGTCATCGCCGCGACTTTGGCCGCGTAATGAAACCACACCGGCGGCGGGCCGGATGTCCACAGACTTCGTGCTTCGCTGAGTGCGACCTTCGCGGCCTGTCCGTCGCCCTGGAGCGCGGATATCACGGCCGACTCCAGCAGAATTAGCGGCTCTCTATTTCCACCGGCGCTTACGGCGCGGTCGATCACGAGCTTCGCTTTTTCCAGCTGTCCAAGGTGCTCGTATGCCAGCGCGAGATTGTGCAGCAGGCTCGTCTTGCTCGGCGCGTGGGGCGCGGCTGTCATGAAGGCGTTGACGGCGCTCGCCCATTCCTTTCGCCGCATCGAGATGAGGCCGAGAAAAAAGGATGCGACAGGGTCCGCGGCCCCTTCCACCAGCGCGCGGAACTCACGCTGGGCTTCGTCGTGCATTCCCGCTCTATAAAGCGCGCTGGCGAGCTCGCGCCGTTCCAGCGGACTCGCGTTTCGCGGCAGCGATGGGGTCGTTCTCTTGCGTCCGACCGGAAGGAGGAATGAAGCGTTCAGCAGTCCATAGAGCGCTTTCCCCACTTCGAATTCACCGAGACTCGAATCGCGTATCAGGCCGTTGATGTCGCGGTGACCGTCGATGAGTGGAATGAGTGCTTCCTGCTCCGGCGAAAGCGTGTCGCGGTTCAACAGCAGCCGCGGCCGGTCGATGCTGAACACCACGTCGAAGCTCGGAATCTTCTTTTCGATGAGGGACCACTCGTCGACGCGCCGCGCGCCCTCGAGCAGCAGCGACTGGGGATCCACGGATACGCGCTCCGCACCATCCTCCGGCTCGACCCCGGGCTCGAAATTGAAGGTGCCGCTCGTCCAGGTGAACAGCGTGTACACCGCGTTATCCGTGTCGAGCGGACGATTCACGATCGACGCGTGACAGATGCGCCCGCCATCGAAGTAGATCGACCCGAAGCTGTCGTGCAGTGACAGACCGAGACAGCCGGTCTTTTTGCCCATCGACAGCAGCTGCAGAACGTCGGGAAGACTCGCTTCCTTCAGGCTACCCTTGATAGCCATCAGCGCATCTCCTCGATCATTCGGTCGGCGATGTTCTCCCAGTCAACTATGACCCGGGGATCGGTCGGCGCGGGACGCTCCTTTTTCTGGATGGGCGTGCTCTTCGACGACGGAGAGAGCGATGCGACGCGTTGAGCGATCTCCTGACTGATGTCAGCCAGGAATTCGGCGAACTCGCCGCTCTCCTCCTCGCCCTCGGCGCCTTTCTTCGCGTCGCTTGCCACGGATCAGGTACTCTTGGCGACGGGCGCGCTCAGGCGGCCGAGAACGATCGATGCAATGCTGCGGAGCGTCTCGAAGACGCCTCCGCCATTGATCGCGATGGCGCCGAAGTGAGGAACCCCGCGGAAGTTCAGTGTCTCGTCGAGCTCCTCGATCGGGCTGATCTCGCTAGCCGGCAGATCGCGCTTGTTGTATTGCATCACCAGCGGCAGCGTGCGCGGGTCGAGTCCTTCCTCGGCCAGATTTGCGTGGAGATCCTGCAGGCTCTCGATGTTCTCGGCGAGCTGGCGCGACTGACTATCGGCGACGAAGACGACGCCGTCCACGCCTTGAAGCACCAGCTTTCGCGTAGCTGCGTAGTACACCTGCCCGGGCACGGTATAGAGCTGGAAACGCGTCGCGAATCCCGAGATCGTGCCCAGGTCGAGCGGCAGGAAGTCGAAGAAGAGCGTGCGGTCGGTGTCGGTCGCAAGAGAGACCATCTTGCCCTTTCGCTCTTCGGGCAGCTGGGAGTAGACGTGCTGCAGGTTCGTGGTTTTCCCCGACCGGCCCGGACCGTAGTACACGATCTTGCACGTGATCTCGCGAGTTCCGTAGTTGACGACGGACATTCTACCTGCCCAGCGGGCCGAAGAGCGCGTCCAGACTGCGATTGAGCTCGCCCTCGAAGTCGCCGGCGGGAACAACCTTTGGCGCGTCGGCGTCGGGGCGCAGATTCACGAGAGCCTTCTGGAATTCCTCGAAGTAGATCTCGACCACGCCGAGCGAGCTTTCGCGGTCGAAGACTCCGACGAAGAGAAATTCCTGGCCGCCCGCGGCGCACCTGGCCATGAAAACCTGTCGTTCCGCGCCCGAGTGGTGCATCTCGAGAAACGGTTTCCCATCGAGCTGCCGGCCGAGCTCGCGCGCAGAGGCGTTGATCGCGGATGTGAGCGCGCACACGGACATGACGTCGGCTGCGTTCGTGAAGCCGAATTGCCCGACCGCCCGTCCCGAGGGATAGAGCATGACTCCCGAGATCAGACGCGCGTCGTCCATCAGCCGCTTGAGCGGCGCTGCCACCCACGGCTCGGCCACTGTTGGTCGCGTCACGATTTGTCCCGGCTTGCTTTCATCATATCCAGCCTCACTCGTCCCAGATTGGCGTCGGAGCTCACGATCGTGACCAGCACTACATCGCGCGCGCCCACTACGCAGATCTGCCCCCGCTCGGCCTCGAGCCGCATGAAGGCTGGAGTTCCCAACCTGGCCGTGTCCGACGCGCGCGTGATCTTCGAGTAAAGGTACGCCGCGAGCGCCGCGGTGTGTTTGCGCGGGTCGGATCCGCCGGCGGCGGCGCCCTTCATCGCGCTCGCCTCGATGATCAGCCCATCGGCCGCGCCCACTATCATCGCCGCCATGACACCAGGGAGATGCGAGAGAGATGCGACAACTTCCGCCAGCGCGCCTTTCATGCGCGCCCCTGCATCCAGTTGATCGCGAGCGCGACGGATCGGGTCAGCACTCTCCGAACCAGTCCGAGCGGCACGGAAGACGCCGAAGCCAGTAGCACCAGCCCATCCTCGGGAGCGGGAGCCAGCGCGATGGTGGCTGCATCGGTCTCCACGACGACGGCGGTCCACGCGCCGATCGAGAGAAGCCTCATCGAGCGGGATACCTCTCTTCCGACGCCGCTCAACGCCGCCCCGATCTCGACGGAAATATCGCGGCCACGATCGTCGACGTAGCTGCCGGCCAGCGGAACGCCCGCGGCGTCGAGGAGCAGGGCCGTCTGCTCTGCCTCGCCGATCGCGGTTGCGAACAGGGCGCGGGCCGACTCAGACATTCGTCGTCCCGTGATCGTGCGGCGTGATATCGATGAGGCCTGTGCTCAGCATTCCGTAGATGATCTTTGCGACTTCGAATTCCGGAAGCACCAGGCGCTTCGCGATTTCGTGAAGATTTCGCTCGCCGTCAATCACCGACAGCAGTTCCCACTCGCGCGGAAGCAAATCGATGAATGACTCCGGTCCTTCGTCCAGGGGCGCAAACCTCGGCATCACGCGCGCGTCGGGGATCTTGTCGGCCATGCGCGACCACTCGTCGATGCGTCGCGCGCCTTCCATCAGCAGGGACTCGGTACTCACACGGACAGCGATGTCCTTTCGCATCGGGCGAGGAGGCTCCTCGCTGAACGAGAAGAATCCCTCCGACCACGACATGAGATCGAACACCACCGTCTCGATTTGGAGGCGCATGAAGCGGTCGATGTCGCGCGGCGTGACTATTCCGTGGGCCACGAGAATCTCGCCCACGCGCCGTTTGTCGCCCGCGCGCTGCATGGCGGTTGCGCGAGCGAGATCCGCCGGCGTCGCCTTCCCCGATCGCTCCAGAATCGTCCCGAGCAGGTGAGGATTGCTCTTCATCGTCGCGGCCACGATCGTTCCCGCGTCGAAGTACACGCTTCCCTCGTTATTTCTTTCGGGGGACGTGATGCGCAGCGTTCCCGTCTTCCGGCTGAGATCGAGCAGCTGGAAGACGTCGTGGATGCCGAGCTCACGAAGCGGGCCTTCGATCGCCATTAGATCTTCCCCCTCTGCAGCAACCTGTAGTAGCGCAGCGCGTCACCGTGGTTTGGATCGAAGCGGAGCACCCGTTCGAAGGCGTTCAACGCGTCATTCTCGCGCGCGAGGTCGATGAGGATCTCTCCGAGCGCTATGAGCGCCGCGAAGTGATAGACATCGCGCCGAATCAGGGCGACGACGCGCGGCAGGGCGCTGCGCGAGCGACCCGTGCGGCGATAGGGACCAACAAGCTCGACGACCGCAGCGTCATGATTGGGCGCCGTCACCAGGACCGTCTCCAGCTCTCTAATGGCGCCCATGTCGTCTCCAGCTCGCGCGAGCAGCCTTCCAAGCGCCACGCGCGTATCCACCTGACGCTCGTCGATTGCCAGGCTCGCGCGATATGCGGCGACCGCATCGGCTGCATCTCCAAGCGCGCCATAGAGGTCGCCGACCCGCTTCATGACGTTGGCGTTTCGATTGTCACTCTTTCGAAGAGCGGCCAGAATCTCCCGCGCGCCCGGCTTGTCGAGCGAGGCCACGCGTGCTTCCGCAGCGAGCAGCAGCAGATTGACGTCCGTGCTCCCAGCCTCGACGAGCGCTTCCGCGAATGGACGCGCTTCTTCAGCGCGGCCCAGGGCGAGGAGTGATCGCGCGGTGCCCTGACGCGCGAAAATGTTCGCGGGCTCCAGCTCCAGAGAGCGACGGTAGCGCTCGAGCGCTTCTCCGTGAAGTCCTTGCGCGGCGAAGCCGTCGCCGGCCAGCACCAATCCGATGATCTTGTCGCCCCCGCGGGAAAGAACGCGAGCGATCTCTCCCTGCGCCCGATCGTAAAGGCCTTTGGTGATCAGATCTCGCGCGAGCGTGAATCCCGCCATTGGATCTTCGCTCGTCGGGTCCGCGCGCTTTGGCTTTTGCGCGAACAGCTCTTCGATGATCGCGGGATCGAAGTGGAAATCCTCAACATGATCCACCGAGGTGTCGGTCTCGGTGATCGGAGGAGCCACGGTCAGCCTGATCTCCTCGTGCGGAAGCTCGATGGCGAGCTCGAGCTTCTGCGGCGTGTACATCGGATCGAGCGAGAGCGCGCGCTTCGTTTCCCGCAGTGCCGAGCTGAAGTCGCCGAGATTCGATAGCGTGAAGCTGAGGTTGTAGTGCGCCTCCGCGAACTCCGGATTCGCCTGGATGGCGCGCGCGAAAGCGTTCCTCGCGTCCGAGTACTTCTCGAGCTCGACAAGTATCAATCCGATTCCGTTCCACGCCACCGGATGCTCGGGGGCAGTGCTCAGCACCTGCCGATAAGCCTCGAGCGAGAGATCGATGTGCTTTCTGCGAAAAAGTCCCAGGGCGAGGTTGAGTCGCGCCTCTACCGGAGGCGTCGGGGCCTGGAGCGCTCGCCTGAAGTTGTTGATCGCGTTCTTGGTATCACCCTTGTGCCAGATGAGAACGCCAAGGTTGTTGTGCGCGTACGGATAGCTTTGATCGATTTCCAGCGCGCGTTTGTAGCTGTCCTCCGCCTCGGTGTGCCTGCCCTCGAGCTGGAGCGCCACGCCGCGCCCGTTCCACGTTTTCGCCGTAGGCGAGAACTCGCGCGCGAACCTGTCGGCCGTCGCAATCGCCGCTCCCGTATCGCGCTGAAGCAGATAGAGCTCGAGCATCGCCTGAAGCACTTCCGCGTTCGCTTCTCCGCCCTCGATCGCCTTCTCGTACTCCTTCAGAGCCTCCTGGAAGTATCCCTTCTGACGCAGCGCGCGACCAAGCGTGATGTGCGCACCCGCCGGAGTTTTCTGCTGCCGGCTGGGCGTCACTTCGTGCCGGTACATCTCGAGCGAAAGATTAGCCTGAGCGCGCACGAGTGTTGGGTTCAGCATCACGGCGCGCCGATTCGCTTCGGCGGCCTCTTCGCTGCGTCCGAGGTCGCCGAGGATGAATCCGATCAGGTAGAGGGCGTCCGGATTCTCGGGATTGAGCTCGATCGACCGCCGCACCGAGCGCATTGCGTCTTCGTGCAGTCCGCGATTATAGAGAGTCTCGGCAAGGAGGAAATGCAGGACGGAGCTGTTCGCATCCAGCTCTATCGCGCGCTGGAACAGGGAGTGCGCGCGCTCGAGCCGTCCCGCCGTTTTTTCCGCGATCCCGCTCAGAACGAGCGCTTCGAGATCCTGGGGATTGGCGCGAAGCCGCTCTTCCAGCTCGTGAAGGCGGCGCTCGAGTATCCCGCTCTCTCCGTAGGCAATCTCCAGATTTCTCCGCGCCACGCCCATGCGCTCGTCCAATGCCAGAGCGCGCGAGAACGCGACGATCGCCTCGTCGGTGAGTCCCTTTCTGAAATAGAGAACTCCAAGGTTGTTGTAGGCGCCCGCGTCCGACGGATCGATTCGATGCGCGAAGGACCGCAGGATTTCGATCTCTCCGCCATTCGCGGCTGCCATTGGAGGGGCAGTGGCCGCCGGGGTCATCGTGTCAGTCTACGCGCACCGCGCGGAAAATGGCATCGATTGCCTTGGAGTCCGGAACGAGCAGGAAGAATCCGTGCAGACTCTCGGCCGGCTCCTCGAGGAAGAACTCGGTCTCCACGCAGAGGATCGGCGAATCGGTGCGCGGCGCGTGGTCCCCAAGCGTGCGCAACGCGTGCGCGGAATCGCCAGTCGTGAACGATGGCGGGGAAAGCATCAGCGCCATCCCGAGGAACTCGCTCAGCGCGGTGAGGTAGGCGCCGGCGAGAATGTTGCCCGCTTCCTTCAGCGCCGATTGCTCCAGCTGACCGAGGCTCGGCGACGTCCCACGCTTGCGACGCAGCATCCGCTCGGCCAGGCGAAGCCCCGCGTGTGTCGCAAGCAGGAACACGGTCTGTCCGCCGATGTCCCCACTCAGTGACATCTGTACGGCGACGATCTCGTCGTCGGCCGCGATCTCAGGAACGAAATCCCCAGGGGGAACGATGTTTACCATCGGGACGCTGATCATGATCCGCGTGCCCGTGAGCGTGGAAAGCGCGGTCGCGGCGTGCCCCGCTCCGATGTTCGCAACCTCGCGCAGCGCGTCGAGCCGCGCCCCGCTCAGAAGGGTGCTTCCGCTTTCGATTGGTCGTGCGTCGCCGGGAATTTTCATCTCAGAGAAGAATGGAGGGGTCTATGATGAGGGCAGGAGCACCATCACCCAGGATGGTGACGCCGCTAAAGAGAGTTCTGCTTGCGCTCACGCCGTCGAATTGCTTGACGACGATTTCCTGCTGACCCACGAATTCATCCACGATCAGCGCGGCGCGTTTGTCCGCCAGCTCCACCAGCACCACCTGTCCGACGGATTTGTCCGGAGCCGGCAGGCCAACCCGATCCCGCAGCCAGATCGCCGGGAACACATCATCGCGGATCGCCACTACTTCCCTGCCCTTCACTTCCAGCAGCATCGGCGCCGACAGCGCGAACGTTTCCAGAACGTGCGTGAGCTGGATGGCATAGAGCTCGTTCTCCACCCGCGCTACGAGTGCGCGCGAAATCGCGAGCGTGAGGGGAAGACGCATGCTGACGTTCGTGCCCAATCCGGCGTCGGTGTGAACCTCCAGCGAACCGCCGAGCGCCCGCACTTTGCTCGCCACGATATCGAAGCCGACGCCGCGCCCGGAAATGTCGGTGACTTTATCGGCCGTGGAAAAACCGGGACGCGAGATGATGCGAACGAGCTCCTCTTCGGAGAGCTTCATCGTACCGGACTCGACCAGGCCCATTTTCTTTGCGCGGGGGAGCACCTTCGACTGGTCGATGCCGCGGCCATCATCCGTGACGCGAATGAGGACCGTGGCGCGATCGCGCTCCGCGGTCAAGGTGAGTGTCGCAACCGGATCCTTCCCCGCCGCCTTCCGCTCAGTCGGCGTCTCTATGCCGTGATCGAGGGAATTCCGAAGCAGGTGCAACACCGGCTCACCCATCTCGTCAAGCATTGAGCGGTCCAGCTCGATCTCCTTGCCTTCGATCTTGAACTCGATCTCCTTGCCGAGGGCGCGCGCGGTGTCGCGAACGACTCTCGGGAACCGGTCGAACACCTGCCACACTGGAACCATGCGACTGGTCATTATTTCGTTCTGGAGCGTCGTCACGATCTGCGATGCCCGAAGCGTCGCCTCGAGGAGTCCCTCGTCACCCAGCTTTTCGGCGATCTGTGCGATGCGGTCGCGTGCGATCACCAGCTCACCCATGACATTCATCAGAGTGTCGAGGCGGCGCGCGTCGATCCGAATGTGTCGGGCCGGCTTCGCGAGCGGGACGTCGGCTTCCTTGGCCTTGTCGATGGCCATCGTCGCGAATTCCGAAGTAGACGTCTGCGTCTGCTCTTCACCGGCAGCGACACGAATGCGCGCGATGATATCGGCGGCATCGAGCTGCGTCGGAGTCGGCGCCGTGACCAGGTCGACGGCGTGTTCGAGCGCATCGGCCCCGGCGAACAGCGTATCCATGATCGCCGGCGTCACGAGGACAGATCCGCTTCTCAGCTTGTCGAGCAGCGTCTCCATTTCGTGCGAGAGGTCGGCCACCGTGGAGTATCCCATGGCGCCGCCCATGCCCTTGATCGTGTGCACCGAACGGAACAGTCGTGCGATGGCCGCGTCGCCGCCCCCTCGTTCCAGGTCGAGGAGCGCGTGGTTCACTTCCGAGAGGTGTTCGCGGCTCTCGGAGAGAAACAGCTTGGCGTAGCGGCCGGTATCCACTTACGCGAGCACCCGCTGGACGGCTTCGAGCACCCTGCTCGGCTGGAACGGCTTCACGACGAAGTCGCGTGCGCCGGCTTGAAGCGCTTCCTGTACCAGCGCCTGCTGGCCCATCGCGCTGCACATGAGAATCCGCGCTCCTGGATCCATCTGCGTGATCTGCTTGACGGCTTCGATCCCGCCCATCTCGGGCATGATGATATCCATGGTCACGAGATCGGGCTTGAGCTCCTGATACTTCTCCACCGCCTGCTTCCCATTCTCCGCCTCGCCCACGACGGTAAATCCCGCCTGCGACAGGATGTCGCTAACCATCGTCCGCATGAACACGGCATCGTCACAAACCAGAACAGTGCTGCTCACCCTACCTCCCTTGTCCGAGAACTTCCTGAACCAACGCCCTGACGTCGAGCACGAGTACTTTTTTCCCTTCGATTTCAACCGCACCGGTCACGATTCCCGACGCGAGCGACTCCGGACCCGTCGCGTCGGTAAACTGATCAATCGGCACATCGTGGATGTCGCGCACGTCGTCCACGCCCACTCCCGCCAGCCGCTCGAAATAGTCGATCAGCAAAGTCAGCCCGGTTCCCCTGTTGCAGGGACGCCTGGCTAGCAGAATTCCCCCGTCGATCACCGTCACAATCGTTCCGCGCAAATTGATGAGTCCGCACACCGTATCCGGCGCGCCCGGCATCCTGGTCGTTCGCTGTGCGGGCACGATTTCCCGAAAGCAATCCATGTCGCAGGCGAAGACCTGCCCACCAACGTCGAACGCCAGAAGCCGCCGCGTGGGTACGGGCGGCTCTTCCTGGACGACTTCTTCGGGTGGGACGGTGATGACCTCACTCATAGAATCGAAAGGCAGTCAGTGGATCGACGCCAGCCGGCAGGAGGTGCTCTCCCGAGATGACCGAAAGCGCGTGAGACAGATCCTCCGGCAGCGGAGAGCGAAAATCGAGGGCCTCGCCGGTCACGGGGTGGTTGAACGCGAGCCATGCCGCGTGGAGGTAATGCCGCTTGGGAGGAAGTCCGGCCACACGACGTCCTCCGCCTCCGCCATACACGTCGTCGCCCATGACAGGATGGCCGATAGACGCGAGATGAACGCGGATTTGATGAGTCCGTCCTGAATGGAGATGCGCACGAAGAAGGTCCCCCGCGTCGAACCGGGCAAGGCGTATGAGGTCGGTCTTGGCCGGCCGACCTTTATTGACGATTGCCATGCGCTTCCGGTCTCGCGGATCCCGGGCTATCGGCTTGTCGATGGTAAAGGCGTCGCTGGTGACGTGACCCCACGTCATCACCGCGTACCTTCGCACGACCCGCCGGGCGGCGATCGCCGCGCTAAGGAGTCGGTGGGCCCGGTCGGTCTTCGCCACGACCAATAGCCCCGAGGTCTCCTTGTCCAGGCGGTGGACCATCCCGGCACGCTCCGGCTCCCCCTCGCTCGACAATGCGCCCCCGCGTCCGAGGAGCGCGTTAACCAGCGTCCCGGTCCAGTTCCCCGGGGCGGGATGAACTACCATCCCCGCCGGTTTGTCGACCACCAGCAGAAATTCGTCCTCGTAGATGACGCTGACCGGGATGTCTTCACCGGCAATCGGCCGCTTGTCCACAGGCGGTATGGCGACCGTCACCAGCTGACCCGGCTCGGTGCGGTAGCTGGCCTTTTGCCGCCTGCCGTCCACCAGCACGTGCCCCTGGGCGATGAGTGTCGCCGCCTGCGTTCGCGACAGCTGGGCCCTCTGGGCAATAAAGCGGTCGAGGCGGACATCGCTGTCCGCCTCGACTGGAAACTGTCTGGTGTCGCTCAGGCCTAGATCTCGGTGGGTGTATCCGACACTGAGGCCGGTGCGACGCTTGTCGCAGGCGATCGCTCCTCTCCCCACAACACCCACGCGAGCAGAAACGCGCCGATGCTCACCGCGGTGTCAGCGACGTTGAACGTCGGCCAGCGAAAATTTCCCACGCCAACGTCGATGAAATCGACGACGCCCGTCGCCGAGCGTATGCGGTCGAGCAGGTTGCCCACAGCTCCGCCGCAGACCAGCGCGAGAGCGAAGGTCCTCAGGAAGTCGCCCTGCCGAGTCGCCTGGTAGAGGCGAATCAGGATGACGAGCGCGCCTGCCGTGAGCGCCATGAAGATCCACCGCGAGTAGATCCCGAGGTTGAGGCCGAACGCCGCGCCAGGGTTGTAGACTAGCGTCAGTCGCAGGTGGCTGCCCAGGATCTCGTGCGGGATGTGCTGCGGTGAAAGCGTCGCTGCGGCGATCAGCTTCGTCACCAGGTCGAGCGCCACGACCGTGACGAGTGTCCCCCAGAAGAGGGGCGGATTAGGCTTGGCGCTTTCCATCTTCTTCGCGCTGTTTGCATTCGATGCAATACCGCGCGTGCGGCAGCGCGTCGAGCCGCTCGAACGTGATGTCCTTTCCGCAGTTGTGGCACTTCCCGAACTGCTCGGGATTTCTGTAAAGGCGGCGCAGCGCCTCATCGATGTGCCAGAGGAAGCGACCTTCCTGGCTCGCAAACAGAAACGCCTTTTCACGCTCCATCGCGTCCGTGCCCTGATCCGCCATGTGGAAAGAGTACGCACTCAGATCGCCGTCCGCGCCCTGCGGCGTGGATCCGAACGTCTCGTCGTAATGCCCCAGCTCCTTCAGGACGCGCTTTCTCTCCTCGAGAAGGCGCTTCTCGAAATGCTGAAGGTTCTTCTTCGGCATCGCCTTCGGCTTCTTGCTGCTGGCTGCTGCTCCCATTTCTATTCTACCCTTTCCAAGGCGACTTGAACGCTCTGCCCATCAAGGTCGAACGCATGCGTCGCGTATGTGTCGTCGATTTCGTCTTCAATGCTGACTCGAACTGCCAGGACCTCGTCGGCAATCCATCTCTGGAAGGCCTTCACCGCTTCCTGAATTTCCGCGCCTGCCCCAATGAACAGCGTAATGCGATCACTCACTGCAAAACCCAATTCCTTCCTCAGCTTCTGGATTCGGCTCACGATTTCCCGGGCGAATCCCTCGAGCCGGAGCTCGCGAGTCACGACCGGATCGAGGGCGGCAAAATACCCGCTCTCCTCCTTCACCACCAGCTCGCCCGATGCGCGCCGAACGATCGTCAGATCCTCGGCGCTCAGCTCACGCGATTCGTTCTCGACCGAGACGTACAACGGCTTTCCCGCTTCGAACTCCCGCAACGCCTCGCTGTTCAGCGCCTGAACGGCTTCGCTGGCAAGAGGCGTCTTCTTGCCGAACTTCTTACCCAGCGAACGGAAATTCGGTCGAGCCTCTAAAGTTACTAGATCGTCAGCGCTGGAGATGAACTCCACCTTCTTAATGTTCAGTTCGGCCGCCAGCAGCGGACTCAACTCCTGGAGCATCGCCTCGGCCAGCGACGCGCCAACCCGGCCGCCTACGCCCGGTAAAGGCACAACACAGACCAACCTGCCAAGCGGCTGGCGAACCTTCACGCCGGCTTCCTCTCTCGCCGCCCGCCCCAACGTGGCGAGCGTCCTTATGTGCGACATCGCACGCTCCAGATCGACGTCGATCGCGTCCGGGTGCGGGCGCGCGTAGGAGGCGAGATGCACGGAGTTTCCGGTAAGCTCGCGGTGGACCCAGTCCGTCACAAATGGCGCAAAGGGCGCGAGAAGCCTGCATGTAACCGTAAGGATCTCGTGCAGCGTGGCGAACGCGGCGCGGTTGTCGGTGTCCTCCACGTCATAGAAGCGATGCCGGCTCTGGCGTACGAACCACTTGGAGACGTCCTCGTCGAAGAAGGTCATGACCGACTTCGCCGCGTTGGTCGCCTCGAAGCGCCCCAGTTGGTCGTCGGCCTCGCGCTCTACGGTGGCCAGTCGCGACAGAACCCAGCGGTCGAGCAGCGGGCGCTCCGCCGGCGGTGGATCCTGCGCCGACGGCGACCATCCGAAATTCGCGTACTCGGCGAAAATGCCGGTGTAGACGTTCTTGAACGTGAGCAGAAATCGGCCGGCCGTGTCGCGGATTCCCGCCTCATCAAAGCGGCGGGGCATCCAGATCTGGCTGGATGTCGTGAGGAACAGCCGCACTGCGTCGGCGCCGTGTCGCGGGATAACCGTGGACGGATCGACAATGTTGCCGACGTGCTTGGACATTTTCTGGCCCTGCGCGTCCTGCACGAGGTCGTTGACGACCACGGCCCGGTAGGGCGCCGTGTCGCCCAGCTGGGGAGAATGCGTCTCGTGCGCAAGGAGGTTGTTGGGAAGAGCCTCGCCAAGGCCGGTCGCGATCGCGAGCAGCGAATAGAACCATCCTCGAGTCTGGTCGATGCCTTCCGCGATGAAATCGGCCGGATAATATCGCGCGAAGGTCTCGCGATTCTCGAAGGGGAAATGCCACTGAGCGAACGGCATCGAGCCCGAGTCGAACCACGCGTCGACCACCTCTGGTGTGCGCGTCATGGTCCCCCCGCACTCGCACTTCCACGAGTAGCGATCGATGAAGGGCTTGTGGGGATCGAAGCCCTCGCCGAGCGCTACACCCGATCGCGTGGAGAGCTCAGCGTACCCTCCGATCGCTTCGGCATGGGACGCATCCCTGTCACAGACCCAGATCGGTAGCGGAGTCCCCCAATACCGGTCACGCGACACGGCCCAATCGATGTTGTTCGTCAACCATTCGCCAAACCGGCCGGACCCAGTCTCGGGTGGATGCCAGTCGACCCGTGAGTTCCGCACGAGCATCGCGTCTTTGAACTCAGTGGTGCGAATGAACCACGAGGTGTGCGCGTAATAGAGAAGCGGAGTATCACACCGCCAGCAGTGGGGATAGGAGTGCTCGTGCAGCGACGACTTCCACAGTATGCCTCGACGCTTGAGCTCCTCCAAAACGATCTGGTCCGCGTCCTTCACGAATTTTCCGCCTACGAGCGGCATCTCCTCGGGAAACTCGCCGCGCAGGTTTACGGGCTGTAGAAACGCAAGATCGTTTCGCAGGCCCGCAGCGTAGTCGTCGGCACCGAATGCGGGGGCCATGTGCACGACGCCGGTGCCTTCAGCGGGCGACACAAAGTCCTCTCCGACGATTATCTCGTGCTTTCCTTCCTTGTACTCGACCCAATCCAGAGGACGCTTGTAGGCCATTCCGACCAGATTGGTGCCGGGGAACGTGCTGATGGTCTCCCATCGCGCTGCGAAATCATCGCCGAGCACGGCATTGACGCGCGCCTGCGCAAGAATGACCGTCTCAGTGGTCTCCGATTTTTTCTTCCGCAGCTCCACGTATTCGAGCGACGGATTTACGGCAAGCGCAACGTTGGAGACCAGCGTCCACGGAGTAGTCGTCCAGACCAGGATGCGGCGTCGTCCGGGAGAGCTCTCATCGACGAGATCGAGCGCGACGAACGCGCTCGGATCCTTCACGTCCTTGTATCCCTGCGCCACTTCGTGACTGGACAGCGTCGTTCCGCAGCGCGCGCAGTAGGGAAGAACCTTGTAGCCCCGATAGAGCCGACCGCGTCGGAACATCGTCGCGAGGGCCCACCACACGCTCTCGATGTAGTTGTTGGAGTAGGTGACGTATGGATCGGTGTAGTCGAGCCAGTAGCCGATCCGCTCGCTCATCTCCTCCCAGTCGGCGCGGTAGCGCCACACGCTCTCGCGGCACATCTCGTTGAAGCGCTCGACACCGATCTTTTCGATCTGATCCTTCGCCGTTCGCACGCCGAACTCCGTCTCGATCCGCTTTTCCACTTCGATCTCGACCGGAAGACCGTGCGTGTCCCACCCCGCCTTTCGCGCCACGTGAAGGCCACGCATGGCGCGGTGGCGGCAGAAAAGATCCTTGATGGTGCGGGAGAAGACGTGGTGGATGCCCGGACGACCGTTCGCCGTGGGCGGGCCCTCGAAAAAGACGAACTCGGGCTTTCCCTCGGCCTGCGTGAGCGTCCGCTCGAAGAGCTTCTCTTCCCTCCAGAGGGCAAGAACTTCTTTTTCGAGTTCATCGGGCGAGCGATCGGTCGGAAGCAGGCGAAAGCGCCTGCCCTTCTCGTCTCCGCCCGCGACCTTCACGGGGCGGACAGCGGTCATTCTTGCGATTGCCCCGACGAGTTGGAGCCCGCGCCCTTCAGCGTGTTGGCAACGACGTGCGAATCGGAGGCTTCGACCTCGGACAGCTGGCGCGCGATGAGAGTTCGCATCTGCGCGAGATAAGTCCGGCGGGATCGATCGAGGTTGTCGAGGACTTCCTCCATGCGGCGCACATCGGCTTTCGCGCCCTCGATGATTCGCTCGCCTTCGGCCTGCGCTTCGCGGAGGATCAGCTGCGCCTCTCGCTCCGCCTGCTCACGCACTTCGCCTCGCAGCTGCTGCGCCGAAACGAGCGCATCGTTCAGCGCCTTGTCGCGCTCGCGAAACGCGCGGAGCTGCTCGTGAAAGTTGCGGGCCTTGGAATCGAGGTCCTGATTGATTCTCGTGAGCCGCTCCATCTCCTCGGCGACCTGGTCCCTGAACTGATCGACGCGCGCGGGGTTGTACCCGCGCAGCGCCCGACCGAAGTCGTAGCGGCGCACGTCGAGAGGTGTAAGATGAAACGCTTCGTCTATCATTTAGTCCTCGCTCCGAAGAGGGTGGTACCGAGCCGCACCATCGTCGCCCCTTCTTCCACTGCAATCTCGTAATCGTTCGACATCCCCATCGACAGCTCTTCGGCGGGGTGTCCCGCCTCCGCCAACGCCTGCCTTGCATCGCGGGCTGCCGCAAATGTCCGGTGCAGCTCGCTTTCACTCGCAGTAAAGCTAGCCATTGTCATCACGCCACGAATGCGAATCCCTGCCAGGGACATCAGCCTCTCGGCCACCGGCAACAACTCCAGCGGAGTGAATCCGTCTTTCGATGTTTCGCCGGACAGGTTCAGCTCCATCAACGCATCGACGGCGCGTTCCCTCGAGAGACCGAACGCGCAAACTGCGTCGGCCAGCCGGGAACTGTCGAGCGAATGCAGGAGCACGAATCTTTCCAGCGTCTTTACCTTGTTCCGCTGAAGGTGACCGATCAGATGCCAACGCACCGGCACATCGACCTGACCCATCTTCTTCAGCGCTTCCTGAACCTTGTTCTCCCCGACGTCGTGCAGGCCCATCTCGTACGCAGCGCGTGCCGCGTCGGCCTCGTGGGTTTTCGTAACGGCCACGATCGTGACCTTCTGCCCATGCCCGCCGCTCGCCACCGCCGCCAAAATTCTGGCCCGCACATCTGCCACGCGCTCTGCCAGGCCGGGGAAAGCCATAGCGTTCAAATTTAGCCGCGCGGGTCTCGTCCTACAATTCGGTGATGGGAGTCTCGTGTTCTCCCACGAGCTTGCCACCTTTGGCTGTCACTCGATCCATAAAGGTCGCGGCATCCGGTTTTGTTTCAGCTCAGACGTGACTGGAATCACTTGGGCGGGCGGATCTTGACCGTAACGCTCGCGACGTACGCGCTGCCGATGACGCGCACCACTGGGCCGCCGAGCGAAGGCGGAGCCGGGGTTCTGTCGCGCCGTTTGCTCTCGCTCACAGTGAATGCGCCGAGCAAAGCGTCACCGTCGCACTCTACGGCGACGCCGGGTGGCACGATGATCTGAACATCCGCGAATATCGACATCACCTCGATGGTCGATTCCCTGTGCTGAAGGATTGCTTCGCGCAGATCCACCTTGGCGCTGCCGAAAACAGAGAAGACACGAAGGTGTGCGGGAACCAGCCAGCGTCCTTCCTTCTGGTTGTTGGCGAAGATCGATACGATTCCCCGCGCTGGCGGTTGGGACGCCTCGGAGACTGTTGGCCGATCGATGCTCGACCCCGCAGCCGCCGGGCGATTCCACCAGTCGGATAGGTCACGATTTTTCTCAGACACTTGGGGATCATCCATCGCGCCTCCCGGCATCCACGATTCTAGGTACGGAGTTCGCGGCCCCGAAGTTTAGGCCGACTTTCTGAAAATGCGTCCGACCAGCTTCAGGATGTTCTGCATGTTCCGACTGATGTCGTTGAACGTGACCGTCACGAACAGCAGTCCGATGATCACGAGGCCGCCTTTGAGGATGCGCTCCCGGGTCTGCACGCTGAACGCCCTTCCACGAACCGTCTCCGCGACGTTGAGCACTATCTGCCCACCGTCGAGGATCGGGACGGGAAGCAGATTGAACACGGCGACGTTGATGCTGATGAGGGCAATGAGGGCCAGAAGATTTTCGATCCCCCCTCGTGCGGCCTGAACCGACACCTGCGCGATGGCAATCGGACCACCGAGCTCGGACACACCCGCGCCACTCGAGAGCAGGATTCGGAGCGTCGAGAATATCCTGCCGCCGTTGTCCATCGTAATGCGCCACGCCTCGGTGAACGCCCTGCCGGGCGAAACCGGCTCAAACGCCTCATCCGCGATCATTCCAATGCGGCCCAGCCGTCTTTTCTCTCCCGTCCTGGGATCGGGCACGGTCTCGGCGAGCGGGGTCACGCGGATCGTCAACGGGCTGCCGTGGCGAGACACTTCCAGGGTTATCGGAACGCCGGCCGAAGCTCCGATTCGATCCAGCAGCACTTCCCACTTCTTGAGCGGTGTCCCGTCTACCGAGACGATGCTGTCGCCCACCTGGATTCCCGCCTGCTGCGCCGGCTTTCCCGGGCTGACGACCGCGGCGACAGGAACCGGAGTCGGAATTCCCGAATGCCAGAGGAGACCGACGTAGATGAAGTAGGCAAGGAGCGCGTTCATCGTCACACCCGCGAGCATGATGAATAGTCGCGCCGGCAGCGGCTTCGACTCGAACCACCGTGATTCGGGGATGGGCAACGGCCCAAAGGGAATCATCGCGTTCGGGTCGTAGCCGTCCTTGGCGCTGCCGGGCGCCGTGGCGGAATTCTCGCTTCCACCTTCGAGGAACGCCGTTGCCTCGTCCTCCCGGGATGCCATGCGGACGTAACCACCCAGGGGCAACGCCGCGAGCACGTACTCCGTTTCGCCGAAGCGCTTCTTGAGCAGAGACGGACCAAAGCCGATGGAAAACCGCGGAGCATACACACCCGTGAGCTTGGCCGCGATGAAATGCCCAAGCTCGTGCACGAACACGACGAGCCCGAAAACGATGATCGGAGCGAGCCAGCTCAGCACTTGAGCATCTGTTGAACATGACGCCGCGCGGTTGCGTCGGCCGCAAGCAGTTGATCGCGGGTGCCCGACGGAAGGCCAGCCAGCTCATCGAGCGCGGAAGAAATCGCGCGTGGAATGTCGGCGAACTCGATTTTGCCGGCGAGAAACGCCGCGACCGCGCATTCGTTGGCGGCGTTGAACACCGCGGGCGCAGCGCCTCCGGCCTTGCCGGCGGTGATACCAAGACGGAGCGCGGGAAAGCGCTCGTGATTCACATGCTCGAAAGTCATGGGGGAAAGTTTAACAGGATCGAACGGCGGCACACCATCATCTTCTACCCGCTCCGGATGCGTAAGTGCGTAGAGCACTGGCAATTCCATTGTCGGCACACTCATCTGGGCGACGACGCTGCCGTCGATGAACTCCACAAATGAGTGGACCACGCTCTGCGGATGGACGACAACCTCGATCTTGTCGTATGGCAGGCCGAAGAGAAAATGGGCCTCTATGACTTCGAGTGCCTTGTTCGCCAGTGTCGCGCTGTCGATCGTGATCTTGCGGCCCATCCGCCAGGTCGGGTGACGCAGCGCGTCTTCCACCGTTGCACGCGCGAGGCGTTCCGGCGCCCAGTCGCGAAAGGGTCCGCCGGACGCGGTGAGCACCACGCGACGAACCTGTGACGCGGGGTGCCCGGTTATGCACTGCAGTATCGCGCTGTGCTCGCTGTCGACGGGAATGACCTCTCCCGATCCCGCGGCGCACGCATCGCGCACCAGATCGCCGGCGATCACCAGGGTTTCCTTGTTCGCGAGCGCGACACGCTTTCCTTTCTCGAGTGCCGCCAGCGTGGCGTCGAGGCCGGCTGCGCCCACGATCGCGTTGAGCACGATATCGACGTCGTCACGCGTTGCGGCCGCAACGAGGGCACCGGTTCCGCTTTGCCAGGCGTCGTCGGCATCGGCGTTCGATTCTACGATGCCGACGAAAGTGGGCTCGAACTGGCGCACCTGCTCCCTGAGGAGCGCGCCATTGCTGTTGGCAGTGAGAGCCTTCACTTGAAAGCGCAGCCGCTGTCGGTCCAGCACGCGGAGCGCGGTCGTGCCGATCGACCCCGTCGAACCCAGCACCGCCACGCCCTTTGGCCGTGTGGCGGACGCGGGCGTCACTGCGGGACGGGCAGCAGCAAGCGGCCCAGCAGCAGAAACGCAATGGGCATCACGAACAGCAAACTGTCGAATCGATCGAGTATCCCGCCATGTCCGGGAAGGATTCGAGAGCTGTCTTTAACACCGGCTTCCCTCTTCAGCAGCGACTCCGCGAGATCTCCCGTCTGCGCGGCGACGCTGACGACGATGGCGAAGAGAATCGCGCCCTGAATGGTGAGTCCGAGCTGGGCGTACGGCATCAGTATGAATCGAACGTACAGAAGGCAAATCACGATGGTCAAACCCAGCCCGCCAACAGCACCTTCGACGGTCTTTCCCGGACTTACAGCGGGAATCAGCTTCTTTTTCCCAAATGTCCGGCCAAAAACGTACGCTCCAACATCAGTGGTCCAGGTGAGAAACACGGGCAGGAACACCAGCGCCGTACCGGCGGCCGACCCGACGGCGTAGTCGTGGTAACGCAGAGCGTAAATATAAGAGAACAGTCCGGCGTACAGGATTCCGAACGACGTCACTGACACGGATGACGTGGGCTTCCCTGTTGGGCCACGCAGCCAGATCGTGCTTGCGAAGAGCACAAGTATCATGGCCACGACCGCCGTGAGTGACAGCGTATACACGCCAAGCCTTTGCGCGTGAACGGCGATAGGCAGGAGCGCGGCGAGCACAATGCCGGCAGGCTCGAGTGGACTGGCGCCCGTCTCACGCGCCATTCGAAAAAATTCCCACGCACCGAGCGCAGCCAGAACGGAGAGCACTATCGCCAGGATCCAATCGCCAAAATAGACGATGGCGACGCTGGCGGGCGCGGCGATGACCGCAAAAATGATGCGCCGTGTCAGCTCGGACACGGGCTAGACTTCCATGATTTCTGCTTCCTTCCCCTTCAGCAACTCATCGATCTTCCCGATGTAGTCGTCGTGAAGCTTCTGAAGCTCTTTCTCCGCCTTCTTCTGATCGTCTTCCGATGTTTTCTCGAGCTTCTTGAGCTGATCCCTGGCCGCCGTCCTGGCGTGCCTGATTCCGATGCGCGCTTCTTCGGCCAGTTTGTGCACGACCTTCACCAGCTCTTTCCGCCGCTGCTCGTTGAGCGATGGAAGAGGAACCCGAATCACGCCCGACTGTGCCTGCGGATTGAGACCGAGGTCCGACTCGCGTAGTGCCTTCTCAATGGCGGTTATCAGTCCCTTGTCCCACGGGGTGACAGTAAGGAGACGAGGCTCCGGCGCGGACACGCCCGCTACCTGATTGAGCGGCATGGACTGGCCGTACGCATCCACGCGCACCGTGTCGAGCAGGCTCGCGGTCGCCTTGCCGGTGCGGATCGAGGCGAGCTCACGTTTCGACGCCTCGAATGACTTCTCCATCGCCGTACGGCAGTCCTTCGTGATCTGAGGAATTGTCGTCATTGTACGATCGTTCCGACTCGCTCACCCATGAGCGCGCGGGCAACTTCTCCGTGACGGTGAATGTTCAGGACGATTATGGGAAGCTTGTTTTCCTTGCACAGCGTTATCGCTGTCTGATCCATGACGCCGAGCTCGTTGACCATGACGTCGCGGTAGCTGATGGATTCGTAGCGCGTCGCATCGGGGTCGCGCTTGGGGTCGGCGCTGTACACTCCGTCGACGCTCGTGGCCTTGATGATTACGTCTGCGTGGATCTGGATCGCGCGCAGCGCGGCGGCCGTGTCGGTGGAGAAGTAGGGATTCCCGGTTCCCGCCGCGAAGATCACCACGCGTCCCTGCTCCAAGTGCCTCATCGCGCGGCGCCTGATGAACGGCTCGGCGATCGACTCCATCGCGATCGCGGTCATAACGCGTGTCTCGAGATCGGCCTTCTCGAGCACATCCTGAAGCGCCAGCGCATTTATTACAGTGCCGAGCATCCCCATGTAATCCGCGCCCACGCGATCCATTCCCATCTTGGAAAGCTGCGCGCCTCGAACGATGTTGCCTCCGCCGATCACCAGACCGACGGCGGCGCCCATCTTCACGATGTCAGAAACCTCGGTCGCCATACGCTCGAGGATCGTGAAATCGAACCCGGTGCCCTTCTGTCCGGCGAGAGCCTCGCCGGACAGCTTGAGCAGAACCCGCTTGTACTTCAGGTCAGGCAACGTGTCGGGTCCTTATTGGAGGGATGGGTTCGAGTCGGCCTTGAAGGCAACGACAAAGAACGGGATGCGAGAAATCAGAAGCATAGACTTGAGTTTTCAGTTTCACTACGTCGCTGACTTCACGAACCGCGGGTCAAAGGACACGCAGTGACCATGGGCCAACGCCGCCGAGGAAGGTCCAGGCGTGGTCGTCTGACAACTATCATCGGTGCCTCTGAATTCTCGCATCCTGTTCTTTGCAGTTCCCTTTAGATCCGTAACGCGCGCGGAGGGTTATTCCTCGCCCATCTGGAACCGGACGAATCGCCTGACCTGAATGTTCTCGCCCAGCTTGGCTGACGCCTCCTTGATCAGATCGCCAATGCTTTTCTTCGGCTCCCTGACCCACGCCTGGTGCACGAGGGCGACGTCCTTGTAGAACGCTTCCACCTTTCCGGCGACGATCTTCTCGATCAGGTGGTCGGGCTTCCCGCTTTCTTTGACCTGCTGGATGAAGATCCGGCGCTCGCTCTCGACTTTGTCTGGCGGCACCTGATCCTTGTCCACCGCGACCGGAGCCGCCGCCGCGATATGCTCGGCGATTTGCTTGACGAGCGTCTTGAAGTCGTCGGTACGCGCGACGAAATCCGTCTCGCAGTTCACCTCGACCATCACGCCGACTTTGCCGTTGTGGTGGATGTAGCTGCCGATGACTCCCTCGCTCGTCTGCTTGCCCTGACGCTTCTCGGCCTTGGCGATCCCCTTCGCGCGGAGATACTCTACGGCCTTCTCCATGTCGCCATTTGTCTCTTCGAGGGCCTTTTTGCACTCCATCATGCCCGCGCCGGTCTTCTGTCGCAGAGCCTGAACGTCTTTTGCCGTGAATTTCTCTTTTGTCATTGTCATAATGTCTCTCGTTAAAACGCCGCCGGA
>JBDTIV010000084.1:0-5801 GCA_039936175.1 Gemmatimonadaceae bacterium | reverse complement strand
GCCAACAGAGTCGTGAATCAGCCAGCGACGCGTAAGCAGCTGGGCCGCCACGGTTCCCACATTCTCGATGCGAACGAAGTACGCGAAGACGTAATGGCTTTGGGACGGCTCCGAATGATCGCGCAGGTAGACGGGTCGTACAGTTACTCGGATTCCCTCGGTCTCTCGGTAGAAGAAGCTGCGCGCGGTCATCCGTTCAACTTAGTCGCGGACTCGGAGCCGGCGCCACGCCAGGATGGAAAGAAAGAGGGGCGCCGAATGAGCCCCAGCGCCCCTCTTTTAACTGCGAGTGATGCCCAGCTACCAGATGACCGGCCTTACTGATTCCGGCCGAACCATCGGGTCGCCCGGTTTACACCCGAACGCGGCCGCGAACTGCGGGAGGTTCGAAAGCGGGCCGTTGGTCCGCCACTCGCCCGGCGAATGCGGATCCGTGTTTATGCGGAGTCGCGCGGCCTCCGGGGTGGTGTTCGATCTCCAGATCTGCGCCCACGCCAGGAAGAAACGCTGTTCGGGGGTAAATCCGTCGATGTTGGCCGGCCGCCCCTTCTGCGCCAGAGCCTTCTCAAGCGCCGCGTACGAAACGGAAAGTCCGCCGAGATCGGCCAGATTCTCGCCGAGGGTGAGCTTCCCGTTGACGTGGGTGGCCGTGTCGAGAACCGTGTAAGCGTCGAACTGCGACGCGACGAGACCCGTTCCATGCTTGAATTTCTCGAGATCGGACGGGCTCCACCAGTTCTTGAGGTTTCCCTGCGCATCGTACTGGGCGCCCTGGTCGTCGAAGCCATGGGTCATCTCATGCCCGATCACCGCTCCCATCCCGCCATAGTTGACGGCGTCATCAGCATTGGGGTCGAAGAATGGCGGCTGCATGATGCCGGCCGGGAACACGATCTCATTCATCTGTGGATTGTAGTATGCGTTGACGGTCGGAGGCGTCATGCCCCATTCGGTGCGATCAACCGGCTGCCCGATTCTCGCCAGGTTTCGACGAATCTCGTACTGACGAACGGCAAGTACGTTGTTGAGGAAGGGTCCGGGCTGGATGCTGAGAGTCGAATAATCGCGCCACTTATCCGGATAGCCGATCTTGTTCGTGAACGCCGCAAGCTTGGTCGTTGCCTGCGCCTTTGTGGTGTCGCTCATCCAGGCCAGAGTCTGGATGCGGTCGTGGAATGTCGATTCGAGATTCCGGACCATGTCCAGCGCGCGCGCCTTTGCGGCGGGAGTAAAGTACTGCGCCACGTACGCCTGACCAAGCGCATCTCTCAAGCCCCCGTCGGTGGCGCGGGCGCAGCGCTTCTCGCGGGGCAGCATCTCCTTCGCGCCGCTCAGCGTGCTTCCGAACCGGAAGTCCTCATTTACGAATGGTGAGCTCAGAACTCCCGCCGACGCATCGATCACGTGCCAGCGCAGATACGCCTTCCAGTCATCGAGCGGAGCTGACGACAGAAGGCTGTCCGTGGCCTTCATGAATACCGGATTTTGAACGTTGATCGCGGAGATGTCCGCTCGTCCCTCCCCCGAAAAGTACGCCGGCCAGTTGAACCCGGGCGTGAGCTGTGAGAGCTCGGCGGACGTCATCTTGTGGTAGTTGGAGTTGGGATCGCGCAGCTCTACACGGGTCTTGGCGGGCTTGGCTAGCGCCGTCTCAACCGACACGACCCTCTGAGCATCGGCTGCGGCTTGCGTCGGGTTCTCCCCGATGAGCTGGAACATCCGCGCGACGTGGTCCTGATAGTTCGTGCGGATATCCGCGTAACGCTTTTCCGGATTCAGGTAGTAGTCACGATCCGGAAGCGACAATCCGCCCTGAAAGACGCCAGCGATGACCGCGGTACTGTTCTTGGCGTCCTGCTGCGCCCCGAAGCCGAAGACCGACCGGACACCCATGGAATGGAGCCGCGCGATCTCTCCTTCGAGCTGCGCTCGGTTGCTGACGCCCGAGATTCGCGAAAGCTCCGCGGCGATCGGCTTTGCACCCTGCGCCTCGGCGCCCGCCGAGTCCATGCACGACGTGTAGTAGACCGAGAGCTTGCGGAGGTCGGCGTTCGACTGATTGTTGCCGTTCGCGGCCGTCTTCTTGAGAATGGTGAGAACGTTGCCCTGATTGTTCTCCGACAGCTCATCGAAGCTGCCCCAGCGCGAGAACGCGGCTGGAATTGGATGGGTCTTGATCCAGCCGCCGTTCGCGAACTGGTAGAAATCCGTACAAGCCGGGACTGACCGGTCGATGTAGGCCGGGTCGAGCGGTTTGGTTTGAATCGGGACGGCTGATGTCTGTGCCGCCGCCGAAGTCGCGAGCGCAAAAGCGAGAGCCAGCGCGCGATAGACGAGACGCATTCAATTGCTCCAATAAGAGAGTTCGCGGTGGAATAAATGCACCGCGGGGAGGAAGTCCAGACCTGATACCCGCTAACGGCGAGCGGGTTTCCGCTTCTTTTTCGCGGGCTTCATTATGGTTCCCCGACAATTGTCCGCGCTGCACTTGCAGACATAGAACTTCTCCAACGCCGCGTCGTTCTTGCCCGTGCGCTCGTACTGATAGTCGTAGGCGAGCTCGGCGCCGGGCTCGATGCCGCGCAGGGCATGGATGAAGATCTTCTTTCCCGTGATCACCGCCTCGCAGTTCGGCTCGCACGAGTGATTGATCAGGCGCGCGTCCCCGCCGCCCGCCTTGAGGGCGCCGTCGATGACGGTGTTCCTGTCGAGCGCGAAGAGGAAGGTGTGATGGCGCTTCATCCTCGTATCGTCGTAACGGCGGTCGGCCTCGTCGTTGTCGATGCGCTCGCCCGTGTACTCGATAATCCGGGTCCCTTTCCGGATATAGCGCGTGGCGAAAACACCACGCCCGTGAATCCGGGAGTTGCGTACGACGTACAAGGGCTCACGTCCATTCTTTGACGCGGACATCGATTGTAGTTGAGTGTTATCGCGCGGGAGATGCGACTATGAGGCCAGAACACTCGCCCAGGCCGATGCGGGCGGCACCCTCGCGCTGGAAGTAGGCACGCATGATGATCTCGTCGCCGTCGTGCAGGAATTTCCGCTCCTCGCCGGTCGGCAGTGCGATCGGATCGGCGCCTCGGCGCGTTAGCTCCAGCATGCATCCCTGCGAGCCGCGGTCGGGGCCCGATACGGTACCGCTGGCGAACAGGTCACCGGGCTCCAGGTTGCATCCACCGCTGGTGTGGTGTGTCAGCATTTGTGCCGGCGTCCAGTACATGTCGGCGAGCGAAGCGGCGCTCAGCCGCGAAGGCCGCAAGTGACCTTCGCGCATGAGCATCGAGCGCACGTAGACCTCGATCGTGAGATCCAGCCCACCCCCGTCCCTGTCTCTCTCCGCGGAGAGATATGGAAGCGGTTGGGGATCACCCGGAGGCCGGAAGAACGCCGGCACCCGATAAGGCTCGAGCGCTTCCCACGTCACGACCCACGGTGAGATGCTCGTGGCAAAATTCTTTGAAAGAAACGGTCCGAGCGGCTGGTATTCCCACGACTGGATGTCGCGCGCCGACCAGTCGTTGACGAGGCAGATCCCGAAGATGTGCTCTTCCGCATCGTCGATCGAGACTGGCTCTCCAAGCTTGTTGCCCTTCCCCACGAAGAAACCAACTTCCGCTTCATAGTCGAGCATCTGTGAGGGCCCGAACGTCGGCGTCGTAGAGCCCGCGGGCAGGGTCTGACCCTTGGGACGACGCACGTCGGTGCCACTGATCACGATCGACGACGCGCGCCCGTGGTATCCGATCGGGACGTACTTGTAGTTCGGCAGCAGCGGACTGTCCGGCCGGAAAAGCTTGCCGACATTCGTGGCGTGATAGATCGATGCGTAGAAGTCCGTGTAGTCGCCGATTTCAGTAGGCAAGCGCATTTCCGCTGCCGCCATCGGGACAAGGGCTCCGGGCGGCAGCGGATTGATCGCGCTTTCATCACCCGGCGTTCCCGAAAGCAGCTCGCTCAACCGCGCCCGAAACTCCGATAGGGATTCCCTCGGGGCCTGCAACAGCTCCTTCATCGTCGGCCGGTCGCAGAAGCGCGCCACGTCGCGAGCTTTGCCGGTCCACAGATTTGCGCTGAGCGATTCGCTGACGTCGACGATCTGATCACCGATCGCCACGCCGACGCGACGTTCCTCCTCGCCTTTGCGCGAGAAGACGCCGAACGGAAGATTCTGAATGGGGAAATCGGTGTCGGGCGAGTTCGCCGACTCGATCCACGATGTCAGCGCCGGATCGTGCGTCTGGTTCACTGACTCTCCGCGCGCCGGGCGCGCGCGAGACTTGCGAGCTCGTCGAGCGGCTCGCGGAAAGAGCACGAGCCGAACGAAATCGCCAACCCGGTGCGCGACGCCTGGATCTGGTCGGCAGCGATGAGCTTCTCCCGCCAGACGATCGCGTCGTCGGCAAACGCGAAGGCGGACGGATCTTCTTCTTGCAGCGCGCCGAGCGCCGTTTCCTCGGCTTCACTCGCGTATACGAGGGCGGCCGCGAGGAAGACGTTCAGAAACCCGTACATTTTTCCACTTGGACTGTTGGGCTCGTACGTGAGCCGATAGGTGCCGCGAATCGGGTGATGCAATCCCGCCGTCGCCTTGAACGGCACGGCTTCGCGCCGGCACGCCATTATGAAGTCGATGATCTCACCCGCCGGCGGAAACGCTTCGGGCGCCACTCCGCCGGTTCGAATCTTCGCGCGAGCGCCTGAGCGCGCGAGCGCTTCGACGAGTGGGGAGACGTCGCCGCTGGTTGGAATTTCGAAATGGGGCGTGAAGGACCGCGGAAGCTCCGCGTGCTGAGTCTCTATTTCTTTCACCGTGCTCGCCTTGAGCTCCGCCACGTCGATGACGGCGTGACCGTGCCGTGACCCGGACGAGTGCCGAAGGTTGAACTTGCGCATTTCCTCGCCCGCGGCCCGAACATCGTCGGCGACGAGGACACTCAGCCTCCACGGCTCCGATTTCCCCTTACGCGGGAAGAGGTCCTGGCCCAGCTCCTCGAGCTCACCGAGCCGGCGCAAAGGAACGATGAATCTTCCCAGAGCTTTTCGATCGGGGCCCTCGAGGTAGGAGGCGTAGTTGTCTAGCGCGGGCCGCATGTCCTCGCTTGCGGGCGGGAAAAGGCCCGCGTAGTCGACGAGCCCCGTTAAGAGCGCATCGACTGCCTTCAACGGCAACGCCGCAACCTCGCGCGTGGTCATGATGGGAAAGTTATCGCCAATTGGAACCATCCGAGAGTCAGCGATCCCGGAGGCGACGAACGAACTTGAGCCCGGACCAGGTATTGTCGATAGCACAGACCTTCACGTCTACCAGTCCAAGCTCCAATCCGATTTCGCGGACAATGTTCTCGGTGAGATCACTCGCGACGCCCGAGCTCTTCTTCGGCCACGCGATCCACAGCATGCCATTTGATGCAAGTCTGTCGCGGATGCCTGGAAACCGTTTCAGCAGGTCCGATTGCTTTTTAACAAAGAGTAATCCGAGGTCGAGCGTTCCCCGGGAAACCCATGTCACCCCATCGGGTAACTTCCCGAGCGTCCCGCAAAAATCCGGCGGTGACCGCACGAACCGGATGCGCGCGCCAGTTTTTATCCCGAGCTTGGCGACGAGCGGAGTGCCCGAGTATCCGGCCTGGCTCAGTGCGAGCCTCGCGGCGGAGCGAGCAGCGCGCCTCTACTCCGCCGCCACCGTGTCAGACCTTTCGAGTGGACCCGCGTATCAACCGCAGAACGAACAACAGTACGACGGCGCCGATGAAAGCGACGAAGATAGTGCCGCCCATTCCACCGAACGGAGTGGC
>JBDTIV010000083.1:0-6119 GCA_039936175.1 Gemmatimonadaceae bacterium | reverse complement strand
CCGCATCCTTGATCTCTTTCATCGAAGTCAGGTTCGGCAGGAACGTTCCTTCCGCGAATTCCGAGAGTGATTGGAGAGAAGGAGGCTTGGTACCGACCTTTCCGGTACCCAGCTCGCGCTCTTCTGCGTCACTGATCACGCCCCGCGCTGGATCGAGAGCGGTGACTTTATGTCCGCGGCTGCGTAGCGCACCGACGATGCGAATCCCTGACGCGAGCGAGACGTTTCGTTCGGATGATGTTCCGCCCATGAGTACCGTTATCTTCATTCCTCTGGAGTTCCTGTTTCTTAGCGGGACATCATGAAGTGCAGCATATCGGATCGCGTGACGATTCCCTGCACGACTCCATGCTCCTGCACCAGAACCGCCGGGTTCGATTTGGAGAGCAGCTTGACCACGCTGTCCACCGGCTGATCAGACGCCACCATCGGGAACGGTGAATCCATTATCTCGCTGATGGTGGTGTCGAGCAGCTTCGGATTCTCGAGGCTCTTTTGCGAGAGCGACCAGTCGCTCACCGAGCCGATGCAGTTTGAGCCGTCCATGACCGGCAGCTGTGACACGTCGTGCAGGCTCATTAGACCAATCGCCTGACGGACGGTGGCACCGGGCGCGACACTCACTACCGATGGCGCGGTTCCGTTCTTCCTGCCGAGTACTGTGTGCAGCGCGACCCTCGGAGCATCGAGCATTTGGTTCTCCCGCATCCACTCGTCGCTGTACAGCTTGGAGAGATATCGCTCGCCGGTGTCGCAAAGAATCGTCACCACCATCGCGTTCGGATCATCGAGCTCGCGCGCGATCTTGAGCGCGACTGAAGCGATCAGGCCGGAGGATCCGCCAACGAACAATCCCTCCTCGCGCGTGAGCCGCCGAGCCATCGCGAACGATTCCTTGTCGCTGACAGTGTAGTACTCGTCGATCACTCTCATGTCGAGCGTTCCCGGAACCTTGTCCTGTCCAATTCCCTCGATTTTGTACGGCGTTCCCTCGATCTTGTTCTTGCCCTTGCTCCGCCAGTACTCCGCCAGTATCGAGCCGGCCGGGTCACCCGCAATGACCTTAACCCTCTTGTTCCTCTCCTTCAGGTACCGCCCAACGCCAGTGATAGTCCCACCCGTTCCCGCAGCAGCGACGAAGTGAGTGATCTTGCCATCCGTCTGCTGCCACAGCTCGGGGCCTGTCGTGGCGTAGTGCGCTTCGGGGTTTGCATCGTTGTAGAACTGGTCGGCCAGGACCGCATTGGGTATCTCCCCCGCGATCCGTTTCGCCATCATCAGGTAATGGTCGGGATGATCGGGCGGGACCGCTGTCGGGGTGACGATCACTTCGGCGCCAAAGGCTTTGAGCAGGCGCACTTTTTCCTGCGACATCTTGTCGGGCATCGTGAAGATGCACTTGTATCCACGTAGTGCTGCTGCGATTGCCAGGCCGACGCCGGTGTTGCCGCTCGTGCCTTCGACGATCGTTCCGCCTGGCTTGAGCCTTCCTTCCTTCTCCGCGCGCTCGATGATCGGCAACCCGATTCGATCTTTGACGGATCCGCCAGGATTGAAGAACTCCGCCTTCGCGTAGATCGGTGTACGGATTCCGCGGGTCACGTGATTCAATCTGATCAGCGGTGTCCACCCGATTGTCTCGAGGACGTTGTCGTAGGGCTTACGGTTCCGTTCGTGCTTCATCTGACTAGCGGGCAGGTTTGCGTTTCGTTGTGCTGCTGGCGGGCACGGTAGAGTCCCGTTTGATGATCGAATCGCCCGCGAGAGGCGGGGCATCGGGATGCCTGAAGAACACTGGAAGAAGGATCGACACCGGCACTGGCTGACCCCGGGTCTTCGCCGGATCGAACTTCAGGTCGCGGGAGCCTTTCATCGCAGCGGAATCGAGCGCGCTGAATCCGGACGTCTCCGCGACGCGCGTCGAGTCGGGAACTATCGCGCCATTGCTGTCGATATAGATGCGGAGCGTGACGTTTCCCTGAACTTTTTGCGCATAAAGCGCCGGTGGATATCGAAATGGCAGTTCCTTGTTGAGCATTACGGGAGCAACGTCCGGCTGTCTGCCAACCGTCTGGAACGGCAGGCTGGATCCTTCTCCATTCTTGCACGCTCCCGCGACCATCAATAACAGGAGAGCCAGGGAGCTTCTCAGTCTCGTCGTCATTCTCAGGCTTTCTCCTCTTCCTGCTTCGCTTCGTCGACGAGGCGGGCAAGCATTTGCAGAGCCTGGATCGGTGTCATGCCGTTTGGTTCCATTTTTCTCAGTTGTTGAATGACCGGATGGGTCATCAACCCGAATAGAGCCAATTGATCCTCCGTATTGACGGGCGGCGTTCCTGGTGCGCGTCCTGACCGGGGCACGATCTGTTCCGCTTCGAGCAGTCTCAACAGCTCCCTTGCGCGCTTGAGGACGGTTGGTGGAAGTCCCGCCAGTCTGCCGACTTCGATTCCATATGAGCGGTCCGCGCCGCCCGGCTGAAGGCGATGCAGGAAGAGCACCTCGTCGCCCACCTCGCGCACCTGAACATTATAGTTGCGAACTGCTACTAAACTGTCGGCCAGCTGTGTCAGCTCATGATAATGGGTGGCGAAGGCGGTCTTGCAGCCTACGACATCGTGCAAGTGCTCGCTCACGGACCAGGCTATAGAAATTCCATCATAGGTGGACGTTCCGCGGCCGATCTCATCGAGCAGCACCAGGCTCCGCTTCGTGGCAGCGTGGAGGATGGCACTCGTTTCGGACATTTCCACCATGAAGGTCGATTGGCCGCGAACGAGATTGTCGCTTGCGCCGACGCGTGTGAACAGACGATCGACGATTCCGATCCTCACCCGTGAAGCCGGCACGAAGCTGCCGGCCTGCGCCATCAGCACGATCAATCCGATCTGACGAAGAATCGTCGACTTCCCGGCCATGTTAGGCCCCGTGAGAATGATCATCCGCGCATCTTCGGTGAGAACGACGTCGTTCGGGATGAATTTCTCGCGCGGCATCATTCGCTCCACCACCGGATGACGCCCTGCCGTGATCTCTAGCGAGAAATCATCCGTCAGCTCCGGACGCACGTAACCTTCTCTCTGTGCGACTTCCGCCAGTGCTGCGAGCACGTCCAGCTCGGCGATGATTCTCGCCACCGATTGCAGGCGCGCTATCTCATTCGCAACTCGCCCGCGCAATGCTTCGAATAGCTCGCGTTCGCGAACTTCCACGCGCTCAGCCGCGGTTAGCACTCGCTCTTCGTATTCCTTGAGCGATGGCGTCACATACCGCTCCGCTCCCGCCAGCGTTTGCCGCCGCTGGTAGTCGCTCGGTACTAGATGCGAGTTGCTGTTGCTCACCTCGATGAAGTAGCCGAACACCTTATTGTAGCCGACTTTGAGCGTGCTTATTCCGGTCCGTGCGCGCTCTTCGGCCTGAATCATGGCGATGCCATCCTTGCCGCCATCCCGAAGCGCTCTCCATTCGTCGAGAGAGCTGTCTACTCCCTCGCGAATGCTGGGTTCATCTCCGATCGCGGCTGGAGGTCGGTCGACCAGAGCATGCAGGAGCTCTTCACACAGATCACCGCACGTATCCCAGAGCGCTGTGTGTTTGTCGAATGCCGATTCCCCTCTTTGTGTTGCCAGCAGGCGGGCTCGCTCGAGCGCCGATTCCAGCAGAGGCAGGCGCGCCATGGAATCGCCAAGCGCGCGCAGTTCCCTTGGAGAAACGCGCCCGGCAGCGGTTTTTCCCGCGAGCCGCTCTACGTCGCGCACGCCATCGAGAGCTTCACGCATCGAGCTCCGAACGAGCGTGTCGCATAACACATCGACCGCCCCGAGCCGTAGATCGATGAGACCGCGCTCAACGAGAGGGGCGAGCAGCCACTGTCGCAGCAGTCGCGCACCCATCGGCGTGAGCGTGCGATCGAGAACGCCGAGCAGCGTCCCAGAAGTCTCACCCCCTCGTATCGATTCGACGAGCTCGAGATTCCGTCTCGTCATCTCGTCGAGTGGCATACTGCTTCCCGGTCGTTCGATTTTCGGGCGGGCAAGATGTGGCGTACCACCTGGCTGAAGCTCGTCGAGATACCGGAGCAGACCGCCCGCAGCTCCGAGGCTGGCTCGATCACCCGCTTCGATTCCGAAAGCCTCGAGCGAGCTCACGCGAAAGCGATCGATAAGTTGGTCGCGGCCAAGATCTGGGTCGAATTCCCAACCTTCGCGCTCCGTCACCATCGGCCCTTCTTCACCAGGCGGGGCCTTCAGTGTGTGAACGAGGTTGGAGCCGCGCGCCACGATCACCTCACGGGGGCTGAATCTCGATAGCGCCGATTCCAGATCCGCGATCTGCGCCATCGCCAGCCTGAGCTCCCCAGTTGAGAGGTCCGCCGCGGCGATCCCCACCTGATCACCCTCGCGATTGAGGGCACAGAGATAGTTGTTGCGTGCGCCGTCGAGCAGATCGTCGGAAAAAGCGGCACCCGGAGTAACGGTCTCCACGACTTCACGCTTCACGATGCCCTTGGCTAGCTTTGGATCCTCGATCTGTTCGCAGATGGAGACCCGGAACCCTTGCTGAATCAGCCGCCGAAGATATTCTCCCGCTGCTTTGACGGGAACGCCGGCGAGAGGAACTTCACTCGCGCCTCCGTTGTTCCTCGAGGTAAGCGTTAGGCCAAGCGTTCTTGAGGCAACTTCAGCATCCTCGTAGAACATTTCGTAAAACTCGCCCATTCGGAAGAACAGAATCGCGTTTTGATGGCGCGATTTTATCTCCCGATATTGCTGCATCAATGGAGTTGATGCGGCGTGACTCACCGTTCTGGCGCTCGCACCACAAATCCGGCCATACGCTTCGCCTTGATCTTCACGAGAGCTTTCTCTGCGTCGCTCGCCGTAGCATAGCGTCCTATCCTCACCCGGAACGGTACGGTATCTCCGTCCACCCGCGCCTGAAAGCCTCGTTTGACCAGACTGGAGGCAAGTTTCTCCGCATCGGCCCTGTGATTGTACGCGGCCACCTGAACCGAGTACTTGCTGCCGTCCGACGGAGGCGTACTTGGCCTTGAGATGGTCGTGGCTGGCTCAGGTTGTAGTGGCACTGGTGGAACGACGACGCTCGGCTGCGCCACTGAAGTTGACGCTTTCGCGGGAGCAGAATCAGCTGGCCTGGCGGGTCGATCTACGCCAACACTTCCAACGTTTGTCGGAGTCGTAGCTAGGGTCGCAGGCGGCGCCTGAGTTGGCGCCTGAGTTGGCGCTGTCGCGCCTATGGTAGGCGGCTTTGCATCTACTGTTGGTGGCTTGACCGAAGTGACAGTCGTTGGCGTCGACGGACAGCGCTGTCCCTGGTACTGTATCTGATTCCGCAATTCGATTTCGTCCGCGCCCGCTCCCGACAACGCATTTGCGTTCGCGGCGCAGGCGTTCGGTATGTCGTTTTTCTCGAAGAAGACGCGTGCTGTCCAGTAGTTCGCTCTAGCCAGCGATTTGCTCCGCGGATAGTCGCGGGGAATGCGCTGCAGGTGCGCAAGCGCGCCATCGCGATCGCCGCGCGCCAGCTCGAGCTGCGCCAGACGGAGCAGCGCATCTTCAGCCTGTGGTGCCAGCGGGTAATCCACCACGATGTGTTTGTAGTCACTTTCAGCATCTGCCGCGTTGGAAGCGAGTGACGCTCTCCAGAAAAGCGCCTCAGGGTATAGCCGTGCACCTGGTGGTGTAGCGGCCAGAACTGAGTCGATCACCGCCCTGCCTGCGGCGCCATTCCCGTCGCTCACCATTGCTTGAGCTCTTACAAAAACAGGATCGGTCGGCCGCGCGGTAGTCTGCGCTGCTGCCAGCGTAGTGACACACGATGCAAATGCACCAGCAAAAAGTCCCCATCTAAACATCTCACCACTCTCCTATTGCCTCATGCGGCAGCGATTCTCTCATCGGCTGCACACAGGCTGAGTATTACTGTAGACAACAATTGTTCGTCGGAAGAGACTCTGCTTTCCTTTAGAGCGATGTCTGCCTCGAGCAGGGCGTCGAGAGCCAGATCGAGCGCATCGCGGGTCCAGCGTTCCGCCGCACGAGTCCATGCCCCGGCCGCCGATCCCCAGGGGCGCCCTGTGTAGGCGCCTGTCTCTCTAAGG
>JBDTIV010000082.1:0-56574 GCA_039936175.1 Gemmatimonadaceae bacterium | reverse complement strand
GTCGCAGCGGCAGGCGGGTGGAAGGACACTGAAACGCTGCTCACCTGCTACCAGCAGGCGGATACGCAAACGCTCCTCGCCGTGATGGCCGAGGAGCGCAAAGTCCACGAGAAACACATCGCGCGAGCGATGAACCGGTGAGCAAACAGGTCACCAAACAGGTCACCCCTGTCCCGTCTGCTCGCGTAAGTCGTTGTGAATCAATCGGGACGGCGGGATTTGAACCCGCGACCCCCTGAACCCCATTCAGGTGCGCTACCGGGCTGCGCTACGTCCCGTTTCCGCTGAGTTTCCCCGAGCGAAACAGACTGGGGAGTATAGTGGCTCGCTGAAGCCACTACAACCCAACCGTTGCCTTTCCCGCGGGGCGCGAACCGTTTCGGACGGGTTTTTGCAGTCCTTCCCTGATTCGCCGTTTTCAGTCCTCACCGTCCGCTCTCACGGAGCCCCAGCTGTTCTACGCCGCTTGCCACTTGTTGCACTGTCAGGCGGGGCGGACTGGTCGCCACGATCCGATAGCCCACCGATGAAAGAGCCGGATAAGAATCCGCTTCCCGCGCGCGGCGCGGAGCAACGCGAGTCGGAGGTACCCACACCGATAACTCCGATCGGCAAATCCCGGCTTTCTGACGCCATCAAGCACGGCGGCCGCATCTACCAGCTCATGGTCGAGAGCGTGCGCGATTATGCCATCTTCATGCTCGATCCGAATGGTCACATCGCCAGCTGGAACCGGGGCGCCGAGCGCATCAAGGGCTACAAAGCCGGCGAGATAATCGGTCAGCATTTCTCGGTTTTCTATCCCCAGAGGGACATCGACAGTGGGAAGCCGCCGTACGAGCTCCTAATGGCGGAGAAAAACGGCACGTTCGAAGACGAAGGCATCCGACTCAAAAATGATGGAACTCCCTTCTGGGCCAGCGTGATCATCACCGCGGTTCGCGACCAGGACGGCACGCTCCTCGGCTTCGCCAAGGTCACGCGCGATCTCACCGAGCGGCGCGCGAACGAGCAGCGTGCGATCGAGGACGCGCGTCGAGTCGCCGAAGCCGAGGCAGCCAATTCGGCCAAGGGTGAGTTTCTTACCGCGATGTCGCACGAGCTGCGGACACCATTGAACGCAATCGGTGGCTATACCGATCTGCTCAGCCTCGGCCTGGCCGGTCCGATTTCGCCAGAGCAATCGGATTTTCTCGAGCGGATAAAAAAGAGCCAGCAGCATCTGATGAGCATCATCTCGGATCTGCTCAATTTCAGTCGCATCGAGGCGGGGCACCTCAATTACAACATCGTGCCGGTGCCGCTGTCGCAAGTCGTCGACATGGTTTTCCCGATGACGCAGGCGCAGTCAGCGGCGAAGGGCGTGCACCTCGAGCGGGGGAATCCAGGGGTGGATGCAGTCGTACTAGGAGATGCATCGAAGGTCGGGCAGATCCTGCTCAACCTTCTCTCCAATGCGATCAAGTTCACAAACCCCGGCGGAAGGGTCAGAATCGAGATAGCGTCGAGCGCTACGAGCGGAAGCATTTCCGTCATTGACACCGGATCGGGCATCCCTGTCGCCAAGCAGGAAAGCATTTTCGAGCCGTTCGTTCAGCTGGGCCGCTCGCTCACCAGCGCGCACGAAGGGACGGGATTGGGCCTCGCCATCAGCCGCGAGCTGGCGCAGGCGATGGGGGGAAGCCTGACGCTGGTCAGCGCGGAAGGCGTGGGATCCACGTTCATGCTGTCGTTTCCGCTCAAGACCTGAGCGCGACCCACTCGGACCGTCTGCCGCTCACCCGGTGACGATTTTCCCCACGTAGAAATTCCCGAAGTCGGCGTACTTCGCGCTCACTTCGTCGAATCGCATGTCGGTGACCAGCTTCTTGAACTCGAGCGCGTCCCTGGCGAAGAGTGTGACGCCCCACTCCCACGCATCGAGACCAATCGCGCCGCTGATCACCTGCTGCACCTTTCCGGCGTAGCCACGACCCGTGAGACCGTGAGCCTGCATGAGGCGACTTCGCTCGTCCAATGAAAGCGCATACCAGTTCTGGGATTCGTTGCGACGCTTCGACATCGGATAGAAGCAGACATACGGCATGTCGCGCGGCAGCTCCGGGTACAACCGTCGCCTGATGTGCGCGCTGGCGCGCTCGCTCTCGGCGCGATCGGCCAGTGCGCGCACGTAGCTCTCGTCGCCGACCTTGCCACCGCGCGCCACTGCATCGCGCGCGAGCTCGGCGGTGATATGGTAAAGACCCGCCTCCGTAATGCTAAGAAACGCGTATACGGGATCCAGAATCTTGCCGAGGGCCGAGGCGGCAAGAGCATCCTGGGCTTGGGCGATGCCGTCGAGCGAATCACGAAAGTGAATGGCCATCAGATCGGAGGTCGATCCGATTACTCTGGCAAAACAGCTCCATCCCGCTACCGGTAGGGACACTGACTTTCGCCTGGCCGATTTCGCCGGGCCCGCAGAGCGACCGCCGAGCGCAGCGCTCGCGCTTTTGAGCATCGTCCCCAGTCCGCGGCGGGCGAGGGGGCTCCGATCGATTCGGAATATCTGGTGCAGCACATACCAGCCTTCGAGTGTGGCTGGCGGATGGGCAATTACCTGGGTCGTCATGATCTAAAACTACGAAGTGGCTCCGCTCACGGCACCGCCGGCTTGGAGAATTTTGCCGGCATTCGGAATAAGAGCGTTGGTTTGCGCGCTGAGGTCGCCTCCCTTCTTCGAGCCCCTGTACAGAATGACGACGCGTTTCAGTTCGGCTTAATGTCCCTAACAGGTTTGGCCGATAGATTGATTGGAGTGCCGCGCCCGCGCGCAACCGGCGCGAATGATGCTCAGACGCACTGCGTGACGGATGCTTTTTCGCGGCCCAACGGCGCAATTCGCAGCGTCATTCGTTCCATGCACAATCCTCAGTCCCAACAAGCGAAGCAAAATGCGATCAGTGTACGCACGACCATGGCTTTGTTTCTTCACCGGTTTGATCGGACTCCAGCTAATGCCAAACTTCGCCCTCGGACAGACTGCACCGGGTATGGCGGACACCCCTTCGACGGCGAGGGACACGGTGGGGCTGACGCTTGACGAGGCGTTGCGAGAAGCGCGCAATGCCAACGCTCACCTTCCCGTTGCCGCTCGTGGCGTAGACATCGCACGCGCATCAGTGCGCGAAGCAAGGGCCAGCCGGTCACCGAGTCTCGCCCTCACCAGCAGCGTCAACGCCGGTGCCCCGCTCGCGTACACCACGTCCCAGGGTGCGGCACAGGTGGTCGGGGCCGCCACCCTCTATGACGGCGGCTTGAGACGCGCGAATCTCAACGCAGCCGGGTTTCGCTTGCAGGGTGCTGGTGCCGGATTCCGCGTCGTGGAGAAGGACATCGACCTCGGCGTCAGGCTCTGGTTCAGTGAATTCCTGAGAGCCGAAAACGAGATCGCGTTTCGCGAGCAGGGAATCGAACGACTCAGGAGTTACCTCTCGCAGGTGCAGGGACGCAGAGCGGCGGGGCAACCCGTCGGCAGTGACCTGCTCACCACCGAAGTGAGGCTCGGGACCGAAGAGGCCGCACTCACCGATGCGAAACGCTCGCTCGATGAAGCCCGCCTTCAGTTGAACGATATCATGGGACGCGCCACGGACGCCCCGTTGTCTGTCGCGGCCCTACCATCTCCGACACTTCCCACAACAACCGCGGGCACTCCCTGGCTGGCGACGCCTGATGTCCTGGCGGCGGAAGCGAACACTGCGGCGACACAGGCCGCCATCGCAGCGACTCGATCTGAGCGGAAGCCCCAATTGCAGGTTTCGGCCAACGTCGGCGCTCTGCCCGTGTTCGGAAAGGACTCTGGCACCGGCCCAAACAGCGGCAGTGGAATGGGAGGGGCGGTGTTTCTCTCAATGTCGTGGCCATTTTTTGACGGTGGCGTGGTTCGGGCACGAATCGACCGCGCTAGGCTGGAGGCGGAACAAGCGCTGGATTCCGAGATTGTCGTCAAACGACAGGTCCGCTTCTCGTCCCAGCTCGCCGCTGCACAATTGACGAGACTTTACCAGCAAGTTGAAACGTGGACCCGCAACATTCCGCGCGCGCGCGACGCCTATCTCCAGACCCAGAGCATGTACGCTGGAGGAGCAGCAACCGCGCTGGAAGTGCTGGACGCCTACACTTCGTGGATCAATGCGAATCAGGCTTACACGGACGCAGTCGTTCGCTACCGTCAGGCGGAAGCCAACTACATCCGCTGGGGAACTCCTTGAGACATACAATGCGGTGCACGACATGGGCGGCGAGCACCATGTTCGCACTCGCCGCGTTCTCAGGCTGTTCGCGCGGAAACGACCCTTCGGTTGGCGGGGACAGCAGCTCCGTAACGAACGGCAGCAAGTCGGCAGATTCGGTTGACGCGGCAACCCCCGTCCACATGACATTGATCGAGCGGGGCAACATAGCGATCACTGCCACCGGCCCTGGTAGAACGGACGCACTCGACCTCCAGAAAATACGTGCGCCCTTTACCGGGGTTTTGACATTTTTGCGAGTCGCGGTTGGCGATCGCGTTGGCACCGGGCAGGTAGTCGCTGCAGTAATAAATCAGCCGAGTCAGGCGGCGCTAATCGGAGCCGAGGCGATGCTCAGGGGTGCGGCAACCGCCGCTCAACGCAGTGATGCCGAGCGTGCACTGGTCCTGGCGAAACAAAATCTGGTCGCGACGCAGCTGAGGGCGCCGCGGGCAGGAGTCATCATTTCACGAGGTTCCAGCGAGGGCGATCTCGTCAGTCAGGGAGACAGCATTCTCACAATCGCGTCGGCGGGCTCTATCGTGTTCGTTGCGCGGATAGCGCAAGCCGACCTGGCGCAGGTGAGGCTCGGGCAGCGAGCAAACGTCACACTGCCCGGGCAGCTGGCGCCCGTCCCGGGTGTGGTGCATGGGCTTCTCCCCGCGGACACCAGCAGCATCATGACCGTTCCAGTAAGAATTGACTTCAGCACCAATCTGCAGACAGCTGGCGTGCCCGTTCAAACCGGACTTTTCGGAACCGCAGAGATCATCGTCGGGGAAAGACTTGCCGTTCCAATTGTTCCCGCAGCGGCCATTCTACGCGACGACATCTCGGGTATCTCGCGGATTGCTCTCGTCACCGCCGCCGGTCTCGCGCACTGGGTAAATGTGACCACGGGCGCGAGTCAAAGCGGGAACATCGAAATCAAATATCCGGCGCTCACGCCTGGGCAGCGTGTCATCGTGTCCGGCCAGGTTGGTCTGCCGGACGGCAGCAAGGTACGGGAAGGTGCCACGAGCGTCGGCGCAGCCCAGTGAAGTTTGTCGCGAACGCTCGCCAACGCGCGACGGGTATATATCTTCTGCTCGCGATCCTTGTAATCGCGGGAATCTATGAGGCAGTAGGGCTTCCCTCGGCCATCTTCCCGACTGTCACTTTCCCAACAGTGAAGGTGATCGCCGACGTGGGCGAAGAACCGGCGGCCCAGATGATGCCGACTGTCACGCGCGTGCTCGAGGAAGCAATTCTGCGCGTCCCGGGCATCCAGGTTGTCCGGTCTACGACGTCGCGCGGGTCGACCGAAATATCGGCCGATTTCGACTGGGGCACGGATATGAAGGCGGCCCTGAATCGCGTACAGGGCGAGACCCAGCGCGTGAGACCGGATCTGCCTCCTCGGACGCGAATCGACGCCGAGTGGATGAACACGGCGATCTTCCCAATTCAGGGATACGCACTCACATCGTCCACGGAGACCCAGGCCCAGCTCTGGGATCTCGCGCAGTACACGCTCAAGCCCGCTCTCGTCAGAGTTCCCGGTGTGTCGCAAGTCCAGATTCAGGGTGGGCGTCAGCGTGAGTTCCAGGTTCGTCTCGATCCTCGAGCGTTGGCCGGTCACGCCCTTGCCCCCTCCGATGTGGTGAACGCCATCCAGGCGAGCAACGACGTGGTGTCCACAGGCCTGAGCGAGCAGAATCACGAGCTTTACCTGACGCTGGTGACTGGACGCGTGACGGGCAAGGAGACGCTCGCACAGATCGCGGTTCCAGTCGCTGGCGGTCCGCCGGCAAGGCTCTCCGACCTCGGCACGATCGTGGTAGCGGACGAAGTCTCCTATGTGCGCACGACCGCCAATGGCCAGACGGCAGTTCTCATCAACATCGTCAGGCAACCATCGGCAAACACCGTAGCGATTGCGCGCGCGATCGACGGGATTTTTCGCGACCAGCCAGACATTTTGCCGAAGGATGTCCACTGGAGCAACTTCTACGATCAGGCGTCCTTCGTGTCCGGGTCGGTAGGGGGAGCCAGGGATGCCATCATCATTGGAGTCGTGCTCGCCGCAATGGTTCTCCTGCTGTTCCTGCGGAATGTCACCTTCACGATGATCGCAGTCGCGGCAATCCCTCTCACCGTCGCCATCGTGGGGCTGGCGCTCGGCTTTGTCGGGCAGACCATCAATCTCATGACACTCGCGGGCATTGCTGCCGCTCTCGGATTGATAGCCGACGATTCAATCGTGGTCATCGAGAATATCGAGAGTCATCACGCGCGTGCCCGCGTGCAGCCCACATCTGATCCAGGGTTCCATCCCGACATGGAAGTACAGCTTCACGACGCGACTGCCGCTGGTGCCCGGGAGCTTGCGCCAGCGCTCATCGGCTCGAGCCTCTCGACCATTGTGATACTGCTTCCCTTCGCGCTGCTCTCGGGGGTCGTCGGAGCGTTCTTCAAACCGCTCGCGCTCACAATGGCGCTAGCGCTCATTATCTCGCTCGTGTTGGCGCTCGTGGTCGTCCCAATGTCGGTGGGCGTGTTCCAGCGGCACGCTCCGCAACCGGAACGCCCCGTGCAATCTCCGATGAAGCGCCTGGGGCGATCGATGGCACGGGGTTTCGCACCGATCAGCGAACGGCTCAGGCCCGCGTTGAGCCGCGCGGGTCGCGGGTACAGCTGGCTCGTCGACATTTTTGTGGAACGCGGCAGCGCTGGTGTGGCCGCCCTCGTCGTGCTGCTTGTGGTGGCGTATCTGCTGTACAATCGGATTGGCACCGACTTCCTTCCCGCGATGGATGAGGGGTCGATCATCCTGGACTACTGGACGCCCCCCGGAACATCCCTGAGTGAGACCGATGCGATGCTTCGGGAAGCCGAACGGGTCATCATTTCCAATCCCGACGTAGCCAGCTACTCGCGCCGGACCGGAGCGCAGCTTGGTTTTTTCATAACCGAGCCGAACCGCGGGGACTACGTCATCAAGCTCAAGCCACGGAAGGAAAGGCACGGGGTCGAGGAAATCATGGACGACCTGCGCACGCGCATCGCGGCAGTAGAGCCCGCAATCCACACCGACTTCGGCCAGCTGCTCGAAGACAACATCGGTGACCTCACCGGTGGGACTCCGCAGCCCATCGACGTAAAGATTTTTGGCAGCGATCCGGCGGTTCTTGCGGCGAAGGCCAACGAGGCATCACACATCCTGGCGACAATTCCGGGTGTGGAAGACATTTTCAATGGAATTACGATCGCGGGCCCGGCGCTTCAGGTTCACGTCGATCCCGTGGCAGCGGCGCGCTTCCACCTCAACACACAGACAGTGGCAGCGGAGGTCGAGCCTGCCGTGACTGGCACCGTCGCCGGTCAGATCAGAATTGGGGATCGGATGTACGACTTGCGTGTGTTGCTCGCTGATTCGGCCGCGCTTTCGCAGTTGAAGATTCGCGCCGCGGCGCCATCGGCGTCGCTAATCCCCCTCTCCGCGGTGGCGTCGGTTACCACCGGAAGCCCGGAAACCGAAATCAATCGCGAAAACCTCAGAACTTATGTTGGGGTTACAGCGAGGTTATCGGGCCGCGATCTCGGGGGAGCAATGGCTGACATTAGACAGAAGATTGCCCGTGATCTGAAGCTCGGACCGGGAATGACCGTCGAATACGGTGGCCTTTACGAGCAACAGCAAAAATCGTTCAGGGGGCTTCTGTATGTCCTTCTTGCGGGACTGCTGCTGGTGTCGGTCGTCGTGCTCTTCGAATTCACGGATTGGCGCGCTCCGATCGTGACTGCCCTTTGCGCAGCAGCCGTCCTGGCGGGCGTTCTCGGCGCGCTTCTGCTGACGGGAATGACTCTCAACATATCGAGCTATGTCGGAGCGATCATGATGGTTGGAATTGTTGGGGAGAACGCGATTTTTGTCATCCACGAAGCGCAGCTGGGACTTCGCAGCGGGAAGGCCGTCAGGGACGCCTGGACCGACGCAGCTCACCGACGTTTGAGGCCCGTGTCGATGACGATCCTTGCCACAGCTTTTGCGCTCACACCGCTGGCGCTCGCTCTGGGAGAGGGTTCCCAGCTAATGCAGCCGCTAGCAATAGCGGTGATCGGGGGATTTGTGTTATCGGGCCCCATAGTCCTGCTATTGCTGCCAAGCCTGTACCACCTGCTGGATCCACGGGGAGGGCTCGGTCGCGACTGAGGAGTCTCCCCCAGTCGCGACGCTTTGCCGCGCGAGCATTGCCGAATAACTACTTGGTCTTCTTTTCCTTGGCTTCCTGGACGGCTTCCTTCTTCACCGTCTTCGGACCTTCGTGCTGCACCTTTCCGACCACTGCTCCGGTCAGCGCATTCACGTTTACTTCGTCGATGCCTGCTTTCCCGGGCACGGTGATGTCGTAGGAGTAAATGAGCTTGCCGTTCTCGCGCTCGATCTCGCCGGACTTGATCGATGATCCTGCCGCAACTTCCTTCAGCGCGGTCGCGCGGGCGGTCTCGTCGGAGACCTTTGCCTCCTTCATGAGCTCAGTCTGGCTCTCTTCCTTCTTCACGGTGCGGTGGCGCTTCGCCATCGTGCCGGTCTTGACGGTGCTCTTGGCTACGGCGGCGCCTTGCGCACCAGCGACGCTCGTGGTAGCGGCGATGGCGACCGCAAGAGCGATGACTTTGAACATGAGCTATCTCCTTTAGTTTTTTTCACCTGCAGCCCGCGTGAGTCGCGGGAGTATTTCTGCGGTTGGTGAGTGAATGATACTGGTGAAAGCTGTCGTTGTCATTACACGAGGCGTCACGATTTGGTTCCCGCGCCTGCTTCCGCGCCGGATGATGATATAGATTGGCGGTCATGCGAATTCTACTTGTTGAGGACGACCCCGGCCTGGCCGCCATCATCAAGACGGGCTTGGCCGAGCAGGGTATCCAGGTAGTTGCCGTTTCCACGTACGCCGAGGGACTGATGAAGGCGGTGCTTGGAAGCCTCGACGTCTTGATTCTCGATGTGATGCTGCCGGGAGGAAATGGCTTCGATCTCTGCCGCGAGCTCCGTGCGCGCGAGATCGCCACGCCCATCCTGATGCTGACGGCGCGCGACACCGTGGATGACCGCGTGGCGGGTCTCGAGGTCGGTGCTGACGACTATCTCACCAAGCCATTTGCGTTCCGCGAGCTCCTGGCGCGGGTGCGCGCGCTCGGAAGGCGTCGCGGCGCTCCGCTGCCCGAGACAATTCGCGTCGGCGATCTCGAGATCGATCTCAACGCCCATCGGGTGCGTCGCGACGGAAAGGTGATCGAGCTGACGGCAAAGGAGTTCGCGCTGCTCGAGTTCTTTGTCCTGCACCGAGGTCAGGTAGTCGACCGCGCCGCGATCACCTCGCACGTGTGGGACGAGAATCACGATCCGTTCACCAATGTGCTCGAAGTGCTGGTGCGCCGGCTGCGCCGGAAAATCGACGACGATTACCCAACCAAGCTGATTCAGACGTTGAGAGGAGCCGGATACCGCTTTGGTGACTGAGGCGAACTCGTCGCGGGTGGGCATCCAGCGCCTCATCCGGCTCCGCCTGCGACTCACAATCTGGTACGTCGCGACTTTCGGTCTCATCATCGTTCTTCTCGGCGCCGGCTTGTTCGCCGTCATTCGCTATCAGATCTCGGAGCGGCTCGATGATTCGCTCACGAGCGCAACGGACGAGCTCGTCCGAGCGGCAAGAATCCGCGAAGTCGAAGCAAAAAGTGCTCGCGGTCGGGTGGTGGATGCAGTGGATGAGCTGAACATCCCCGACCGAAGGCTCTACCTCCTCGATACCCTTGGAAATCCGATCAAACCGGACACAGCGGCTGAATGGATCCGGTCGGCAGCGCGCTTCGCGGCGAAGACTGGACAACACAGTGCTCAGATCGACACACGGGTGGACAAGACCCTGCGGCTGCACGCGATGCTCTTCAGGCTCGGTTCTGGTCACCATCTGGTCGCGGTCGCCGTCGCCGATCAGATCGAGCTCGAGGATCGGTATGCAGATCTCATCGCCGCTTTCGGCGGCGTCGCACTCGCGGCCCTCGTCCTCGTGGCGGCCGGCGGATTCCTGCTGGTTCGACAGTCGACAGCGCCAATCGAGCGGTCCGTGCTTTTCATCCGGCGTTTCATGGCCGACGCGGCGCACGAGTTGAGGACCCCGATCACGGTTCTTCGCATCCACGCCGAGGTCGCACTCCAGCAGCCGAGGGACGCGGCCAACTACGTGTCGGCGTTGAACGGCATCGAAGCGGAGGCGCGCCGACTTGGTGGAATCGTGGACAGCCTTCTGGTTCTCGCGCGCGCGGACTCGGGCGAAAGACAGATCGAGCACGAGCGACTGTATCTCGATGATGTGGCGATAGATGCCGCCGCCGCCGCGCAGGTGGTGGGACGCCAGAAAGGAGTTACCGTGATCGTAGAAGAATTCGAAGAAGCTCCCGTCGTCGGCGATCCAGCGCTCATCCGGCAGGCGATAATGATCCTTCTCGACAACGCGATGAAATTCACCGACGCTGGAGGGGAAGTCCGCGTTGGGGTTTCGATGCGGCAGGGGTTCCCGACTTTCGTCGTGCAGGACACCGGAATTGGCATCAAGCCGGAAGATCTGTCGAGGGTGTTTCAGCGATTTTTCCGCGGCGATACCGCGCGGAGCAGAACCGACGGCGCCGGCCTCGGACTCTCGATCGCAAGCTGGATCGCCCAGGAGCACGGCGCGGAGATACTCGTCACTTCCGAGCCAGGACGTGGCACGAGAGTCGCCGTTAAGTTCCCTCGCTCGACGGCAGTGGTGTCATCCTAGCGACAGTTGGCAATTCTATAGTTCGGGAGATTTTATCGAGCGACTCTTTCCTACATGAGGCAAGTGGTACTTCCTCGCATACGCCGCCTTTCCAGATATCGATGGCCGCTGTTGATCACGTTCTGCGTATCAGTGACAGCGGCTTTTTCGTTGTCGCCACTCGTCGACATCGCGCGGCCCGACGCGGCCGTCGGAGCAACGCTCAGGACCCCCGTTCTCTACGACATTCTTGCTCCCGCGTCCACCATCCTCGACGCGTTTACCATGCTTACGCCGTCCCAATACTGGGCGGTGTTCGCTCTTTGCGGGATTCTTTTCATCGGCTCCGGAATAGTGAGCGACGCGCGCTCGGGACGAGGGTTCCGCGCGCTCAGAACGCTGCGGATGTCCGCGCGCTTCGCGGGTGGCACGACGGCGGTCATCGGTATCATGCTCGTCGTACCGAGACCGATGGCCTCGCTGCACATGTCGGATCCCAACCTCGTTGTCGTCGATTTTCATAGTCACACATCGGCCTCACACGACGGCCGGCCAGGCTTCGACGCGGAGAAGAATCGCGCGTGGCACCGCGAAGCGGGCTTCAACGCAGTGTACATAACGGACCATCGCACGTTTGCGGGCGCGATCGAGGGTCTCGAGATGAACCCGGCGACGGCCGGCGGCGGAACCGTGATCCTGCCGGGCGTAGAGCTTCGCGATGCCGGAGAGCACCCGCTGCTCATTGGCGTGGACCCTCGGCGCACGCGAATCACTTCTCCGGATTGGAAAGGGGCGGCCGTCGAAACCGATGGCGGATCGGTGCCGCCCATTCTGATTCTCTCGCTGCCGGGGAACATCGACAACGTCCCGATCGGAGAATTCACCGGTACGGTTCGGCTTGCGGGAATCGAGATTCACGACGGATCTCCGCGTGGAATCGCTCAAACCGAGAGAGACAGAGCGCGCATAATCGGCTTCGGTGGGGAGAGGCGGCTGACCCTCGTCTCTGGCTCGGACAATCACGGTTGGGCCGAGGCGGCGCCCGCCTGGAGCGTTTTGCGTATCCCTGGCTGGAGAGGTATGACTCCGCCGGCGCTGGACATTGCCATCCGGAGAACCGTCATCGCCGGTGACCCGGGTGCGACGCAGGTTATCGCGCGCCGAACCGCAGCCACCGCCACGCGAAAGTGGCAGGCGAGTCTCGGTGGACTCGCGGTTGCAACACTGATGCTGAGGACGAGGAGCCTGCGCGATCGCTTTTCGTGGATCGTGTGGAGCTGGGGTCTCGCAATATTCCCCGCCATGGTTTCGCGTACCAGACGCAAACGGATTCTCGTCCGGCGGAGAGCCAATATCCGCGCGTCGAGACAGCGTCCACTCATTGAGGCGGCGGCCGCGATGGAGGCCGCGCTGTGACGAATCGCATCTGGGCGACAGGATGGTTCAAGAAGCTCTTCACCTACTGGACCCTCATCGCCATCGTCACCGCGTTCTCTGTCTTCATTTTCGCGGACCTCGGCGAGGATGTAGCGCACAAATCGACGGGACCTCTGGACGACGCGGTGCGCGCCTGGTTCCTCGCGCACCAGAATCCAACGGTCTACAAAATCATGTACGCAATCACGTCGATCGGCTCGCCTACGGTGATGGTGCTGCTCGCAATTGCGGCGGGTGTGTGGTTTTACCGGCGCCGTGGGCCGAGCAGGGCGGGTGTGGTGATTGCGGCGCCGGCGGCGGGAGGGCTTTTGTCGACCGGCGTGAAGCTGCTGTATGGACGCCCGCGTCCTGCGGGAGCCACGCTGCTCAACGAGCACACATTTTCGTTTCCGAGCGGTCACGCTGCCACGTCGGCGGCCGTAGTAGTGACTCTATGCTACGTGCTGGCGCGTGAGCAAATGATATCCTGGCGAGCCGCCATCATCGTGGGCGGATCTGTGCCGTTAGCCATTGGTCTATCGCGGCTCTATCTCGACGTTCACTGGACAACCGACGTTCTCGGCGGCTGGACGATTGGATTGTTCGTCGCGGGAATCAGTGCCGCACTTTACGAGCGGCTTCGCTCGAGCGCGCCGCCATCGGTCGAAACTGACAGGCCGCAACCGGAATTCTGATGTAACGAAATCGTACGTGGCTTTCGGTGGGTGGGATCAGTGTTTTAGCGCCGCCGCTACGTGATCCAGCAACCCACGTATGGCGCTGGAGTCGAAGACGCGGCCATTCGCTATCACCGCTGAAATCCGTCGCGTGTTGCGAATGTCGAGGAGTGGGTCGGCATCGAGAAGAACCAGATCGGCCACCTTGCCCTGCCCGATCGTGCCCAGCGAGTCGAGCGCGCCGAAATAGAGCGCCGGATTGTAGGTGGCCGTGCGAAGCGATTGCAGCGGAGTGAGACCTGCCTGCACGAGCAATGCGAGCTCGTCGTGAAGGCTGAATCCCGGGTATACGAAGGCTCGCGGCGCGTCGGTGCCGGCGAGAAGTCCGACGCCCGCCTTCTGCAGCTCCGCCGTTCGATCGAAGCTGAAGGAGCTTCGCACCGTGAACGAATCCGGCCGCGCCCAGGGAGTCAGTTTGGTGAGCCACCCGCCCTGCACAATTCCCGGAACGTATTTGCTTCGCTCAGGATGAGTAGCCGCGCTATCGAAATTGTGAGCGTACGGCTGGTACGCGACGAGCGTAGGCGTGACCCATGTGTGATTTCGCGCCAGAGTTTCAATCACCGTCTTGCACCGCGCAGAATCGTACGAGTCGAGGATGGCGCGTGCCTGGATGGGCAGCTGCATCGGATCATCCTGCGGCCGCTTGTTTGCGGTGTCGGACAACTGGTCTCTAAGAGCCTTCTCACGCGACGTGCATGCGCGCATCAACGCCTCTTCCTGCTCGATGCTGCGCTGACCCGAATCTGATGCCTCGATGAGGCTGACCGCATTCGGCAGGCGGCCGGCGACCGGGAAGCCAAACATCTTTGCCTCCCGCGCCAGGCCGAAATAGGCGTCGCGTGGGATCCGCTGCTCCGTATAGATGAAATCGGCGCGAGCTGCTCCACTCCTGTTTCTGGAAAGAGTATCGACGGCGCGAATCCCATCGGTCTCGCTTTCCACATGTACTACGAATTTCACTCGCCCGGGGCCGTCGACGCGCGCGCCAACGACCAGACGCGGCCCCACTTCGATCCCGGATGCGATGTCACGCTTCCATCGCTGCGCCGTATCGATCAGATAGCCCATGTCGCGCGCGCCCGTCACTCCATTCGCTATCATCAGCGGCCCCGCGAAGTCCGAGAAGAAGTACATGAAGCTGTGCACGTGCATGTCCCAGAGACCGGGGATCAGAAATTTTCCGTGACCGTCAATCAGGCGTGCACCAGCGGGGACGTTCGCATTAGCCGCCAACCCAGCGTACACGATGCGATTGCCGCGAATGATGACGGTATTGTCGGGCGCCGTCGCTCCGGCGACGACGTCGATCACCGAGACGTTGGTGATCGCGACCGTCGGCTTCCCTCCACTGCTGCACGCAGTGAAGGCAAGGACTCCGATCACGCCCGCCAACGTCACGAAGCCGAACTGGATCGTTTTCAGGAGCCCTCCTGGAAGGGATACGCGTCGATTGGAAGGGCGGCAGACGATAGTGTCGCTCCGGACCGGACAACGCGACAGATCGTGGCTCACCCGCCAACGCAAGTGTGCTAGGAGCGGGACGGGTCCCCGAGTTGTTCCGACATCGGCAGCAAAAGCGTGAATATCGAGCCGTGCTCCGGTGCGTCCGAGAGTGAGATGTCGCCGCCAAGCATGTGCGCGATCCGCCGGCTTATGGCGAGGCCGAGTCCGCTGCCTGGAACTTCCGGATCGGACGAGGGAGCTCTGTAGAACTCGTCGAAGATCCGCTCGCGGAATGCGAGTGGGATTCCGGGTCCGTTGTCGCGGACACTGATCGCGATATGAGGTGCGGCGTTACCGGGACCATCGGCGGTCTTCACTCCAACAGCCACGGCACCTCCGGGAGGTGTGTATTTGATTGCGTTCGAGACGAGATTCTCAAGCACGTGACGCACGTGGCCTGCGTCGGTCTTGACGGGAACCGTGTCCTGAGGCGTGTCGAGGGTCAGCGCGATCCCCTTCTGCGCGGCACCGGCTTCGTAACCGTTGAACACGTCGCGCACCGTCGCGACGATGTCGGTTTCCCGCTGTTCGACCGACAGCCCGCCTCCATCGACTCGCGCGAGATCGAGGAGCTCGGTCACCGTCTGCTGTGCCGCGCTCACGAGAACCTTGAAGCGCCGCACCATCTCGACCTGCCGAGGGTTCATCGGGCCGGCGACGCCGTCTTCGAGAAGCTCCGCATATCCCGATGCAGCACCAAGAGGATTCTTGATATCGTGCGTCACGCCGCGAATCAGGGACGCGCGGAGCTCCACGGCTCGGTGGAGCTCTTTCGCCCGGTCGTCGGCTTCCCCGGCGAACTTCCTCATCCGCCGGTCCAGCATGAAGACTACCGCAACCGCAATGAGCGCGATGGGCGCGAGCACGGCTGCGAAGTAGACGTTCATCTGCTCGAGGCGCGTTACCTGATCCCGGGCGCGCATCGTCACGCTCACCAGATAGTTGTCGAGGTCTTCGGCGGTGGCCAGAACCCCGCGACCGTCGGCATCGGGGCTGGTATCACTCAATCTCGCGGCGGCCGGGATAGTATTCGATTCGCGCCATCGCTGTTCGGCGGCGCGCAACAGCACCACCCGCTCCACGGCGTCTGGGCCCAATCGGGCAGCCAGAGAATCGAGGGCCCTCTCCTGTTGGCGCTCCTGGGTGGCCGCCACCGTCCTGAGAGTCGCTGCTCGTGCGGAGTCCCCGACGCTGCTTCGGAGTCCAAGCACCTCTGTCGCGAAAGTCGCCTCGAAGTCGTTGACCACGACCCGCATCTGATCGGCGACGTCGAACAGGTTGTCGCGGAGATTCTTGACGCGATAACTGACGACGAGCGGCGTTCCGAAGAGAAGAATCAGCGCGACCACCACAAACGCGAGCGGGAGCCACGCGCGCGGCGTCGGATGCAATTGTCTCTCGCCGGATTCGCTCGGAGTCACAATCTGGGTACGCCCTCGAGTGGTTTTTTGCTGTCGATACAAGTGTAAAAACTTGTGTGGTCGGTGCGACCTTCGCCACGAGCTCCGTGAAGAAATCCAGAACGACAGACTTCGGGAAAACGCGTGGCCACCGACAACGACCGGCATATCAATGACAGCTCACGCGATCATTCCTGCAGAGAGCGGGCGACCGGACTCGAACCGGCGACGTCCAGCTTGGGAAGCTGGCATTCTACCAACTGAATTACGCCCGCGACAACTCCACAACTTACTGTTGCAGCGAGTGCGTGAGAAGCCCGGAAATTCAGGCGGTGCGCGCCGCGGCTGCCCCCGCCGCGGAGTTGCGCCTCTCCTGCTCGTGCTCGTCCGCCAGATCTACCTTGGTCAGATCTGGCCGGAAGAAAAGCGCGACCGTCCAGTCGAGCGCGATGCGCAGCCTCGTGTCCCAGCGGGGCATCTGAAAGAGATAGTAGGTGCGCCGCATCCACCAGGCGACGAAGCCAGTGAGAAAAAGTCCACGCACGTCGGCGCCCGCGCGGGTATGCCCGAACGCCGCCATCGTACCAAGACTGCGATATGTGAACGACTTCTGAGGCTGCCGAAGAACGGCTGCTTGCACGTTGCGCGCGACGGTGCGAGCCTCCCGGATCGCGTGCTGAGCGAGCGCGGGGTACGGCTTGCCGCCGGGCGAGGGGACCGACGCACAGTCTCCGATCGCCCACACTTGCGGGTGGCTTACGCTTCGCATCGTCGCGTCCGTGAGTATCCGACCACGCCGGTCGCGCTCGACGCCGATGGACGATGCGATGGCATTGGGAACGATTCCGGCGGCGAGCAGGATGGTATCACCCTCGACCGCACCTCCCTCCCAACGCACCGCCGTGGGATCGATCGATTTGACCGGCGTTGACGTATGAATTTCTACCCCCCGCCGGCGGAGCACCCGTCCAGCGTACGCCGCGAGTTCATCGGTCGACTCCAGCAAAAGCCGGTCGCCCGCCTCGAAGAGGTGGAAGTGCATCTCCTGGCGTTTGATGCGCGGATAAAAGCGCAGGATGTCGTCGGCAAAAGCGGTCAGCTCGCCCATGAGCTCGACACCCACCAGTCCGCCGCCTACTACAGCGACCGTTAAAAGCTGCTCACGGCGACGCGGGTCGATCTCCACATCCGCGCGCTCAAATCTCTCGATGAAGTGATTGCGGAGCAGCAATGCATCGGCGACGGTCTTGAAAGTACGCGCGTGCTCCGAGCCAGGGATCTGTGCAGTATTCGTCGTGGCGCCGAGCGCAACCACGAGGTGGTCGTAAGCGACCTCCCGAACCTCGCCCTCGGCTGGGGTGGCTCGCACGAGGCGACGCTCGACGTCCACGTGCACCACCGTCGCCTCCACGAATCGCGCTCGGCGCAGGCAGGGGCGTATTGATTGCGCACAGTGCCGGAAATCGAGGACGCCCGAACACGCCTCGAACAGCAGTGGAGTCAGAAGAAAGAAATTGTCGCGGCTGACGAGAACGATCTCGGTGTTTGGGAGGGCGCCGAGCAGACGGTCGAGATGCCGCGTGGCTGTCAGCCCGCCGACGCCACCGCCGAGCACGACGACGCGCCGCTGGGGTGAACCCGGTGTTGGGTCGTTGGTTGATGCGGTCATCGGACTATGCTGGGAACTTCGGAGTCCGAGCTAACTACTACTCCGAGCTGGTGACTGATTGCGGATTGGGGAACCTGCTGCGAGCTGCGGACTGATCTTCAAAATGCATTGTCGTTTTGATCGAGAGCCACAGGTGAGAGTTGAACTCACGACCGCCCGATTACGAATCGGGTGCTCTACCGCTGAGCTACTGTGGCAAGTTCGAGTGCTGCCGTATCCCAAGTGGCGTGGCGGATACAAGTCGTACCAATAAGCAAGCTTAGAGGCGTTGAATGCCCTGGAGCGGACTCGAACCGCTATGCCTTTCGGCACCACCCCCTCAAGATGGCGTGTCTACCAATTTCACCACCAGGGCAAACTACTACGCCTGCTGCGCGACCCAATCACTCGAGCCACGCCAAACTTTTCCGCAAACGGGGCCGACGGGGCTCGAACCCGCGACCTCTCGAGTGACAGTCGAGTGCTCTAACCAAACTGAGCTACGGCCCCAACTACTGGAGTCAGGGTCGTAAACCCCTTCTCACTACGCACTGCATTGTAACCGGACTGGGTGTCAATCAATCCGTCCCTCCTTCCACAATCATAGCCCCAAGGGGAATCGAACCCCTCTCTGCACCGTGAAAGGGTGCCGTCCTAACCGATAGACGATGAGGCCATGCAGCAATAGCGCTAACGGGATTCGAACCCGTGTTTGGGCCTTGAGAGGGCCCCGTCCTAGTCCCCTAGACGATAGCGCCGCAACCACAACGGCCCGTTCTCACGCGGGCAATCACGACTTCCAACCAATTTCTTTCACAGGCCCGGCAGGAATCGAACCTGCAACCCCCGGTTTTGGAGACCGGTGCTCTACCAATTGAGCTACGGACCTATTCCGGTCGAGCTACTGCGGACTGCGGATAACTGCGGGCTGCGAACCATTGCGAACTGCGGACAACTCGGCTCCGAACGCACTTCAGAGTTCGTACTAGAGGGGTGGCTGACGGGAATTGAACCCGCAACCCCCGGTGCCACAGACCGGTGCTCTAACCAATTGAGCTACAGCCACCATGAACGACTTGCATCTTAATCTCGTTCGACAATCGAATCAACTTCGGACCAGCTCTACTTCGCGCGATCCATGTACTCGCCCGTATTCGGATTCACGCGAACCTTCTCGCCTGTGTTGACGAACTCAGGCACGTTCACCGTAACACCGTTCTCGAGTTTCGCCGGTTTTGTCGACGCGGTCTTGGTCGCCGTCTTCATAACGGGCGCCGTGTCGACGACCTCCAGGACCAGAGAGTTCGGAAGCTGGATGCCGATAACCTTTCCGTTGTAGTACTCGGCCTGGATCTTCATCCCCGACTGCATCCACTGCGCGTTGTCACCGAGAACCTCCTCCTCGATCTCCATCTGATCGTAGTTCTCGATGTTCATGAAATGGTAGGTGTCGCCACCCTGATACATGAACTCGAGATCGTGCGTCTCCATCGACGCTTTCTCGATGGTGTCGGCAGCGCGGAACCGGTGCTCAAAGTTGTTCCCCGTGCGAAGGTTCTTGAGCTTCGCCTGTACCATCGCGCGAAGATTGCCCGGCGTGTGATGTCGGAACTCTACTACCCGGCACGGATCGCCCTGAAAAACGAGGACCATTCCACGCCGGATCTGGGTGGCAGGCATTGCCATATAAATTTTCCAGAACTGGGGTAAAGAGCTTGCGACCGAGCTCGGCAGTGCGCCCTTGAGCGTCGATCGAAACGAAGCGTAAACGCAAACAGCCTCGAAACTTAGCCGCTCCTCCGATTTCGGTCAAGCTGCGCCACCATCGGCTTCACAGCCTTCCATACGTTGTCCGCGACAAGCTGTTCGCCGGCGACGTTGGGGTGCACGCCATCTGCCTGATTGTAGCGCGAAATCCCCGCGACTCCGTTCAGAAAGAACGGCGCGAGCGGGATGTTCTCCTTTTTCGCCACTTCGGGATAGATCGCGTGGAAGCTGCGCGTGTATGGCGTCCCAAAGTTGGGTGGCGCTTCCATCTGAAGCAGGAGGATTTTTGCGTTCGGCTGCTTCTGCCTGATCGTGGCAATCACCTGCTCGAGATTCGAGCGGGCGGCGTCGGGAGACAACCCGCGCAGAGCGTCGTTGGCTCCGCCCTCGATCACCACCAGGTCAGCCGGAGTGCGCAGCACCCAGTCGATTCTCCGCGCCGCGCCGGCCGTCGTTTCGCCCGACAGGCCCGCGTTAATTGTCGTTATCGGAGTCCCCTCGACAGCCGCTTTCTTTTCGATCAGCGCCGGAAAAGCCTGATCCGGCTCGAGGCCAAGGCCGGCCGTCAGGCTCGTGCCGAAGAAAAGGACGACTGGTTTGTCGCCTGGCTCGGGCGTCGGGACCGGTGAGGTGGTCGCCGAGTCTTGCCTTCCCTTGCTCACCCTCATGTTATTCTTCGCCTCTCCACCGTTAGTCCCGGAGCCGCACCCGAGCACGACAGCCAGAATCACAAGAACCAAACCGCGCGGCGACCTACAACCGAATTCGTTCATGCTGAATGCCCGTGAAGTGACGAAAGAATACATGAGTGGCGAGCAGAAGCTCGCCGTGCTCCGCGATGTGTCGTTCAGCATCGCTCAGGGAGCGTTCGTCGCAATCGTCGGACCTTCCGGCAGCGGAAAGACGACCCTGCTTGGATTGCTCGCCGGACTTGATACACCAACCCGCGGCACCGTGCTCCTCGATGGCGCCGACCTGGGGAAGCTAAGCGAGAACGAGCGCGCGCGGCTGCGCGGCGAAAAAGTCGGGTTCGTGTTCCAGACATTCCAGCTAATACCGACACTGACCGCTCTCGAGAACGTGCAGGTTCCCCTCGAGCTGCGCGGAACCCCCGGCGCGACGGAGCGCGCGCGCGAGCTCATCGATCGCGTGGGCCTCACCGGACGCGGTCACCATTATCCCACCCAGCTCTCCGGCGGTGAGCAGCAGCGTGTGGCAGTCGCCCGCGCGTTCGCGAACTCACCCCGCATCCTCTTTGCCGACGAGCCAACGGGGAATCTCGACAACGCCACCGGGCACCGCATTTTCGAGCTGCTCCAGTCGCTCAACAGCGACGGCGGATCGACGATCGTCCTCGTAACGCATGACGCATCGCTCGCCTCACAGGCGTCGCGAATCATCAGGCTGCTCGATGGCGCTATCGTGGAAGACACCGGCGCCGGAAAAGTGGGCGAAGATTGACTGCGATGTCGGCTAGCGTCTGGAGTCTTGCCTGGAGGGAAAGCCGCACCGCGCGCCGGCGCCTGCTGCTCTACATGTCGTCGATCTCGCTCGGCGTCGCCGCACTCGTGGCGATCGACTCCTTCTCGGCGAACATCGTGCGGTCGGTGAAGGATCAGTCGCGCGCGCTCTCGGGGGGCGACATCACCTTCAACTCCTCGAAGCCGTTTCCGGCCGCCATGGACTCGCTCTTCGATTCGCTCTCGCGCAATGGACTTTCGTTCGCTCGAGTGACGACCTTTCCATCGATGGCCGTCGTGCCGCGCACCGCGGGGACCCGCTTCGCCCAGGTTCGCGGCGTCACCGACAACTATCCCTTTTACGGGAGCATCGTCACCGACCCGGCGGGCAAATGGCCGCAGCTGAAGCAGGGCGCCAACGCAATCGTCGACCCTTCGGTGCTCACTTCACTGAATGCAAAGGTAGGCGACACGCTCAAACTCGGCTTCGGCACCTTCACGATCATCGCGACGATCAAGGATGTCCCCGGCGCCGCGGGAATCGCCGAGATGCTCGGCCCGAGGATTTTCATCCCGGCGAAGTACGTGGCCGAAACGCAGCTGCTCGTTTTTGGAAGCACGGCGGACAGACAGGTGTTCGCGAAGCTTCCTTCGAATGTCGACCCAGACAATTTCATCAAACCGCTGCGGAAACGAATCGAGGATCAACAGGTTCGGGTGCGGACGGTCACCCAGAGCGAGATGCAGACATCGGAGGCGATCGACAATCTCTCTAATTTTATCGGAATCGTCGGATTGGTGGCGCTGCTGCTCGGCGGCATTGGCGTCGCGAGCGGAGTGCGCGCTTTTGTCGCGCGCAAGATTGACACGGTCGCCGTGCTGCGATGCCTGGGCGCATCGAGCGGACAGGTGCTGTCGATCTACGTCGTGCAGGCAGCCGCAATGGGATTGCTTGGAGCCGCTGCTGGCGCCGCACTCGGTGTTGCGATCCAATTCATTCTTCCCCACGCCCTGACGAGCGTTCTTCCGATCGACGTAACAGTGAGCCTCGTCCCGCGGGCAATCCTGACGGGGCTGGTAGTAGGCGGGTGGATCGCGCTGGTCTTCGCGCTGCGCCCTCTGCTGGCTCTGCGCAACGTTTCGCCGTTGCAAACGCTGCGGCGCGACACCGATGCAGACGTGCTGCGAATGCACTGGTCGGACATCCCGAGAATCGCGGTGGATGTCGCGCTCGTGCTCAGCGTCGTTGGGATCGCGTTCATGCGCGCGCGCACGACGAAGCAGGCTCTCTTGATGAGCGGCGCGACCGGCTTGGTAATCCTCGCGCTCACCGCAAGCGCGGTGTTGCTCACATGGGCCGCGCGCAAAGGACTTCGCAGTGGCTGGCCCTACGTGGTACGTCAGGGCGTTGCGAATCTCTACAGGCCCGGCAATCAAACACGGGCTGTCACACTCGCGTTGGGTTTCGGAGCGTTCCTGATCAGCACTCTGTATCTGGTGCAGCACAACATCATCCGTCGCTTCACCACCGCGGCGGCCGAATCGCGTGGAAACGTCGTTTTCTTCGACGTGCAGCAGGACCAGGAAGCAACATTGGATTCACTTGTCAGATCGGGCGGGCACGACATCGTACAAGTGGCGCCGGTGGTCACGATGCGTATCTCGGCCATCAATGGAAAGAAAATCACCGACATGAAACCGGCCGCGCGGGGAGCCAGACGCAGCTCCGGCTGGGCTTTTCGGCGTGAATTCCGATCGACCTATCGAGACAAACCGGCCGCGAGTGAGACGATCGTTGCAGGGAAGTGGTTCGGCGACCGAGCGCTGATCACCCCTCAAGACACGAGCGAGATCTCGCTCGAGGAGGGCATCGCCGGGGAGCTCGAGGTGAAGCTCGGCGACATCATCACGTGGAATGTTCAGGGCGTCGATCTTTCCACTCGAATTACGAGCCTCAGAAAAGTCGTCTGGACGCGATTCGAGCCGAATTTCTTCGTGGTATTCGCGCCGCCGGCGCTGCAGAGCGCGCCGAAACAATACGTGCTGCTGGCACAGGTGAAGGATCCGGCAGCGGTCTCGCTCCTTCAACGCGCCGTGGTCAACCGATTTCCGAATGTATCGAGCATCGATCTGACGGCGATCAAACGGACGGTTGACAGGATTGTCTCCCGCGTGTCGCTGGCGATTCGCTTCATGGCGCTCTTCAGCCTCGCCGTCGCGATACCCGTTTTATTCAGTGCCGTTTCGGCCACGCGCCGGGCGCGCGTGCGCGAGGGAGTGTTGCTCAAGACTTTGGGGGCCACTCGCGGCCAGATCGCGAAAATACTGCTCGCCGAATATTCGCTGCTCGGCGTCCTGGGCGGCCTCACCGGAATGATACTGTCGATGGCCGGCGGCTGGGCGGTGGTGCGCTACGTGTTCAAAATGCCGTTTGCACTGCCGTTCGTTCCCGTCGTCGGGATCGCACTCGTCATCGTTGCGCTCACGCTTCTGATCGGGCTGCTGGCCGGCAGAGACGTATTCCGCGAAACGCCGATAGTGGCGCTTCGAGACGTCTGACGATCTTTATCGCTGCGGAGTCGAAGTCGCGGTAGGAAGGACGCGACGCGGAAACCGGAGCACCCTGTCGCGGCCAATAATACCGGCGTCCGGCGGGGCGGCGTTGCTCTGCTTTGTAGTCGTCTCGGTGGACTTGGTGGTCGTCGAGCCGCCTGCCGTCGTTTTGGATCCGCTCGTAGTTGTCGTTACCGACCCTTGGGCGGGTGAGATGGTGCTGGGGCTGACGGTGACCGACGTCGTGCTTGACGACGCAGCGGAGACTGTCGTGTCCGCTGCCGATCGAGCCGACGGACCGCATCCGACGACGCCGGCGAAAACGATCAAGGAGATTCCCGCAGCAGACCTCATTCGTTGCTCCTCAGGCTTCGAGCCTGGGACTTCCCATGAAGCGATAGAGGCCGATGCGGGAGAGACTTCTCCCAAAGACCCCGTACGGGAGTGGCGGCGAGCACGTCGTCCATCCGAAAGCTCGACCTGAGGTTCAACACCACGTTAGAGTTGGCGTCGGGGTACTTGTCTGCGGCTGCAGGGTTGACGCCCGTGTAGCCCAGATCCGCGATCGATCGGATGGTCATCTCACTGAGCGGATTGGTGCCCTGATTCAGAAAGCCCGTCATCAGCTCGTTCCCGAACGTGGATTCGCGCCAGTGAGAGTCGATGGTTCCTTTGCCGCCTCGCACACCTTCGACCGGAACGGAAGTGGCGCATGTATTGCCACCACCAACCGCTTTGCATCCGACGATTCCACCGGCGCCGATGTACGAGACGTTTGGACCGTAGTTGATCAGCAGATTCAGGTTGCCCGGGGTTGAATCCCAATAGACCCCGACCCCAACCACGTGCAGCATCTCGTGGAGAATGACTTCGGCGAGGTTTCCGGATCCGGCGAGCGAGTTGATGTCCGCGGAATCGAACTTCATGATGCCAATCGCAGTGCGCAGGTCGGTCGAGCTCCGAATGTAACAGGGCCCGCTCTGGGCGAGGACGCTGTCCTTTCCGTCGATCGAATCGATCGACGCGTAGATGATGACTCCATAGATGATGTCCGCGGAAGTCAAAGGTGTGACCCCCGTAGCGCCGCAGTCCCGGGCGGGATCGGCGCCCGCCCCGTTGTCGAGGGGCGGCTTGCCAGTGACCGCGGCTCGGATCCTGTTCGCTGCGTCCGTGAACAAAGCCTTCTCCGCCGTGGTGATCGCTCGTCCAAAGAATCGCAGATCGACGTTGTAAGCCGTCGTCACTGTAGCGTTGATCACGGTGCTGACGCCCCCGATCGTAACCTGGAGCTGCTGCGGAACGGCGCTCTTGCCAAGCGTCCACTGTGGTGCCGTGATGGTGCCGTCGGCATTGGCAGTTCCCGTGGTGTTGGCGATCGTGCCGCCCCCCGCTGTCACAGTGAACGTCGCGGCTTCGCCCGGGACCATGCGACCTTGTGCGTCGCTCGGCGTTACGACAATAGGAGTCGGCAGTGGAGTTCCCGCCAGAGCCGTCTGAGCAGCCCCGCTCTTGATGGTCACTTTGCTCAACACGCCGACATTCGGTCCCGACGAATCGGAGCACGCGGTGCCGAGCGCCGTGCACAAAATGACACCAGCTAACGACAGGTTACGCATCTGGTCTGATCGGAAGGAGGATTTGCGGACGGCGGTAATCTACCGCCGGGCGCACAGGTTAGAGTAGCGGAACGGTCTTCTGCAGCCTTTTGGCCGCGAACACCCGTAATTGCTTGCCCAACGCGTTGACGCTCAATACACTCAGATCTATGGAATCCGCTCCAAAGCCACCCGACACTTTTCGATCCCGCGAACAGCAGGCGCTGATCGGACTGTTGCGGACCGCCGAAGCAATCAAGCGCACCCTCGCTCAGGCTATCGAGCCGCACGGGATAACGCCCCAGCAATACAACGTCTTGCGCATTCTTCGCGGAGCGGGACCCGACGGGCTACCCACTTTGACGATCGGCGAGCGAATGATCGAACAAACTCCCGGTGTAACCCGTCTCATCGACCGTCTCGAGCGAAAGAAACTCGTGACACGCACCCCCTGCCCGAAAGACCGGCGCCGAGTCTACTGTCGGATATCCAACAACGGCCTAGACCTGCTCAAAGAGCTCGACGAGCCGGTGAATCGATGGGACGCACAGGCAGTATCCGTCCTCGATGCCTCCGATATCGATTCGTTGATCTCGGCACTGGATCGCGTTCGCGCCTCGAACTCGTAGCAGGACACTCTTGACGCGCACTCCCCTACACCATAAAACTCACTTGGTTCGTTGACCAGTCAAGCAATTTTCCGAGTAAGCTCATCGGCTCGTCCGGCATCCTAAACCGCGAGGGCGCATCGATGCTCCGCAACATCCTCCGCACCAATGACGACAGGGTCATGGCATTCCTCCGGATCGCGCTGGGCGTGGTCGTCTTGCCGCACGGCGCGCAAAAAGTCTTCGGTTGGTGGGGAGGGTTCGGATTTCCGGGAACGCTGGGATTCCTCACGCAGCAGATGAACATCCCCGCCGTGCTAGCCCTTCTCGTCTTCGCGGCCGAATTTCTCGGCGCGCTCGGTCTGATAATCGGCTTTTTGAGCAGGATCGCGGCATTCGGAATCGCGGTGGACTTCACGGTCGCGCTTTTCCTCGTTCACCTGCCGAACGGGTTCTTCATGAACTGGAGCGGACAGCAGAAGGGCGAGGGTATCGAGTTCTTCATCCTGGCCATCTCCATCGCGATCGGCGTGATGATTCGAGGCAGCGGTGCGCTGTCGATCGACCGTGCGCTGTCACGAAACTCCGCCTAACGGATCGTTCCTATTCTCCGCCCCGCCTCTTCGACGGCCTGATATAGCTGGTCGAACGATTCGGTCACGAAGAGCACGTCCTGGAAGTGATCGATCTCGAAGTGCTGATTGAACACCGCGTCGAGTGAGAATGGACGGCGATCGCACTTGGGGCCGAGGGCGTTGGCCGCGTCGCCGTGGGAGGAAATGAGTCCGGAGCCGTAGGCCTTGATCTGATTGTCCTCGCGGATCAATCCGAACTCCACCGTGAACCAGAAGAGCCGAGCCATCCGGGTGGTGTCTTCTTCGTTCTCGGCGGCCGCGGCAACCTGACCGTAGTGCTGGAGGAAATCCGCGAACACGGGATCCGCGTGAAGCGGCACGTGGCCGAACACATCGTGGAAGATGTCCGGCTCCGGGAGATAATCGAGCTGCTCCCGTTTGCGAATGGTGACCGTCGTCGGAAATTTCCGCAGCGACAGACATTGAAAGAAGCTCTTCGCCGGAATGTAGCCGGAGACCGGGACAGCTTCCCAGCCGGTGGGCGGAGCGAGTCTGCGATTTACTTCGGCGAGGTCCGGTACCGTCTCGCGCTTGAGGCCGATGGTGTCAGCCCCCTTCAGAAAGATCCGGCTGCCATTCTTGCGCAGGTCCTTCATGCGGCGATCGTAGAGCAGCCCCCACACCTCGTGGTCCTCCGGTGTGTAGGAACTCCAATCCTGCTTGATGAAGACGGACGGATCCTCTACCAGGTCGTAGAGTGCCGCGGTCGATTGCTGCAATGTCACTCCGGGATGCGCGGGACATCCCAAAGTTAACCGGCGGTGTTCGACGTTGAAAGCTTGGATCCGCCGACCCGCTTTCGCAGCGGCAGAGATATCGTGAACGTCGAGCCAAGACCCACCGTGCTTCTCACGCGTACGTCGCCGCCCATTGCGCGGGCCAGGTCGCGACTGATCGCCAGCCCCAATCCCGTTCCCCCTGAGGGCATCGAGCCGGGCGCGCGCAGCTGGACGAAGGGCTCGAAGATCTGCTCCGTCTTGTCCTCGGGAATGCCGGAGCCCGTATCGCGGACCCGGATGAGAAGCGTCTCGTCTTCGATTCGCCAATCGAGATCAACCGCACCGCCGGCGGGCGTGAATTTCATCGCGTTCGCCAGCAGGTTGAGGACTATCTGCTGCACCTTCTCCCGATCGGCGAAGACGGTCAGAGAGGGATTACCTGGGCGATGCGTATAAGTGATCGACTTCTTGTCGAACTGCGGAGCTACCAATGCCTCGGCCCCGCGCAAGCTTTCCTCGATCGGCATTTCGGCCATCGAGAGCTCGATCGGTCCGCCCTCCAGTTTGGCGAAATCCAGGATCATGTTGACGAGCGTCATGAGATGTTCCTGCGCCTGGTGAATGCGCTCGACATCCCGTCGCTGCTCGTTGGTAAGGCCGCCGTGAATGTTCTGCTGCAGGATCTCGAGATAACCGGACACCGCGTGCAGTGGCGTGCGGAATTCATGACTGAGCCTCGCAAACAGCTCCGTCTTGATCCGGTTCGCGGCTTCAGCTTCCTTCCGCGCCGATTGTTCGCCTTCGAGCGCGAGCTCCAGCTCGCGCGTGCGCTGTGCAACTCGGGCGTTGAGGGAGCGATTGAGCGCGTGCATGCTCTCTTCGGTGCCCAGCCGCACGCTCGTATCGCGCAGCAGCCAAAAGAGCGATACCTGTCCGTCGCGCTCCGGGCCCAGCGACACGGTTGCTTCGACGGGAATCGTCCTTCCATCGCGCGACTGGATGGGAAGAAACAATTTGTCCGACCCGCCAGACCTGGTCAGACCCTCGAGTCGCGTCTGGAAACCTCCGCGTGCGTCAGAATCCACCGAGTCGATGAGGGATTTCGTGACCAGCAGTTTATCCGGCGCGCCGAACAGAACACCGGCGGCGCCGTTCGCTTCCTGGATCGTTCCCTTTTTATCGGTAACCAGATATGGATCGGGAGCGGCGTGAAAGAGAGTGCGGTAGCGATCACGCTCGTTCTCGAGAATGCGCTGGCTATCCGCGAGCCCTTCATATCGTTCGCGCAGATCCTGCTCGGCGATGCTGAGCTCTTCGAGCGCGGAAATCAGCTCGGCGCGCGCCTCGCCGGACGTGCTTGCACGGCGGTCGTCGAAGGCGCCGCCGCTTTTGCCGCGGTGGCCCCCGAGTTCACCTACGAAGCGTTCCAGATCCGAGCTGTTAGGAACGGGTCCTGTCACAATTCGATTGGCTGGACGTTGAAGTGCGCGCTACGCAGATTCTGCAAGCAGTCGTGAAACAGATGGTGTTGCAGAGCCTCCACACTATAGCGCAAACACGAAATTGCAATACCAAACTGAGTACGCTCCAGTAAGCATCGGGCGAACCTATCGTATTACGTGGCAACGGAAAGAGATGGTGCATTTTGTAGCACGCGTGTCACGTCAACCAATCACAACCAGAGTACATATGCCGCGTATCACTTTCGTCTATTTGCTTGCTCTCTCGGCTGCAGCAGGGGCGCAAACCGCTCCGGCGTCAGCCCCAGCTCGTGCCTATGTGATCCACGCGGCGCACATGATCGACGGAAAGTCTGATGCCGTACAGAATGACATCTTGGTGCTCGTAGAGGGCGACAGAATTATCGGTGTGGGGCCGCGAGCGCAACTCGCTTCGCGCATTCCAGCAGGAGCGCAGACGATCGACCTCGGCGGAGCGACGATTCTGCCTGGCCTCATCGATAACCACACGCACGTGCTGCTGCAGGGTGACATCACCAGCGCCGACTATGACGACCAGCTGCTGAAGGAGAGCATTCCATACCGGGCAATCCGCGCCACGGCCGCAGTTCGGACGGCGCTCATGAACGGTTTCACGACCATACGTGACCTCGAGACCGAAGGCGCGATGTACGCGGATGTCGATGTGAAGACTGCGATCGCGCGTGGCGTGATTCCCGGGCCGCGGATGTTCGTATCCACGCGCGCCATGTCGACGACGGGAACGTACCCGCTTCTCGGCTACTCGTGGGAGCTCAAGATGCCCGAGGGCGTGCAGATCGTAGACGGTCCCGCGGAAATCCAGAAAGCGGTGAGAGAAGAAGCAAAGTACGGCGCTGACTGGATAAAGTTCTACGCGGACCGTCGTTACTACATCGCAAGCGACGGCCGGCTACGCTCGTGGCCCAATTTCACCGACGAAGAACTCAAGATGCTCGTGAGTGAAGCGCACCGGCTTGGAAAGAAGGTGGCCGCGCACGCGATGGGCTGGGATGGAATCGACGCCGCGCTCAGGGCCGGCGTAAACTCCATCGAGCATGGCGATGGCCTTACCGATGATCTGCTGGATCGGATGGTCGCGCAGAAAGTGTACTGGTGCCCGACCATATTCGTCGGCGTCTACGTCGCCTCGGGCCGTGGCGGCGTATGGCCGAAGATGGTGGATCTCGAGCGCATCGCCTTTGGGAAGGCCTTGAAAAAAGGGGTGATGATCAGCTACGGCACCGATGTAGGCGGCTACGCCTGGACCGAGAACCAGGCGCAGGAGTTCGCGTACATGGTGCGGTACGGGATGTCGCCGATGGCCGCGATAAAATCCGCGACATCTGTCGCCGCGCAACTCCTCGATCAGAGCGAGAACTTCGGGACGATCGAGACGGGCAAGCTGGCGGACATCGTCGCCGTGAAGGGCGACCCGATTGCGGACATCAGCGAGCTGACGAGGGTGAGCTTCGTGATGAAGGGGGGGGTGGTATACAAACAATAGAACGGCACTACAAAGAACGGGATCCGAGCATTCAGAAGCACAGAATTCAGATCTCGGACAACCGCGCTATGACCGTTCCGGCTGGCGTAAGAGCAAAAGAATTTGCTCCTTCTAAAACCCCCACATGAACGGTCTCAGCGCAGTTGTCTGAGACCTACGATCTATACCTCTGAGTTCTCGGATCGCGTTCTTTATGCGGTGCTTTGCCTATGGATCCTCGGGATCTTGGTCATCCGCATCCGGCCGTTGATCGGCATTGACTATCTCCCCAACGCGCTCGATGTGCACCACCTGTCGCATCGTCTGCCCGCCCGCGTTGATCGTGACCATGTAGTCTCCGGGCTCGACGAGTTTTCCCGCTCTGCCGCCGCCAAATCCGCCGCCCCCGCCGCCTCCACCACCGCCCGGCGGTGCTCCGATCGCGGCCTCGGCAGGACGAAGATTGATCTCGCCAGGTGCGCCACCCTGACCCTGACCTCGCCGGCCACCACCAGCGGACCCGCCGCGCGCCGGCATCTTCGCGCGTAGAGCGCGCATCCCCGCCGTGTCACCGCGCGCACGCATTGCACTCATACTGTCGCGCATCGCTGTCATTGCCGCCGTGTCACCGGCGGCCGGCGCTCCGCGCGGAGCACCTGCTGTCGTATCGGCACCTCGTGCAGCGCGCACCGAATCGTCGCGCTGACGACGCAGATTCGCCGCAACGATGCTGTCGCGAAGAGCGGCGGGCCCGAGAGGGCGCGCACGCGTGCGCAAATCCCAGTAAGCTCGATGGAGCCCAGGGCCACCGACTCCAGTTAACGTGCGAACCGTGTCCCCGCGAATGTCCGTAACCAGAATCTTTGCCGAATCGCGGGGCGCGCCTGACGTAAGGCGGTAAACGAGCTCCGCGCCGTACGGCGGGTTCGGCGCGAGGAAATACTTGTTGGCCGTGAAGTTCTGGGTGTTGGCCTGCGAGTACTCGTACGCGGTCGTCGGAACAAAGAAGTTCGTCGGTCTGGCCATCACACCGGTGCTCATCTGCTCCAGGGGAGCGACGTCCACAATCCAGATCGACCGCCCATGCGTCGCGGCGATCAGCTCGTGATCGCGTGGGTGTATCTGCAAGTCGTGAACTGGAACCGTCGGCAATCCCGTCATGAAGCGCTGCCAGCTCGCGCCGCGATCCGTCGAGACGTACGCTGCCACATCAGTGCCGAGGAAGAGCAGATCGCGATTTGCCGGGTCTTCTCGAATGACGTGGACGAAATCCGGCCCGCCTGTAGGGAGGTTGTTGGTGATCGACCGGAAGGTCCTGCCGAAATCATTGGACACGTAGACGTACGGCTTGAAGTCGTTCTCGCCGTGATTGTCGAACGTCACGTACACGGTTGCAGTGTCGAAGTGCGACGGCTCGACCCTGCTCACCCACGATTTCTTCGGAACGCCGGGGAAGCGCGTGGTAATGTCCGTCCACTGGCCACCGTCGTTGGTGGTGAGCCAGACGTTGCCATCGTCGGTTCCGACCCAGAGGATGCCCGGGCGGATCGGAGATTCCGCCACCGTCGAGATCGTCCCATTTGTCTCGGCGCCGGAGTTATCGCGCGTGATGCCGCCGGTGAGGCGGGTGCTCATGATGATCCGCGTCGAATCCTTCGTCGACAGATCCTGCGAGATTGGATAGAAATGGTCTCCGCGGTCGGTCGATTTGAGCAGCCTGTTGCCGCCCATGTAGACAGTCGTGGCGGCGTGGGGCGAAAGAAAGAGCGGCGTCGACCAGTTGAACCGATATCCGCGCGCGGAATCCGCGGCAGCGCGGGCTCTGATCTGCGCCAACGTACGCGTGATGTTGGGCGTCTCGGGCCTCAGCGTGTCTCCGCGCGCTATGATCACGGAGTCCTCGAATATGCTGGTGCGATCGCGACCACCACCGCGCATTATCACGGTGCGCGTATTCTGGTCGATGTTGAGCCTTGAAGCATTGCCACCCTGTGACTCGCTGTAGACGATGTTCGGGTCGGTCGGATCGATGGCGGAATAGAAACCATCGCCGCCGCCGACATTGTACCAGTCGCTGTTTGTTATACCGGCGCGGTTCTTCGCCCGGGACGGACCACACCACGAGCCGTTGTCTTGCAATCCGCCGCACACCTTGTACGGTTTTTCCATGCTGTAGGCGACGGCGTAAAACTGCCCGATCGCAAAAGTGTTGATGAAATCGTAGGTGCCACCGCGGTCGTAGGTGACAGCGATGCCACCGTCATCGCCGAGGATGTAATGCTCGGGATCGGAGGGATCGATCCACATCGCATGCCAATCGGTGTGCACACCGATCGCACCACGCTGAACCGTCTTGCCACCATCCGCTGAGGTGCGAAACACCGACGACATCCAATAGATGCGATCGGGATTCCGTGGATCGACGCGGATCTGGGAGTAGTAGAACGGCCGCGCATCACCCAGGCCGCCGCCGCCGCGACCGGGTGGCTCATTACGATACGTGAGCGCCCACGTCGCACCCCCGTCAGCGGAACGATAGATGCCGCTGTTCGTTTGCTGATGCTTGCTGGTGTCAGCTTTCTCTCCCTTCGCCAGTGCGCGCCGCAGCGTGTCCGCTTCCACCCACGCGTAAACCACCTGCGGATCCGACGGCGAGACGGCTATGCCGATGCGCCCCTTGTTTGTCGCGGGGAATCCGCCGCCACGAATCTCGCGCCATGTTGCCCCCGCATCGGTCGTCTTCCAGAGCCCGCTGCCCGGACCACCGCTCTTCAGAAAGTACGGTCCGCGCACGCGCTCCCAGCTCGCCGCATAGAGCGTGTTGTGATCTTTGGGATCCATCGCGAGATCGACGAAGCCCGCCTTGTCGCTCACGAACTTCACCAGCTGCCAGGTGGTGCCGCCATCGGTCGACTTGTAGAGCCCGCGCTCGGGGTTCGAATTCCACTCGTGCCCGAGCGCGGCCACGTAGACGATGTTGGGATCTGTCGGGTCGACGACGATTCGTCCAATCTGCTGGGTCGCCTCGAGTCCGACGAGCTTCCACGTGAGTCCAGCGTCGGTCGACTTATAAACTCCGCCTCCCGGCGAAATCGAATTCCGCGAATCTTCCTCGCCTGTCCCGGCGTAAATGATATTGGGATTGGAAGGAGCGATCGCGATGTCCCCCATCGAGATTACTCGCTCCTTATCGAACACCGGAAAGAACATCGTGCCGGCGTTGATTGTCTTCCAGATTCCACCCGTCGCGGTGGCAACGTAGAAGACCTTGGAATTGCCTGGCACGCCTTCGACATCGGTGACACGGCCGCCCATGACGGCGGGACCGATCGATCGCCAGCGGAAGCCGGCGAGAGTGGCCGAGTCGAGCGGCGCGGTCAGCTGCGCGGGAAGAGAGCCGGCGCACAGAAAGGCGCCGGTGAGAGCGGATAGGACGGGGTGGGCTCGCATTGGATTGGACGTGGGGTTGAACAATCGATCCGCGAAAGACCGCTAGGGAGTTGGAAAACCTAAGCTAATACGGCAGCGCGGCGTCGGGTGTTGAAGGACGGCCGGGAGGCGCTATCCTCTGGCGAGGCTTACATTGAAGACTAGGGGGGAATTCTGAATCCGGTTGAGGGGAATTACCGATGGAGCTAAAAATCTCGAGCGCAAGCACCGCCGTTCGGCAAGTTCGGGCACAGACGCCGCCCTCGCCTCCAGAGGCGCCGCGGGTCATCACAGTTCGAGGGTCCGATGGACGGACCACCGTCATCGGTGTTCCTCCCGGTATTGGAAGCGATGTCATTCCGCCGCAAGCCGTCGATATCTCGATCGCGTTCTTCATCACCATCGCAGCGATCATCATCGGGCTTCCGATAGCCCGCGCGTTCGCGCGCCGCATGGATCGCCGCGGGGGAACATCTCAAATCCCGAGCGATCTATCGAATCAGATCGGCCAGCTGAATCAGGCGGTCGATGCGATCGCGCTCGAGGTCGAGCGCATCTCGGAAGGTCAGCGGTTCACGACCCGTCTTCTCTCCGAGCAGCGCGACGCGGGGCGAGCCTCCATTCCGACTTCGACGCAGCGATAGGTCGACCACGGTCAGCCCTGGCGCATCGGAAGCGTCAGGGTAAAGGTGCTTCCCTTCCCGAAGCTGCTTTCGACACTGATGTCGCCACCGATCAGCCGGGCGAGACTTCGGCTCACGCTCAGGCCGAGTCCGGTGCCACCGACCTTGCGGGTGGAGCGCTGCTCAACCTGCCAGAAGGGATCGAAAATTCTTTCCAGATTTGCGCCGTCGACCCCGATTCCGTCGTCGCTGATTGAGACCTCTACGGTTTTGCCGCGGATGCGTGACCGGACGGATATTTCGCCACTATCGCTGAACTTGACCGCGTTCGAGAGCAGATTAAGAAGTATCTGGCGTACTTTTCCGGCATCCGTGAACAGTCGGGTATCATCGCCCTCCACGAGGATGCGCAATCCCTTGGATTCCGCGAGTGGCGAAATCATCGTCACCGCTGTATTCACGACCGAGTGCAAATCGACCGTTTCGCGCTGGACTACCTCCTTTTCAGCTTCGACCCTGCTGAACGTGAGCACCTCATCGATAAGTCCCAACAGATGGTCGGCGCTGGCGCGGATTCGGTTCAGTTGACCGATCTGGCCCTGGTTGAGCGGACCCTCGATCCCCTCCTTCAATAACGACTGATAGCCGATAATCGCGTTCAGCGGCGTCCGGAGCTCATGACTCATGGTGGCAAGGAACGCCGATTTGGTTTCGCTCGCCGCCAGTGCGCTCCTATAAAGCTGCGCGTTATCGATCGCGATTCCCGCTCTCGTCGCGAGCTCCATCGCCAGAGCGAGATCTGCTTCACCATACTTCCGGCCGTCGCCGGTGCTGATCAATGAGAGCGCGCCCAGCGTGTGGCCGCGCGCGATCATGGGAACGATGATCGCCGATCGGAACTTCAACTCACGCATGAGTTTCAGATGGTCCTCATCGCGGGCGCCGGCCACGATCATTTCGTCCGATATCTCCGGGTAAATCTCCGGTTGGCCGGTCTTTATCACGTGCCCCACTCCGGTGGGTCCATCATAGTCGGGCGGGTAGCGTTTGTTCAGCTCCTTCGCCCATTTGACCTTGTCCGGATCGATGTGCGCCACAACTACCTGTCGCGCCTTTCCATCTTCGTCCACGAGATCGACCCCGCACCAATCGGCCAGGTCGCCGACCGCGAGCTGCGCGACCGTCTCCAGCGTCTTCTCGTACTCGAGAGTCGATGCCAGTACGCGGCTCGCCTCAACCAACAGTTGCGCGCCCTCCTCCTCGCGTTTCCGTCGAGTGATGTCGCGTGAAAACGACAAAACCCCCTCGCGCGCCGGCACGACGCGGTTTTCCATCCACCTGTCGAGTGACGGAAGATATTCCTCGTACTCCGCGACGATGCCCTTCTCCCTCGCCCGCTTCGACTCGGTTTCGAACCTCGTTCCTTTCAGCTGGGGAAGCGTGTGCCACACGTTCCTTCCACGCACGTTCTCGGGGTCGATGCCGAGCTGGGTAAGAACTCGCGCGGCGGAGGGATTTACGTAAGTCCATCTCCATTGGGAGTCGAAGACGCTGGTAGCATCCGGAAGGTTCTCCAGCACCTGCTCCAGCTGGACCTTGGCTCGTTCGGCCTCGTCGCGCGACGCTTCAGCGGCCAGAGTGGCTTTGTTCAGAGCATCGTTGGTCGACCTCAGGTCTTCGCTCGTGGCTTCGAGCTCGGCAGCCTGGGATTCCATCTCGACCGCCTGCATCTCGAGCTGCTCCGACTGGTGCTGGAGGTCTTCGTTTGCCTGCTTCAGCTGCGCATTCGAGCTCTCCCGCTCTTCGAGTGCCTTTGAGAATCTGAGGTTGATGAGCGCGCTCAACAGAATCGCGATCAGTGCGGCGGCAGCTATCAGGAAAGCTGAGTTGGAAACACTCTGGTCCTCCGCCTCGCGGCGCTGCGTGAGAAAACCTCTCTCGTAGCCCTGGAATCCCGCGACGGCCTCCCGTAGCTGATCCATTTTCTCCTTGCCGCGAAGCTGCACGGCAACATTGCCCGCTGGGTCGACTCTGCCGGTGCGTCGCTGGGTCATCGATGAATCGAGAAGCGCGAAGCGCTCATTCACCAGCTGCTCGATCCCTGCGAGCCTGTTCTCCTGAGACTGGTCGCCCTTCACGAGGGTTCTGAGCGCGTTCAACAATTTTTCGATATCCGTCCGCGATCCATGGTACGGCTCGAGGAACGCCCGGTCATCCGTCAGCAGGTACGCGCGCAGGCCGGTCTCGGCATCGATGGCGCGCGTAAGCAGCGACCCGGAAGCTTCCAGAATCTGGTGGCTGCGCTCGGCAGCCTGCACGTCGTCTACGACGCTTCGCGCGCGCTCGTAGGTGAGCGCGCCGATGAGGATGACCAGTATGAGTGGAACCAGCGCCAGCAGGCGGCGCTGAGCTACATCTGGGAGACTGAGGCGCAAAGCGGAGCTCTCTCTCGTGACGTGTGTGGTGGCCTCCGCGAGTTTCGGCCACCCGAGCGAGGCTTGCTCGGGTAATGGCGACTTTCGGGCCACTGGCGTCCGTTTATACTTGCCGGAGTTTTCGAGGCCCCACGCTTGCAACGTACGCCGACGGTGCAACAACGGCCCGACAATTTTTTGATTCAGGAAAGGATCTGGATGAAGACTCGCACTCTCTCCGTGTTTCTCGGCATTTCCCTCGTGCTCACCATCTCCGTGAGCTGCCACTCGCACACGCACGTGGTTGCAACCAGGCCGGTGATCGCGCTCTCTCCGACTTGCCTCGAGGCCGTTCCGGTTTACTCGGACCATCACCCCGTACCATACGATTACTATGAAGTGGCGCTGATCACGGGTGAAGGAAACTCGGTGTATACCGGGAATGGGGACGTGCTGAAGGCGATAAGAGGCAGGGCAGCCTCACTCGGCGCGAACGGCGTGATTCTGGACGCTCTTCAGACGACGCACGCGACGGTGAAAGTCATCGGCGCCGCGCTCGGCGCAAAGGACGCCGAGAGAAAGGGCACAGCGCTAGCGATCTGGATGCCAAGTGACACCGCGCGTGTGCGGGAAGTCTGCGGCCGGTGAAGAAGCGCGTGGCGGCTGCATAGAAAGATTGCGCCCGACCCGCGCATTTCTGGCAGTCGCTTTTTTGGCGATTGGCGGCTGCAAGGACAGCGCGTGGACTCCCATGGGGAGCGCGGAATTCGTGCTCTCCGAGATCAAGGTTCGTGGCGGAGGCGCGGTGGCAAAGCGGCTCGACAGCGACGAATCATTCGGGCGTTCTGTCATGAGCGGAATATCCACCGGTGACAGTGCGTGGCTCGTGGTGGCATCCGAGCTGAAGCCGCCATCTGCGTCTGCGGAGGCCAGCCTCGCGATCGCACTGGCCACCGCGCTTCCGCGCTCACCGGCGAAAGTCCTTTCTCTGCTCGGCCGAAATTATCCGGCTGAAGAGGTGTGTGGCATTCCGTTTCTGCGGGCGGATTCGTCCTTCATAGTGAGCTACCACGACGAGGCCACCGCTTCACTCCGCAACGTCAGAGACTCTGCGCTCGCGAAAAGACGCGACACCTGCCAGGCGGCCCTCGATACCGCACGGAACCACAAGGTCGAGCGGATCAATCCGGCATACCTCATCAAGAACGAACCGATGGCCGCCCCGACCCGACCAAGAAGACGCCCCGCCACCCCGCCCAAGCCGGCCAGTCCTGTGACGCCGAAAGACACTAGCTCGTCCGAGTGACGCATTGTGGATTGCGCCCAAGACGCGGTCCCGGTGCGCAAACGGAACTAGCGTCTGACCCACGGCCCACTACTGCGGCCCGACCGGATGCATCCACTCGCAAGGAGTTGCTTTTGAAACGATCAATCATTGTGGCAGCCCTGGTAGGAATCGCGCTGGTCTCGCTCTCTACCGAGGCGCGGGCTCAGGTGTCCACCGTAGCAAAGCCGGTTCAGTTTGGAATCGCCGCGGGTGCAGCGATACCGACGAGCGATCTATCCAATGCCGCCAGCACCGGATTCAACGTTACCGGCACGATTGGTGTCCAGCCCTCGATGATCCCGCTCGGCGTACGTATCGATGGTGCCTACAATCGATTTAGTCTCAAGAATGGCGTCAGTGGAGACATTCACTTTACGAGCGTCACGGGCAACCTCGTGTACAAGATCCCATCGGAAGCTGTGTCACCGTATCTGATCGGAGGCGCTGGTTGGTATAACGCCGGCGGAACAGTAAACGGCCTCGGCGGTGGCTCGTCCAACCACTTCGGCTGGAACCTCGGCGGTGGGATCTCGATGCCGCTCAGCGGCTTCGACACTTTCCTCGAGGCGCGCTACAATCAGGTTCAGGGCAACGGCACGTCGCTGAAATACATCCCGATCACCTTCGGAGTGATGTTCTAGTCGTCGAGACGCGCTTTCGGCGGGAAAAGGCGGGAGAGGGCTCAAACCCTCTCCCGTTTCTTTTTGCTCTTCCGAGCCTGAACTCGTCATTCAGTTACGGGACCGAGCGTTGATCCCGCCGAACCTGCCATCCATGAAACGAGACACTACATGCGTATACTCGTAGTCGACGACGACCGCGCGATCCTCAAGTTGATCGCGCGCGTTTTGCGCGACGAGTCTTACGCGATCGACGAGGCTTCGACGGGCGAAGAAGCGCGCACGCTCGCTCTGGTGAACGAGTATGATGGGATCGTCCTCGACCTGCAGCTCGGAGATCGCCACGGCTTTGAGATCCTTCAGGAGCTGCGGCGCAACGGCCGCCGGACTCCCGTCCTTCTTTACTCCGGCCGCAGTGATACCGAAACGATAGTGCGCGGTCTGGACGCCGGTGCCGACGACTACGTCGTGAAGCCGGTGTCGAATGAAGAGCTGCGGGCTCGCGTTCGCACCCTGGTGCGACGCGGTGCGTCGGGCTCACGAGTAGCCGAGCAGGTCACGGCGGGTAACTTGACCCTCAATCGATTGACACGAAGGGTACGGTGCGGCTCGAAGGACGTGAGCCTGACGTCGATGGAGCTCAAGCTTCTCGAGCACCTGATGCTGCACACGGGACAAACCGTCTCGCGGAGCGAACTGCACGACCGAGTTTGGGACATGCATTTCGATCCCAGCTCCAACGTGATCGATGCGCACTTGGCGCGTCTGCGCAAGAAGCTGGACAAGGCCGGAGCGTCGGCAAGCATCGCTACGAGACGAGGAATAGGCTTCGTTCTCGAGCCGGCGACACAGTTTGAGGTAACGACTTAAGAGCAAACAGGACTATGACGTCACCGTCATAGTCGGATCACACAACCGTCACAGAGCCAGGTGCATATTGTGCCTATAGAAAATCACTCTGCCGCTGGGTTTCAGCCCACGGTTACTGGAGGCTCTGAAGATGGTTGGATGTGGCCGGATGATCTTCGCAGCTGCAGTCGCAATCGCGCTCATGTCGCGCCCGGCCAGTGCACAGTATGGATCCTCCAGCCTCGTTCACACGGTCACCGTCGCGGTCCCACCGAGAGTGAAAGTCCAGGTTGGGTCGTTCTCCCCAGCAGCACCAGCGGTGAGAGTCGGAAGCCTGGATGCATCGACGCAGGGTCTTTCCCTCAGCGTGAACGCAACCCAGGCATGGACGCTCTCGATCGCCGCCGCCCCGACATCGAGTGGCGCCGTTTCGCGGATTCAGTGGTCACGTGATGCGTCGGTCGGCTACTCGAAGTTGAGCTCGTCGGAAGTTACCATCGCGTCAGGAGCTCTTTCCGCTCGGCCCAAAGCAGCCAGTGTTTACTTTCACAATGCAGCCTCGGGCCCGAAGACTGACGCGAGCAAGACTGACGCGAGCAGGACGGCACTGGTTCTTACCGTCTCAGCTCCGTAAGCCCACTTCGAAGACGGGGCTGCGCCGCCCGCCAGTTCTACCGGACTATCTGGCGAAGAATGACAACCCGATGAGCACTCCGATGGCGTTGCCACCGCCATTGCCGAAGCCGTGCGTGTAGTTCGCCTCGAGCCGAGTTGCAAGACGGCGGTCATTCCATGGAAGCTTTACACCAAGGCCCGCGCCTGCGTGCCCATTGCTGTTACTGCCGCCGCCGCTCACGCTGACCCCGCTCAGGCCGATGAAGGGCCGTACGTACAAGCCCTTGCCCACGCGATCACCCGCCGGCTGATAGAGAACGCCGAGGTCGAAGTTGTAAGTCGTTGCGGATCCGCCGCCACTGGTGTGAATCGAGTTGAGATTGAAGCGCGGCTCGATCTCCCATTTTGGCTCGACCAGAAAACCAACGCGAAAGTCCTGAATGGGGAGACTCACGAGAGACACGTGCGGGGCATCGAGGCCGAATATGACTCCGCCATCGATTCCAAGCTCGACCGGTGTCGATCCCTGCCGCGACCGCTGCGCCTGCGCGGGCGAAGCTGCGAGAATCAGAGCGCCGGCGGCGAAAAACGCGAGAGATTTCATCATTGCTGATTGGGTTGAATGTGTTGCGTCAGCCGGAGGAAAGGCCGGCGCCAAATGTCAGCTTTCTGACGATCGTGGGCGCCCGATATCACAAACCCGGATGCGTTGGCAAGGGCGTCGCCCTGACACCCCCACACAATCGTTACTGCTCAGCCGGTTGCTCGTCGTCTTGCAAGTGAGGGACGTAAGCGCTCCTCCGCCGCAGCCCTACGGGACGCGGCACGGCGCAAAGGCCCTCGTTTAACTGGAACGCGCTCAGCGAGACGCAGATGTCGACTCGATCTGGGTGCACTCTCGAACAAGGAGAACCTTTGAAGCGTTCACTGTTCCTCGCGGCCGCAGCGGTCGCACTAGTCGCAGCTCCGCGCGTTTCGCACGCGCAGCTTGGCCTGGTAAAACCTTTCTCGCTCGGAGTTGCGGGCGGCGGCGCGCTCCCGATGAGCGACCTGTCGAATGCAAGCAAGACCGGTTACAACGGCACGGTTGCAATGGCAATCAAGCTTCCCTTCATTCCGCTTGGCCTGCGCGTCGATGGCGCGTATAACCAGTTCGGTGCGAAGGTCGCCGGTGGCCCGAAGCTCCACGTCATGAGCGCCACGGGAAACCTTACGTGGGATCTGCCGAGCATGGGCGTTTCGCCTTACCTGATCGGCGGCGCTGGACTCTATATGCCGGCAGCGACCCTCGCTGGCTCGCCAAGCACGACTGAACATCACTTCGGCTGGAACGCCGGGGCTGGTATCAACCTTCCGTTGACCGTTGTCCATGCCTTCGTCGAGGCGCGCTACAATCGCATTTCGGCTAACGGCAGCTCAATGGAATTCGTTCCGGTCACTTTCGGAATCATGTTCTAAAGCTGGTCGGCTCGCAGTGAGAGCCGCAGAGTCTGGACGGGGGAGGGCGAAAGCTCTTCCCCGTTTTGCATCCCGTCCATTAGAGGGGCACGAAACCCGCAAAGTGCGCTCGCCATGAAGCTCTCCCTGTATGTCTTTGGTTCTCCGCTGGCGCTGATACTTGCCTGCGGCCGCTCCGGTGAGCGGGCGTCAATGAAAGATTCAACCTCCCTCGCGCCGTCCGTGGCGAGCAGCGAGGCGACGTCGGCCCCCTCGAGCGACACCGCGCCAGCGACAAAAGCTCCGAGCTGCCCACGCACGGGCCTCTGGGCGCTCTGCAGCGTTGAGAAACGGCTCCAGCAATCGGGGTTCGTCCTACGAAGGGCCACTACGCCGGGCGCTAACAGATCCGGGTTCAGCCTGGCACCAACGATATACATGTTGGGCTCCAACCGGCTGGAGGTGTTCGTCTATCCAGATGAGAAATCTCTGGCGCGCGATTGGGTTGCGCTCGACACGCTGCAAGCCTCTCCGCGGGGAACGAGCACAGCCTGGGAATCTCCTCCCACGCTCGTCCGATCGGCCAATCTCGCGGCCGTCTTTCTCACCGACAGCCCAGAGAAGGCGGAGCGGCTTACGCTCGCCCTCACGGCCGGCGCACCGCAGCCTGGCAGCGCGCGCTCCTCGAGCAAGGTCCAGCTCCCCGCCGTGCAGGTCACTCCGGCGAAATCGAAGCCGGAACATTAGCACCGATCTAACCCGGCCGGTCACGCCAGAACCTTGAGTATGCCGATCGCGCCCTTCTGCCCGTGACCAAAGCCGTGATTCACAAAAACGAATTCGCCGGGGATGTCGGCCAGCAGCTCGAATATGAGTCCTCCGCCTGGAGCGACTGCGAAAGTTTGGACGCCATGTAGCGGGACGCCCGGGGGCGCGCCCAGATAGACCGTATCGAACTGCTCACCCACGACGTGAAAGTTGCAGGCGTGAGTCGGCCCGGCGTTCACAACATAGAACCGCACGCGGTCGCCAACCCGTACAGTGATTGGCGCGGTCATGTATTGGCTCGGGCGGCCGTTGAAGACGACGTAATCAGGAAGCGTCGCCAGCATTTTGGTATAGTCGAAGGGCAGAACCCCGCCGTTCGCATCACCGAGATAGTACTCGCTCTCCACCAGAACGAATTCCTTCGCGGTTGGAAGCGGCGAGGGGGGATCGACCACTATTGCTCCCACCATCCCCGACCCGATGTGCATCAGCACGGGCGACGTGCCGCAATGGTACATGAACACGCCAGGGTATTTCGCTCTGAACGTGAACGACACCTGCTGGCCGGGCGCACCCGAACGAAAAGCAACCTTGGGATCGATCTGGGCGGAATGAAAATCCATCGAATGCGGGATCGATCCGTGGTTGACCAGGGTGATCTCGACCGTCGCGCCCTGCCTGATGTGAAGGATGGGCCCTGGAATGTCGCCGTCGAACGTCCACGCGGAGATGACTGCGTCGCCCGCAATGCGGAGCGGAACCTCACGTGCGGTGAACTGGACTTTGATTGTGGACTGTTGCGCAACCGGAGGCAGCGCCGGATCGAAGCGATGGTAGGCGAGATTCTGGATCTTCGCTGGCGTTGCGACGGTCGTTTGGTGGATGTTGGCACGCCCACCGGTGTCGAGCTTGCTGTCTGGATTTGGGACAGCGGTCGCGGGGCCACCCTGTTGAAGTGCACCGGCTTTCCCGCCGCGCGCCGATTTTTCCTTCCCGCCGGGGGTCTCGTCGGGGCCGCAGCCCGCCAGCGAGAGGGCTCCGAGAACGGACGACTTGATCAGAAACTCTCGACGAGTCGCGGACCTACTGAGCTCCGAAAGTGTTGGTATCCCTTCAACGTCCATACGTCACTCTCCTGAAGTTGAAATGAGCCGACCGTCAGGTGTCGACGCTCGGCAGGTTTCGTGAATCGGGGTGCTGCTCGTTAAGGCGCCGTCGCCGGTCGGCGGCGTCGAAGGTTCGCCACATGTTGTAGACGAATCCGTACGCGCCAATGGCCCACAGGGCGCCTCCACCGGCTGTAACGGGAATGCTGCGCGAACCGATGTGGGGGGCGAGAAAAAATCCTGTCACGAGTGCCGCCAGGCCAGCATTGGCGAGCCAGATATGCGCGACTGCGAAAGTGCGGCTGTGTATCGGATGCCCGAAGAAGCGAGGCAGCATCTGATAGCCAACCCCGAAGATCATCATCGTCACGAAGCCGACGAGGTTCATGTGCGCGTGCGCCGGGCGATAGATGACCCACGCTGGATGCACCGCCATTGCTACGCCGAGCGTGATGCCCAGCACGAACCAGATGAGACTCGAACGAATGAAGACCTTCGCAAACCAATCGATATTGCACCGCCGTCGAGAGAAGATAGATGTCGCACTATGGCGAACGATTGGCAAATACCGCAGGTTAGAGTCCTCTCCAACCAGGATCATTCTCCATGCTACGCCGAACCTGCTTTGCCGCACTCGCATCGATGGTGCTTCCAGCCATCCTCGGAGCTCAGACAGCCAGTCCGGTCGCGGATGCATTCCGCGACAACGCCAAGACACAGGCCAAGAACCTCGTTGCCGCCGTCGATGAATTTCCGGCCGACAAATTCTCATACAAGCCAACTCCGGCGCAAATGAGCGTGGCCGAGATCGCCAATCACCTGTCACAGGGAAATGATTACCTGTGCGGGACCATCGGAGGCGTGAAAGCCCCAACGAGGACGAAAGTGACTCCGGCCGATGGCAAAGCATCTCTCGTGGCCAGACTGCGCGAGACGTTCGCGTTCTGCGACCAGGCGCTAGCGGGCGTCTCCGACGCCAACCTTGGCGAGAAGTTTCCAGTCTTCGGCCGGCAGATGTCGCGCGCGGCAATCATGACGCTGACCACCGGCGATTGGGCTGATCACTACAGTCAGTCTGCCATGTATCTGCGACTCAACGGTATGCTCCCGCCAACAGCGAAGAAACCGGCGGAGTAGGAATCACAAGCGTCCCGCACGGGAGTCACTCCCGTGCGGTTGGCCTTGATCGGGCATTCGGGTTTGCGACGTGCAACCGAAGAAACTAATTTCGATTTTGCCGTCGCTGCTTCGCGCGCTCTCACCCCTCCGCACAGGTGACACATGCGTCCACACGAAACACTCCGGTGCCTCGATGAACTGGTTCAGTCGCGCTCCATCCTGACGCATCCGTTCTATATTGCCTGGCAGCGGGGCGAGTTGGCCCGCGAGCAGTTGGCTGTTTACGCCACGGTGTATTACCCGCACGTGGCTGCCTTCCCCGGATATCTCAAGCGAGCGCAGACGCTTGCCGCCGATCCACTGATCCGAGACGAGCTCGCAAACAATCTCGCCGACGAGCTCGGCAACCCGGCCCCGCACAGCGAGCTCTGGCTGGATTTCGCGGAGGAGTTCGGGGTGGATCGCGCCGAGCTTTCTCTCGCGACGCCCCGGCCGGCAGCGGCGGCGATCGTCGATGCATTCAGCGCGAGCGCAAATGGCGACACCGCCGGTGCTATCGCCGCGCTCTACGCTTACGAGTCACAGCAGCCTGGGGTCTCGAGACAAAAAATCGCCGGACTCCGTGACCGCTACGGGGTGACCAACCCGAGAACCCTTGCCTACTTCGAGGTTCATGCCGAAGCAGATGTGTACCATAGCGAGGGAGAGCGAAACGCAATGCTGCGCTGTCTCGCGGACGGTGCACCGCCCGCGACTGTAATCGAATCCGCCGAAAAAGCGCTGGACGCCTACTGGCGTCTTCTCGACGGGATCTGCGAGGAAGCACGCGTAGCACCGTAGCCTTGTCATGACTTTCCGCGCCAAAGCCGCGCTCTGGGCCGCCGGGCTCTTTATCGTCATCAATCTCGCCGGCGGCGTGATCGCTGCCGTGCAGGGTGAGTTTCTTCACGCAGGCGTGCACGCGGCTCTTCTCGTCCTCGGCGTGTACGTGACGTGGCGATTCGGACCCCAAGCTGCCGGTGCGGGGACCGTCGCGGTACCCCGCGAGATCGCCGAGAACCTGACGCGTCTCGAGCAGTCGGTCGCGGCGATCGGAGTCGAGGCCGAGCGAATGGCCGAGGGACAGCGATTCATCACGCGTTTGTTCACCGAGAGGACCGCGCCGAGGCCCCCCGAAGGGGAGTAAGCAGGCAGCGCGTGAGACGACATGCGCCTCCGTCCCTATCTTCATTCCCTTCTCCCTTCAGATGGCCCGCAGATTAATCTGAACCCGGCAGGTCCCGCGTCATCTCGATCATCGTACGCCGGAAGCCGGCGCGCGCGAACAGCCGTTGTGCAGCTTCGTTCCGGTCCGCCGTCGAGAGCACGACCTGCCGAGCGCCCCGAGCCTCAAGGTCCGCGAGTATAGCGTCGAGCAGCGTTCTGCCGACGCCCTGCCCGCGATGCGCGGGATCCACGACTATGTCGTACAACACACCAGCGGGTCCGCGCAGTGCCATGTAATCGCGCCCCTCGAGGCCAGAGTAGTGTACCCGATCGCTTCGCCATCGCGCTCCGCAACCAGGACAATGTCATTCGGCTTGTCGAGCTGGCGGCCGAGAAATTGGCCGTACCGCTCCTCGGTGTCCGAGTTTGCGGGGATGAATCGCTTTGCGTCGAGCTCGTGATGCAGCCGCACCAGCAGCGCGCCGAGCCGGCCAAGTGTTTCAATGTCTTTCGGATCGCCACGGCGGACGGTGACCGTCGATGCGGCCGTCACCGATCGATGGTCGCCTGCTGCGCCGGCCCATAACGCAATCCGACCACCTTGTCCGGTGCGAGACCTGCGTCGAGCGTCGCCATCTCTTCACTTGTGAGCGTGACAGTGACCGCGCCGAGATTCTCCTCGAGATATTTGCGTCGCTTGGTACCTGGAATTGGGACGATGTCCGTCCCCTTGTGCAGCAACCAGGCGAGCGCGATCTGCGCGGGCGTAGCCTGTTTCCGCTTGGCAAACTCCGTCACGAGACCGACCAATGCCAGATTCGTTTTCCGGTTCTCCGGCGTGAAGCGCGGCACCGTATTCCGGAAATCGGTGCTGTCGAACTTCGTGGTCTCGTTGATTTTCCCCGTGAGGAAACCCTTTCCGAGCGGACTGAATGCGACGAGACCGATGCCAAGCTCGCGAAGCGCTGGAATGATCTGGGGCTCGAGATTGCGCTCCCACAACGAATACTCGCTCTGCAGCGCCGAGATCGGATGCACCGCGTGCGCGCGGCGGATCGTCTGCTCTCCGGCCTCGGAGAGTCCGAGGTAGCGGACCTTCCCTGCGCGCACGAGATCACTCATTGCGCCGACTGTGTCTTCGATCGGAACAGATTTGTCGACGCGGTGCTGGTAAAGGAGATCGATGTAGTCGGTGTTCAAGCGGCGCAGTGAGCCGTCGACGGCTTCGTGCAGGTGCTCGGGTCGGCTGTCCGTTCCACTCATTTTGCCGTTGTCGATTTTGAAACCGAACTTCGTCGCGATCACGACCCTGTCGCGCCTGATATCGATTTCTTTGAGCGCGCGTGCGAGCAGCTCCTTGTTCCTGTATGGCCCGTATACCTCGGCCGTGTCGAGAAACGTGCACCCGAGCTCGAGCGCCCGGCGAATGGTGGCGATTGACTCGACGTCGTCGCGGTCTTCGGGGGAGCCGTAGGACTGGCTCATTCCCATCAGGCCGAGGCCGAGGGCCGAGACGGTGAGTCCGTGCGTTCCGAGTTTGCGTGTTGGCAGCATAGGAATGGGCGTGTGAGTGATGGACTTACGGTCCAAGGTACTGCGCGTCACTCACGTGCTCCAGCCAATCGACGGCCTTGCCGTCGAGCGACTCCTGAATGGCAATGTGCGTCATCGCCGTTGTTGGCGATGCGCCATGCCAATGCTTCTCCCCCCGCTCGAACCTTATCACATCTCCCGGGCGGATATGCTCGATCGCGCCACCTTCGCGGTGAACCAGGCCTGCACCCACGGTGACGATGAGAATCTGGCCAAGCGGATGCGTGTGCCACGCCGTCCGAGCACCCGGTTCGAACGTGACGGCGTTGCCGGCCGCCCGTGCTGGCGTGTTCACTCCGAACAATGGATCGATACGTACTGTGCCGGTGAACCATTCAGGCGGTCCCTTTCCCGAGGGCTGCGTGCCAGCTCTCTTGATTTCCATTGCCTTTCTCCTCGGTTTGAATTGACGGGAACTCAGAACTCGTGGCGCGCGGGGCGGAACAGTATCTCGTTGATGTCCACGGGGTCGCAGCGGCTCGGTTGTTACGATATCGGCTCGTAGATGCGCAACAAGGGATGGCCGCCGATGTTCTCCAGGGGCAGGTAAACGCGATGGGTACGCGGGTCCACGGACACGGTATGTGCATTCGGCGCGCGAACTTCGCCGAGCGCTCGAAGCATCGCGCCGTCAAGCCAAAAGACCGACAGCACGCCCGATTCCGCAGCAACGTATAATCGTCGCCAGGCTGGATCCCACGCCAGAACATCCGGATCATCCGGCACCTTGAACCGCTGCACCGGTTTCATCGTGCGCAGGTCCAGCACGATCAGTGCTCCATTCCCTTCGCAGGATATGAATGCGAGCCGGTCAGGCTCGTCGACGGTGAACCCGTGAGGATGATCGGAGCCGGACAGCTCATACCGTTGGACGATCTCCTCGCTGACCGGATCGATCGCGACCATCTGGTTTTTCGTTTGCACCGCGACGAGAATGCAGTGGGAGACTGAGTCATAGTGCGTATTGCCTGCTTCCCCGCCCAGCGCGATAGTCGAACGTTTTGCACCAGTCCGTGGATCGATCACAACATCTGCCTCGCCCGACTCGTCGGAGACGAATACCTTGTCGGCCTCCGGAGCGTAAGCGATTCCATCCGGAAACCGGATACCGCCAATGCGAGTCGTAATTTTGAGCGTACGGTCATCGATGATCGCAACTTCATGGGCGCCCGCCGCCGAGACGTACACCTGGTGGTGCGACGGCACCGCCCACACACCGGTCGCACGTGGCAGGCCCATGATTTCGGCGACCACTCGACCGCCGTTCAAATCGAACACGACCGTGCGGCCGGCGTTCATGTGATTCATGTAGATGCGCCCGGTGAGCGTATCGACGCTCTGATAATCAAACCGGTTTGCAGGACCCGGCAGCTGAATCTCTCGAATGAGCCGGAGCTCTGATCGCGGGGCCTTTTGCCGCGCGATCGATTGCGTGCGCCACATCGGCGCTGTCATTGACGTTGGCGTCGCATAGCACGACGGTGCCGATTGCGCCGAAGCCGCGCGACTCGGGACGACACCCGCGACGATTGCCGCGAGCTGAACAGCGAGCGTCCAGTGAGCGAGACCAGCGACACCGCGAAATATCACGCTTCCAGTCTACAAGAACGCACACCCAAAAAGGGAGAACCGCCAAATTTGGCCTCTGTCAAAGTCGCCCCACTGCCCTCCCAACGACTCGGCCGCTGAAAATGCAGCCGCCGAGGAATGTCCCTTCCAGGGCGCCGTAACCGTGGACTCCGCCGCCACCGAATCCCGCGACCTCGCCGGCCGCGAAGAGGCCTGGCATCGGTTGACCGTCGGCACGCAGAACTCTTCCATCAAGATCCGTCTCGAGACCACCCAGCGACTTTCGCGTCAGGATGTTGAGCTTGACCGCGATCAGCGGTCCGTCCGAAGGGGCGAGGATCGGCGCGGGTTTAGCAATTCGGACCAGCCGCTCGCTGAGAATCTTCCGCGCATTGCGGATGATGGCCAGCTGCGGATCCTTCCCGGCGACATTCTGTACCTGTGCGTCGCGATCCCGAACTTCGCGATCGAGCGTCGTGAAGTCGACCATGTCATTACCGATCAATGCATTCATGCCGGCGACGAGATCGTGCAGCGTGTCGCGCACTACGAAGTCTGCCCCTTGATCTATGAATGCCTGTACCGGAGGCTGCACCGTTTTGCCGATTCGTCGCAGCGTCAGGCGAATGCTCTTGCCGGTCAGGTCGGGGTTCTGCTCACTCCCCGACAACGCGAATTCACGCTTGATGATGGCGCGATTGAGCACGAACCAGGTATGCGGATAGCGATGCGTCGTAATGTGCTGGAGTGTTCCGAGAGTGTCGCTGCCTGGAAAATTCGGAAAGGGTAGACGCTTTCCGGTCGGGTCCAGCCAAAGGCTGCTCGGACCTGGAAGTATCCGGATCCCGTGATTCGGCCAGATGGGATTCCAGTTGCGCAGGCCTTCGGTGTAGTGCCACATGCGATCGGTGTTGATGAGACGCGCGCCCGCTGCGTGCACTGACTGCTGCATGACGCCATCCACGTGCTCCGGCACGCCGGAGACCATGAATTCGGGCACGGGTCCGAGGCGCTCGACAGGCCAGTAGCGGCGCACGAGCTCGTGGTTTCCGCCAATGCCGCCCGACGTTAGGATCACCGCTGGCGCACGTAATTCGAACTCGCCCACAGCGCGACGCGAACTGCTCTGCCCGCGCGCAACGTTGGTTGCCTCGAGCACGTCGCCGTGTACGCCCTGGACCATGCCGTTCGTCACTACGAGCCCGCGCACCCGATGCCTGAAGCGAAGCTGTGCACGACTCGCCTGCTGGTGCGCTCGCACGCGACGGACGAACGGATCGAGCACACCCGGTCCAGTGCCCCATGTGACATGAAAGCGCGGGACGCTGTTTCCAGGCGCGCCAGCTCCCGCTCCCCCTCGCTCCGCCCAGCCCACCGCGGGGAACCAACGCATGCCCTGCGAGTGCAGCCATGGGCGCTTCTCTCCGGCCGCAAAATCGAGGTATGCATCTGCCCACCGGCGAGGCCAGCAATCGTCCGGCCGATCGAACCTCGCGGTGGCCGCCCAATCACGCTCCGCCAGCTCGCGAGAGTCTTTTATTCCGAGTCGTCGCTGCTCGGGTGAGTTGATGAAGAACAAGCCGCCGAGGGACCAGAACGCCTGACCTCCGAGGCTCTGCTCCCCTTCCTGCTCCAGCAGCAACACCGTTCGACCGCCATCAGCCGCTTCTGCGGCGGCGACGAGCCCCGCGAGTCCTGCGCCTACAATTATGACATCCGCATCAGGCCCCGACATGGTAGTCATCGCGAATTATGCGTTCGCTCCCGTGCCGGCGCTGAAAAAACCAGTGTCGTAGGTGATGCGTCCGGTTCGGATATGGTTTCGATCATGTGTGAATTCTGGTTCGTGTGGCACACGCACACCAGCAAGAAAAGATAGAAAAACTGTCCGCGACCTTAGGCAACAACTGCGGTGAACATCTATCTACGGTCACGTTACGACTGGGCGCTGGTCGCATAGTTGCCACATCGTCGGTGATGATTCAAGTCCGGACACTTCTTTTCGGGGTAGCCCTCGCGACACCAATCGCATCCCCTCTGAGGGCGCAACAAAGCGCCAAAGTGATCGTCGTCGTATCATCCGGTGGGAAGTCTTTAGCCGATGCCATCGTGCGCGAGCAGAGCCTCGGCGGCAAGACGGATTCAGCCGGCACCGTAACGCTCGAGCTGGTTGCTGGGCGTCATACGTTGCAAGCTGCAAAGCTTGGATACGCCCCCGATACAGTCGCGTTCGTTGTTACGGCGGGAAGGGATACCACCGTAATGATTGCTCTCGCCGAGCGGGTTCACACGACCGCGCCGGTGATTGTTACTGCTGCTCGCACGGAGCAACGAATTGAAGACGTTCCATTACGCGTCGAAGTGTTGACCGGTGAGGACGTCGACGAAAAAACGGCGATGCGTCCCGGTGATCTCACCCAAATGGTTTCCGAGATCCCCGGCGTGCGCGTGCAGCCAGCTGCGCCGGGAATCGGCGGGGCGAACCTCAGGGTGCAGGGTTTCCGCGGGCAGTACACGGAGTTTCTGACGGACGGACTTCCTCTGACGGGTGCCAGTGAATCTGGCTTGTCGTTGGTTCAGCTCCCGCCGTTGGACCTGGCCCAGATAGAAGTCATCAAGGGAGCATCGTCGGCACTGTATGGACCGACGGCTTTGGGCGGAGTCGTCAATTTCGTAACTCGCCGACCACCTACAGACGGCGAACGCCCAATCCGCGACGTTGTGCTGTCCTCTTCTTCATTCGGTGGCGTGGACGGTCTCGGGTTCGCGGGAGACCGGCTGAACGATTCGTGGGGTTACACGATTCTCGGAGGAGCTCATCGGCAATCCGTTCGCGAGGCAGACTCAGATGGATGGGCCGACGTGGTTGGGTCAACGAGAGAAGAGGTACGACCGCGATTGTTTTGGAATGGCGCTCGTGGAAGCAGGCTATTGGTGACAGCCGGTTTCTCAGCTGACGATCGAACGGGCGGAGGCATCTCCGGAAACTTCATAACGCCTTCTCAGCGCGATCTGCTCAAAGCGCGCCACGCCGACATCGGTGCAGTTGGCAGGCTCGCTCTCAAATCGGGCACTCTGGTGGACTTTCGCACTTCAGTCTCCGGACAGGATCGAGATCATCTATTCCCAACCGGCATGGAGGAGAAGGATCGGGAGACTTCATCGCTCGCCGAAGTCTCGGCCACCCGCAGCATTCAGCGCGTGATTCTCGTCGGTGGATTGGCGGCTCAGGCGGACACGTATGCGAACCGCAGTATTGACGGGTTTGATTTCAACTTCAACACATTATCCGCATTCGGGCAGACAACTCTGGCTGCCACGGATGCGATCTCGATGTCGCTGACCGGCCGCTGCGACCGACACAATCGGTACGGGACATCGTGCGTGCCGGTAGCAGGCGTGCTTTTTCGGCAGCGCGCGGGCTTTTCGGAGAGGCTCTCCGCCGGGCTTGGCTCCTACGCGCCGACTCCTTTCATCGATGAGACGCAGACGATCGGATTCTCTCGCTTGCGTCCTTTTTCAGGGTCAGTCGCGCCAATCCTCGCATATGAGCGAGCTCGAAACTTCGCTGTGGACGTGGGCTACCACACGGGGGGACTCGACGTCAATGCGACAGGCTACGCGTCGAGAATAGCCCGTCCCGTGGTTTTGCACGAGCTTACAACAGGACCATACGCGGGTGAGCTGATCAATACCCACGGACCAACGCAGACGCGCGGAATAGACGTCTTCGCGGTCTTCACGGGAGATCCGATATCAGTAACCGCGTTTTATGGCTTTCTGAGGGCGCGGGAAACAGTGCCCGCAGACAACACAGGCGCCACGTGGCTCGTGCGGGAGATCCCCTATAATCCATCCCACAGAGCGGGCCTGGATGTCGCGGTCGATGTTGAAGAAACGGGGAGTCGGTTTGCAGTGGAGTCATACTACACTGGCAGGCAGCGCACCGAGGACGATCCGTACCGGATGACCACTCCGGGATTCACCACCATCGAGCTTTTGTTTACTCAAAAAGTCGCGCGACAGCAGCTTTTTCTGAGCGTTGATAATCTCACTAATGTCCGCCAGACAAACTACGGACCCTTGCTCCTCCCCTCTCCGTCTCGATCAGGACGCCCGACGACCGAGCTCTGGTCTCCTATGGAAGGTAGAACCGTCCGCGCCGGAATAAGGGCAAGCCTCTAGCGTCAGAGTTTCGCGGCTAGCCTCCAGCGTCCGAGCATCGTAAATAGTCGATCTACAGCCGTGCGCACGACCGCGATTTCGAATACTCTGAGAAGCAGCAGACTGGTAATCCCGCCGAGTACCGCGCCGCCAACCACATCGCCCGGGTAGTGCGCGCCGACAAAGACGCGAGCGATTGCGACGAGCACTCCGAAAATCAGCAGCGCGACCCCCGCGCCGCGATTGAACCGCCAAACCGCCACCGCTATGGCGAACGCAAGAGTAGTGTGATCGCTTGGGAAAGAAGCGTCCGGCGAGTGTGTAATGAGTAGCGAGACGTGATGTACCAGGTACGGCCGATCCCTCGGAAAAGCGTGCCCGACAATCTGACCCAGACCCAGCGCGACGAGAGCCGAGATTCCGGCCAAGAGTGCTCCGCGCTGGTTCTTTTGCTTCCACGTCAGCCACAACAACACAAGCGCCGCGGCGTACACAAACGGCGAATATTTTGCGAGCGCGATCATCACTGCGTCCAGCGCGTGACTCCGCCCGGCGAGACCATTGATCGCTTTGAACAGCGAATAGTCGAATGAGCTGGAGGAAGAGTCGCTCGCGCTCGCGATTCGGCTGAGTGTATCCTGATTCATGAACATCCGGAGCTCACTGCAAGGGAAGTAGCCACGCCAAAGCCAGCCTGCCCCGAGCAGGAACAACCGAGCGCGGCAGAAAGACCCGATTGAAAATGTTGTCAGCGTATCCGTTGTTGTACCTGTCGAACAGGATTCCGCTCATGGTCCCTATGCCCGCGCCGGCGACAACATCGCTCGCCCAGTGCTGATTCTTGTAAAGCCGAGCGAGTCCAACCAGGGTAGCAACACCATAACTCGCAGGCGTGACGTAACGCGCTGCACCGGGCCACGACCGTGCCACCTCTCGGCTCACTGCGGTCGCCGCTGCAAAGGCAATAGTTGCTTCGCCCGAGGGAAACGACCCGAAATCGTCATTGCCGAATCCTCTGCCCGAACGAAAATCACGGGGATTGGTGAGGCTGATTGACGGACGGGCACGGCCGAACGATCCCTTCATGATCTGTGTTATTACCCCACCCATGACGATCGCCTCCCCGGTGTGCATTCCGAGAGAAGCGACCGGCCGCGAATGAGTGGCCACGCCAATGAAGTAGCTCGTCGCGCTGAATACAATCACGCCCGGATCGGCGACCGCATCGAGCGCGTTAGCCGCACCCTTGAAGGTGCCATTCGATTGAACACTCGACCGTTGGAATGCGGCTTCTATTGGGCGGTCATTTGGCATCACTGCCAGCACAAGCCCTGATACGACCAAAAGGCGAGCAGCATCGCCGCGCGTGAAGATCGGCACACTCGTTTGCGCAGGATTAAAGGTAGCAGCCGTATCAGCGACGACTACCTGTGCCTCGAGCGGCGCAGACGCGGAAAGTCCGGCGGCCGCCGCCGCAATGACGAGGACCGTTGATTTTGATTTCATGCGAGCCGAAGCAATTGCAATAACGTCTCCAGAGCGGTAGTCGAAGTTCTTGAGTCCGTCAGCGAGATGAGACCTCGACGAGCAGGGCGAGGTCGCCCGCACCCAGCAAAGTACCGTGCTGCGCGATTCCAAACGTCATCGAGCACGAGGCGACGGCCTGGCAACGGTCCCTCGTCACGCGTATTTCGCATGGCTTGCTTTGGCCAGCTGCGTTCGAGTCATGACGGCTCGGCATTGCCATCGAATGATGTTGTGCCTAGCCCGCCAAGGTGCTCCGCGACGATTCTCCGCCATGCTTTGCACATACCAGATCGCTGGCGGTGATTTTGAGCTGGACCAGGAGCGTAACGAGAGCGAGACTAATCAGACGGCGGAGGATCACGCTCGCAGTCCAATCAACCAAGCGGATGAAAGGAGAGGTGAGGTCTACTCCTGGCGAAATTGCTTCACGACACTTTCCGGATGAGGCGTTTCTCCCCATCCGGGCAGGCCCAGCCGCGAAACCGTCGCGTATGCATCTGCATCCGCGTCGAACTTTCTGCCGCACTCAACGGAACATAGGTGGAAGGTTGCGCCGGCGTGCTCTCGCATCACAGGCGCTTTCGATCTTCCGATCGTCATTCCGCAAACGGGATCGATTACGTCTTCAGGGGATTTCATTCGGAGTGGCTCGAAGAAGCGATGAGGTCAAAGGTAGCGCCCCGGCACATTGCCGCTATGATCCTTTCACCGATTGCCGCTCGGGGGATGCTGGCCGATCTGGCCGTTCTCTCCCAGGACATCTTCCTGGTACCAGCGGCATCGCTGCCCGCGACACAAGCGTATCTGACCATGGTTGGCGGCAAGATCGTGTACGACAGCCGGACGACGCGCGGCGCAAAGTGAGTAAGCCGAGCCCCTACTCAAGGGCCGCGGCATGTTTGCGCGAGCGCTCGAACAACACTGCTCCCACCGCATCGAGTGAGCTCCCGACAGCGTTTACAGCCACCGCAATATGGTATATGAGATCAGCGGCCTCCTCCGTGGCCCGCGCTCCATCTCCATCGGCACAGGCCGAAATGAGCTCCGCTGCCTCCTCGCCAATTTTTTTCAGACGGCGATTCCGGTCGAGAAGAAGCTCACGCGTATAACTCGGCGCTGCCCCGCGGACAGCCTCGACCTTCTCCACTTCTATCGCCCGTGCCCTCTGCTCGATAACGCGCGATAACGCCCAAAAGACATTCGGACCGCCGGAAGAATCATTGAAGCACGAATCCGCCCCTGTGTGACAGGCCGGCCCGTCCATCAGCACCCGCGCCAGCACCGTGTCGCCGTCGCAATCCGGCGTGAGCGAGACGACTCTTTGCACATTTCCGCTGGTCGCACCCTTCCGCCACAATCCTCGACTGCGCGATCTGTAGTGCATCTCGCCCGTCTCGATCGTGCGCTCGAGGGCTTCCTTGTCCGCGTTGGCAACCATGAGAATCCTTCCGCTCACGGCATCCTGTGCAATGACGACCACCGTCTTCGTCGTCTGGTCGAACTGAACCGCGTCGAGATCAAAGTGTGGAATCATTGATATCTCCCGCCCGCGCCGACAGCTCCAGGCGTCGCGAGGACCCCTCGCACCGCGCCCGCCAGCGCTGCGTTCGTCGCGATCGCATCGCCTCCAAAAGGCGTGGTTCTCCCACGCCAGTCAGTGAACACGCCTCCGGCCTCCGTAACGATCGGCATCAGCGCCGCACAATCCCAATCGGAAATGATGTCGTCGACCATTATCTCGGCTCGCCCCGTCGCAACGAGGAGATAACCGTAGCAATCTCCCCATGTCCGCATGGAGCCCGCACCATCCTGAAGGCGGAGCCAGCTTTCACGCCGGATTGGATCGCGCAGGAAGCGGGCGTCGGTAGTTAGGAGTCTCGCCTCGCTTAGCTCTGAAACAGTCGACACATGCGCGCGCGACCCGTTCCACCAGCACCCCTCGCCAGGAGCTGCGACAATGATCTCATCGAGTGCCGGGAAGAACGCCGCTCCGGCGATCACCACCTCCCCCATGGCGACAGCGACGAGCGTCCCCCAGAGCGGCACCCCCTGCAGAAACGTGAACGTCCCGTCTATAGGATCCAGGATCCATCGGCGACTCGCGCCCTCCCGCACCGGCGGCAGCTCTTCGCCGATGATGC
>JBDTIV010000081.1:0-39477 GCA_039936175.1 Gemmatimonadaceae bacterium | reverse complement strand
GATGTCGTGGCAAGCACGCGATTGCGCGTTGTCATCCACTCGCCCGCAAGCCTGTTCACTTCCGCGAGCGTAATCGTTGGAAGGAACTGTTTAACTGCGACCAGATCCCAGCCGAGACTCGTGGAGGGCTCGCGATCGAGAAACGATGAGACGTACGACTGGGCGTAGACGCTCGAGTTGGTCTTCTCGCGCTCGGCGTACGCCTGCTCGATTCCGCGCTGAAAATCCTTCTTCGCACGATCGAGCTCGGTCTGCAGGAACCCGTATCGCCTCACACGCTCGCCTTCGCTGAGCAGCGCGTTGAGCCCACGCGGAATCCCGTTGTCAGCCACTATCGCTGTCAGCGAGAACGATTCGGCGGATCTGACGAGTGCCCCCTGCGAAGCGAACGCATTGATGAACGGTGGATTCGGCTTCTGGGTAATCTCGGAAAAACGATCGTTGAAGAGGCTTCCGAAGAGCTCCTCGACGAGGCGTTGTCTGTAGGTCGCGACCGTCGTGTTCGATCTCTTCGGCGCCTTGTACATGAGTCTGATGACCGATCTCGTCGCTTCCTTGTCGGTGTTGATGGAGACGAGTGTCGTATCGTGTGGCGGGACCGGGAAGGAGCCACGCGGACGCGGATTGCTCGCCGTCGGGATCGCGCCGAAGTAGCGTGTGATCAGGGACTGGACCTGCTTCTTGTCGAAGTCACCGACAGCCACGACTGCCATGAGATCGGGCCGGTACCACGTATCGTAGAAGCGTCGCAGAGTCTCGGGCTTATAAGTCTCAAGGATGGTCTTGTCACCGATTGGCAGCCGCTGTCCGTATCGCGAGCCCGTGAACAGCACAGGAAACCACTTGTTCTGCATCCTGTTCTCAGCGCCCTGCCCGAGGCGCCACTCCTCGATGACGACAGGCCGCTCTTTCTCGATCTGCGACGGCTCGAACGCCACATTGTGCGCCCACTCCGAAAGGATCTGAAATCCCTTGTCGACAATCGCTGCCGTGTCGGTTGGGATCGTGAGCATGTAGACTGTTTCGTCGAAGCTGGTGAAGGCGTTGATGTCGGGGCCGTAACGCATTCCGACCGATTCGAGGTAGCTGGACACCTCATTTCTGGGAAACTTCTTCGTCCCGCGAAACGCCATGTGCTCGACCATGTGTGCAAGGCCGCGCTGATCTTCGTCCTCCAGCACCGATCCCGCGTTTACGACGAGCCGAAGCTCGGCGCGCTTTTCCGGCTTGTGGTTCTCGCGGATGTAGTAGCGCATCCCGTTCGGAAGCGTGCCTACGGTTACCGCGGGATCGTACGGAAGTGGGCTCGCAGGCGCACCGACAGTCGGCTGCTGAGCAAGCGCCAGAGACGCGCCGGAAAGGCAGAATCCGGCGAGGGCAACGGTTCGGCAAAACCTGACGACGGAGGGCCGTTTAATCGACTTCATTGAATTCTGATGCAGGTTGCGGCGCGCAGTATTCACGCGGCCTCGGTTTCATCCAGCTCGGCGATCGCGGCAAGAAAGCGCGCGCCGTATCGCTCCAGTTTCATCGGACCCACTCCGCGAACGTCCTGGAGCGCGCTGAGAGATCGGGGGCGCCGAACTGCCAGCTCCGCCAGAGTACGATCGGAGAATACAATATACGCGGGCACTTGTTCCTCGCGGGCGATTCGGCTCCGAACTGTCTTGAGGCCGGCGAGGACCTTTTCCTCCGTCGGGCCGAGGGAAACGTCGTCGACTTCCGGCGTTCGTGAGCGTGTGGCAGGCGACCGCTTGTCACGACGCCGGGCAGATTTGTCCGAGATCCCGCTCGCTACCGCGGAAATGCCGAGGCAATTGTCGCAGCCCAGGCACCTGGGACGCGCGGCCGGATCGCCGAAATAGCGGAGCACGAACCCACGCCGGCAATCCTTCGTGTATGCGTATTTCTGAACTGCCTGAAGCTTGGACAGCTCGGCATTGCGGCGCCGGTCGGTGAGCGCCCAATCCACGGAATACTTGGGAAGCGAAGCAGACTTGTCGGCCAGGTAGAGGCCGGCCCCGAGCCTTTCCCAGGTGAGAAACTGCCGTTGCTCGAGCGACTCGAGGAGTGGAATTGAAGCCACGGCGCCGCCGATGCCGGGTGGCAATCCAGCGAGATCGACTACAGCGCCGGTCTTGAGTGCCGCGCCTACTCCGCGCCACAGCGCGCGCAGCAAACCCAATTCGGCATTTGCGACTCCCGTCAGCTCCCGCTTGATCCTTTCCGGGATCGCTAGGAGTCGCACGTGCACGCGTCCCTGCTCGCCGTTGCTCGACGCCACTGCTCCGGCGCGCTCCAAAATCTTTATCGCGCCCTCGATCTCCCTCGAGCTGACCTTTTCTTTTACGGATCGCACGAGGTCTTCGGGCTGCGCGCTCACGAAGCCCTGTTTGTCGGAGTGCTTTTTCAGCGCTTCGTAAACCTGCTCGACGACCACTCTCTCGGGATACGAGCTCTTGATGAAGAACTCGTGGGTGAAGCGATCCTGAAACGCGTGCAGGAGAAATACATCGGAGTGATTTCCATCGCGTCCGGCGCGACCAGCTTCCTGGTAATAGGCCTCGAGGGTACCCGGCATTGCGTAGTGAATGACGAGTCGGACGTTGGGCTTGTCTATTCCCATCCCGAACGCGTTCGTCGCAACGATAGCGCGGATCTTCTCGGTCATGAACGCTTCCTGAACTTCGTGGCGCCGCACGTCGTCCAGGCCCGCGTGGTAGCCGGCGGCGGAAATGCGGGCGCGTTCCAGCACCGTTGTCAGGTGATCGACCGCCTTCCTGGTCGAAGCGTAGATGACCGCGAGTCCCTCGTGCTTTCGAAGTATCTCGACGATCTGTTCCTCTTTCTCGCCATCGTTCCGCACGGGAATCACGAAGTACGTGAGATTGGGGCGATCGAACCCGGTGATGATCGTTTCGGGATCCCGGAGCGCGAGCTCCCGGGCGATATCGCGGCGGACATCGGGCGTGGCGGTCGCAGTGAGAGCGATCGTCGTCGGCGATCCCAGTGCCTCGTGCACGTTCTTGACGCGCAGATAGCTAGGGCGGAAATCGTGCCCCCACTGGCTAATGCAGTGCGCCTCGTCGATGGCGAGGAGTGACACGCCTATCTTCCGCAGCCGCTCCGCGGTCCTTCCGTAATCGAAGCGCTCGGGCGCTACATACAGAAGCTTGATCTCACCGCGCTCGACGCGTGCAAGTCGATCGGACACCTGGCTCGAGGACAGGGTGCTGTTGATGAAGGTCGCGGGGAGACCCTTGGCCACGAGCGCATCGACCTGATCCTTCATCAGCGAGATGAGTGGCGAGACGACCACCGTCAGACCGGGGAGAAGGAGCGCCGGCACCTGGAAGCAGAGAGATTTGCCTCCGCCGGTGGGCAACACTACTACGGTATCCCGGCCCGCGAGGATCGCGGATACCGCCGCCTCCTGTCCAGGACGGAATTTCTCGTAGCCGAACGCGCTCTTGAGAAGATCACGCGCGTTCTGAAGGGTCGGTGGCGCCATCATATGAAAGTTAGCGAACCCGGTGCGGTTGTTGTGGCGATGCTCCGCACACATAACTGTTGTGCCGCGCGCGCGAGCTCAGGGCTTCTCAGATTCCTTGTACGAGCTCCGCGTACAACGCGGGGTCGGCATTTCCGCCGCTGATCACGCAGCAGACGTGTTTCCCTTTAAATCGCGCCGGCTCGGCAAGGACGGCTCCGAGCGCGAGTGCGCCCGTGGGCTCGGCCTTGAGGTTGGCGAGAGCGAAAAGAAGCCTCACACCCTCCTTGATCTGTTCCTCCGAGACTTCGATGACGCCTGCGAGACCGTGAGAGAGGATCTCCCAGTTGCTGTCGCCAAGGCGCAGCACGCGGGCCCCATCGGCGATGGTGGATGACTCTTCGGCGCGCGCCACGATGTGGCCCGCGCGGAACGACTCAGCCGCGTCGTTCGCGAGAGTCGGCTCCGCGGCAAAGACCTGCGTTTTCTTTCCGCTTCGTTGCACCGCTTTGACAAGGCCCGACGTCAATCCGCCTCCGCCGATGGGAGCGATGATCGCATCCAGCCCGAGGTCAAGCGCAAAGAGCTCGGTGGCGAGGCCGGCATTGCCTTCGATCACGAGAGGATCATCGTACGGGCTCGCCACGTAAGCGTCGGGAAATTCTCTGGACAGCTCCGCAATTCTCTCCAGCCGTCCTTTCTTCTTTACATCCACCAGGTCGACTTCCGCACCATACTCGCGGACCGCATCGACCTTGATCTTCGGAGCCGTCACGGGCATCACCACCGTGCAACGTTTTCCGAATAACGAACAGGCATAGGCGATTGCCTGGCCGAAATTGCCGGACGAGCCGGTAATAATGTGCGCGTGCTTTACGTTCGACGCGACGTTGTACGCCGCCCGAAACTTGAAGCTCCCGGTGTACTGAAGCGTTTCGCTCGCGATCACCAGATCAACGCCGAGCTTACGGGACAGACGAGGCGCATCGACGATAGTCGTTGGACGCGGCGGCGTGATGAGTCGCGCCGACTTCGAGCTTTGGGGCGACTTCACGAATCGCGGTGCTGGCGCGGCCTGAAGAAGCGAAGGATCAGCGCAATGAACAGAAACGCGATTCCTGCCCAGCGAAGGGCGCTGTCATCGCTACGAATGCCCCAGCCGAGAAGAATCGCGGCGATCAGCATTAGCGCGAGCTTCGCAGTTAGGAATGGGCTCATTCCTCCCTCTTGCGATTGGTGAAGCGCCTGACTCCTTCACGGAAATCCGTCGTCGCGCGCGCGTCGGCATTGGCAACGATCCCGGCGGATATTCCATCGAGAAATCCGAGGTTGTCGAGCTTGTAGAAAAGCGCTTTGGTGGCGGCCATGGCGTTTGGCGGCTGTTTCGACAGCTGGTCGAGCAGCGCATTGCAGAGCGGATCGAACTCCTTGTCCGCGAACACGCGTGAGGCGAGTCCGATCTCCTTCGCCTCCTCGGCGCGAAGTATCCTGCCGCTGCTGACGAGATCGAACGCGTGCTTCTCGCCGACGGAGCGCCGCAGCATAGTCATCACCATTGCTGGGACGAAGCCGATCGTGACCTCCGGATACGCGAAGCGGGCATCTTCGTGGGCGAGCACTATGTCGCATGCGGTGGCGAGGCCCGCTCCGCCGCCATACGCACGTCCTCTCACCAGCGCGACCACCGGCTTTTCCATCCGGCGCATCGTATGGAACACGTGACCAAGTGCTTTCGCGTCGTCGAGATGTTCCTGGCGCGGGGCGTCGAGCATTTCCTCGAGAGCACCGAGATCCGCGCCGGCGCAGAAGTCGGACCCTTCGGCATCGATCGCCACGACGTTCACGGGCGATTCACTCAGGGCGAAAAGGGCCTCGGCCAGCTCACCGGCGGTGGTGCGATTCAACGCGTTCTTTTTGTCCGGGCGCGAGAGAGTGATCCGTCCGATTGCTCCCTCGGCCGACATCCGGATGTTCTTCATGGCGCTTTCGGCAAACCGAGTCGCTTCGCTATAGCATCGGGGACGTCGATGACCATGCGAAGGAGCGCCGTGGAGTAGACCTTTCCCTGCGCGTCGGTCTTGAGAGAAAGCGTCCCACCGCCATCCAGCGCGCCGTGGAGCAGAAAGTTGAGAGCGCCGAGGTTGGGGAGCTCGAACCGCTCGACCGAACCTTCGATCATACCGCGAAAATGCTCCGCCACCCGGCTTTGCGTCACGAATTGCTCGAGTATCAAATACCAGCGCGGCTCGTTTGCGATCACTCCCACGTTGGCCGTGTCGCCCTTGTCGCCCGAGCGCGCGTGGGCGATGTCGAGAAGCCGGACTCTCATGCGAGAATGTCTACTTTGGGTTTCACGACCGTTTTGTCGACCAGAGCCGGCCAGTACGCAACTATCTCTTCGACCTTCGGCCTGCCCCCCGCGAACCCTGTAACGCTGGGCGGCCCATTGAGAACGAGTGGGGCGATCTCTCGCGTGAATCGTTCCACCGCCGCGCGATCCTCCCCGCGAACGCCGAAGCGCAATTGTACCTCAGGCGCATCGCGCCCATCGCCGGCCAGCTGTCCGTGCGTCGCGGTCGCACCGACGAACTCGGCGAGTACGCGATCAAACTTCAGGCCGAGCCTGTCGAGCCGCTCACGGAGAATCGTCTCGGCCAGCTTCGCTTTGTCGATCGCGTCAGGCCAGGCGTAGACGAGTGTCCCAACCGCTTTGAAGCCGGCCCGATACGCGATCGAAACCTTGAGCTTGTCAGTCGAGGGCTTGCCCTTGATTCCGGTGACGCGAACGCGATCCTGGCCGTCGTCGTCGAGGTGGATCGTCGTAAAATCGGCGATGACATCTGGAGTGATGTAGGAGTGGGGATCACCCATTTCGTACACCAGCTGCTCGCTCACAGTCGGAATCGATACTCGTCCTCCGGTGCCGGGATGCTTGGTAACGACGAAGGTTCCGTCCGCACAGGCTTCTACCAGCGGGTAGCCCACGTTGGCGAGATCGGGGATGGACCTCCAGTCGTACATGCAGTTGCCGCCCGAGCATTGAGCACCGCATTCGATGATGTGGCCTGCGACGATGCCGGCGGCGAGCTGATCCCAGCTCTCCGCGCCCCAGTGGAATTCGTATCGAAGCGGCGCCATCGTGAGTGCGGTGTCGGTCGATCGTCCGGTGATCACGACGTTCGCGCCACCACGAAGCGCTTCGACGATCGGTTTTGAGCCCAGATACGCATTTGCCGAAAGCACGCGGTCGCGGACGCTCGAGAGTGATTCGCCCGTCTCCATGTTGGCGAGGGGATGGCCCTGTGAAATGAGCTCATCGAGGCGACCGAGAAGGTCGTCGCCCGTGACGACGCCAATTTTCAGCTTGTCCTTTCCGCTACGCTTCGCGCTGATCGATCTCACTGCCTCGGCGCAACCCCGTGGATTCACTCCGCCCGCGTTCGCGATTACCTTCACGCCGCGGTCGAGCACCGCCGGAAGAATGCTCTCCATCGCGCCGACAAAATCGCGGGCGTACCCCAGCGACGGATCGCGCTCCTTCTGCTTTTGGAGGATCGACATTGTCACTTCGGCGAGGTAGTCGAGCATCAGGTAGTCGATGGAACCGCCTTCGACCTGTCTCCGCGGAGCATCCAGATCATCGCCCCAGAATCCCTGCCCTGCGGCGACGCGAACGACTTCTTTCAATTGCTTTCTCCCAGATGGGGCGGCAGCACGAACGGGCCGAGGTGAGGTCCTGGATTGTGCAGGGCCGAACGGAGGGCAAGGCTCAGCATCTCGCGTGTGTTTTCCGGATACACGATCGCGTCGACGAATCCTCGCGCGGCGGCGTGACGAGCGTCGAGCTGGTGCTCGTAGTCGGCGCGCATCTCTTCGACGGCAGCCTGGACGTCGGCCGCCGGCGCGCCGCCGGATTTCTTCGCGGCCTCGAGAGCTGGGCCGTGCACGGCCTGTATCGCCGACTCGCCCTCCATCACCGCCATGCGTCCGGTGGGCCAGCTGAGGATGAAATCCGGATCGAAGCCCTGACCCGCCATCGCGTAGTATCCTGCGCCAGATGCGTGATTGACTGTGAGAACGATTTTGGGAACGAGTGCGGTCGCCATCGCTTCCACGAACCGGGCGCCCGCTCGGATGATCCCGGCGTGCTCGGCCTCGGTACCAACCATGAATCCCGAAACGTCCTGTACGAAAACCAGCGGGATGCCCAGACGATCGCAGCGATCGATGAAGTACGCGACCTTTTCCGCGCTCTCAGCGTAGACGATCCCACCGAAGTGTGGCCTCTCTCCCTCGCGCGCCTTGATGAGTCCCCGCTGATTCGCGATGACGCCAACGGTGATCCCGTCGATTTTCGCGTCGCCGCAAATCATCTCTTTGGCGATCGAGTCCTGAAACTCGTCGATCGTTCCGTTGTCGAAGACGGCGCGAAGTATCTCGTGCATGTCGTACGACATTCGGTGATCCGATGGAAGGAGATCGTACAGCTGTTCCGTCTTAGCCGTATTGGCGCTTTCTCCCGTCATCAGGGCGACGTCTCGGCTCGACGTCGGAAGTCCCTCGATCAGATCGCGGATCTTCGCGATGCACGCTTCATCGTTATCGAGCGCATAGTGCGCTACGCCACTGATTTGTGTGTGTGTGGTGGCGCCCCCCAACGTCTCGGAATCCACGACCTGTCCGGTGGCGCCCTTCACGAGATTGGGACCGCCCAGCCCCATGAAGGATGTTCCCTTCACCATCAGGATCACATCGGAGAGCGCCGGCAGGTATGCGCCGCCGGCGACGCACTGCCCCATCACCGCCGCGATCTGCGGAATGCGCAGATAGCGCCGCATGATCGAGTTGTAGTAGAAGATGCGTGCGGCGCCGTATTGTCCGGGGAATACTCCGCCCTGATACGGGAGATTGACACCGGCCGAATCGACGAGATATACGATCGGAATGCGACAACGCATCGCGATCTCCTGCGCCCGTAAAATCTTCTTGATCGTCTCGGGCCACCACGAGCCGGCCTTGACCGTGGCATCGTTTGCGACCACGACTGTCTCGCGACCGTGAACACGGATGACCGCGGTTACGACTCCGGCGGCGGGAGCCTGGCCGTCGTACTGGTCGTAGGCGACCAACAGGCCGATCTCGAGCATGCTGGAGCCGGGGTCGCGCAGGAGGTCGACGCGCTCGCGAGCGGAAAGCTTTCCCTGTTTGTGGAGCTTCTCGATCTTTTTGGTGCCGCCGGCTTCCCGGAGTCTGGCCTCGAGCGTGCGGACCTGCTCACTCAGCTCGCGCAGGCGATTGCTCACTAAGCTTCCTGCTGTTCGCGCGCCCTGAACCAATCATTGATGTACGCGATCAACTCACTGGTTGGAGTTCCGGGTCCGAACAGTTGCCCGATCCCCAGTGCCTGGAGCGCATCGACATCCTCCTTCGGAATGATTCCTCCGCCGGTGATGAGGATGTCGTTCCGTCCCTGCGCCCGGACGAGGTCGTTGACGCGGGGAATGAGCGTCATGTGCGCGCCGCTAAGTATCGAGAGGCCGATGACATCGACGTCTTCCTGAATTGCTGCGGTCGCGATCATCTCCGGCGTCTGGTGCAGCCCTGTGTAGATGACTTCCATTCCGGCGTCCCGGAGCGCGGCAGCAACGACCTTTGCGCCGCGGTCGTGTCCATCCAGGCCCGGCTTGGCAACGAGAACTCGAATTGGTCTCATAGAGAGATCAAAGTTAGCGGCAGCGACAAGGGAGCGGCAATCGGCGTGACTGAAGGGGGGCGACTCACTGCTACTCCGGCAGCGGATAGCTGGTAGCTCATTCCTTTCGGGCCACGAGCAACATCTCGGAGGAGGTCCGACGCAACGATCTGTCGTAAAATCCGTCGAAAGCCTGCTCGACAACAAGTCCGGCATCCTGGCAAAGCTCGGAGAGACGAGTCGCCGTATAGAGTCGAAGTCGATGCTCCCGAAATCCTTTCTTCGTCCCACGTGTCCATGTCGAACGCACCGTCAGTACTCCGGACAGCGCGTCGAACTCCCGCTCCTGCGCGAAAAGCGTCTGATCGCTCCCAGTCCACCAGTCCTTCGCGAGGAAGCGCGCCATCACTCCGTCTCTGCTGCCCCCGTGCCAGATAAGCGTCCCGCCCGGCTTGAGCACTCGCGCGAACTCTCTCATAACCTGCGCATCGTCGCTCGGGTGCGCGAAGAATCCAAACGACGTGAACAGATTGAGCACCGCATCGAAGCGTCCCTTCCAGCGCGCGGGCATCCTCCGCATGTCGCCGCGAGTGTAATGAAGCCCCGGGCCCGTACCGCGCTTTCGCGCGACGGCGAGGAGATCTTCCGAGTAATCGAGTCCCTCGACGTCGAAGCCGGCTTCCGCCAGAAGATGCGTGTGCCGGCCCTGCCCACACGGCACGTCGAGAATTCGGGAGCCCGCCGGCAGGCCCAGAAGCTCGATGATGCGCGATCCCTCCTGTCGGTCGCGCTCGAGCGTGAACAAGGGACCGTACTCGAGCAGGTAGTGGGCGTCGAACGCGGACTCCCACCATTCTTTCGATTTCTTCAGAAGAAAACTGGCTCGCGATACGCTCCGAACACCGTTTCCATCGCTGCCCGGATCTCGTATAGAGTGCAGTAGGCGCGGGCGCAGTCGAGGATGTACGGCATCAGATTCTCGCTCGTCCTTGCCGCCGTCCGAAGCGCGGTGAGACGGCTCTCCACCAATCCGTTGTCGCGCTCCGCGCGCATCTTTGCCATTCGGCGACTCTGCTCGCGCTCGGTCTCCTCGGCAATCTTCAGCAGCTCGATTTTGAGCTCAGGCTCGTCGGTCACGAAGTCGTTGACGCCGACGATCACCCTGCGGTGCTGCTCAATCTCCCACTGCTGTCTCGCCGCGGACTCGTTGATCTTCCGCTGGAGCCATCCGGTTTCGAGTCCGCGCACGACTCCGCCGACCTCTTCGATCTGCTCGAATAGCATCTCCGCCTCGCGCTCGAGCTCGGTCGTAAGAGTCTCCACGTAGTACGAGCCGCCAAGCGGATCGATGACGTTGGGGACTCCGGTTTCGTACGCAAGCACCTGCTGCGTGCGCAGCGCAACCTGCACCGACTCCTCAGTGGGGAGCGCGAGGGTCTCATCCATTGAGTTCGTGTGCAACGACTGGGTTCCGCCGAGCACGGCCGCCATCGCCTGGTAAGCAACGCGGATGATGTTGTTCATCGGCTGTTGCGCCGTAAGAGTGACGCCCGCCGTCTGGGAGTGGAATCGCATCACGAGCGAGCGCGGATCTTTTGCGCCGTACCGCTCCTTCATGTGCCTCGCCCAAATGCGGCGCGCGGCACGCAGTTTGGCTATCTCCTCGAAGAAGTCGTTGTGGATGTCCCAGAAGAAGGAGAGGCGTGGCGCGAACGAGTCGACATCCAGCCCTCTGGCGATTCCGCGCTCGACGTACGTGAACCCGTCGGCGAGCGTAAACGCCAGCTCCTGCGCTGCGGTGGCTCCGGCCTCCCGGATATGGTAGCCGGAGATCGAAATCGTGTTCCACTGGGGCACGTGCTCCGCGGACCACTCGAAACAATCGACGATGAGGCGGAGCGCGGGCTCGATGGGATAGACCCAGGCGTGCTGCGCCATGTATTCCTTGAGGATGTCGTTCTGGATCGTCCCCCTCAGCTCTTTCGAGTCGATTCCCTGCTTTTCGGCGGCAGCGATGTAGAAGCAGTAGAGAATGACCGCGGGGCCGTTGATGGTCATCGACGTCGACACTTTGTCGAGCGGTATCCCGTCGAAGAGTGTCTCCATGTCGGCCAGGCTCGAGATGGCTACGCCGCATTTGCCGACTTCGCCCTCGGAGCGCGGGTGGTCGGAGTCGTAACCCATTAGCGTCGGAAAATCGAAAGCGACTGAAAGTCCGGTTTGACCGTGCGCCAGAAGAAACTTGTAGCGCTCATTTGTGTCCCGCGCACTTCCGAATCCCGCAAACTGCCGCATCGTCCAGAGTCGCCCGCGATAACCCGTTGGGTGAACGCCCCGAGTGTACGGATATATGCCGGGCATGCCCAGCGCCGCCGGATCAGTCTCGGTCGCGTCGAGAGCCGTGTAGACGGGCTGGACTTCCTTTTCCGAATTTGTGAACGCAATATCGCGCAGTTCACCCTTCTCGTACCGCTTGCGCCAGTCGGCCACTTCTTTCCGGAGCAACCGGAGCTCCGCGCTCTGCTCTTCGACGGTTGCGATCAGCTCTTTGTCCGCAATGTCGCTAGAAGCTGGACTCTTTAGCTTGCTCATGTTCCGTGTTCTCCTCGTACGAGCTCACCGCTCTGACGAAGTAGCTGGTCCGCGACGCCGAAGGGTGTAGACGTGCCGGCTTCAACCGAGGGAAGCTGCTCCTCGAGCCAGGCAAGGGTCCTGGAATCCTTCCACAGCCGGTCGCTGACCTTGCGTTCGACGACGTCCATCACGCGCTCGCGTATTCTTTCGCGCCGTCGTACGTGCAGCGTGCCGCTCTGTTCAAGATAAGCAAAGTGACGGCCGAACGCCGCGACGATCTCCGCGATTCCCTCCGCTTTCGTCGCTACCGCGCTCAGAACTGGTGGCGTCCAGCTTGTCGGGTTCTCGACGGCAGCCGCCTCGCGAGCCGCCCGCGCGGGATTCATCCGCTTGAGATCGATACCGTGGTGCGCGGGCGTGTTGCCGAATGAAACGCCCTTCCGCAAACCCAGCATCAGCTCGACGTCGTTTCGCAAACGATCCGCCCCAGGACGATCGGCCTTGTTCACGACGAAGATGTCGGCGACTTCCATTACTCCCGCCTTTAGAGTCTGAATGGAATCACCCGACTCCGGCACGAGTATTAACGCGGTGGAATCGGCGGTCCGCGCGACGTCGAGCTCCGACTGTCCGACGCCGACTGTCTCGATCAGCAACCTATCGAATCCAAACGCGTCGAGCACGTCGGCTACTTCGCGCGTTGCAGCTGCAAGTCCACCGAGTGACCCACGCGTCGCCATCGATCGGATGAAGACTCCTTGGTCGAGCGCTACGTTTTCCATGCGGACGCGGTCACCCAGCAGCGCTCCGCCAGTGAAAGGCGACGTCGGATCCACCGCAATCACGCCCACCGTCAGGCCCGCGTCGCGAAAGCTTTTCACCAGGAGCGCGGCGATGGTGCTCTTCCCGGCACCCGGCGGACCCGTGAGCCCGACGCGCCGCGCGCGCCCCGTTCGCGGATGCAGGGTCCCGAGGATTTTTTCGAATCCATCGCGATGGTTCTCCACGATGCTGACGACGCGCGCCAGGGCCGCCGGTTTTCCGGCGTCGAAATCCGCCAGGGTCCGATCAGATGACACGCGCCACGATCCTTTCCTGCTTACGCCACATCGGAGACTGCGTCCGGGTATCGCCGGGCGGATGGTCGTACCCGAGGACGTGAAGCGTTCCGTGCACAACCAGACGGAGCAGCTCCTCCTGGGCGGAAACGCCCTGCCGCTTCGCGTTCGCGCGGGCAATCTCGGCGCAGATGTAGATGTCGCCCACCACCGGACCAGTCTGACCGTGCTGCCCAAGGCCGAACGAGATGACATCCGTCGCGCCGTGATGCCCGAGGTAACGCTGATTGAGCTCCGAGATCGCAGCCCTCCCCACGAACGTCACGGAGAGCATCGCGTTGCTCACGCGTTCGGCCTCGAGAGCTGTTGCCGCGGCCGCTTTCACCCGCGCTCGTGACACCAGCAGGCGGCGTACAGTGGACGACACATCAATCGCGAGGCTCACGAACGATAAGATAGGCGAAGGAAGCTACGTCCCCGCATCCTCGGCGTACGCCTTGATGATCTCGCGCACCAGCCGGTGACGAACGACGTCAGCGTCGGACAGGTAGTAGAACCCGATCCCGTCGATGCCGGGCAGGATGCGCTCGATCTGAACCAGCCCCGAATCCTCGCGCTTGGGGAGGTCGATCTGCGTCTTGTCGCCCGTGATGACCGCTTTCGAATTCACACCGAGTCGCGTGAGAAACATCTTCATTTGCGCGGCGGTCGCGTTTTGCGCCTCGTCGAGAATGACGAACGCATCGGCCAGCGTACGACCGCGCATGTACGCCAGCGGAGCGATCTCGATCGTGCGCGTCTCGAGAGATTTCTGAACGCGCTCGGGCGGCATCATGTCCTCGAGCGCATCGTAGAGGGGACGCAGATACGGATCGACTTTCGCCTGCATGTCGCCGGGCAGGAATCCCAGACTCTCACCGGCCTCGACGGCGGGACGCGCCAGCACGATGCGCCGAACCCGCTTTCGCGCGAGCGCGTCAACGGCTGCCGCGACCGCGAGGTACGTCTTCCCGGTACCCGCTGGACCGATGCCGACGACGATATCGTTTTCCGCCATCAGCTTCATGTACTCGGCCTGACCATTCGTCTTGGCCTGAATGATCTTTCGGACGCCGGGCAGCACGATGCGCGTATCGTTGTCGGTCCCGTTGCCGTTGCCTTCGCGCGGGCCCTCGATGCTCATTCGGAGGACGTCATCCGCGGTGAGTGACAGCTGTTGCTTGGCGGTGTCTATCATTCGCTGCGCGATCGGAATCGCGCGTGCAACCGCGTCCGCATTGCCACTGACCGCGAGGGTGTCGCCACGCAGCGCGATCTTCGCTCCCGTCTGCTTCGCCAGCTCGACGAGATTCTCGTCGTTGACGCCAGCCAGGGTCAGCATGTCTGCGCCTTCTGTCGAGAGGCGCTGAATCGTTGTCTCTTCGCTCACGTCAGCTCGTCATGTTCTGAAGATGGAGTTCCCTCAGGTCTTCGGGTGGCACGGGCGACGGCGCGTTTTCGAACAATGCCCTCGCCGCGGTGGTCTTGGGAAACGCAATCACGTCCCTCAAGGATGACGCTCCGGCGAGCATCATCGCGATTCTATCGAAACCGAGCGCAATGCCGCCGTGCGGCGGAGCACCTGCGCTCAGCGCATCGAGCAGGAAACCGAAGCGTCTCTGGGCGGTTTCCTGATCTATTCCGAGCAGAGAAAGTACGCGCCGCTGCAGCGCCGGATCGTTGATGCGGATGCTTCCGCCGCCGAGCTCCGTTCCGTTGAGAACGACGTCATAGGCGAGCGCCCTCGCCTTCTCCGGCGCCGAATCGAGCAGCGCAATGTCTTCGGGATGAGGCGCGGTGAATGGATGGTGCACCGAGCTGAGCGTGCCGTTCTGCTCGCGAATGAACATCGGAAAGTCAGTGACCCAGAGAAACGAATTCGTCTTCTCGGGAACAAGAGACAACCTTTGCGCGACATCCTGTCGGGCGCGGTCGAGCGCGGGACTCGACACATGCTCGGCTCCCGCGACGAGAAGGCAGAGCTCGCCTTCGCCTACTGCCAGCCGCCGCACGCCTGAATCGTTGAGGAACTTGGCCGCCGGCCCTTCGAGTCCGTTCGGCCCCCTCTTGAGGCGAATGAGTCCACCAGCCCCCGCGGATTTCGCAATTGCCTCGATCTCATCGACCTGCTTTCGCGACAGCCCCGCACCGCCGGGTATCTTGAAGCCACGCACACGTCCGCCGGCCGCCAGAGCGGAGTTCGTGATGCTGAACTCCGACCCGCGGAAGACATCGCTCGCGTCGAAGAGCTCGAGTGCGTACCGCAAGTCCGGACGATCCGACCCGAAGCGCTCCATCGCCTCGGCGTACGTGAGATGCGCGAAGCGCGCCGGGATATCGTGTCCAGAAACCTTGAACAGCGCCGCCAGCAGTCCTTCGGTCAGGGCGACGATGTCCTGAGGCTCGATGAACGATGCCTCGATGTCGATCTGCGTGAACTCCGGCTGCCTGTCGGCACGAAGATCCTCGTCGCGGAAGCAGCGCGCGATCTGGAAATAGCGATCGAAGCCCGAAATCATCAGCAGCTGTTTGTACAGCTGCGGCGACTGCGGGAGTGCGTAAAACTCGCCGGGATGAACCCGGCTCGGCACGAGGTAGTCTCGCGCACCCTCGGGCGTAGGCTTGGTGAGAATCGGAGTTTCGATCTCAAGGAAGCCGCGCTCGTCGAGAAAGCGACGAGTCGCCTGCTGGAGATCGTGCCGCAGAATGAGATTCTTCTGAAGCTCAGCGCGACGCAGATCGAGATTGCGATGTTTGAGGCGCAGCTCCTCGGCAGGAAGTTTTTCGCCCTTGCCGCGAGCAACGGGAATCGCGGGCGTCTCGGCGGGACCCACGATCGTAAAATCCCGAGCGCGCACTTCGATCGCCCCGGTCTCCATGTCGGGATTCTGCATCTCCCGGGGCCGCGCACAGACCTCACCGTCGACGAGTATCACGGTCTCGAGGCCGAGCTTTCCGGCGCGCTCGATCACCGCGATCGAGGCCCACCTCGGATCGAACGACACCTGCACGAGGCCGGCTCGGTCCCGCAGGTCCAGGAAAACGATTCCGCCGAGGTTTCGCGTGCGATGGACCCACCCACCGAGCTTCACTTTGGTGCCGGAGTGCGGGAGTCTCAACTCGCCGGCCAGGTGTGTGCGCTTGGCCGTCGCGAAACGGGACGAAGAAGGCGTGGAAGTCAGCGCCGCGGGGAGTGGGTCGAGAAAGGCATCGAGAGGGGTTAAATTTAGTAGTCGCAAAGACTTGGTGGAAGGAGCACGATGCAGAAAAACGCAGATCGGGAGGCCGCGCCCGTCAAGACGAACCTCCTGAACATGCTCCCCGACCGGGCCGAGCAAGTGCTGAGAGATTTCGCGACCGCCAACGGGGAAAAACCGTTCCGCGGATCGCAGGTCGTCAAACATCTCTGGCAGAATCCGGCCGCCAGCATCGCGGTGATGACGGACCTGCCCATCGCGTTCCGCGCGCTCCTGGATGAGCACTTCACAATCCCACGCCTCACGCTGGCGACGCGTCAGTCGTCGAGCGACGGCACCGAGAAGTTTCTCTTCCGCCTCGACGACGGCGAGTTCATCGAGACAGTCGCGATACCGGAAGGCTCGCGCCTCACTCTCTGCATCTCGTCGCAGGCGGGCTGCGCGCTTCAATGCGCGTTCTGCGCGACCGGGGCGATGGGCTTCACGCGCAATCTTCAGATGTTCGAGATCGCGGGTCAGGTTCGTGAGATGAAGCTGCTCGATGCGCCGAAGGCCGTCACGAACGTGGTTTTCATGGGGATGGGCGAGCCACTGATGAACTGGCGCGGAGTCGATCCGACTCTGACTGTGCTCAATTCTCCGGCCGGGTTGGGCATCGGAGCTCGACACATCACGGTGTCGACCGTAGGCGTGCTTCCGGGAATCGTCGCTCTTGGCGAGAGGCCAGAACAATTTCGTCTGGCGATCTCCATTCACGCCCCGAACGACGATTTGCGTCAGTCTCTCATGCCGATCAACACCAAGTATCCGCTAGCGAACGTCATCGACGCCGCAAAGGTCTTCGATCGGCGCGTGACTTTCGAGTACGTGATGCTTGGTGGAATCAACGATGGCGTGGGTCAGGTTGCGGAGCTCGCGGCGCTCGCGCGGGAATGCCGCGCTTTTGTGAATCTCATTCCGCTGCACCCTGGTGGAGCGGGAAACTTCACCCCCAGCTCCGCCGAGCAGATTCACTGGTTCGCACGTCGTCTGAGAGCAGCCGGCGTTGAAGTCGCCGTCAGAAAGAGTCGCGGCATGGACATCGCCGCAGCGTGTGGGCAGCTAAGGGTGGAACGGCAGCACCGGCGTGCGCCAGTCGACGCCGAGGATGACAGTAACGTCCAGGTAGCGTGAGCTATCGGGCTGCTCGATGACGGGCGAGCCCATCGCCCTTCCCACGCGCGCCGCCCAGTCGGGATGTCCCGAGCGATCGTAGACCACGGTCTGAGTCCGCTGCGCCGCATTCGTGCCGGAACCCACCACGTCGAACCCCAGATCCCGCAGGAAGAGTGTCGCGCGCCGAGCCAGTCCTTTCGTCCTGGTGCCGTTCAGAACCTCGACCTTGATCCGAACACCTTCGGGAGGCTTCGCATTATCGGGAACGGAAACGACGACGTTGGGAGTCCGGTTGTTCAGCGCACGAACGCCAAACCAGATAAGTGCGGTCAGGACGAGTAAGGCGAGCAGTATCCGTCCATAGCCCCGCCCCTTTAGCGTCACCGCAGGCTGTTCCAGAGCTCGACGGTCTCAGGGAAGATGTGGTTACCCTCGCGGACCGACCACTCGAGTCGGAAGCGGACCACCTGCCGAAAGACGCCTTCGAAATTGTTCGGAACGTGGCTGGCGAGAAATCCCCTGTCCTCGGCGAGGAATTTCCTGCCGGGCTCCAGGTAGTCGGCCATGTAGAGGGCGCGGCCGGTTCGGTCCCAGCGGGCGTGTCCAACGGTGTGATATCGAATGGCATCGATCAGGCTTTTTCTTGCCTCTCCTTCTTCCTCGAGCCTGATCGCCACAGCCGGCCCGTGCAGCAATCCGTCGGGAGACTCGCGGTCGCCGGTGATCTCCCGCAGCTCGGCGATCGGCGCGTCACGCAGAGCATCGTGCCAGGTGCCCGCATCGATCCAGGTGTTGGCTTCATCGGGACTGAGCCGCATCGCCGCACCCCACGCGCGAAGGAGTGATGTAACGCGCTGAATGTGCGCAAAACGCCTCTCGCTCACCTCCGCCCAGACGGGCAGTCCCGAACTTTTGAGACGCACCATCAAAAGATGACGTTGTCGATCAGCTTTGTCTCACCGACGCGAATCGCCCCAACCGCGGCGTCGCCGTGCCTGACGGTGTTTACCCGCTGAAATGTGTCGGTGTTCACCGCCGCGAGATAACGCGGCGTCAGACCCGGTACGCGCTCGAGCATTCGCCAGCCAACCGCTTCGAGCGCGCTTGCCCGACGCTCGCCCCTACCGAAGGCATCACGCACCGCAAAAAGCGCTTTGGAGAGGATCAGCCCCAGCTCGCGTTCCCTGGGCGAGAGATACCGGTTGCGGCTCGACATCGCCAAGCCATCCGCATCTCTCAGTATTGGAACCATGTGAATCCCGACGGCGAAGTTGAGATCCCGCACCATGCCCTTCACTGCAGCAACCTGTTGGAGATCCTTTTGCCCGAAGACGGCCACGTCGGGCATGACGATGTTGAACAGCTTCGCCACCACCGTGAGAACGCCCTCGAAGTGGTGCGGTCGCACCGATCCCTCCCAATCCTTTCCGACCGTGCCGGAATGCACTGTGATCACAGGAGCGTGCTCCGGATACATGTCCTCCTTGGTTGGTGTAAAGAGAAAATCGACGCCTCTCTGCTCGGCCACCTTCGAATCATCGTCGAGAGTGCGCGGGTAGCGAGCGAAATCCTCGCTCGGCCCGAACTGCAGAGGATTGACGAAGATGCTCATTACGGTGATGTCCGCCATCCGCTTCGCCTCATCGACGAGGGTGAGATGCCCTTCGTGAAGCGCCCCCATGGTCGGCACGAATGCAATGCTCTTCTGGTTCGCCCGGGCATTCGCCACCACGCCGCGCATCTCGGATATCGTCTCGACGGCCTGCATGCTAGAAGCTGTGGTCGGAATCCGGATACGAGCCATTCCGCACATCAGTCGCCCACGTCCCGATCGCTGAGCGGACTTCTTCCGCCATCTCGGCGTATTTCTTCAGAAATTTGGGCTCGAACGTATCGTTCAAACCGAGAATGTCGGGAAGTACCAGCACCTGGCCATCGCAATGGACTCCGGCGCCGATTCCAATGGTCGGGATCCCGACCGCTTTCGTAAGGCGCTGAGAAACCGCGGCGGGAACGAGCTCGAGCACCACGGCGAACGCGCCCGCCTCTTCGAGTCCCTTAGCCTCTCCAATCAGCCGTTCCGCTCCCTCTGCTTCGCGACCCTGCACGCGGTTGCCGCCAATCGTGTTCACGGATTGGGGTGTGAATCCAATGTGCGCCATCACCGGGATGCCCGTGCGGACGAGAGCGTGAACCGTGTCCAGCATCTCAGGACTCCCGCCCTCGACTTTCACCGCCGCTGCGCCGGACTCCTGAATCGCGCGGCCACAATTCAGCACCGCGCTTTCAATGCTCGCCTGATACGAAAGAAACGGCATGTCGATTATGACCAGTGCGCGCTTGGCTCCGCGCCGAACACCCGCGGCGTGATAGATCATTTGATCGAGAGTCACTGGGAGAGTCGATGAGTAACCCATGATCGCCGTTCCCACCGAATCGCCGACGAGGATCGCGTCGACGCCCGACTCGTCGACAAGCCGGCCGAAGAGCGCGTCGTAGGCGGTCATCACCACCAGTTTCTCGCCCTTCCGCTTGCGCTCGGCGAAATCACGAACCGTGATGGCGCGGTCTTCGGGTTTGGGCTTATTCAACGCGGGCACTCCGCAATTCCGCCAGCTCGCGCAGCCAGAAATTCCGGTTGGAGAGCTCCGGATGCGGGACGGTGAGACCCGGCTCGCGCACGGCCTGGTGCTCGAACAGCACAATGTCGAGATCGAGTGTCCTTGGCCCCCAGCGCATGTCCCTCACGCGACCTGCGGCGGCTTCGATGCGCTGTAGCTCCGTAAGAAGCTCGGAAGGCGCCAATCCGGTTTCGATTGCGATCATCTGATTCAGAAATGGTCCCTGGGCTATCGGTCCGATCGGATCCGTCTCATGCACCTCGGTCTGAGCCAGAACGCGCGTTCCGGCCAGTCGGGCAATCGCGTCCCGCGCCTGCGCCAAAAATACCTCACGCTGGCCGAGGTTGGAGCCAAGCGCCACGTATGCAACGTCCTTCACGCACGCTCTCGCTCGAGTGCGACCTCGGCGTAGGCGAGGGGACCCGGGAGCGCGACGTTCGGCTTTCGGACTGCAATGCGCACCCGCGAGACGAGTGGCAGCTCGAGCGCGCGCTCCGCGATTCTCTCACCTACTTCTTCAAGGAAATTGATATGACCACTCGTCACCACGTCGGCCACGAGCTCATAGACGCGACGGTAGTCGACGATGTCCCTGATCGTGAGCTGACCGTTCGTGCGGCGAACCCAGAGCGACGCATCGACTTCGATCGATTGCGCTATCTCGGCCTCGTGGGGAAGCACGCCGATGCGCGCGTGAAATCGCATCGCCTTGAGGGTTACGACGTCAGTCGTCGTCGAATCGCTATCCATCGAGCGCCCGCCGCAGACTTCGCGTGAGAGCGAGTACGGCGTCCGCACTCTCCTCAGCCGCCCGTACGATCGCGCTGCCGACAACAACGCCATCGGCGAGTGCTCCAACCGCTCTCGCCTGCGCGGGCGTCGATATTCCGAATCCAACGCATATCGGCAGGGCTGTGGTCGAGCGCAGTCGCAAGATCGTTTCCGGAAGTGAAGTAGATGTGGTTTCCTGCAAACCGGTGACGCCGAGACGACTGATAAGATAAACGAACCCGCTGCCGTGTCGGGCGATCTCGGCCATGCGATCCCGCGGAGTGGTGGGCGCCACCAGCCTGATGAACGCAAGCGGGCCGTTGCCAAGCCATTCCTCTCGCGCGGGATCGGCGCCCACCGGAATGTCGGTGACGAGAATTCCGCTCGCCCCCGCATCGGCCGCGCGCGCGAGAGCGCCGTCTCCGGCCGCAAGTATCGGGTTCAGATAGCTGAAGAGGACGACGGGAATTTTCAATCCGGCCCGCTCGACAAGCTCGAGCACGCCGTCGAAGGACATTCCCTGTTCGAGTGCCCGCTGCGAGCTCGCCTGGATGATTGGACCATCAGCGATCGGATCGGAGAATGGAACTCCGACCTCGACGATATCGGCGCCGCCCTCTTCGAGGGCGTGCAGAACGGCGAGTGAGCGCGAGGGATCGGGATGGCCGGCCGTAAGGTAGCAGACCAGTGCGCGGCGGGACTCTTTTTTGAGCGCGTCGAACCGACGCGTGATGGCGTTAGATGAGGTAATCGCCGGGGGTGATGCCATACCGATCAGGGTCCGCCGTCTTGATGATTGTGCGCGCATACTGTCCGCCCGCCTCGGGGATCGCGAGGTCCGCGGTGTGCGGGGGGCTGACTCTATTGCCCTGCGCGTCGCTGATAATCTTAACGATCGGTCTGGACAATGCTTCGGGATTCGGATTTGACGCCGAAACTACCGCCAGCTCGAACGTGTCGAGCACGACGAGCGTTCCCACGGGGTAGATGCCAAGCAGGTTGATGAATGCCTTGACGAGCACCTGATCGAGCCCGCGACGGGGATTGTCCCGCATCTCCTCGAGCACCGCCGATGGCGCGAGCGCCTCGGTCTTGTACACGCGCCGCGAAGTCGCCGCGTCATAGCCGTCGGCGATCGAGACGATCTTGCTCAACAGACTCACCTGGCGAGGGCGGATGGCCTTCGGGTACCCGGTGAGATCGATCTTCATGTGGTGCTCGTGACACACCGTCATCGCCCTGTACGAGAGCTCCTCCTGTTGCCTGCGGAATTGGAACAGCACGAGCACGCCCAGCCACGGATGCGCGGCCATCCATTTCCATTCTTCGTCGGTGAGCTCGCCGGTCTTCTGCAGGAGATCGAGTGGCACGCGCGACTTTCCGATGTCATGCATCAGCGCCGCCAGGCCGAGCTCGTACAGCTGCAGCTTGGTCATTCCAAGCCGGCGGCCGAGCGCAATCGAGAAGATGCATACGTTCACGGAGTGAGTGAACGTGTACTCGTCGTAGTCGCGGATGGCCGTCAGGCCGATGAGCGAAGTCTCCTCATTCAAAACCTGATCGACGATTCCCTGCACTACGCGCTTGATCTTTCTGATGTTCGGCGTCTTTCCGATTCGCACCGAGTTGATCACGTCCTTCGTCACTGCGACCGACTGCGAATACGTGCGATTCGCGGCAGCCTTCGATTCCTCGTTGAATTCGCGATCCGTCTGCGTCTCGGTCGGCTCGTCCAGTTGAAACGTCTCGATTTTCGTTTCCGTCAATCGCTTGACGATCTCCTGATATCTCTCGCGCGGAGCACCCTTGGCCTCGGCGCCCAGAAGGGACAGGAGCACCGTCCAGTCTCTCGCGTTGCCGGCGGTGCCAACATGGATGGCGCCAATTCCAGCAACTTTGCAAAGCGTTAGGATGTGACCGAATGTCGCGTAGTTGCTGAGATCGAGACGCAGTCGAGTGGAATTGATGAAGATGAATTCACCGGAGACTCGGAATTCGAGCTCTCCCTCCTCCGCGCGCAGCTCCTCGGCCACCTGCGACAGCTCGGCGAGGGTTTTCTGCACTGCCGTGTGTTCGAGCGGATAAAGCTTGATCGCGCGAAGGGCGGCGTAGAATGCGACCATGAAGTTCCGCCCGCCACGACGGACGTTGCCGCCTGACTGCCTCTCCTCGCTGCGCACTGATTGGGAAACTGCATTCGCCCCGCCACTCATGTGGAGGAACTCCGGATCGCGCGGCTGACGGCATTTCTGACGATGACATCCTTCTCGGCGCTTGCCCGATTGAGCGACTCCATCGCCTTCGGCGAGCCTATCTTTCCTAGCGCCATCGCGGCGCAGGCACGCATTTCAGAGTCGTCGCGCTTCCCCATGAAGCCCTTGGCGTTCAGAAGTCCGTCGAGCAGCGCAACGCCGCCGTCTCCGGCGAGGAGACCAAATGCTTCGAAGAACGCCATTTTCTCGGTGAGGTTGCTGTCGCGGATGTCCTTTCCCTTGATTGCTGCCTCGATACGCGGCAGCGCTCCACGCGCGTTGCGCGCACCCAACGCACGGACGGCGACGATCCGCACTTCGCGATCTTCGTCCGCGACGGCGCGCTCGAGCATCTGCATGGCTCCGGGGGAACCGATCTCCGTCAGAGCCACGGCTGCCGCGATCCGCATCTCGGGCTCCCCGACCGACAACATTTTTCCGAGGGCCGGGACCGCGGCAGCGGACTTGAGGGATGCCGCCCGTCTGATTGCTTCCAGCACAACCGCCTCGTCATCCGAGCCGATAAGGCGAATGAGCTCGGCACTATGGTTCGCGGCGAGCCGGGTGGCGGCGAGCTCAAGGAGCATTTTGAGCTGCGGATTCGCGCTCCGGCCAATCCAGGCCAGGATGGTTTCCAGCGCGCGCGGCTGCAGAATGTGGAAGAGCTCGTCCAGCTCCATCTGCGGCGCGCGAAGCGGGGAATCCTCGAGAGCCTGCAGCAGCTGGCCTAGCGGCTTTGGATCACTCATAAGCTCGCCCATTTGCATCAGACGCTGCTTCTGGGCGTCGAGAACCTCGGGCGCGCGCGCCGCTGTCACTGACGCTTCGCGGAGGAGATAGGCCGCGTTGCGGTATTGGGCCGTCGAAAGAAGGATGAGTAGGAAATAGTCCAGCAGTCCGCAGATTTCCTCGCGCACCGTCGGATCCTTGTGCGTCTCGAAAATATCGAGCAGCGAGGCAATTACCGCCGGCCGCAGATCGGTGGAGAACTCCCGCTTGATCTCGCCCTGCAGGTATTCGACTTCGCGGTCGTCGAGGAAGTAGAGAGTGGCGTCGAAGTCGTCGAGCTTGGCAATCGAGGAATTCGTCGCCTGAAGACCGGCTTCCGCCTGAGCGGGCGACAGGATCTTCTCCTTTTGCTCGGCGCGCTCCATCGACTCGACGCCAGGGCCGCCCTCGGCGGTGAGATCGACATAGCGATACTGGAGCATCGCGAACTCGCGCTCCCACATCAACGTCAGGAGATCATCGTCGTCGTCCGTCGCCTTGCGGACGCGTTGCAGCATGTCGAAGAGTATCGCCAGCTCTTCTTCCTCGAAGCCCTTGAGCATCTTGAGCTCACGTATCCCGTCCTTGTAGAACAGCCATGCTATGTTGTCGCTCGTTCTGTCCTGCTCGTTCAGAACGACGCGTCCTTCCCACGTCAACTGCGTCTCGACGACGTGCAGCTCGAGCTCGTCGGTGTGCTGCCAGACGGCGGTGAAAGCATCTCGCACCGTTTCCAGCGAACGCGCATGCATCGGGTTGTTTGGCAGGTACAGCTGGTGAGCGCGGACAGCCTTGACGAAGGCCTTCACGAGGTCAGTGACGTAAACAATCGGGAAGGATGGCTCGTCGAGCTCGTCCTGTTCCGAGTGCGCTGTTGCCGGAGTTGTCATTCGGGAAGAAGTCCCATCTCTGTTATCTGCGCGAGATCCTTATCGCCCCGGCCGCTGATGCAGATCAGCACCGCGTCATTCGCCTTCCAACGGTTCTTCTCTTTGACGACCCAGGCGACGGCGTGTGACGTCTCCAGGGCGGGAATGATCCCCTCCAGGCGGCTGAGAAGCCGGAGTCCCTCGACGGCTTCGTCATCCGAGACCGAGACGTAGAGCGCGCGCCCGGTGTCCTTCAGGTGCGAATGCTCCGGCCCCACGCCCGGATAGTCGAGTCCGGCGGAGATGGAATGGGCGGGATGGACCTGGCCGTTCTCATCCTGCAGGAGATAGCTGAGGGACCCATGCAGCACGCCGGGGACGCCCCGCTGGAGCGAGGCGGAGTGCTCCCCGCTATCGAGCCCCCTGCCCGCGGCTTCGACGCCCACGAGCTCTACAGACCTATCGCCTACGAACACGTGGAAGATGCCCATAGCGTTCGAACCGCCACCCACGCACGCGACCACTGCCGTGGGCAGACGACCCGCGAGCTCGAGCATCTGAGCCTTCGATTCCCTGCCGATTACCGCCTGGAAATCGCGAACCATGCGTGGATAGGGCGCCGGCCCCACGACCGAGCCGATGATGTAGTAGCTGTCGTTGACGTTCGTTACCCAATCCCGTATCGCCTCGCTCGTGGCGTCCTTCAGCGTTCTCGTTCCCGAGAGAACCGGAACGACTTTCGTTCCCATCAGGCGCATTCGAAAGACGTTGAGCTCCTGCCGCCGCATGTCCTCCTCGCCCATGTACACCGTGCAATCGAGCCCGAATCTGGCGCAGACAGTTGCGGTCGCGACTCCGTGCTGGCCAGCTCCAGTCTCGGCGATGATGCGGCGCTTCCCCATCCGCTGCGCGAGGAGGGCCTGACCCAGCGCGTTGTTGATCTTGTGCGCGCCCGTGTGGTTCAGGTCTTCGCGCTTGAGATAGACCTCGCATCCGACTTCGGCCGACATCCTCGGAGCCGTGCTGAGCGGAGAAGGTCGTCCCACGTACTCCTTGAGAAGCCGGTCCAGGTCCGCGGTGAAAGCAGGATCGCGCATGGCTTCGTCGAACGCGGCATCGAGCTCGTCGAGCGCGGGGATGAGCGTCTCGGGTACGTAGCGTCCCCCGAAGGCTCCAAACCGATAGAGGGCGTCCGTTGGCATGTTATGGAAGGTGTGTACCCGAGACGACGGCAAAAAAATCCCGCATTAGGAACGGATCCTTGATCCCGGGCGAGCTTTCTATGCCCGAGGAAACGTCGACGACGTCTGGCGCCAAGGTCCGGATGGCCGACCCGACGTTGCGCGGATTCAGCCCTCCCGCCAACACCACCGCCGCGCTGCCACGATCGAGCGCGAGATCCACGACGAGCTCGTCCCAGGGCAGCGCCTCGCCCGTTCCTCCGAGCCGCTTCTCGCTGCGCGCATCGAGCACGACCGCATCGGCTTTGTCGAAGAGCGTGAGTGCGCCCGTCGGAATGTGAGTACCGGCAATCCTGATCGCGGCCCAGACCTCGCCGGCGAATTTCTCGCGAATCGCAGTTACATCCCCAAGTGAAGGATCGGCGTGAAGCTGCACGATGTGGAGGGCGGCTTCCTGAGATGCTCTCGCAATCTCGTCGGGGTCGTTGGTGCCGAACACTCCAACGCGTCTCACCCTCTCGCCCCCTGCATCGAGAATTTGCTTGGCCAACTGCGGCGTCACGCGCCGAGGTCCATCGGCAAATACTACCCCGATGTAGGTCGCACCAATCTCGGCGCCGAGGGCAGCGTCTTGCGGGCGCGTCATGCCGCAGAACTTAACCTTTGCGAGCATCGACCTTTCGTGGCACGTCGGCAAGCGATCGAACGAGCTGTTCAGGATCGCGCGAGGCGGACAGCTCCGAGCCGACGAGCACTGCATCCGCTCCGGCGGCCGCCACGCGCGCAACGTCGGCGGGGGATTTGAAGCCGCTCTCGGCTATGGCGATCAGGTTGCGCGGGATGAGCGGCAAAAGGCGGAGCGACGTATCTGGATCGATCACCAGGGTTTCCAGGTTTCTGTTGTTGACGCCGATCATGCGTGCACCAGCCGATATCGCGAGATCCAGCTCGTTCTCGTCGCGAATCTCCACGAGGATCCCGATCCCCACGTCCTCACCAGCCTTCAGCAGTTCTTTCAGCCTGACAGGAGGGACAGCACGTGTTATAACGAGTGCGGCTGACGCGCCGAGCGACCGAGCCTCGTATATCTGCACGACGTCGACGTGGAAGTCCTTCTTCAGAAGCGGAAGGTTAACGCTGGAGCGCGCCAGCAGGAGATCCTCATTTGATCCGCCAAACCTGCGCGGCTCCGTAAGGACCGAGATCGCGGCCGCACCACCCGCCTCGTAAGCGCGGAGATGATTCTCCACGTTCATTCCCACGTTGATCTCGCCCCTGGAGGGCGACGAACGTTTGACCTCGGCGATCACGCCGACGTTCGCTCCCTTGAGTGCGCCCGCAAACGCTCGCACCGGCGGGAGCTTCTCGATCTCCCGTCTCATCTCCTGAGCGCGCGAAACGAGTGCGGCCGCGCGGGCGTGTGCCTCGACGGTCAGCTCGCCAAGCGTACCGGTTGGGGGCGTCCAGGGAGAAAGCGCTTGCGCTTCGGTCGATCTTCGGCTAACGTAGGAATTCGGCAAATGTTCGGTAGGATCGATCGACCGGTCCGTTCTCAAACCAGCCGCGGAAAGAGGATATGTCGCTCACAAAACGCCAGCGGGAGATTCTCACGTACCTTGCGAACTACTCGGAGGAGCACGGATACGCGCCGAGCTTCGAGGAGATTGCGACGCAGTTTAACTATAACTCCCTCGCCACAGTCCACGAACATCTGACCAACCTCGAGCGCAAAGGCTACATCAAGCGCGCCTACAACGAGAGTCGTGGGATAGAGCTGATGCCGTCGGATGCTCTGCCGCGGGCGATGTCTCTTCCGCTCCTCGGTACCGTCGCTGCGGGCCTTCCGATTGAAGCCATTCAAATGCCCGAGTCGATCGGCGTGCCGGAAGATCTCGTGCGGCGCGGCGGCAATCACTACGTCCTTCGGGTTCGCGGAAACTCGATGATCGACGAGCAGATTCGCGATGGAGACTTCGTCATCGTTAACGAGAAGACCACGGCCGACGACGGTGAGATGGTGATCGCTTTGATCGACGGTACGTCGGCCACGGTGAAGAAGTTCTATCGGGAGCGGGACGGCCGTATTCGGTTACAGCCGGCGAATGAGACCATGAGTCCGATCTTCGTTCACGAGAACGATATCACCATCCAGGGGATCGTCGTTGGGGTGTTGAGAAGGTTTTAGAGGTCAATCCTCTAAATAGTTGTCGTGAAGGGCTTTGCCGTTGCTTCCCTCAAGCGATCCAGCACTAACTTCGCCTCGCCCGAGTCTATCGATCTCGACGCCAGCGCCACTCCTTCCGCGAAAGATTTCCCGGCTCCGCCGACGTAGATCGCGGCGGCCGCATTGAGGATCGTCGCGGCCCGCGCGCCGGTGGGTCCGGCTCCATCCAGTATCTCGAGAATGATCCGCGCATTCTCCGCGGGCTCGCTGCCGGCGAGATCCTCCCTGGCGATCTTTCGGAAACCATGCTCCTCGGGATGGATCGTCCAGCGCGTCGTCGCCCCGTTGCGGACTTCGACGACGTGCGTCGGGCCGAGCGGGGATACCTCGTCGAGACCTGGCTCACCGTAGACGACCATTGCGTGCGTCGTTCCGAGCGCAGCCAGCGCACCGGCCAGGACCGGCGCTCGCTCGATGTCGGACACGCCGACAACCTGCCTCCCCGCTCTGGCCGGATTCGCCAGCGGCCCCACGATGTTCATCACCGTCGGAATCCCGAGCTCGCGGCGTACCGCGCCGACGTGTCGCATCGCGGGGTGCATCGCCGGGGCGAACATGAAGACGATCCCCGCGTGCCGAAGCGAGGCTTCCATGACGGCGACGGGCACGTCGATCGGGACCCCCAACGCCTCGAGTACATCGGCGCTTCCACACTTCGTGGTGAACGACCGGTTTCCGTGCTTCGCGATGCGTACACCTGCCCCCGCGGCCACGATTGCCGCGGCGGTGGAGATGTTGAACGTCGAGACGGCACCCCCTCCGGTTCCACACGTGTCCACGAGTCCGTCGGGATCGTCGGCTACCAGCGATACCATCGCCGACCGCAGCGCCCTCACGACCCCGGCGACGACCTCCGAGCTCTCCCCCGTCGCGCGAAGCGCTGCGAGCAGTGCCGCAACCTGCACGGCCGTCGCCTCTCCACGCATCACGATATCGAATGCCGCCTGCGCGTCGTCGGCGCTCAGGTGCTCACGATGCGCGAGTTTGTGAATCGCGCCCTGGAGCGCGTTCGGCGGTGGGACGCTCATTGCGGCTTGGCTAGAGCGACGAGGCTTGCTCTTTGGACGTGACGATCTGGAGCACCTCTTCGACGATCTGGCGCGAATCGGCACGGCCATTGGTTGCTTCGCGAAGTGCCTGTTCCACGCGATAGATGATGTTGCTCTGAGTCTGGAGCGCTTCACCCTGTGCGTGGAGTTGCACGTGCGCCTTCTCGAGCTTGGTCACCGCGACTCGCACCTGCTCCTCGACAGCCGACAGTCTCTCCGCCGTGGCGCGCGCCTCGACCGACGCGACCTCGATCGCACGTTTCAGCTGCGAAACCCTGATGGAGTCACCGCCCCCGCGGCCAGTCAACGCTGCCTTCGCCTCTGCGAGCTTGTGCTGAAGATCCTGAACGGTGCGCGCGTGCTCATCGTTGAGCGCCTTTGTAAGCTGCTCGAGAGTACGCACGGCTTCCTCCCGCGCGCGACGCTCGGCGAGCCTGGCAAATGCGAGCGCGAACAGATCCACGGCGGGGGCGATCTTTTCCGACAGCCGATGTCCGAACCGCGTCTTGGGCTCGGAGAGAGCGAGAACCCCCGCGAGCTCGCCGTCTACCAACAATCCCCTCAGTAGAAGGACGCCCGCTTCGGGCGACGCGCCGACTCCGAGCAGCTTTTGGTAGTCGCCGGACTCGCTGCCAAGATCCGCGAACGCCTTGCCCGCGGCGATAGTCCGCCTGATCGCGGTCGGGATGTGATCCTGCGCGATCTCGAGCTGTGCCGTTCGCAAACCCTCGTGCGCGGGCATCAGCCGTTCGGCGAGCAGATCGCGACGCGCATCGTAGATGAAGAGAACGAGGCTACCGTTGCGGTCATGCTCAGTCACGTCCTGGCTCAACGCATTCAACGCCTCGGCGACGTTGCCGGCCGAGGTGAACAGGGTGGAGAGTGCGGCGAGGGTTCGTGGTGCCATCGTTGGCGATCAGCTAGAGATCATTAGAGCGGAGGTGGTTCCACATTGAGCGTCGAACCGGCGAAAGTCAATCATCTTCAACGGGTTACGTTCCTTGACACTTGGCCGTTCGGGGATAATTTCACGCGATGCTGTCGCGTTCCGTGCAGCTCGTGTTGCACTACGATGGCGCGCGCTTTTCCGGCTGGCAGCGGCAGCCCGGTGAACGGACGATCCAGGGAGTCCTCGAAGCAGCGGTTTCCCAACTGTGCGGAGCGCCTGTCAGCGTCGTTGGCGCCGGCCGGACAGACGCCGGTGTCCACGCGCGCGGGCAGGCCGCGGGAGTACGCGTACCCGAGAAATGGGGCGCTCCCGCATTGCGACGATCGATGAACGCCATTCTACCGGACGATGTATGGATTGCGGCTGCCTTCGAAATGCGTGACGAGTTCCACCCCCGCTACAGCGCGGTTGCCCGCAGCTATAGCTACTACGTAGGCACAGACGATCTCGCTTCCTCCCCGTTTCGCCGCACCCACGAGCTTGTCTGGACGAAACCGACGCATCTCGGACGAATGAGCGCTGCGTCCGAGGCAGTTCTGGGGACGCATTCGTTCCGCGCGTTCGCGGTCAAAGGGACCGCACCGGAGCGCGACGATCACCGCTGCACTGTCGCTCGTGCGGAGTGGCTCGAGCGGGCGGGCGGGCTCGTCTTCGAGATCACCGCCGACCGCTTTCTCCACCACATGGTCCGATTTCTCGTCGGGACCATGCTCGACGTCGGATCAGGCAAGCGTGATCCGGAAGTGATGTCCGAGCTTCTCGCTCAGGGCGACAATAGTCAAGTCTCTCCTCCAGCGCCTCCACACGCTTTATTTCTCGAGCGGGTCGAGTATCCGAAAAGCCTTTTTCTGGGAACCGTATGAACATCTATCTCGAGAGCGTGAATCTCGATGAGATCAGGAACGCCGCCTCCGCCGGACTCGCGGACGGGGTCGCATTTTCACACATCGCCTTAAGCGTGGATGCGCCGGACTCCAGCGCGAAGGTGCGCCTCGAGGAAATCTCACGCGAGTTCGCCTTCCCCGTGTGCGTTCCGGTCGGCGCCGTTACATCGGCCGAGATCTACTCCGAGGCGCGCGAGCTCGCGAAGGTCAGCGACCACATCGTCGTTCAGATTCCGCTGGTGGAAGACGCACTCATTCCGATGACCAAGCTGAGCGCGGAGGGCGTCGTCATCTGCGCGACGTTCGTGTTCAATTCGGTGCAGGCGGTAATCGCCGCGAAAGCTGGTGCGGCTGCGATTCGTGTCACGTTGAACGAGCTCGAAGCATACGGCCAATCCGCGGCGCAGGCTCTGGCCGAGATGAAAAATATTCTCGAGGCGGCTGGTGAAGAGTGCGATGTGATGGTGGCGTCGCCGAGGTCGGCGGTTCAGTTCTCCGAGTGCGCATCAGCAGGCGCGGACATCGTTTGCCTTACTCCCGCGACGTTGCGCGACCTCATCGTTCACCCTCTCACCGATCGAGGCATCGACCGTTTTCTGAGCGACCTCGCCAAGCGACCCAAGTCGCGCTCGACTTCATGAGGGTTGGATTCGTGCGCTTGCTCGCTGCAGCGGTCGTGATAGCGTGTCAGGGCGCGTCGAGCTCGCAGTCCGCAGCGCAGTCGTCCCTGCCACAGGCGACTACCATCAATTCGTCTCGGCGCACGGCAATAACCGACGCCGTCGCGCGCGTTTCGCCGGCGGTGGTGACCGTGCAGACCGAAGTGATGGAGCGGGTGCCAGCTGACGCGTTCGAGCAGTTCTTCGGCGGACGCTCGGGCCAGCGGGCGACCGCAGGACTGGGGTCGGGGTTTATCATCCGCCCGGACGGAGCGATCGTCACGAATGCGCACGTCGTAGCGGGGGCAACGAGGATTCAGGTCGCGCTGCGCGATGGAACGACCTACCCCGCCCGACTTCTCGGTATCGACGAAACCAACGACCTCGCGGTCCTCAAGATCGACGCGAAGAATCTTCCCGTGGCTCCGCTCGGATCGTCGAGCGATCTCCTGATCGGCGAGTGGGCCATCGCTATCGGGAATCCGTACGGTTTCATCCTCGCGAATTCGGAGCCGAGCGTAACGGCCGGGGTGGTGAGCGGAACCGGGCGTAATCTCGCCACTCCGAGCGAAGGATCGGGCGTATACGTGGACATGATCCAGACGGACGCTTCGATCAATCCCGGGAATTCCGGCGGTCCGCTGGTGGACGCGGCGGATGAAGTGATCGGCGTCAACAGCTCGATCTTCTCCCCGAGTGGCGGCTCGGTTGGGATCGGCTTCGCGATCCCCATAAACCGGGTGCGCCGCGTCGCGGAGGATCTGCTCGCGCACGGCGTCGTGCGCCGTCCTTGGATCGGAATACAGCCGGAGCTGACGCGCGTCAACGGACCCGCGGGCAACGCCGGGGTCGTCGTCGCATCGGTGGTGCCCGGCTCTCCGGCGGCGCGCTCGGGAATTCGCGCCGGCGATGTCATCACTCGGTCGCGCAACCGCGTGCTCCACAATCCCTACGACTGGTACGCCGAGCTCCTCGAGCTCCGCGTGGGCGAAAACGATTCACTCGTCGTCAGCCGCGCCGGGAGGGCAATTCCGGTCAGCGTGCAGGTTGGCGACCTGCCCGACCTCAACGCACCGCGCGTGACAGTCTTGCGTGAGCTCGAGCTGATTACGCTCACCCCACCCATTCGCGCGCAGTATCTCATCCATAGCAGGCAGGGCGCACTGGTGAATCGCGTCAGCGAGCGCGTGCAGCAGCAGATCGGCATTCAGTCGGGGGACGTGATCGTGCAGATCAATCGCACACCGATTGCCGACGCGGAAACGGTCAATCGTTTCCTCACGACCTACGGCCACGGACTGTTGAGACTGTATTTCGAGCGCGCCGGAAAAGTCTATTCGACGGAGTTCAGCCTTCAGTGACGGACTCGAGCCGCTACAGCTCTCCACTCGCCGAGCGCTACGCTTCGACAGCGATGCTGGAGCTCTGGTCTCCGGCTACGCGGTACGGGCTATGGCGTCGCCTCTGGCTCGCGCTCGCTGAATCGGAGCAAGAGCTGGGCGTAGCTATCCCCGAGACCGCGCTTCGCCAGATGCGCGCGAATCTGGACAACATCGATTTCGACGCCATAGCGGGCTACGAGAAGCGCTTTCGCCACGACGTGATGGCGCACGTGCACGCGTTCGGCGATGTTGCGCCCGGCGCGAAAGCCTACATACACCTTGGCGCGACGAGCGCGTACGTGACGGACAACGCGGATCTGATGCTGATGCGACGCGGTCTGGACTTGCTTCGCACGCGCTCACTCGATGTGCTGCGCGCGCTGGCCGAGTTTGCGGAAAAGTGGCGAGATCAGCCAACGCTCGGATACACGCACCTGCAGCCGGCCCAGCTAACAACCGTTGGCAAGCGCGCGACGCTCTGGATGCAGGATCTCGTGCTCGACATCGAGGAGATCAACTATCGGAGGAGAACGCTTCCTTTCCGTGGCGCCAAGGGGACCACTGGCACGCAGGCGAGCTTCCTCGAGCTGTTCGATGGCGATCATGAAAAGGTGCGGCGCCTGGATCTTCTCGTGACCGGGAAGATGTCGTTTGCGTCGCCGCTTCCGGTGACCGGCCAGACGTACACGAGGAAACTCGACGCCTTTGTGTTGTCGGTCGTGGCCGGAATGGCGGCAAGCGCCGCTAAGTTCAGCAGCGACATTCGGATGCTCCAATCCTTCGGTGAGATCGAGGAGCCGTTTGAGAGCGAGCAGGTCGGATCTTCGGCGATGGCATATAAGCGGAACCCGATGCGATCGGAGCGCATTGCTTCGCTGGCGAGATTCGTGGGATCGCTCGAGAGTAACGCAAACCAGACCCACGCCGTTCAGTATTTCGAGCGCACGCTCGACGACAGCGCGAATCGCCGGCTGGTGATCCCGGAGATGTTTCTCGCGACCGACGCAATCCTCGTCCTCATGTCGAACGTCGCGAGTGGGCTGGAAGTTCACCCGGCAGTGATCGATCGGCGCGTTTCCGCGGAGCTTCCGTTCATGGCGACCGAGGAGCTCATCGTACGCGCGGTACGCGCGGGTGGCGACAGACAGGCCGCGCACGAGACGATAAGAAAGCACAGTATCGAAGCAGCACGCGCCATCAAGAACGGCGCTGACTCGAACGATCTGATCGATCGACTGGGGCGCGACAAGTCCTTCGGGCTGAAGCTGAAGGACCTCGAGGGCGCGATCGATCCCCGGCGTTTCGTGGGACGCGCTCCCCAGCAGGTAGACGAATTCCTGCGCGATGTCATCACTCCCCTGTTCGCGGGCATTACGGCCAGTGCGGAGCCCGCCGAGGAGCTTCGCGTCTGATGCTGATGGAAGCGAGCGCCCTGCCGCTGACGCGGTTCAGGCGCGGCAAGGTTCGCGACGTCTACGTGGTGGATGACGACCGCCTGCTGTTGATCGCGACCGATCGCGTCAGCGCGTTCGACGTCGTGATGGGGGAGACGATTCCGCACAAGGGCGCGGTGCTGACCCAGATAACTGCGTGGTGGCTGAAACAGCTGGAAGACAATGTCGCGCACCACATGCTGTCGTCCGATATCGCGGAGATCGTACGAGAAGTGCCGCGGCTGCGCGATCACGAGCGGGAACTCGCCGGCAGGTCGATGCTGTGCCGGCGCACGACCGTCTTTCCCATCGAATGCGTGGTTCGCGGATATCTGTCCGGGTCGGCGTGGAAAGAGTATCGTCAGAGCGGGACGCTCGCTGGAGAGTCGCTGGCTTCAGGACTCGAGGAGTCAGCGCGTCTCGACCCGCCGATATTCAGTCCCGCCACCAAGGCGAAGGAGGGCCACGACGAGAACATAACCGTGGCCCGCATGGCGGAGCTCGTCGGTGAGCGCCCGGCAAAGGAACTGGAAAGACTCTCGCGCGACGTCTACGAGCGCGGCCGTCGCATAGCAGCGGAGCGCGGGATCATCATCGCTGATACCAAGTTCGAATTCGGTCGCGGGAAGAGCAAAGCCGGGCCGGAAACCGTTATATTGGTGGATGAGGTGCTTACACCCGACAGTTCGCGCTTCTGGCCCGCTGACACTTACGAGCCGGGGCACGGACAACCCAGCTTCGATAAGCAGCCTCTACGCGACTATCTCGATGCGGAGAAGCGCGCCGGAAGATGGGATGGCAACTATCCCCCACCACGTTTGCCGAAAGAAGTGACAGACGCGACGAGCGAGCGCTATCTCGACATCTATCGTCGCCTCACCGGCCGCTCCCTGAACCCCGACGGATAACTTGAACTTCGCCCGCGAAGGACTCCTCTTCATTGCTATCGCCGCGCTCATCGCGGCCGGCGCGTTCGGGCTCGCGGTATCGCGACGGTCTTGGGGAATGTGGCTCGCGGCGTTCGTTCTGCTCCTGCTCGCCCTCTGGGTCGCGTACTTCTTCCGCGATCCGGAGCGCGTCGGCGAGAGGGGTCCCGCGCTTCTCGTTGCGCCGGCCGATGGCAAGCTGATCATGATCACCGAGGTCGATGAGCCATCCTTCATGGGGGGCCGCGCGATCAGGCTGTCGATTTTCATGAATGTCTTCAACGTCCACGTCAACCGTTATCCGGTCGACGGCGTCGTGAAACACATCCACTACAACAAGGGCAAGTTCATCAACGCCGCCGCCGAGAAATCGAGCCTGGAGAACGAGCAGATGTCGGTTGGACTCGAGACACTTCCTCCGGATTCGGGGCGCAGCGAACGGGTTGGCGTCACGCACAGAGTGCTCGTGCGGCAGATCGCGGGACTGATCGCGCGAAGAATTGTCACCTACAGCAAGCTTGGCGAGAGAGTGAAGCAGGGTGAACGAATGGGCATCATCCGGTTCGGCTCGAGGGTCGACCTCTTTATTCCGCCAGGTTCTACGGTTCGCGCCAAGCTAGGCGACATGACGACGGCGGGAGTGACGATTCTGGGAGAGCTACCGCATTGATGATTCCGACGGAGAATCCGCGACGCCAGCAGGCCCGAGCCGAGGTGAACAGGCCCCGCAGGGCGGTGGTCATTCTCCCCAATGGAGCGACGCTCGCCAGCCTGTTCTTTGGGGTGTTTGGGATTATAGCCGCCTCGCGCAGTGAGTTCGACACGGCGGCGCGATGCATCGTCGCGGCCGGCATCTGGGACGCGCTCGACGGACGAATTGCGCGCGCGACCGGCACTGGCTCCCGATTCGGATCCGAGCTCGACTCACTCGTCGATGCGATTTCGTTCGGGCTGGCGCCCGCACTCATCATGTATTTCGCCGTGCTGAACAGGAACGGCTGGGATTGGATCTTTGCCTTTCTCTTCGTCGCATGCGCCGTGATTCGGCTCGCCCGATTCAACGTCGAGCAGGCTGGTCGCGCCAAGAAATATTTTCATGGACTTCCGAGCCCGGCCGCCGGAATGACACTCGCCACTTACTTCTGGTTCAGCCAGACGACCCTTTACAACCAGACGCTGATTGGTGATCTGAACTGGCCGGCGGGACTACGCGGCCTCATGCTCGTGCTCGCGTTTCTCATGATCAGCAACGTCTCGTATCCCGCGGTTCCCGTCGTGGGGTTCAAGAAGCCGAGCGAGATAATAGGGACGCTGGTCGTCTTTGCGACGCTGGTGGGTGTGCTCGTGCTTCGCACGGAGTTCTACTTCCCCGCGCTCGTTCTCTACGTTGTCTATGGCTTGGCGAAAACGGTCATCTTCGGACTGCTCGACCGCCGCCCCACCGGCGACTCGCCGGTGATCTCCGACGATGACGAGCCACTTCTTCTCACAGCCGCCGGGGTTGTCGCCGCGTCAGCTGACGCCGCTCGCCAGCGGCCGCCCAGGCGCCGCAGAAGAAGGCGTCCGCCGGGACCCGGCGAGCCACCCCGCAGCGGACCCACCAACATGCCACCGACTGGTCCGATGGGAGGACAACCCTGATGTCGAAGTTCCGCATCGCCGTTCACATCACGCCCCGCAAGGGATTGCTCGACCCCCAGGGGAAAGCCGTGACCGATGCGCTTCGCACTCTTGGATTCCGGGGAGTCGGAAACGTTCACGTTGGCCGGTATATCATCATCGAGACCGATACTTACGACGCCCTCACGGCGGAGGACGCGGTGGCTCAGATGTGCGCCAAGCTTCTGGCGAACCCCGTTACGGAAGACTTCGAGATCGAATCGGCGGTGCCCGCATGAAGTTCGGCGTCGTCACCTTCCCCGGCTCCAACTGCGACTACGACGCCTTCCACGCCGTCACCGAAATACTGGGCGAGGAAGCCGTTTATCTCTGGCACAAGGATCACGACCTCCAGGGTTCGGACGTGATCATTCTTCCCGGCGGCTTCAGCTACGGCGATTATCTGCGCGCCGGCGCGATCGCCCGGTTCAGTCCGATCATGCAGGAAGTCATTGCGCACGCAAAGAGCGGCGGTCCGGTAATCGCCATCTGCAACGGCTTTCAGATCGCGTGCGAAGCGGGATTGCTACCGGGCGCGCTGATGCGGAATGCGAATCTCCAGTTCATTTCGGCTCAGCTGATCGTTCGTGTGGAGAGCCCGGACACGCTCTTCACGAATCGTTATGAGCGCGGAGACCTGCTGCGAATTCCGGTCGCTCATGGGGAGGGCAGATACGTCGGCCCGCCCGAGCTGCTCGACGCCCTCGAGAACGAAGGGCGCGTGGTTTTCAGATATGCCGACGCTTTGGGAGACCTCACGCCGGACGCAAATCCCAACGGATCAGAGCGAAGCATCGCCGGCATCGTCAACGAGGCTGGCAACGTGCTCGGCATGATGCCCCATCCCGAGCGCGCGTGCAGTCGGCTGCTCGGCTCGAGCGACGGCGTGCGGCTCTTCGAGTCGATCCTCTCCCGGGTGGCGGTCTGATGTCGACCGTAATGCCGCGTCCCGGGGATCCGGCGATCACTCCCGCGCTGGTGGCTGAACACGGAATCACGAAGCGGGAGTACGAGCGACTCGTGAGCATGCTCGGTCGCGCCCCGACGTTTACCGAGCTGGGCATCGTCAGCGCGCTCTGGAGCGAGCACTGCTCATACAAGCATTCGCGGCCGGTGCTGAAGACGCTTCCCACGCAGGCTCCCTATGTCTTGCAGGGCCCCGGCGAAAACGCGGGAGTGATCGCGATAGGCGATGGCCTCGCGATCGCGTTCAAGATCGAGTCGCACAATCATCCTTCCGCGGTCGAGCCCTATCAGGGAGCGGCAACTGGCGTCGGCGGAATCCTTCGCGACGTGTTCACCATGGGGGCGCGACCCATCGCGATGCTCAACTCGCTTCGATTCGGCAGCCTCGACAGCCCGCGCGTGCGCTATCTCTTCGCCGGTGTGGTCAAGGGAATCGGTGATTACGGCAACTGCGTCGGCATTCCGACCGTTGCCGGAGAGATTGTCTTTGACAAATCGTACGAGACGAATCCGCTCGTGAACGCGATGTGCGTGGGCCTGCTGCACGAAGACGATCTGATTCGCGCCAAGGCCGAAGGCGTCGGGAATCCCATCATTGCAGTCGGAGCGCGCACGGGCAGGGACGGAATACATGGCGCCTCATTCGCATCGGAAGATCTTTCGGAGGCGAGCGACGCGAAGCGTCCCCGCATTCAGGTCGGCGATCCGTTCACCGAAAAGCTCCTGCTCGAAGCGAGCCTCGAGCTCATCAAGAGTGGTCACATCGTTGCGATCCAGGATATGGGCGCGGCGGGACTTACTTCGTCTTCCGCCGAGATGGCGGAGCGCGGCGACGTCGGCGTTACGATCGACGTGACGAAGGTTCCGACGCGCGAGGGTGGAATGTCGCCGTACGAGATCCTCCTCAGCGAATCACAGGAGCGAATGCTCGTCGTCGCAAAGAAAGGACACGAAGACGCCGTGAGCGACATCCTCACGAAATGGGATCTGACCGCGGCAGTTATCGGCGAGGTGATAGCGGAGCCGGTGTATCGCGTCACGGAGGGAACGACGACCGTTGCCGAGTTTCCTGGATCCCGCCTCGTAACCGACTGCCCGAGCTACTCACCCGACGCGCGCGAATCGGAAGCGATCAAGATCTTGCGCGCTGCTGATCCGATGGCGATCGCCGAGCGCCTGGAGGAAAAGGATCCAGTCTGGACGCTCGAGCAGCTGTTATCAGCGCCGACAATCGCGAGCAAAGCCTGGGCTTATCGTCAATACGACTCGACCGTGCGCACCAACACCGTCATCGGCCCGGGCGGTGACGCGGCGGTTCTGAGAATTCGCGGCACGAACAAGGCAATTGCCGTCAAGACCGACTGCAATGGGCGCTACGTGTATCTGGATCCGCGGGTCGGTGGTCGAATCGCGGTTGCAGAAGCTGCGCGCAATGTCGCGTGCACTGGCGCACGGCCGATGGCGATCACCAACTGCCTCAATTTCGGTAACCCGACGCGTCCCGAGGTGTTCTATCAGTTCAGGGAAGCCGTCGCGGGAATGGGCGAAGCATGTCGCGTTCTTGGAACGCCAGTCACCGGCGGGAATGTCTCTCTCTACAATGAAAGCCCGAATAGCGCGGTGTATCCGACGCCGGTGATAGGAATGGTCGGGTTGATCGACGACCTCGCGCACATCAC
>JBDTIV010000080.1:0-18000 GCA_039936175.1 Gemmatimonadaceae bacterium | reverse complement strand
CCACTGTCGCCATGATCTCAGGATCGATCGAGTCGAAAAGCGTTTTCGGTTTGGTGTTCATTATCAATCGCTCCCTTATCCGTTATTGTTGGGGCCTTCGACGAACGTCGTTGGCGCATTTTTGAATGTCAGCTGCTCGACGACGAACCCCTGCGCGGCTGCTGCAACCTTACTCGGTCTGAATACATCGTCGAACGATTTCGGCGCGAAGCTGTCCGGATTCGCCCCCGATGCGCCGCCCGCTTTGGGCGCGATGAGGTCGCGAATGGCCGCCGCGTGACGCGCTTCCACCGAGACGATCTTGCCGGCAAGCCCGATGTTGTTCACATCGGAGAGATACTGCGCGGCTCCGTTGTAAGCGGCCACGCCGAGGTCCTCGAACGTCTTCGCGGTCGCCAGCACCGATGTTCTGTCCTTGAAATTCAGCGTGCCGTAGTTGGTGTGCACGGTGAAACCGTTCGCAGCGCCCAGCAGAGTCTTGAACGCTTCGCGGTGAATGACTTCATGGTTCTTGACGTCGCTGAGGACGGCCTGCTCGCTAGTACTGAAGCTCGAGCTCGAGAAGTTCGCGACCACCTTGGTGTAGAAGTCCGCCTCAAGCTGCTCCAGCGCGTAAGCGAACTGCAGCACGGCGACGTCGCCCTTGCTGAAATCGATCACCAATGGTCCGCCGCTGCCGGGAGGCCCGCTGATGTCATTGTTGTTGCTGCAGCGCGTCAACACGCTTGGCAGAAAGATTACCGCTCCGCCCACACCCATAAGCTTCAGGAAATTCCGTCTGGTCTTTCCTTCCAGCAGCTGCTCGGCGCTGGATATCACCATTATTCTCTTTTCGTCCATCTGAATCGCCTCCGATTTTCACACACGTAGTTTGGGACGGACGCCGTCGAAACGCGCCGCCGTGAGTTCACTGCGCGGTGAACAAGGCACGGGCGGGGCCCGCCGTGCCAAAGTCGGGGCAAATTGTGCTTTGCAGGGTTTTACATGTAGCAGTTTCGCGAACAATGCCCGTCCTGCTACACGTAGCGCGCTTGACCCGCAGCCGAAATGGCGCGAGGAGCCGCGATTCCATCGATGCCCTCTCGAGGGACGGCAGCTTTCGGGCGGTGCTTTCGTGCAATCCGCGCTCGACATCGGACGCGTCGCCCGAATCGACCTTGGGGCTCGCACCTCGCCAACCTCGATCGGTCTACGTCAGCTTGCGGTACAAAATGTAGACCCGACGAAATCAGCGAATGCAAACGAGAGGTCGGAAGCGTAGTCATCTCGGATCGATGATCTACGCCACTGACCTCTCGAATCGCTTTCTTGCGCTTTGCGTCGCTAAACGCCGGTCGAAGGCCGTCCTTTGATGAAATGCCAGATGATCGCAATGACCGCGATGATCAGAAGGAGGTGGATCAGTCCCCCGACCACCGGAAAAATGAAGAAACCCAGCGCCCAAAGAACCAGTAGCACCAGCGCGATTGTGAGAAACATTATCTCTCCGCGAAATTGTGGTGGTGCAGTGACTCGCTAAATCTACTTCACCAGCTCGGTCGTCACGGTTGCTCCATTCATTTCAGGTATGACGTTCGTGATCTTGACGACGCGCCGATCCGCCTTGTTCACCCACAGGGTCGTCGTCTCGCCGGTGCCTTCGGCAGGCGTAACGCTAACCTTCCACGCGTCGAACTCGCCCGCCGGCACCGTGACCTTCTCGCTGCCGACGACCTTGAGCGCGCGCGGCTTAACCTGCTGGCGCATGACGTCGAAGTTGCGGAACGTAGTCGAGTACCCGTCGGCCAGCGGCAGCGCCGCAATCGCATCGTTGGTTGCGGCGCCGTCGGCGAAGATCGCTCCGCCGAGGTCCGCCGTGATGGGCCGGTCCTGTCCGTTCATCGTCATCTTCCCGCTCGCCTTGTCGTTCGCAAAATTCACTTCGACCGATGCGGGCCCCTGGTGGATCACGCGCTTCTGCACGACGAGCGTGCCTTTGCCGACGGTGGACTCCTCGGACATCGTTCCCATGGGCATAGTCGCAGTCTCGGTCACGAGCCAGACGCCGTCGCCCGACACCACGGTGTGTGTGACATCCATCGGTATGCTCTGACCACCGGCCTCGAGGCGAGCCTTGTACGTCGAAGTACCCGCAGTGAGGTCGACCGCGGGCTTGGGAGCGCTCGATGCAACTTCGATTTTTCTGGACAGTTGTACAGTCTTGGGGTCGACCGTCAGCACCGCCATGCGCGACGAAATCTCGGGACTCAGGCTCTCCTGATACCGTCCGCCCAGATGCTTCGCCAGGAACTTCTCGGCGCTCGCGAATAGCACGAGATTGTTGATCGGACGGGCGAAGCCGTGGCCCTCGTCCGGCGCGAGAATGTACTCGACCGGGAAGCCGCGGTCGCGGAGCGCGATCACGAGCTGCTCGCTCTCCGCACGGTTGACGCGCGGATCATTCGCGCCCTGCACCACGAGTAGCGGCGCCTTGATCCGGTTCGCCGAGTTGAGTGGAGACTGCCGCTCGAGCTGCGCGCGACCGGCAGCCGTCGTCGGGTCGCCCATTCGCTGGTGGAAGATGATTCTCCCCGCTTCCCAGTACGGCGGAATCGAGTTGAGCAGCGTGATCAGATTCGACGGCCCTACTATAGATACGCCCGCTGCGTAGACGTCCGGCGTAAACGCCAGTCCGGCCAGTGTCGCGTAACCGCCGTACGAGCCGCCAAGTATTCCGACGCGTTTTGGATCGACGACGCCCTGTTTGACCAGGTACTGGACGCCGGAGGTCAGATCCTCCTGCATCTTCTGTCCCCACTCGAGATTGCCGGCGTTGAGAAATTTCTTGCCGTAACCGGTGGAGCTTCTGAAGTTCGGCTGAAGAACGGCGTAGCCGCGATTGGCGAGGAACTGAGCGATTGGATCGTAGCCCCAGTTGTCGCGCGCCCACGGACCGCCGTGCGGATACACGACGAGTGGAAGATTCTTTCCGCTCGATCCAACTGGCAGTGTGAGATACGCCGGAATGGAGAGACCGTCGGCCGACTTGTAGGTAATCGGCTTCTGCGCGGCGAGGGCTTCGCGGGGAAGCTTGTCGAAGACGCGATATTGGAAGGCGAGGTTCTTCGTATTGCGATCGAACAGATAGCGCTCACCCGGTTCCCGGTCGCTCGTCGCGACGATCATCCACTTGCGCTCATCGTTGGTCGTGGACGTCGGAGTGATCTCTTTGCCCGGGAGCTTGCTCTGAATCAGCTTGTAGTCATTCTCCCACGCCTTGTCCTTCCAGTAGATGCGCGTGCGCTCGTCCTGATAAGAAGTCGCAACGATCTGGTTGGTGACGTCGGAGAACGTGGCGTTGCCGAAATCGACGCGATTCATCGGGTCTGATTCGACGACATGCTCCGACTTCGTCGCGGGATCGAAGAGAACCAAACGCGTCAGATCTGGATCGCCTTTGTTCGTCTCCATGTAGACCTTGCTGTTGTCCTTGTTGAAGCGAGTGGGACCGCAGGTCTCGAAGACGTTGCACGAGTAGACCGGCGTGAAGCCGTTCGGATCGACGCGCAGAATTTCGGTGTCGCCCTTGTCACTGGTGCGGACGGCGAGGCGCAGGTTGCCGGCGTTGTCGAACACCCAGCCGGCGATGCGCTCGGTGTTCTGGCGAAGCAGCGTCTTCTCGCCCGTCGAGATGCGCACCTTGTACAGGTCGTGCCAGGACTTGTCGCGATCGTTGATCCCGACGTACATAACGTCCGGATCGTTCTTCGGTACGGAGTAGATCATCGCGCGCACGCCCTTCGCGGCGGTGAGATTTCTTGCGGCCGGAACATCAGAGCCGGCGGCGACGGGCGCGGACGGATCGACCGCGTAGACGTTGAAGTTCTCGTCGCCGAGCTGGTCCTGAGCGAACAGGATGTACTTCCCGTCTCTGCTCCAGAAGTACTGCGTGACCGGGCGCTTGGTGTCGTTAGTTATCAGCTTGGCCGCGGTGTACGGATCGGCGGTGCGCTTCACCCAGACGTTGCGGGTGTCTTTGTACGGCTTGAGAAACGAGATATAGCGTCCGTCGGGAGATATCTGCGCGCCGGAGATCTCGGGATTTCCAAAGAACTGCTCGCGATCGATGAGAGGAGCCGGTTTCCCGTTTTGAGCGGGAAGAAGTACTGGTGCGGTGATCGCGACGGTGATCGCGAGCGCCAGGCGATTGGAGAGGGTTCTCATGCTATGGCCTCAGGAGACGGGTAAGCTGGTCGGACAACTTGCGGGCTGGGGGCGCAACGGGAACGAGCGGGAGCACAATGTAGGGGCGTAAACCATTACGTGCCAGACAAATGTTCAGTTTCGGAGGGCGGCCTGCGCTCTCGCGTTTCGAGATTGTGGCATCTTAGGTCCTGTAGCTGACAATTCGCGATTCCGGGAGAAAGGAGAAACCTTGGGAAGAACGGGCGAAATCGACGCACCGGTGCCGCAGCCTGGTCCCCGGATAGTGGGACCGGGCATGGCGCTCGCCATCGTGGCGCTTCTCATTCTGCTCGCCTTTGGCTACTGCGCGAGCAAACTGGTACCCGGCGCCTTTTTGGGTCGCAACGAAACCACAATCACGCACGACGTCGTGGTGTCGCAGATCCGCGCCGTCGCGAAGCTCGTCTCGAGCGAGGCGACCGTTCGCGACGTCATCGTCTACGAGAATACCTGGTACGGTTCGACCAAGCGCTCACTCGTCGTGGTGACTGGGCGGCTGCTGGCCGGAATCGATCTCAATGACAATCCCGACGTTTCGATCGACGGTGCGCGCAAGAAAATCACAATCCGGATTCCCCACGCGAAGCTGATCGCGCTCGAGATCCGCGACATGCGCACCTACGACGAGCGCGGAGGACTTTGGAATCCCTTTACGGCCGAGGATCGCGATGCGATTCAAAGTCAGGCCAGGGCGCAGCTAACGACGGCGGGTACGCAGCTGGATCTGATCCGTCATGCGAACGAGAGCGCGGTGCAGCTCCTGACAATGCTGCTGGCGAAGGATGGTTATACCGTCGATGTCGCGGTGAAGTGACATAGTATCACGACACCCGATCAACTGACTGCAGAGAACGCGATCCAAGAATTCAGAGGCATAGATCGCGTTCTTCGCAGCTTGCAGTTCGCGCAGAGCTACGGTCTGCTCTCCGCCCGTGCCGCATCCACCCTCGCTGCCGTCCGTGACGGTGGAATCTGCGTCAGCCCCGCAACTCGGGTAACCGACTGTCGCACTATCTCGCGGATCCGATCGAACTGTCCTGCCGCGATCCACTCCGGCGGCGCCATCCAGTTTCCGCCGACTGCCACCACGTTCCTGAGCGTGAGGTAGCTCGTGAAGTTCGTGGCTGTGACGCCGCCGCTTGGATTGAACTCTACTCCCCCAAACGGTCCGGCCAGCAGCTGCAGGTACGGAACGCCGCCGAGCGTTTCGATGGGCCACAGCTTGAGAAGTGTGAGTCCCGACTCGAGGGCGGCCTCGATCTCGGTCGCGGTTGCCACGCCGGGATACACCGGCATCTCGTGCTCGAGGCAGTAATCCACCACCGCGCGGTTGAATCCGGGAGAGACCACGAACTCCGCTCCCGCCTCTCGCGCCTGCTTCGCCTGCGCGACGTTGAGGACCGTTCCAGCACCGGCGAACATCTCGGCTTGCTCGTCCTTGATGCGGCGCAGGGATTCGAGCGCGGTCTTCGTGCGCAGCGTGATCTCCGCGATCGGGAGTCCACCGGCCAGCAGCGCGGCCGCAAGCGGTCCCGCGTTCTTCGGGTCTTCAATGATGATGACCGGAATTATGCGCCAGCGGCGCAGGGCCTCAGTCATCGGTGATTCCTGGACGGACATTCCATCCCCGTTTTGTAGTTACTCGAATTTAACCACAAACTGAAGACTGCCGGCCGGGGGTGTGCGAGCCGACCGAGGGCCGCGGCCAACGATCGAGTTTTCCTGACGGCTTCGAAAGAACGGGCATTCGTCGCGCTGGCCGCCGCGGGATCCCTCTGGGGCACCGGATTCATATTCGGCAAATGGGCGCTCGAGGAGCTCTCGGTGGGGGCACCACAGTCTCACACGCTTCGCTGATGGTCGGCAATCTTCCGGTTCTTCTTGCAGCTGGATCGGCGCTCTTTGCGCACGAGCGCGTCACACATAAGCGGTGGATGGCGCTCATCGGCTCTACCTTCGGCGCGGCGCTCATCGCGTTCGGCGCATCCAGGGGTGAAGCGGGCTCCCACGCGTGCGTAAGCGGTGATCTGCTCGTGGCGGTGTCGTTGCTCGGTGGAGTCGCGTGGATTCTACTCTGTCAGCGACTGATGAACACTGGCCGGTATTCTTCGGTCACTGTGAGCGCCTATGTAATGACGGTTGGGACATTAATGCGCGCCGTCTGGGTCGTTGCCACCGAAGGCTTTCCGCCCGTTCACCTGACACCGCTTACCTGGATATCTGTCGCTGCGTGTGGACTCATGGCGACGACGGTTACGACCTACCTGTGGAACTGGGGATTGGAAAGAGTTCCGGCGTCCCAGGCCGGCGTGTTCATCAACCTCGAGCCCGTGGTCGGGGCGATACTGCAGTCGCTGCTGAAACTTTCCAACCATTTTGGCCGCTAGGGTATCCAATACTTGTTCAGCGACACATTGACCCATCTCAAGTACGGACGCCCGTATGATTGCTGCAGCCATTCTCGCTTTCGCGCTCAATATCCAGGCCGCCCAACAGTCGCCCTCGATCGCGCAGTCCAGACCATCTACGCCCCTGTCAGTGCCCGCTCCGACCGATACGAGCGCTACCGCATATCGCGCCGAAACTCCGCCGGTGATCGATGGAAAAGACGCCGATCAGGTATGGCGCAACGCACCCGTCATCTCGGGTTTCAAGCAGTGGCGTCCGACCGAGGGTAAGGAAGCGCGCTTCCGCACCGAGGCCAAGATCGCGTACGATGCGTCAAACATGTACGTGTTCGTGCGCGCGTTCGATCCGCATCCCGACAGCATCATCAAGCGCCTGGAACGGCGCGATAGCTTCACGCCGTCCGACATGATCTGGGTATTTGTCGATTCCTATCACGACAGGCGCACGGGCTACGAATTCGGCGTCAACGCGTCGGGTGTCAAGATGGATCAGGCGATCTACGACGATGGCAACGAGGACGGCGCCTGGGACGCAGTGTGGGACGCGGCGACCCGGATCGATTCCACGGGGTGGACGGCCGAGTTCCGGATCCCGCTCTCGCAGATGCGCTACAGCAGGGACAAGTCGCACACCTTCGGCATCATGATCGACCGCGATGTCTATAGATACAACGAGCGCTACATCTGGCCGCTGCTCAGACAGTCGAAGCCAGGATTCGTGTCGCAGTTCGGTTCTCTTCACGGCATGGACGATCTGGAAACCCCGCGCAAGCTCGAAGCGATGCCGTACGTCGTCACCAAAAATGCGTCGCAGATCGTCAACAACGCATTCAGACAGAAGTCGAACATCGAAGTCGGCGGAGACGTGAAGTACCGCCTCGCACCCAACCTAACGCTCGATGCGACAGTCAATCCAGACTTCGGCCAGGTCGAGTCCGATCCCGCCGTTCTCAATCTTTCGGCGTACGAATCGTTCTTCGACGAGCGGCGCCCGTTCTTCGTCGCGGGACGCGGACTGTTCCGCTTCGACGTGAACTGCAGCGCCGTCAACTGCAACGGCGAGGGCCTCTACTATAGCAGGCGCATCGGAAGAACTCCCGAGCTCGCGGGGATCTACGGCGATACAGTCCCACTGCAGCCGGTCACGATCATCGGCGCCGCAAAGCTGCTTGGCCGGTTTCCTACCGGGACTACCATTGGCCTCCTCGATGCGACCACGCAGCGCGCGGCCAGTCCCGGCGACACTACCTACGATCCAATGACGAACTTCGGAGTGTTGCGGGCAACCCAGGACTTTCGCGGCGGCAACAGCACGATCGGCGCGATCCTCACGGCGGTGAACCGGAAAATGGATACGTTCTCCTCGCCCTACCTCGCGTCGAACGCCTATGTGGGTGCACTGGATTTCCGGCATCGAATCCTGAAGAACACTTACGAGATTTCCGGTTCGCTCGACAAGAGCCGCGTCGAAGGAAGTCCCTCTGCGATTCTTTCGATGCAGACCAGCGGGGTTCACCAGTTCCAGCGCCCTGATGCCAATCTGCCGCTCGATTCGAGCCTGACGGTGCTGGGCGGCGACGCCGAGGAATTGAAGTTCGGCAAGATCGGCGGGCAGCATCTTCTGTTCGAGTCTGCATATCAGCGGAGATCCCCCGGATTCGACATCAACGACATGGGTTTTCTCCGGAGAGCCGACCAGACGTCGTGGAACACGTGGGTCGGGTTCTTCGACCGCAAGGCGCGCAGGTACTACGACAGGATTCAGTGGAACAACAACTGGTGGCAGTATTGGACAACGGCTGGTCTGCCTCTCGAGGCCGCCTACAACACCAACCTGCACATCAACTTCAAGAACAACATGGGTTGGCACATGGGCGGCACGGTCGGCCAGCTCGGCACCACCTACGACGATCGCGCGGCGCGTGGCGGGCCGGCGGTGCGACAGGATTCGTACTTCTCGCCGTGGTTGTCCATCAATGGCGACGATCGCAACGCCATCGTTCCCTATTTAAACTCACAATACTTCAAGGGCGACGGCGGCAGAAACTGGTCGTGGAACCTGAGCCCCGAGCTCGATTTCAAGGCGCTCGCCCGCTTCAGCTCGTCGCTGTCTTTCAACTGGAATCACAACGTCACCGACAACCAGTGGTACGGCAGGTTCGACGATGCGGTGGGATCACACTACACATTCGCGCACCTGGATCAACACACGACTTCGGTGACGGCGCGCTTGAACTACACTTTTACGCCGAACGCGTCGCTCCAGACGTATCTGCAGCCGTTCGTCTCCAAGGGGACGTACACCAACGTGCGGCAGCTCTCTGCGGATCCGCGTGCCTCCGCGTACGACGCTCGTTACGCTCCATACCTGAATCCCGCCGTCACAAGCAATCCGGGCGGGTTCAACTTCAAGGAGCTCCAGTCGAACGTCGTTTACAGGTGGGAATACAATCCCGGCTCAACGCTCTTTGTCGTGTGGAATCAGGGACGCCAGGGATACGACGCAGCGCAGGGATTCAACAAATTTCAGGGCGACGTTCGAGATTTGTTCCGACTGCATCCTGCCAACACCTTTCTCGTCAAAGTCTCTTACTGGTTGAACAGGTAACACCAAGGACAACTGCAACGTAAAACGACCGACTGGGGGCCTTGGGCGGTATTTTTACGTTGCACTTCCCCTATCGCTGCACCCATTTGTTATTCGTCGAGTCAGCGTCCATCCAAATGCCGCCATTGAGCGTGAGTGACTGCAAAGTCTTGCTGGTGGCAATCGAAACGGTAATCCGTCGCTGATCCGCCGCCCAGATCGATGGCGTCTCGTGAACAGTCCCGCCGCTACCATCCGCGTAGCTCGCGACTAGATCCACCGGCGCGGGCATCCCGCCGATGTTGTCGAGCACCACAGAGTAGCCGCTGCCCGTCTTCGTTACTCCGTTGATCGCGAGGTCGATGTAGTTATTCGTGAAGTACCAGCTGTTGAAGAACCAGTTCAAATTTCGGCCGGTGACGTCGTTGAACGTGTTGAAGAAATCCCACGGGATCGGGTGCTTGCCGTGCCAGCGATCAATGAACGCGTGCAGCCCGGTTCCAAATGCAGCATCTCCCAACAGATCCTTGAGCGCGAGGTAGCCAAGGGCTGCCTTGCCGTACGCGTTGTCGCCGTAGGCGTTGGGAGCGAGTCCGTCGGCTGGCGTGATTATCGGCAGGTCTTCGAGCGGCGTCGTGCTGTTGATCCAGCCGTTCACCCGAAACTGCTGGAAGAAGCCGGTCGCTCGATCCTTCCCGATGTCCGAGGTTCCGATGAGGTACTCGAACGTCGTCGTCCACCCTTCGTCCATCATCGCGTAGCGGCTTTCGTTTATTCCCATATAGAAGGGGAACCAGGTGTGCGCGATCTCGTGCTCCACCACGAAGCGCGAGAACACCGTGTCGGCGTAGCTCTCGTCGTTCACCATCATCGGGTACTCCATCCCGGCGAAGCCTTCGACGATGGTGGTTTTTTCGTACGGATACGGCACGCCCGGCCAGTTGTGCGAGAGCCAGTCGAGCCCGTGTCGCCCGAATTGCACCATGTGATGGAAATCCGCCGCCGTGTCATTGAACGCGGCCTGCACGCTCGCGCGGCGGTGCGTGGCGTCGTCGACGACGACGCTGGCGGCGTCCCACACGTAGTGGTTGCTGAGATTGAACGTCATGTCCGGGATGTTCGCCGCGCGGAACCGCCACGTATTCGTCGGCGACTGTGTGGTCACGCTGTTCGTGTTCATCTCGCGCAGTGTGGCGACGTGGATCGTCGTATCGGACGTCATCGACCGGTTGAACCGATCGAGCTGCACGGGCTGGAGAAGCGCGCTCGGATTGAGCAGCGTCCCAGTTCCCCATACGACGTAGTTGCGGGGAACCGTTATCGAGACATCGTAATCGTTGAAGTCGCTGTAGAACTCCTGCACGTCGGTGAAGTTCATCGTGTCCCAGCCGTTGTAGTCGTCGAACACGGCGACGCGCGGATAGAAATAGGCGAGGAACCACGTAGTGGAATCGATCATCCCTTCGCGGCCGCTCTGCTTGGAGATGTCGAAGTGCCACTTGAAAGACAGGCGCAGCGAGTCACGCGGTAAGAGCGGGGTGGGTAGTCTGAGACGCTGCCAGGTGAAGGCGTTCTCGACGCCTTCCCACACGAATGGTTGTCCATTGATCGCGACTGAATCGAAGTGAACGCCCGAGGTGAGATAGTCGGGACTCGCTCCGCCGCCGCGCGGCGCCCCCGGCTTGTGAATGTTCAACAGCAGCTTGATGACCGGGTTGCGCAGAGTGTCGGGGCTGTTGTTGAAGTAGGTGATCTGTTCGCTTCCATGAATGGTCCGATCGGGCGGGAGCGCGGTGATCGCGATGTTGTAGCGTCCGCGATTCTGCCAGTATGCAGCACCGGGTCGGCCATCGGGCGACCGCGTTCCTTTGCGAAACGCTTCCCTGACGTCGCGCGGCATATAGAGCGAGCCGGCGCCGGCGACGGTCTGTGGCACCGGGACGGTCGTTGGTGCAGGCGCGGACGCGCAGGCGACAGTCAGCGCGAACGCCGCGAGGATGAAAGGGGCACGATTAATTGGCTGGCGGAGAGACATCGATGAGCTCCTTGAGGTCATCAATGGTACGGCTCGTAGAAGCCGGGACGCAACCAAGCGGATTGTAAAAAATTGCAACCGAAAAACCCAAAGTGGTAAGCTGACCACTTTGGCTTTTCGGTTAGAACTCGATGCTACTTGGCCCCAAAGGGCTCATCTGCCGACGGGCCGTACGTGCCGGGCACCGGAATGCCAAGAAGGCGCAGATAAACGCCGAGCTGTGCCCGGTGGTGAGCAAGGTGAGTTATCACTATCGTGCGGATCATGCCCCCACGCGAATCCTCGGCGATGATCCGATCACCGAACCGGAACCGCCACGTGGACATGGCGCGGTCCCAGGTGAGGTTCTCCAGCAGCGCGAGGAGCTGCCCGCTGACTCCGTCGAACAGCTTGAGCCGCTCGGCGTTGCTCGTGACCTTCGGTTCGGGGCGGCGGCTCGAACCGTCGAACTCCTCCGTCGTCAGCATCATGATGCCGAAGCCGGGCAGCTGGGCTACGTGCGTGGCCAGACCGGCGAGCTTCGCGGATTTTTCGTGCGGACTCCAGTCGTCGTTGCCGTCGGGGACGCGCTCGAGGATGCGACGGGTTGTCGCCAGCTCCTGTTTTACGTCCTTAAAGAGCAACGAGTACGGAGTTTCCGAAGTGCGCGGGGCGTGAGCGGACTTTGCTGCCTTGACGGTTTTGGAGGCTCTTGCGGCTTTGGGAGACTTGCGCGCTTTGGCGGCTTTTTTGGTCTTGGCGGCTTTTTTGGTCTTGGTGGCTTTGGGCATTTTTTGTTGGGTGAGAGGTCAACTAACTAATGGTAATCGGCGTCCGGGCAAACCGCCTCGCTACCGGCTGCCGGCTTCCAGCTGCCCGTTATCCGTTATCAGTTACCCGCCACCTGTTTGCTTTACGCTGTCTCAAAGAGCATGTTACCGAACTGGTAACGCCACTGAATCCTTACCAACTTGTTACCAGGTTGGTAGCGTACGTGGCTCTAATCGAGGAATCGGCAATGACGAGCGCCGGCGTGGGGCCCCGAATAGTCCGCAAGTCGAGTGCTGTTCTCATCGACCATCCCATTCGGACAAGAGTCGAGTACGATGCGGCAGTGGCTGAGATCGGCACTCTCCGCCATGCAAATCCGAGGACGGGCAGCGCGACCCGCGATCGTTTGGAGGTCCTCGAGCTACTGGTGGCCGGTTTCGATGCCAGGCACGGACGCTCGGCACACTCCTCGGCGTCGCCGCAATCCATTGTGCGGCTCAGAGCGACCGAGCACGGGCTGAGTCAGGGGGAGCTCGCAAAGCTCCTCGGCGGACGGAGCCGCCTATCCGATTTCTACAACGGGAAGCGCGAGCTGTCGCTCGGGCAGATCAAGGCCATTCGGAAGCAGCTGGGCATCCCCGCGGATCTGCTGATACCCTGACTCCACAAAAAAAAACAAAATGGTGAGCTGATAGCCGCTTATTGTCGTTGCCATTTACGGAGCCCGCCAGATATCCAGCACGCCCGTGGTCTGGTGCCGATTGGCGTTCCCCTCCGGGAGTACGATCATCCCGTCGACAACGATCGGGCTGTTCCAGTGTCCGCTGCCACAATCGAGCTTCACGATCTCGCGTCCGGTGTCGGGGGCATAGACGTGCAGACCGCCGCCGGGATCGTACACGTACAGGAGTCCCCCGGCGAGCACGGGACTCGTTCCTCCGGTGCCATTCTTCCACCGCTCCTGAAGCCGACCGCCCGTAAGCGTCCAGGCAGCGATACCCCCGTTGTCCGCGGCGAAGAGCCAGGTCACGCCACCCTCCCGCAGGACAGCCGGCGCCGTGAATAAATCCGTACCCGACGGAGTCGACACCACCTGCACCTCCCCGCCCCGACGACCCGTCGCCCCGCGCGTTCTGCCGAACCGGACAAGCCGGATCGTTCCGTCCTTGCCGCCCTGCGCGATGTAGCCGCCGCCGAGCAAAGCAGGAGAGGTCGAACCGAGATCCGCGTCGCGGGAGGCCAGTTCGTCGGTGTTCGCCGGGGTGTAATTATCGAGGATGTTCGTCGCGGTCGAGTCGAGCGCGATCGCGGCGTCACCCCAGTTCGTGCGGCCATCCCACTTTGCGTTGCCCGTCGCGATGTAAATGTCTCCCGTCGCGGTATCGATCACCGCACCAGCGCGGCCCCAGATGGCGGAATCGCTCTCGCCGCACGAAGACGGATCGATCAGCTCGTGTCTGTCACTGCAGAGCGAGTTCCAGACGTGCAGGAGCTGGCCACTCCCCGCGTCGAGGATGGCGACGTGACCCTGGTATGGTGGCGCATCACCGATGTATCCGCCGGTGACCGCGACGACCTTGCCGTGAAAGTAGTTGAGCGACGACGCGATCTTCTCGCGCGTCGGCAATCTGGTGATCGACGTGCTCCAAACCTCGTGACCGTCGGCGACGGCGAGCTTGTAGATGTGGCCGCCCGGCGACGCGGAGTAGATGAACTCACGATTGGGATCGGCGACGGGAGTCGAGTTGGTGATCTGTCGTGAACCGGCCCACGTGTCGTAACCTGCCGGAGTGAAGGTCCAGAGAATCGCGCCATTCGCCGCGTCGATCGCCAGCGTCTTTCCGTATGTAGTCGTGACGAAGATGACGTCGTGTGTCCCGGCTCCCGCGCGCACGCCCTTGAGATAGATCGCGGAAGCATCGACGGTTCCGTCCAGATGAACCTGGGTTCGGCGCAGCGCTCCAACGTTCGCGGCAGTGATCCCAGTCGCATCGGTGACGGCGCTCGAACGGCCGGCATCCCAACCGAATCTCGTCCAGTCTTTGGCTGCTGGAGCGGCACGCACCAGGTTCACCGCGGCGGCCGTCGCGCTGTCCACCGGCGTGCTCGACGCCGGGGCGGCACCGCACGCGGTCAGCGAAACGAAGCACGCGCCGGTGAGGGTTACACGAAAGGCCTGCAGCTGACGCGCGAATAGTCTTCGGAAGTTGCGCATATGATCTGCCCCTCCTCTTATGCTGTTGATTCTATCTCGGCATCAACAATGCTGCATTTCCAAATGAATGGCTGCCAGCTTGGAGGCTGCCGCGCTTACGGCTGCCTGCTTCGGCATTGTGGATGCCAGCTGCAGGTCGCGGAACCAGCCTGGGCGAAAAGCTCTAGCCATTCGCTCTGAGCCGTTCCGCCCCCAAAACTTTCCGCCGTCCCATCGCGTAGTGGCAAATGGAGGTCGCTCCATGACGAACCCTCATCACTCGATGAGTCACCCGCTCGACCCGCACCCGGTTCGTCCCGGTACGAGTGCCGCGCTCACCGCGAGAACGATCGACGCGACCATTCACCCTCCGCTCGTTCGCGCGCATGAAGCCGTAGCCGCATTCATCCCCCGCATTTCTGCGCCGATAATGAATTCGCCGTTCCTCTTCGCAATGCTCGGCACCACCCTGCTTTTCATCTGGGTGGCGCGGCGCAAGAAGTACCATCCCAGCGCGCTCGTTCTCTCGGCGCTCCTTGTGATGACGCTGACATCGTTTCACCCGGTGACCAGTGCCGAAGAGCCGAGCGCAGCCGATGAGTCGGTGGCGCGTGAGGCCAGACCGTGGCGGCCATTTCAGATAGAGGTTTCTATTCCTGTCGCCGATTCATCGCCGATGCCGGATGCGTACGATCTTCCTTCTATCGCCGATCCGATGCCGCCCGCGCCCGACATGGATGTTCCGATGGTGCCGCCCGTCGCGCGCATGCCGGTAATCACAGCTGATGCGATTCGCCGGATGGTGTCACCCGAAACGATGCGGGAGATGATGACCCCCGAAGAGATGGAGGTGCTCGAACAGGAGCAACAGCAGCTGCGCATTGCGATCGATCAAATGCGACGGCAGCTACGGCAGGAGGCTCGTCGTGCACAGAAACGCTATTTCTGAGCACTGGCTGATTGGGAAGGCCGGGTAATAGGGACCAAAGCCCTCGGTCCTTTCCCAGGTGAGCTCATCGTCATACCATTCTTGTCGAATGAGCCGCTACTTGTCCGTCCCCCGCATCATCCTCCCCGCCTGCATGCTGATCACTCTGCGCGCCGCGGACGTGCAGCCGCAGGGATACCCTTTCAGTCAGCGCGGCAGTGTCACTCAGTCGGTGGCGTACACCAATATCTCGGTTGTGTACGGCCGCCCCGTTGCACGTGGACGCGCACTCTTCGGGGCGCTGGTTCCGTGGGACAGCGTCTGGCATCCGGGCGCCGATTCGGCGACGCGCATCCAGTTCAATCACGATCTGCTGATCGAGGGAAAGACACTCAAAGCCGGAGAGTATTCGATCTGGCTCATCCCGCGTGAGAACGCGCCCTGGACGTTGATCTTCAGCCGGGCCGCGCACGTGTTTCACAAGCCATATCCCGGTACGTCGTCCGATGTTCTTCGTGTCGACGTAACGCCCGTGCAGGCATCGAGCGTGGACTCCTTCACCATCTATTTTCCGAAAGTCCTGCGCGATGAAGCCGAGCTCCGCCTGCACTGGGGAACGACCGCGGTTCCGATCCGGATCAAGGCGCCGTTCGAACCGGGCACTGGCTGATCGATGCAGTTAGTTAGAGCACTCGGTCCTCCAGAGCACTCGGTCCTTCAGAGCGCTCGGTCCTCCAGAACACTCGGTCCTCCTGAGCCCGCAGTCCCTTCACACGGTATCATGACAAACAGAGCCGATAACGACGCGAAGTTCGACGGCACCATCCCGGAGTTATACGATCGCTTCCTTGGGCCCCTTCTCTTCGAGCCGTTCGCGGTCGATCTCGCGCGGCGGATAGGAGTGATCCAGCCGCTCAACGTCCTCGAAGTGGCGGCCGGAATTCGCGAGCGCGCGCCGGAGCTGCAGGAGAAGGTCGAGACTCGAACCAGAGAGAGACTGGTCGAGCGATTCGGGGCGAGAGCCATTTGCGTTCCGCTACAGGCGCACGTGCTCTCGGCCACAAGGTAGATCAGGAAACTCCAACTGAACACTACCTGCTGGGGACTTTGGGCGGAGCGGTGGTTAGCTCCGGGCTGCTTCGAAATGCATCTTGACGCGACTCGCAGCCAAGAGCCGCTCCGCCATGGGCCCCCAGCCGGTAGTGTTCAGTTGCAGTTGCTCTTTTAAAGTCCCAGCCACACCTCGGCCTCCGCGCGGCTGCGGAATACCTGGATCGTCTGGCCGAGTCCTTCGGCGTGCAGGGCGAACATGCGCGCCATCCCGAACGACGCATCATCGCCGGCCACGAACGCGCGCGGAACGCCCGGCGCAAAAAACTGGTCGTGGGCGGTGTCCTGAATGACCTTCGTCGATACGAGTATTTCGTTGACCCCGCTCAGGTCGGCAAGCTGGCGATAACTGGAATCGAAAAGGGATCGGTGCGGAGCTTCTCATTGTGCGCGAGAATCTCGGTCTCTGTTGCGGGTCCTCACACGAGCGTCACTACCAGCTTCTGATGCTGATCGATGGTGTACGTCGCCGGCAAAACTCCTCCACGTATCGAGAACAATCGAGATTCCACGGACCAATGAGTTTAGCATGAAGCTGCGTCGTCATCATTGGCGTGCGGCGAGACTGGACATCGCAGCGCGCCGGAAGCATCGTGGGGTTATGACTTTCCCCAATGGTAGACACTTAATCGCGGTGGCCGCCTTCGTGCTCGCGGCCACGCCCGCGGTTGCGCAGCGCGGGAAGAAGGCCGAGATCGCGGCGAAGCCATTTCCGGCGGCAACGCGCGCCGCAATCGAAGACGCGCTCGGCCGTCAGGGCACACCAAACCCGGGCGGTGTGCTCAAGTTCGGCTTTCCGCGCGGCGACCTGAAGGTGGTGCTCAACGGAATCACGCTCAAACCCGCGCTCGCGCTCGGATCGTGGATAGCGTTCCAGCGGATTTCGGACCACGCGATGGTGATGGGCGACCTGGTGCTGCTCGAGAGTGAAGTGGAGTCGGTGATGGCGAGTCTTCAACAGAACGGAATCGAGCAGACCGCGCTGCACAATCACCTCCTTGGCGAGTCTCCGAGAGTGATGTACATGCACGTCCGGGCAATCGGAAATCCCGCGCGAATTGCGAAGGCGGTGCGGAGCGCCCTGGAGTTCACAGCAACTCCACTTGCCGCTCCCGCGTCAGTGGCGACAGCGAACCCGACGCCTCCGATCGAGCTCGATACCGTCGCGGTGGCGAGAGCTATCGGCGTGCACGGGAAGATGAACGGAGGCGTGTTTCAGCTTAGCATCCCGCGCCGCGAAAAGATCAAGGACGAGAAGCACGAGCTCGCGCGGTCAATGGGCATCTCGACAGCGATCAACTTCCAGCCCACCGGCGTCGGGAAGGCCGCGATCACGGGCGATTTTGTGCTGGTTGCGCGCGAGATAAATCCGGTCCTCTGGGCACTGAGCCAGAACGGGATCCAGGTTACGGCCATTCACAGTCACATGATCGACGAAGTGCCCCATCTCTTCTTCATGCACTTCTGGGCGAACGACGACGCGGTAAAGCTCGCACATGGACTGCGCACCGCGCTCGACCTCACGGGATCGAAGAAATAGCGAGCTCCGACGCCACAAAAAAGAACGGAGCGTCTTTCGACGCTCCGTTCTTCTTACTGGTAATCAGCCTAACTTAGGTGCAGCTGATGACGCCAGGGGTCGTGACGCCTGAGTCACACGTCTTCGCCGAAAGTGCATGCGAAGCCGTCGCCGTCCACGAAGGCGGCGGGCCAGTCAGTGAGGTCGCAACTATGGTCACGTCCTTGGAAGGCGTGAAACCATTC
>JBDTIV010000079.1:0-55912 GCA_039936175.1 Gemmatimonadaceae bacterium | reverse complement strand
GGAGCCGAGAGGCTCCCCTTTTTTCTCGTCCGCGATCTCGCTACGCGACTTCTTTCATTTCCAGCGGCGCCGCTTTCTCACCCGGCTCGGCAGGCACGAGCGCAATCCGAAGAACCTCGCTCAGCGTTTCCACCGGATGGAACTCGAGAGTGTTCCTTACTTCTTCGGGCACGTCTTCGATGTCCGCTTCATTGCCTTTCGGAATGATGATGACCTTGATGCCGGCGCGGTGAGCCCCAAGAACCTTCTCCTTGAGTCCACCGATCGGCAACACACGGCCACGGAGCGTTATCTCGCCCGTCATCGCGACGTCCTGTCGTACGGGACGGTCAGCCATCTCCGACACGAGCGCCGTCGCGATCGCAATTCCGGCCGAGGGGCCGTCCTTGGGAATCGCACCAGCGGGTACGTGAATGTGCGCTTCGATTGCGCCCAGCCTGTCGCGAGGTATGCCCAGCTTTGCGGCGTTGTTCGTCGCATAGGTGAACGCAGCGCGCGCCGACTCTTTCATGACGTCGCCGAGCTGTCCGGTAAGGATCAAGGATACCGCGCCTCCGGGTCCGACTGACGCCAACGAATCACCGTCGCGGTTGCCGTAGTAGCGTCTGATCGACGCCTCCACGAACATGATGTCGCCACCCATAGGCGTGTAATACATGCCCGTGGCGATACCCACTTCGCTCTCCGCCAGCGCGTGCTCTGGATGCACCCTCGGCCTGCCGAGCAGCTCCCTTACCGTCTCTGCGTCGACGACGTGCTCGACGGCCTCACTAGATGCGAGCTTCCGCGCCAGCTTGCGGGCGACCGCGCCGATCTGCCGCTCCAGCTGTCGGACTCCGCTCTCGCGAGTGTAGTTCGAGACTATCGACATGACTGCGTCTTCCGTGAAGGAAATCCCCTTGTCGCTCAGGCCCGACTCCTCGAGCTGTCGCGGAAGCAGATACTTCTTGGCGATCTCCGCCTTTTCCTTTTCCGTGTAGCCCGCGAAATCGACGACTTCCATGCGGTCGAGCAGTGGACCCGGAATGTTCTGCACGAAGTTCGCTGTCGCGATGAAGAGCACTTCGCTCAGATCGAACGGGATGCCCAGGTAATGGTCGGTGAATGTGTCGTTCTGTGCTGGGTCGAGTACTTCGAGCAGCGCGCTCGATGGATCGCCCTGGTAAGACGTGCCGAGCTTGTCCACTTCGTCCAGCAGGAACACCGGATTCTTGGTGCCCGCCTGCTTGAGTCCCTGGACGATTCGACCCGGCATTGCGCCCACGTAAGTGCGCCGGTGTCCGCGGATGTCAGCTTCGTCGCGCGCGCCGCCGAGAGCGACGCGAACGTACTCGCGCCCGAGCGATCTTGCGATCGACTTGGCAATTGACGTCTTGCCGACTCCGGGAGGTCCGATGAAGAGAAGAATTGGCCCTTTCGCCATCGCGCGTGATTTCGCCTCTGCCTGGTCCGTGATCAGCCGATCGGATGTGTCGCCCGTCGCGAGCGAAGGCGTCGCATCGTCCTTGTCGGCGAGCAGCCTCGCTGCGGGAACCTCTCCGGTCTTCTCGACTTCTTCCGCGAGCTGTTTCGCGCGCAGCTGTCTTACTGCTAGAAACTCGAGGACGCGATCCTTTACGTCGTTGAGGCCATAGTGGTCTTCCTCCAGCACCGTTTGAGCGTGCTTGAGGTCGAGCTGATCGTCGGACCGCTTGTTCCAGGGAAGCTCCGCGATCCACTCGAGATAAGTGCGAATCACCTGCGCTTCCATCGACTCGCGGCCAGCGCGCTCCAGGCGTCCAAGCTCGCGCTCTACTTCCGCGCGGCCTTCCTTCGAAAGCTCGAGCTTCGACAACTTGTCGCGGAGCTCGGTGATCTCCTTGCTGGAGTCATCATCGCCCAGCTCCTTTTGGATCGCCTTGAGCTGCTCGCGTAGGTACATCTCCCGCTGGCGCTCGCCGAGCTCTTCCTGGACCTGAGATTTGATGTCTTCCTGGGCCTCGAGCAGTCCGACCTGACGCTGGACGTGAACCAGGACGCGGCGAAGACGCTCTTCCACGCTCAGTGTCTCTAGCAGACCCTGCTTCTCGGGAACCGGGAGATCGATGTAGCCTGCCACGAGATCCGCGAACCGGCCCGGCTCGGTGACCGAATCGAGCACCTGGTGCACGACTTCCTCGGGAAGTCCACGACGCTCGCCGAGCTCAGCGGCCCGCTCTCGCGTCTCCTTCTGTAACGCCGTGAACGCAGGATCGTTTTCAGTTTGAGGGTTCATCTCCTCCGCTGGAACGATCACTGCGCTGAGGTATCCGTCGGCAGTAGTATACTGGAGCGCGGTCGCGCGCTGTTCGCCTTGCAACAGAAGCTGGACGCCTCCAAGACCGCGCTGGATTTGACCGATGCGCGCGATGACCCCCATCGAGTACAGGATGTCGGCTGTCGGCTCCTCGGAGTTGTCACGCTGGGCAACCGCGAATACGAGACGGTCGCCTTTCAGGGCCGATTCGATGGCGCGAAGCGTTGACGGTCTGCCCGCAGCGATGGGCTGAGTCAGGCCCGGGAAAATAACTGTGCCCCTCAAGGGGAGAACAGGTAATGTTTGTCGTTGTGCCATTGAAAATCCGGAGACAAGATTTTATTTAGATACTACTCGACGGGCCTCCCATACTGCATCTTTTGCTCTCGTGGATTTACGCCAGCCAGGCACGAATTGCAACGCGGACCTGCTGATTTGACGCGGCCAAATGCCAATTAGTTCATCCGATGAGCTCGGTACACATGTGGCTCAAATCCTCTCTGCAAACTATGAGCTAGAGAGCGAGATCGGTCGCGGGGGTATGGGCATTGTGTACTGCGCACGCGACAGGCGGCTCAAACGCGAGATCGCGGTCAAGGTGCTGCCTCCGGAGCTGAGCTTCCGCGCGGACATTCGGCAGCGATTCCTCCGCGAAGCTGAAACTGCGGCGCAGCTGAATCACCCGAACATCGTTCCGATCTACACCGTCGAAGAGAAGGACAATCTCGTCTACTTCGTCATGGCGTACATCAAGGGTGACAATCTGGGCGTCCGTCTCCAGCAAACCGGCCCAATGCCGCCGGTTGAAGTGCGCCGGATTCTGCGCGAAGTTGCCGACGCGCTCGCCTACGCGCACCATCGGAACGTCATTCACCGCGACATCAAACCCGACAACATCATCATCGATGAGGAGACCGGCCGCGCGATGGTGACGGATTTCGGCATCGCGCGGGCACTTACCGACAGCGGCGACTCCCGACTTACCGCCACCGGCATGGCGATCGGAACTCCGGCGTACATGTCGCCGGAGCAGTCGGCTGGTGATCGTGCGATCGATGGTCGTAGCGATCTGTATTCGCTGGGCGTCGTCGGATACCAGATGCTGTGCGGCCAGCCGCCGTTCGTCGCGTCGAATACGCCGTCGATGCTCGTCAAGCACCTCTCCGAGAGGCCGATCCCGGTCGACGAGCGCTGGCCCGATCTGCCGCAGGATTTGTCGCGCGCCGTGATGATGTGCCTCGAGAAGGATCCGGCCGATCGGTTCCCGAGCGCCGCGGCGTTCGCGGTGGCTCTGAGCGGTGGTGGAATGCCGACCCTCGCGACTCGCGCTTCAACCGCGGCTGCTCCCAGCGCCGCTGAGACACGCCAGCGTGAGCTCACCGAGCCGCTTCGCGACCGCTACACTCCGGCGACGCAATCGAACTACGCTCAGTCCACGCCGACCGCGGAGGAGATGAGCAAATGGAACGCGCCGATGGTCGTCTCGTTCCGGCGCAAGCTGGCACCATATCTCGCCGTCAACGCGATCCTCGTTCCGATCTCGCTCTTCTCGAATCACGACTTCATCGCGCTGACGGTCATCTGGACGGTGGCCCTCGCCTTCAAGTACTCCAAGCTGTGGGCGGCCGGCTACGATTGGCGCGATGTATTCCGCCAGCCGCGCGACCGCTTGATCTTCGACGTCGCCGCCGAGACCATCGATGATGCGCGGGCGCTCTTCGATGAGAAGAAGCGGGCGCAGGTGCGCGCACGCGCGCGGGCGCGCGGTCAGGGTCAGGGAATGTTCTCACCGCTTTCGCCGCTGCCATCGATGCAGCCGTTCCAGCCGTATCCACGAATGAACGCTTCCGCGAGCGCTACTCCACTCAGTCCGCTCCCGGCTGGTGCGCCAGCCCCGTTCGGAGACTCGCGTTACGGGTCCGCCATCCGCGAGGCCGAGTCGGACCATCGCGAGATACACAGGCAGCTTCTCAACATGCCGCCCGACGAGCGCGAGCAGATTCCCGAGGTCGCGGCTTCAGCCGACGCGGTTTTCAGGAGAGTCCAGCAGCTCGCGCTCTCGCTATCGGACCTGGATCGCGGCGCCGGACGTCAGTCGACAGAATCGGTCGAAAGGGAGATAACGACGCTGGAGTCACAGGCGAATCCGCTCGACTACCGCGCCAGCGAAGAACGGGTCAGGCGCCTCGCCCTTCTGCGCCGCGAGCGCCGCGCGCTCGTCGAGGTGGGACGAAAGAAGACGGAGGCGCAGGAAAAACTGGACAGCTGCCGTCAGCTGCTCAGATCGATGCGCCTCGAGCTCGTGCGTTTCCGCACGGGCGGGATCAATGCCCAGCCTACAGGGCTCACGATGGTCACCCAGCAGGCGCAAAGCGTGGTGCGCGAGATGGGCTATCTATCCGACGCCAACGCAGAGTTGAACGCTCTCTGAAGCTCGAGCGCATCGCGACAATCGTAGCGCTTGCCGTATCGCTCCTGCACGTCGGAGTCACAGGCGCCCAGAGTGTCCCCTTGAGGATTGGCTCCGCGAAGCCGATCCTCGATTCGGCGGCGCGGGACATTTCGCACGTTCCGACACCCGATACGCTGCGCGGCCTCTACGTCAGCCATTGGGCCGCGCTGGGAAGAAAATTCCCCAATCTCATTGCCATCGCGAATAAAACAGAGGTCAATGCCCTCGTAATCGACGTCAAAGACGATCGTGGATACGTTCTCTACCGTTCCAGCGTTCCGCTCGCGCACGAGATCGGCGCCGACACCGCTGATGGCCACGTTCTTTCGCGCTCAAAGATCCGCGCGCGACTCGACACCATGATCGCGCACAACATCTACCCAATTGCGCGCATCGTCGTCGCCAAGGACCCGATACTCGCGAGGAAAAAACTCGACCTCGCCATCAAGCGGAACTCCGACTTGAAGCCGTGGCTGGACAAGAGCGGAAATCCCTGGCTGGACCCGCACCAGCGCGCCGTCTGGCAATATGCCGTCGATCTCGCCAACGAAGCATACGATCTTGGGTTCAGCGAGGTACAGCTGGATTATGTACGCTTTCCAGACGAAAAACGGCTCGCCAGGGAAGCGGTATATCCGCTCGCCAAAGGCCGGACACGCGATGAGGTGATTCGCGAGCAGCTCGGCTTTGTGCACGATCAGCTCAAGCCGCGCGGCATGCGCGTGACCGCCGATGTGTTCGGATTCACCGGCACCGACACCACCGAGATGGGCATCGGTCAGCGGTGGGAGATGTTCATCGACCAAGTCGACGTGGTGCTGCCGATGGTGTACCCGTCCCATTTTCCCCGCAACAGCTACGGGATCGCCTACCCCAACGCGCACCCGTACGAGACGCTCGACCACGCGTTCAAGGACATGATCAGCAGGTCGGCTCCGATCGCGAAGCCCGCGCTCATCATCCCGTGGTATCAGGATTTCACGCTTGGGCCGCCGCACTATCACGCCGCCCAGATCCGCGCGCAGATGAAGGCCGGATACGACAACGGGCTCCAGAGCTGGATACTCTGGAACCCGAAGAGCAACTACACGCTCGCGGCCCTCGAGCCGCGAAAGTAGCCGAAGCTTAGCTGCTGCCGTTCCGGCGAGCGTCCATGCGCGCCTTCATGTCGGCGAGATTCCGGTCTAAAACCGCCTGCTGGTCGGCGGTGAGCACGGCACGGATTTCCGCGACCTGCTTGGTCTGAAGATCCATCATCTTCGAGCGCGTAGCCTCGTCAGGAGGACCACCAACAGCCTGCGACGCCTTGCGAAGCTCCATCTGCTGCGGCAGATACTTCTCGCGGATCGTCTTGACCTGCGCCTTCTGCGCGTCGGTGAGCGTGATGTCCTTGAGGAGCATCCCGCCCATTCCGCGGCCGCCGCGTGCCTCACCCTGGCCCTGCGGCTCCGGCTGTCCCTGTGCGGCCGCGATCGAAGTCATGCCGGCGCAAAGCGCAATAGCCAGCGCGGCGGTTTGAATAGCCTTCATCCTTCTCTCCTGGAGTTGTGTGTCGGACGTCGGACGTGACGTCACGTTCCTAATACTCCGAACTGGGCGAAAAGGTTGGCGGAACTGCAAAGAATGGGATCCGAGAATTCAGAGGCTAGATCGCAGATCTCAGACACGTGTAAGAAGACCGTTCAGGAGGCGGTCTAAGTAGGACAACTGCTTCTGCTTACGCCATTGAGGGCGGTCATAGCGCAGTTGTCCGAGATCTGAATTCTGTGCCTCTGAGTTCTCGGATCGCCTTCTTTGCAGTTATTCCCAACCCTTTACGCCACAACAGCTTATAGTCGTGCCCCTAGCGCCCGCCGGAAAACGTGCTATTCTTCCCCCCCAGCCGCCGGCGCGCATGAGCCCGTCGGCTTCGAAGGCCTGATCCCTCCACGTGTCGAGCACCGCTAGTGACTGCACCCGGGACTGCCGCCGAACTGCCCCCGACGATTTCAACGCCAGCACCTGAGCCGCTCACTTTTCCGGTGAGCTGGGTCGTCGAGCACGCTTCGGCTCCAATTAAGTATCGCGCGATGTCGGAAGTCGCTCGACTCAGCGACAGCGCTCGCGAGGTCGACTGGCTCCCATACTCCCACCGGCCCGCGATACGGCTCGCCGCCACCCAGAACCGCGACGGGATGTGGAACAACTCCATCCTCTCCATTCCGGGTCGCCACAGCGCCGATTTCGCCGGCGTCGGCACGATTCCCGCCGTGCGCCGCCTCATCGAATACGGCTGGGGACCCGACTCTCCGCCCCTCGTCCTCGCTCGGCGATTGCTCTTTCGATTGCTGGCGGAAGACAATGATCCCGCATTTACCTTCGAGCTCGGTACCAAGACGCGCGACGACGACATGGTCCGGCGCACGCGCGGCGTTTTCCGCGAGGCCGCGGCGGCTACTCTCGCACAGTGCGGGTACGAGAATGATCCCCGCCTGCGCGGTGCCGCACGACGCATTCTCGAAAGAACGTTCGCGTATCTGAACTCCCCACTCGGCGAGAAGCCCTGGATGCGCGTGGGCAACACGCACGTGCTCGCACCCGAGTCGGCACCGCCATCGATCTATACGCTGACGATGCTCGCCCACATGCCAATCTTCCGGCACGAGCACTTCACCGCGGTGGAGCGGATCTATGACTGGATCACGCAGCCGCTGCCACGCCAGGAAGCGGTGCAGCTCTATGGAAAGAAGATGGTGCCGCAGCCGCATCTCATCATGGGCGACGTGCTGCCCCATCGAAACGCGGTCGAAGGAGATGTGCCTTTCGCGCTCATGTGGCTGGAGACGATGGCTCGCCTCAACTTTCTCCGTCGCAACGAAGGGTGGACGAAGCTCTACGAAAGGTTTGTCGATGACCGCGATCGATCGGGAGTCTGGCACCCCCACAAAGGAACGGAAAGGCCGACGACGACAAACCCGTGGGCTTGGTCGACCTTCCCCATCGACGACGGAGTTGGCCCTGAATCGAAGTGGACCGACGTGACGTTCCGCATCGGCCTGATCGGAAGACTTCTGGGCAGGGAAATTGAATTGACCTGATCAGATGATCAGATCACATCGCCGCGGAGTTCTGACTCCAGGCGAGATGTTTCCCGCCGGCGACGCTGCTTATCGCGTGTCCTTCCCGCGATTGCGCTCGGGATTGAAAGTGCGCGTGGTAGAGCGCGGTGACGTGAAGGCCAGGCCCATCCTGTTCGTTCATGGGTGGGGTTGCTCGGTCTATATATTCCGGCGCAACATGCCGGCACTCGCTGACGCCGGATTTCGCGCCATCGCGGTCGATCTCAAAGGGCACGGCCTCTCGGACAAGCCGCTCTCCTCCGATGAGTACACGATCGACTCTCTCGTCGAGCACCTTCGCGACATTCTGGATGCCCTCGAGCTCGAAAGACCCGCGGTCGCCGGTCACTCGCTCGGTGGATCGCTGATCTACCATTTCGCCGCCCGATATCCGACCCGTGTCGAGTGCCTCGGCCTGCTTTCGCCCGTTGGACTGAGAGGTGTGCCGCTCATGCGGCTATATCGCGGCGTGACACCACGTCTTCTCACGCCGATTCTGCGTCAGATGAAGCCGCGAGTGATCGTGAAGCTTGCGCTCTGGCGGGTATACGGTGAGCGCGGCCACTTCACGAAAAGGGATGTCGAGGAGTTTCTCGCGCCCTCGCAGTTCCCCGAGTTCGCGCTGGCCGTTCGCGAGCTTCTTCATTCGTACGACTGGAGCGCAGCCGACCACCGTCAGCTCGAAGTTCTGGATCTTCCGGCCGTCGGACTCTGGGGATCACTCGATCACCTCATGCCTCGCGACGGAATGGGGGTTTACCTCCCGCTGCTGCCGCGAATCACACTGAGCGCGATAACCGGCGCGGGCCACATCATCCCCGAAGAGACGCCCGAAGAGGTCAACGCCGCCTTGCTCGCCCTTCTCCAGAAGACCGCAGCGGGTTGAGCGCCACTCCGGCTGCGTCCGTCACCAGGGTATATTACGAGTAGATGAGTGAAGACAAAATCGACGCGGGGCTCTCCTTTGCCGAGCTCGACCTCGCGCCCGAAGTGTTGCAGGCAGTGCGCGACGCCGGATACACACACCCAACGCCAATACAACAGCAGGCGATTCCTTTGGCGCTTGCTGGACGCGACCTGATTGGTCTCGCGCAAACGGGTACCGGAAAAACCGCGGGCTTCACCCTGCCCATCATCCACAATCTGATCAGCGCTCCGCTCACTGATGAAAGCGGCGAGCCCGTTCATCGCGTCAGAGTTCTGATTCTAACGCCGACGCGCGAGCTCGCGGCGCAGGTGGAAGAGAGCTTCCGCAAGTACGGGAAATTCACCTCACTCCGCGTCGTCCCGATTTTCGGCGGCGTCGGAATCGAGCCGCAGTCGAAGACGTTGCGCGCGGGAGTGGATGTCGTCGTCGCAACGCCGGGCCGCTTGCTCGACCACATGGAGAGGCAGAACGTCGTGTTCGACGAGCTCGAAGTGCTCGTGCTCGACGAAGCTGATCGCATGCTCGACATGGGATTTGCTCCCCAGCTCAATAGAATCGTGAGCGAGATTCCGCCCTACAGACAGACGCTGCTGTTCAGTGCCACGATGCCGCCCGAGGTCGAGGCTCTGGCCCGCAAGTATCTTCGCAAGCCCGTCGTCGTTCAGGTCGGGCGCCGCTCGGAGGCAGTGAGTACCGTAACCCACGCGGTCTATCCGGTGCCGCGCGAGAGAAAGACTACCCTCCTCGTCGAGCTGTTGAAGCAGGCGGCAATGGATTCGGTTCTGATTTTCACCCGTACCAAACATGGTGCCGATCGCGTCGTCAATGCTCTTGAAGACGCGGGTATCGCCGCAACGGCCATGCACGCCGACAAATCACAGGGCGAGCGCACGCGCGCGCTCGAGGACTTCAAGTCTGGAAAGATTCGCGTGCTCGTCGCGACCGACATCGCGCAGCGCGGGCTGGATGTGTTCGGGATCACTCACGTGATCAACTACGATGTCCCGCAACAGCCGGAAGACTACGTTCACCGCATCGGTCGAACGGGCCGCGCCGCGGCAACCGGCGACGCCTACACTTTCATGTCGCCCGACGAGATCGCGATGGTCCGCACAATCGAAAGGACCATCGGGCAGCAGATACCGCGAATCTCGGTTCCAGGCTACGATTTCGGTACGACCACGGAAACCGGATCGAACGGCAGTGCTCCGGAGCCGCCCAGCCTCGAGCTCAATGCCTCAGGCGACCCAGTCGCGACACAAAGACGGTATCGACGACCGAGTTCCGTCGCACGACGACGCTGAGATTCGCGGCTCCGTATCCGAAGCCGCTCGCGGAATAAACCATTCGTGTCCTCGTGGCCGACAACCTTACGTCGTGATCGGCACCGATGTCCGCGGTGCGCAGCGTATCACCCTCGCCGCTGATGCGAATCGTGCGTGCGACGGTGTCAATTTCGACGACCGTCAAGCTGCCGCGCGCGATAGCCAAATGCCGCGCGGTGCTGAAGATCGATTCAATCTCGACCACGGCGCCGTGCACGTAGATGCCATCGAGAAACCGTCCCGTTCGCGGGAGCGCTATGGCCGAGAGTATGCTCAGAACGCACAGCGTAATGACGACCTCGATCAGCGTAAACGCGTGTCGCATCGACTCTTCACGAAATGTCCGATTGGTCAGCATATCACTCGCACCTGTTGCACCACCGTCCGAAATCTTCGCATGTATCCATTCCGTCCCCGACAATAATGAAAACGCCACTCTTATCGGGCGCCGCCATCCTCGCGCTCATCTCCGCATGTGCGCCGCCGGCCGCGACTCCTCCGCCGCAGGCGCCCGAGCCCGTCCCGTCCGTCAGGCCACCATTCCAGATGGACGCGAAGCTGACGCCCAATTTCGTTCCACCGTTCGAGGAAGGACCGCTCATTGTGTGGGGGCCGGAACCCGCCGGCGTCTCGCACACGGAAAGGGTCCGTACGTACGACCTGCAGCATCAGTCCACGACCATCCGATTCGACTGGTCGCGTAATGCCGTCGTTGGGACGACCACCCTCCATATCGGGGGACTGGTCGGCGCGTCCCCACTCTCCAACGTTGCGATCGACGCTGGCGACATGACGATCAAAAACGTCGCGACCGCCGGGCGGAAGCTGAAATACGATTACGATGGACGCTCGCTCGTCGTACACCTGACGAGTCCGCTTCGGAGCGGCGCAAAAACGTCGATCACAATCGACTACGACGGCGCCAACCGAACCAAGGGCGCGTACTTCAGGCCGGCCAAGCACATCGTTTGGACACAGGGAGAAACCGAAGACAATCACTTCTGGGTCCCTACCTACGACTTTCCAAACGACAAGGCTACGTGGGAGTTTTACATCTGGAGCGCGAAAGGCGAGCGCGCGCTTTCGAACGGCCGCCTGGCAGGATCACGCGCGGTTGGCGACAGCATCGAATGGCATTGGGTTCTGGATAAGCCCGCATCCACGTATCTGATGACCGCGGTGGTCGGCAACTACACCGTCCTGCAGGACAAGCCGTGGCACAACGTCACGATCGGATACTGGACCTATCCCGACTCCGTCGATGCAGCGTGGCGCGGATTCGGAAAGACTCCCGCCGCGGTCGACGTCTTCTCACGCAAGACCGGCGTCCCGTATCCGTGGAACAAGTACGATCAGATCGTCATTCCCGAATTCCAGTACGGCGGCATGGAGAACGTGACCGCCACTTCTCAGAACGATACCGAGATCCTGCTTCCCGCCTGGGCTGTACCCGGTGTCAGCGCCGACGACTTGATGTCCCACGAGCTCGGGCATCAATGGTTCGGCGACTTTCTCACAACGCGACGCTGGGCCGACGTCTGGCTCAACGAAGGGTTCGCGACGTTCATGGAGCAGATTTTCCGCGAAGAGGACAAGGGAGTCGACGAAGGCGCCATCGATCGCCTCGGCACCCACGAGCAAACCATCGAAGCGGATCGGCGGGCTCGTCGTCCCATCGTATACGACAAATGGGTGCACGATCCGATCGAAGTGTTCTTCAGCGGCCATATCTACCCGAAGGGCGCTACGATCCTTCAGATGCTGCGTCACCAGCTGGGTGACACCGAGTTCTGGAAGGCGATGAACCACTACGCGACGACGCACGCGTATGGGAACGTGATTACAGAGGATCTTCGGAAAGCATTCGAGGAATCCACGGGCAAGGACTACAAGGCGTTTTTCGCCCAGTGGGTCTATGGCGCCGGATTTCCGGTATTCCGGATCTCGTCGACGTATGATCGAGCTACACGCAGAATCGAGGTGAGCGCGACCGAAGTCCAGCCGCGCGATAGCCTCACAGGCTTCTTCGACGTGGATTCGGATATCGAGGTGCGGACCGACAGCGGACCGGTGCGATTCGTGGTCTCGGTGAGAAATGGAACGGGACAGGGCGGTGCGACGCTGAAAGCGCCGCCCCGCTCGATCCGTTGGGACAAGGGCGATTGGATTCTCGACATCTCGGATTTCCCGCGCTCCACCGCGATGATGCAGTATCAGCTTGTGAACGACGACGATGTGCTCGGCAGAGCCGAAGCCGTAGACGTGCTCTCACGGCGGCCGGCCGATGCTCTCGCAGTCGATGCCCTCTCACGCGCCACGCGCAACGATCGGTTCTGGGCCATTCGCGCTCGAGCCGTGGACGCCATTGGTGCCTGGGGAAGCGACTCCAGCCGAGAGGCGATCAAATCCATGCTGACAGTGAGAGATGCCCTGATGAGGGCGACCTTTGACCCCGATGCTCGTGTACGACAGCATGCGGCGGCGGCGCTCGGACACCTTCCAGTCAGCGGGCGGGCCGCCACCGACATAATGGTTCGTCTCAGAAGTCTTGCCCGCACTGACCGGTCACTTCTCGTGCGCGGTGCCGCGCTCGCATCGGACGTGAGACTGGAAAGGGACGCCGCCGTTCCGCTTGCAAAGGCGATGATGGCGCCGGATGTATGGCAGAACGTCATAAGAGCGCAGGCTCTGGATGCGCTAAAGGCGATCGACACACCCGAGGCGCGCGCGCTGGTGCAGCAATACGCCCCTTCCGCGCAGTAACAAATCACGATGGAACTGAAACCATGAATATCAGCATCGAATACTGCATCGTTTGAAACTACGAGCCCCGGGCCGCCAGTCTGGCGGCCGCGATTCAGCAAAGATTTCCTGATGCGGAGATCAAATTGATCCCCTCGAGGGGTGGTAGATTCGAGGTGCTTTGCGACGGTGCACCGGTCTACGAGAAATCGAAGACCAACCGTCACGCGCAGCCGGGTGAAATCATGGCACTACTGGAACAGAAATCCTGAAATCATGGGAATCGCGCTTGGCCGCCGAGGTGGTGACGCCCCGGACCTCACTCGGCCAGCTGTTGAGGTGTATCAGTTGGACGTCTTAAAAGGAGGACAACATGCTCCTTTCCGGCTGTCACAACCGCGGGTAACCTCTTGTGTTGCAATATCTTAGGTAATTTAGTCCTACCTGGCACCCGTCGTGCACCCCATAGGGCCATGACTCGTTACAAATACCCTTCGCTATCGCTTTTCGCGCGCCTTGTCCTGTCGGCAGTGGCGGGACTGATCGTGTCGGCAAGCGCTGCGGAAGCGCAGCGGCCCGTTCCGGTGAAGCCGCCGACGCCTACCACGCAGCAGCGTGTCCGGCAAATCGTACCACCTGCGTTTTATCCGCCAGCTGGGATGTGCCGAATCTGGATTAACGAAGTTCCTGCCGGTCAACAGCCAGCGCCGACGGATTGCGCATCGGCTGTGAGAAATCGTCCCGCGAACGGGAAAGTGTTGTTCGGCGATGATCCGCCGAAGGGCAAGAAGACCAAGACAGACAAGAGCAAATCCAGTCCAACGGACCAGCTCGTTGATCTCATCAATCGGACGATTTCGCGATGAGAATGTTTGCGATCACGCTAGCACTGGCTGGGGCGGCCGCTGCCGCCCCAGCCAGCGCACAGGTTCGCTCGGGGGTCGTGCTGAACCCGCAGCAGACCGGAACGAATTGCACCTACACACGCACCAACAACACCGTTGGGGACGTAATCTTCGGTCGCACTGGTGCGTCGACGTGTCAGGACGTCTATAGCCGCGATGACGGAGCCTGGTACCAGATTGGCCGTGGCAACACATACGAGCGCCGCGTTCGCGACCCGAACGACAATCTCGTCATCCAGCATGCTCGCCTCAGTCGCAACGGCACGTTCACAATCCTCAACACCCGCTCCGGTGTGAACGACAAACATTGGCGGAAAGAACAGCAAAAGGCCATCAAGCAGCAGCAGAAGGAGCAGGAAAAGGCCATCAAGCAGCGACAGAAAGACCTGAAGAAACAGGGTCGTAACAGGTAAAGCAGTCAATCATTTTCGGAGAAATCAAAATGAAGCTAATGATCATTGGTGCCACGCTTGCGGGATTTGCGGCCGTCGCACCCCTCAGCGCACAGAGCCGTAGCGGAAACCAGGGAGTTCCTCCCGGTCAAATGCCGCCGGCAGGAATGTGCCGTGTCTGGATCAATGGAGTACCGCCGGGCAGGCAGCCGCGTGCAACCGATTGCGGAACCGCGCGTGCAAACGTTCCGGCAAACGGACGCGTGATTTATGGCACCAGCAGCCGCAACACCCGTCAGGACTGCACCTACTCGCAGTCGACGAACACCGTGGGCGACATCATCTTCGGTCGCTCCGGATCCAATACGACCAATTGCGTCAATAATACCAGCAATCGCACCAACGGCGGCTGGTACCAGGTCGGTCGCGATAATAACGGCGCAACGATATATGAACGTCAGACGCGCGATCAAAACGGCAACCTGATCATTCAGCGGGCGCGCCGGAACTCGAACGGGACGTTCTCGATCCTCAGCACGCGGAACGTGGGCAACGTCAACAACCGGAACGGTACCTACAACAACGGCACGTATAACAACGGTACTTACAACACCCGCCGCACCAACGAACAGGGTGATGACGACAATGATCGCGACAAGGGAAACAAGAACAGGGGCGAGAAAGGTCACGGCAAAGGCCACGACAAAGACTAGATCTCTCGAACGTATAGTGGGAACGGCCCCGGGAAATTTTTCCGGGGCCGTTTCGCATCCGGTGCAATCCATGCACCTTCCATAACGAATGCAGCGAACCGTCACCGACAGGTACCTACCGCCCGACCGAGATGCGTTTGTGGCCGCCGAGCCGTCCACTGGCCGGCTCATCGTCATCGCTCCGACACGCGCAGCTTGTGAAACGATCGAGCTCGCACTCGGCCTCCGCATCCCCACGATTCTGGAAAAACAGCACGGCTCGGAGATCCGCGAGCTGGCCGCCGCCGGAAAGGGTTTCGGAATCGTAGCGGGGACCGGAACCGGCAAGACCCTTTCCATCCGGCCGATAGCGGAGACCATCCTCAGAACTGACACGCTGAGAGTCGGAGTCGTGAATCGCGAGCGCGAAGCAACGCCTGAGACGCCGAGCTGGAATGTCATCGTCGTCACGACCGGGATCGCGCGCCGGTGGTTTCAGAACGGCGATATCCTTCCCACGGATACACTCGTCGTCGACGAGATCCATCAGACTTCGGCGGAGCTCGAGCTGTGCCTCGCCCTTGGCAAACGGGTCGGCTGCCGGTTCATCTGGCTCTCGGCTACCGTTGATCCAACCTTCTACGCCCGCTATCTGAATGCCGCGGAAGTGCTCGAAAGCTCTGCGTTCGATCCGTCAAAGGCCGCCGAGGTGAAGATTCTGCGGAAGGATGCTCTAAGCTTTCTCGACGATCGATTTCTGCAGCAAGTGGTAAAGGAGCGCCGGGGTGTTGGGATGTTTCTTCCGACGCGCGCGGGTGTGGAGCAAGCTGCCGGCCTGGTGAGCGATCGCTTCCCCAGAATCAACAGCGCTTTTTATCACGGCGGCGAACCGATCCGGATCATTCGCCCGTTTCTGGAAGGGGAGGAGAAGAAGCCCTACTTCCTTGCGATGACGGCGGCCGGGCAGAGCGCGCTCAATGTACAGGGCCTCGATACCGTCGTGATCGACGACACCCGTTTCGCCAACATCATAGAGCGCGGGAAAAACATCCTCACCAAGCTGCACCTTGGCGCGAACGAGATCCTGCAAATGGCTGGTCGTGTGCATGGGCGCGTCGCCGGCGGAAGGGTTTTCATCCTCTCGGATCGCGACATACAGTTCAGCGCGCTCCGGCCAACGGCGCCGGAGTTCCAGCTCGCGGGCGACTCGGAACGGGTTGCGATGACCTGCGCCGATCTGGGCGTGGCCGCCGATCAGCTCGAGCTTCCGGTTCCCCTCGACCGCGTGTCGTATCGCAGGGCTATGTCTCTGCTCGAGCGCCGCGGAATAATCGAGAATGGGCGACTGTCGCGCTACGGCAAGGCCGTCGAAGCGATGCCGGTCGATCGTCCGTGGGCAGAGCTGCTCGTGAACGCCGACGACGAGCTCGTCCCGTATCTGGCGGTAATGAGCTCGATAGAATCGCTCCATCGAATGACGCGCGAGGAAAGGGATCTTTCCGGCGTGACAGTGCCGGGAAGCGATCACCTCACCGCCTATAACCTGTACGCCGAGGCATTCACGCATTGCGGCTACATCGGCGAGGTGTACGGACTGCCGAGGCACGTGTTCAACGAGAGCATCGAGAACTGGGCGGAGCGAAGGGGAGTGTTAGTCAAATCGATCGAGGATGCGGCGCTCGCGACCGCCAGCATCTACCGCAGCCTCGGAATGGAGCTGCCCCTGCGCATGGTCAACGCCCGCGATCATATCTACAGGCAGTTCACGGAGCTGCTCGCGCAGTTCATGCCGTTCGATCTCGTCATCGATGAGCACACATCCGATGGGACCGAGGCTCGGGTCTCCAAGACGAGCGTGTGCGGCAGCTGGGGCGCAATCGCCGGAGATCTTCGCTACTTCGCCGACCGCTCGGGAATCCCCCGCGCGGCGATCGAAGGTACGCAAGTTCCCATGGAGCTCATTCGGCGTAATGCAACTCGCGGAAAGGACGAGCTGGTGTACGATCCCCACCGTAAACACGGCCCGCTGGCTCTCAAGCGGACGGTCGAGTACTTCGGATTCGAGCTTGAGAACGAGATCGAGACAGTGGACGAATTCCCCCCGACGCTGGCGAGAGAAGGGCGTCACGTCCTCGCCGAATCCATGGCTCGCGGAGACGCGCGGCACTTCGCGGTGAAGAAGAACCGTGATGCAATCGACGAGATCCGCGAAGCCTACAAGCGGTCGGGCGGGGAGACCACGCGTCTGGGATTGCCCGAGCTCACCGCACTGTACGAGGACCAGCTCGCCACCGTGAATTCCTTCCACGAGTTCAAATCGGCCCGCCTGAACATCGATCGCGACGGACTCGTTCCACGCGCAGTTCGCGATGGGCTCGATCGCCTGCCTGATCAGGTCACCATTCGCGATCGCCAGGTGGACATCGACTACGATGTTGAAGAGCGCGATGGTAAGAAGCTCGGAGTTGCCCGGCTCCGCTTGCCGGAGAAAATGGCTCGGACCCTGACCCAAGAAGAGGTCCCGCGACTGGATCGTCCCGTCCGATTCGTGGTTCTCCGTGGACAACGCGGGGCCGTGCGGTCGGACACTTTGGAAGACCTCCAGGAACGGCTGGAGCAGCCGTGGTCGCCGGATGAAGTCGAAGCCGTGCCCGAAGACCGCGCGATGTTGTCGTCCGCCGAGCGCGAGGTGCGTCGCATAGCGAGCGAGTTTCGCCAGCACAGAAAGGGTGGTGGCCGTCCCCGCCACAAAGGCGCAAAGTCCGACCGCAGTCCGCGAGGCAGATCGGATTCTCGGAAGCGGCGTCGGGGACGATAGAATGTCCTGCCACTGGCGTCGTCTGCCGCCAACCGTATAATCCGCGCATGACCGCACAGTATTTCTCGGCGCACTTTCGCGAGCACCAGAAAGTGATCGACGACTGCGTCGCGTCCCTTCAGCCGGCGTCCGATGCCATCGCTCGGGCGCTCATCGGATGCATGGGGCGGAGCGGCAAGGTCCTCGCCTTCGGCAACGGAGGTAGTGCGACCCAGGCCAGTCACCTGGTCGAAGAGCTTATCGGACGTTTCAAGGAAACCCGGCGCGCGTTACCGGCGCTCTCGCTGGTTGGCGATGCGGGAGTGGTGACGTGCATCGCGAACGACTTCGGTTACGCGGCTCTATTCGAGCGGCAGGTGCAAGCGCTCGCGCTGCGGGGCGATGCGGTGGTCGGAATCACTACCAGCGGGCGTTCTGAAAATGTTCTGCGCGGGCTGAAGGCCGCGAAAGCGCTTGGCGCGACGACGATCGCGCTCTGCGGCAGAAATGGCCTGCAGGGCGGAGACGCGGATCACGTCGTGGCGGTACCGAGCGACGTCGGAGCGTACATCCAGGAAGTGCACCTTATGCTGCTCCACGTGTGGTGCATCACGATCGACGCCGCGATCGCCGGTGGGAGTTTGTGATTGTTGTGGAAAGCCCGCAGCCAAGAGCCGGCCCGCCGGAAGCCCCCAGCCGGTAGTCTTCAGTTGCAGTTACTCGAAAACAGAGACTACACCAGGCTTAGTCTTGGCCGGTCGGGCGCGGCCGTGAGCGCATCCTCACGGTAGGTCAGCCAGCCGGTCGCGTCATCCGTAACCAGCTCCATCTCGGTGCCGAGTGGCAGCGTGAGATTCGGCGTCTCATGTCCCGCCGGGAAATCCATGAGAATCGGCACATCGAGATCCGACACGAGGTCGAGAAGAAAATCCTCGAACTCGTCCTCTTCCGAACGGTCGAGGGACAGCTGGCCGAAAACGATCCCGCGCACGTGACGCAGCAGGCCCGCGGCGCGGAGATGCAATAGCCGCTCGTCGGCGACGGACATTGGATCGTGGATCTCCTCGAGGAAGAGAATCGCGTCCCGGGTATCGATCTCGTACGGGGTTCCGATCGTCTGCTGAACGAGCGAGAGGTTTCCGCCGGTGAGTCTCCCCACCGCTCTACCCGGCCGCACCGCGCGCGCGATGTCGCGCCCGAGCATGCTTTCGGGACGTGGTGAACGGAGCGCGGTCAGCAGCGAGATCAAAGTGACTTCGTTGGCGCCGCCGGGAGAGAGATCGTCGAGCGTAGGCCCGTGAAAAACCCGCAAACCCGCGCGACGCATCATCCAGAGATGCAGTGCGGTGATGTCAGAGTAGCCGACGAACGTCTTTGGATTCCGGCGGAACAGGTCTGCGTCGAGATATGGGAGGATCCGTACCGCGCCGTAGCCGCCCGTTCCACAAATCACGGCTTTGACATCCGGGTGCGCCCAGATGTCCATCAGATTCTGCGCGCGCTTGCGATCTTCGTTCTGCTGGAAGCGGCGGAAGCGTTCGATCTCGGGCTCGAGAATGACATTGTAGCCCGCTTCCTCCATTGCCCGCACCCCGCGAAGGAGCCGAGCGCCGTGCGGAGCGTAGGAGGGAGCGACCACACCGATAGTGTCGCCCTTCTGAAGAGGAGCCGGCCTCAGAAGGGACGGACCCGTGCCCGGCGATGCGAAAGGGACGGGCGGCGCGCTCTCCATCGGCGCCATCGATTGCTCTGCGGGGTACGCTCCGAGTGACTCAATCATCGTCGTTTTTCAAAGCGCATTATCGGCAGGGCACTGCTAGATTCAGAGGGTATGGCAGACACTGATACGTCGGTTAAAATCACGCCCGGGGTGGGTGCTACTCCTACTGGAAATATGCAGGCCAGCGCCCCCAACGGAACCTACTTTCGGAAGGGTTTCGGGCTGAAATCTGAAATTCAGTCCGAATTGGCCTCCGACTATACCGGGCAGCTGGTCGATATGCTTCAGGCCAGGGAATATACCCTGACGGCCGGCGAAATAACCATCCGTTTAGCAAAGGAATTCGGCTTCTGCTATGGGGTCGAACGTGCGGTAGAGTACGCCTATCAGGCCAGAAAGAAATTCCCTGATCGTACCATCTACCTGGCTGGGGAGATCATCCATAATCCGCACGTGAACTCGAAACTTCAGGCCATGGGAATCACTTTCCTCATGCCCCAGAACGGCCACATCGATTTCAGCGCGGTGAAGCCAGAGGACGTCGTAATCCTCCCCGCCTTCGGTGTGACGATCAGGGACTTTGAGGTACTTCGGCAGATCGGCTGCGTGATGGTCGATACGACCTGCGGCTCCGTGCTCAACGTCTGGAAGCGGGTCGAAAGCTACGCGCGCGATGGTTTTACCTCGCTGATCCACGGCAAGTACTACCATGAAGAGACCCGCGCCACGGCCTCGCAGGCCGAGAAATACGAGAATGGTCATTATTTCATCGTGCGAAACCTCGAGGAGGCGCAGGTCGTTTGCGACTTCATCGAGGGACGTCTGAGCTCGGAGACGCTCATGGAGCGTTTCGCGCAGTCCGCGTCCCCGAACTTTGATCCGACTCGAGACCTCCAGCGGATCGGCGTCGCCAATCAGACGACCATGCTCGCACGCGAATCCTTGGCAATCGGAGAGCTGGTTGGCCGGTCAATGGCGCGAGCGCACGGCGACGACTACGCCAGGGAGAATTTCCGTACCTTCGATACCATCTGCAGCGCGACCCAGGAGCGCCAGGACGCGGTCGTCGAGCTGTTGCGCGAACCCCTCGACGTGATGGTGGTAATCGGCGGTTACAACTCCAGCAACACCATGTCACTGGCGGCTCTCTGTTCGGAGACTGTCCGAACCTTCCACGTCGAGGATGCCGACGACATCGACCCCGCATCCCGCACGATCCGCCACCGCCCGCTCGGTGCTAAGGAAGAAATCGAATCCCCCGACTGGCTCACCGCGATAGGCCCAGTCCGCGTCGGGGTAACTGCGGGCGCCAGCACCCCCAATAATAAGATTGGCGAGGCAGTTGGCCGGATTTTCGCTACTCGGGGCATCGACCCCAAGACGGTTCTCTAGGAAACCTCCGATAAGGTTGTACCAGTTTGGCGTCGGAAAGAGTCTGACTATTGGAGGGTTTCGGTCCCTGTTGTAGCTTCCGGCAGCGGTGCGAAACTCCTGTTTTGGGGTAGCGTAGAGATGGTAGAAAGGGACACTGAACCCGTGGAGGATGCATGGACGTTTATGGTTCGGATACCGCCCCTGACGAAGAGGCGGTTGGTGAGGGTACGGAGATCACGCCTGGAGTGGGGAGCTGGTTTCAGCGGGGATCGACGAATGAGTCGGCGCTGAACGACCGGGGGATCGCAGTTCCGGTCAACGCCATGCTCGACCGTGTCCGCGAAGCCGATGCGCTTACCTTCGAGAATGAGGATGGCGAAGACTAAGACTCCTTCGTGAGAAAACAAAAAGGCTGCCCAACTCGGGCAGCCTTTTTTGTTTTTCGCTCAGCCCGCGACGAGTAGATTCTGTGGTTGATGGACCCCCACACATTCCTCCAGAATCTCGCGGTAGTTCTCTGCGTGGCGGCCGTCGCAACGGTCGTCTTCCAGCGTCTCCGCCAGCCAGTCGTGTTCGGGTATCTGCTCGCGGGAATGATTATTGGGCCGCACATCTCGATCCCGCTGGTTGGTGGCGGGGCGCTCTTCGCTCGCTTCAGCCGCCAGGACGAGGCGGAAGCGGACCAGGAAGGATTCAACAACGTGGTACGCGCTGGGATCAGCCCCGAAGGCATCGACCGACGGCGCATCCGATGAGACGAAAATACTCGAAGATGTGAATGCGATTCTTCCGGGACTTGGCGAACCGGTCGCGATTCGCGTGGTTCCGCAAAGCATCGCTGTAGGAAGAAGTCTCGGGCAGCTCAATCTCCGAGGCGCCACCGGCGCCACGGTGCTGGCGATCAGGAGGGGGACGCAACAGATCCCAACGCCACTTGGCCGCGAGGTGATTCGGGCTGGGGACCTCGTCGCGGTCGCGGGCGCGCACGACGCGCTGGCGGTGGCGCGCGAGATATTTGCGCCAGATCGCGCGCGCATCAGAGATGCAGGCGCGGGTGCGGAGATCGAGGCGGAGCTGCAGGCGTTGAACGACGCGCTGCTGGTGGACCGGGAAAGGGGTCCGCGGAGTTTTCGTTAGCCGCTAAAGATTGCACAAAAGAGAGAGCCGCCTCGGCGTTGGGGCGGTTCTCTCTTTACGGGTGGGCCAGCTATTCTCCCGCTGCGCGCCGCCGCTTTGTGCGACGTGGCGAGGCGGACTTTTTCCTGCTTATCGGCACCACCCCAACTTCAGCCGCGCGCTCTACTTCGGCTGGGGCCGCGGGCACCGCGCGCGGCTGCTTGTAGACGAAACGCTTTCCCTCGTAGTTTCGGAAGATCACTTCGTCGTCGTTGATCTGCTCCAGGTACTCGGGCAGAAGGGGCACCTTGCCTCCGCCGCCCGGGGAGTCGATGACAAATTGGGGAACTGCCAGCCCGGATGTCCAGCCCCTGAGGGCCTGCATGATCTCGAGACCCTTCTGAACGGTCGTCCGGAAGTGCTCTCCGCCCGCCACCTGGTCGGCCATATATAGGTAGTAGGGACGCACGCGCGCCTTCAGCAGCTCGTGCATCAGCTTCATCATCACCTTGGGGTCGTCGTTGACTCCCTTTAGCAGAACCGTCTGGCAGCCGAGCGATACTCCGGCTCGCGAGAGGCGATCGAGAGCGGCGACCGCGGCAGGTGTGAGCTCGCTCGGGTGATTGAAGTGCGTGTTCATGAAGATCGGGTGGTACTTCTGCACCATCTCACAAAATTCCGGTGTGATCCGTTCCGGCAGATGCGAGGTGATCCGGCTTCCGAGCCGGATGATCTCAATGTGCGGGATTGCCCGGAGCTGCTGAAAGAAATACTCGAGCCGTCGATCGCTCAGCATCATGGGATCTCCGCCGCTCATGATGACGTCGCGAATCTCCGTGTGCTCGCGCAGATACTGGAACGCAGAGTCGAACTGGTTGAGCGGAATCTTCTCGGGGTCGCCGACCTTGCGCCGCCGCGTGCAGAACCGGCAGTAGCTCGCGCAAACCGGGCTCACCAGAAACAGGGCGCGGTCGGGGTACCTGTGCGTGATGTTCGGCACCGGAGAGTCGCCGTCTTCATCGAGCGAATCTATGACCCCGTCCACCACATCCAGCTCCTCGACTGTCGGCACGTACTGCTGCCACATCGGGTCACCGACTTCCTTGATTTGGTCGAGAGCGGCGGGAGTGATCCGCATCTGGAAGTTGTCGAACGCCGGTTTCAGGGCTTCGACGTCGATGACGTCGTGCCCGAACTTATCGGCCAGCTTTTCGAGGGACGCGATGCTCTGATCCTTGATGATCCGCTGCCAATCGCTCATGCGTGCACCACTCCGGCCCCGGTAAGGGCGTTGTTGATTATCAGAAAATCCTTCAACCAAGACCCGACAGCCGGAGCGTCTGTGCCCAGCGGTCGGCGTAATTCTCGCTGCGTTTTGCGAGAGCGTGATCGCAGATCCGGCGAATGAGCTGCGAGTAATCAATGCCCGCAACGCCAGCCATGCGGGCGAGTCCGGCGTTCGGAGAGATATCGGGATTCGCGTTCACCTCGAGCAGCCAGGGGCGGCCCGACTGGTCGATCCGGAAATCACATCGCCCATATCCTTCTCCGCCCGCGACGTGCCACGCCGCGCGCGCGATTACCGCCAGCTCGTTGGCGAGGTCCTCGGAGAGATCGGCCGGACAATTCGGCTTTGCCCCAAGGTCCTCATCGCTTCCTGTCTCCCACTTGGAGCGATACGATACGATGTGCCACATCCCCTTGGGCATCTGGCCGAAATCGATCTCCGCGATCGGAAGAATCTCGTCGCCCAATATTCCGACGTTCACTTCGCGACCGTCGATGAAGCGCTGGACGAGGACTTCGTCCCAGCCCTCGAGCATGGCTTCGATCCTCGCCGTGAGCGCGCGCATGCTCCGGACAACCGAGCGCTGCTCGATTCCGACCGAGGCATCTTCGGCGACCGGCTTACAAATCGCCGGGAATCCGACGCTTGTGATCTCGTCACCGCGCCGGACGTGCGCCCAGCGCGGAACGGGCAGCCGAGTGCGATCGAGTACTGCGTTTACGAGATTCTTTCTCAGGGTCAGCGCGGTCGTCCAGCTTCCGCTTCCCGTGAACGGAACGCCAAGGAGCTCCAGAACGGAGATCACCATCGACTCGTAGACTGCCTCGCCATCGATCCCTTCGCAGAGGTTGAAGACGAGATCGAATTTCCCCTTGCGGACCCGCTCGACCCAGCGGCCATCGTTCGAGACGGGCACCCGCACGACTTCGGTCGCCCAGTCGAGCAGTGCGCTCTCGACGGCTTCGATGGAATCGAGCAGCTGCACTTCCGGCGCCTTGCCGAGCGCTGAGAGCCCGTCGAACAGCAACGCTATTTTCATGGCGCGTTTCTCCTTGTTCCTGCGATCAGCTAACTGCGCCCGCGGCGAAAGCCTGCTCGCCCTGGGCGGCGCCAGACGGCGCGGCAGATCCCAGTGTTACGCCCTGTCGCGCAGCGGCGTACTTCAGACAGCTCTGAATCAATTCATCGTATCCGATCCCCGCCGCTCTCGCCGCTTTCGGCATGCACGAGTTGTCGGCTGGATCCGGAAGAATCCCCGGAAGCGGATTCACCTCGAGCACATTCGGTATGTCTGCACCATCGAGACGGACATCGATCCTCGCCCAGTCGCGGCAACCGAGAACACGGAACGCGTCGAGTGTAACTCGCTCAATAGACGCCTGAAGAGCACTCGTGATACGAGCGGGACACTGGAAAATGTCGAGTGGACTCTCGGGTCGATCCCAAATGAACTTCGCATCAAAGCTGTAAATCGGGAGAGCGCCATCGGGAAGCGTGTCGAAATTCATTCCGACCAGAGGGAGAACCGTGGCTTCTTCACCGTTGCCGAGGACGGCACACGTGAACTCCTGACCAGGCAGATATTCCTCGACGAGCACTGGCTGACTGTAGTTCTCCAGCAGAAAACGCGTCTGATCGAAGAGCTGCCGTGCGTCGCGGCAAAGATTGTTGTCAGTGATTCCCTTCGATGAGCCTTCGTGGAGGGGCTTCACGAACAGCGGGAACGAAAGCCTCCCGGAAACCGCGCCGAGGTCTTCGAGCGTCCGGACGACGGCAAATTTCGGAGTCGGTATCCCGTGAAAGGCGAGCGTCTCCTTCGTTCTCGCCTTATCCAGGCAGAGCGAGAGCGTGAAGGGATCGCTTCCGGAGTAGGGAATTCCATAGAATTCGCAAATCGCCGGGACCTGGGCTTCGCGATTCACTCCGAGCAATCCTTCAGCGATGTTGAAGACGATATCGGGCCTGGTCTGGCGAAGCTGCTCAGGAAAATCCTCTTTCGCCTCGAGGCGGACGACTTTTCCGAGCTTCGAAAGGGCTGACTCTACTGCTGCGATCGTGGTTGGACTGTCCCACTCGGCGAATTCATCGCGGGCAATTAGCTCGGCGATGGTGAGGTCGGAGATTTTACTTGGAGGTTCTTCCTCGGGACGCGAAAGCTCCCCGTCTTGCTGACGGCCGCCCTGGGAGAGTGGGCTGGCGAGCTCTGTTGGCTCAGGTTTTTGGTTGTAGGCGAGTCCGATAAGAGCCATCGACCCCTACGAGAATTCAGACGATCTAATCATGCACACGAGTATATAAACGCCAACCATGTGGCGCAATAATTATTCCGCGTTCTCGGAAAAAAATTTTCCGGCAAAAAAAAGTTTTTCGAGGGGCGAAGATTTTTTCAGACTTTGTGGTAGCCGATACGAGCCGCCTCGCGCCGATCCTCGGCCTGGTAGATCTCAAAATCGGAGAAAAAGGCCGGACTCTCCTTCGAGAGCATTTTGATGATCGCGACCGCGCAGCGGCGGATCTCGAGCTCCGCACCTTCGCTCGATCGAAGCTCCAGCATCGTCCGCCACGCCCGTGCGTTGGCCGTCACGACGATTTTCGTCTCGGTGGAGTTCGGAAGAACTCCTCGCGCTGCCTCACGAGACATCTTTCGGCGATGGACCTTGTCGGCCACCCAGCCGTAGCGCTCCATCAGATGCTCGACGAGGCGGACGTAGCATCTCTGCGCCTCCTCTATCTGAGCCCTCCATTCCTTTTCCAGAGTGTCGTCGCCGACGATCGCCGGCGGAACGACGAAGTTCGCGTCCGACTCGTCGACGTATCTCTGACTCAGCTGGCTATAGGCAAAACCGGCCCGGTGCCGCACGAGCTCGTGGGTGAGCGAGCGGCTCACTCCCTCGAGAAGAACGGAGTAGCTCGCGTGCTCGAGAACGCTTCCGTGACCCTGCTTCTTGATGTTCTCCAGATACTCCCGAGTCGCGCGGCTCGCCGGGTTCTTCTGGCTCATGTAGCAAAGGCGCCCCGCGAATTCGGCGAGCTTCTCGCCATCGGTGCTCTCGCCCAGCCAGTGAACGCGAAGGTGATCGGGCTCGATGAACTCCGGGCGAGCAAGGAGTGTGAGGCGAGGCTCGGTATAGATCAAAGGTCTGGCGGCGGAGTGTTCTGAAATGACGCGGGCAGAAAGCTAAGAAGAACCGGCGATCAAAGACAGCCGGAACTGATCGTACGCGCGAGCCTTCACCATGCAGTCGAGCGCCGCTCGAGCTTCTGCGGGGAGCGGAGCAAGCGAAGGATCGTACTTGACGTCCTCGATCGCTTTCTGATTGGGCAGCGGCACCTTCACTCCTGGATTGAAGATGTTGGCCGGATCGAACGCCTTCTTCACCAGGCCAAAGGCGCGCAGAGCCTCCTTGTGCCAGACTCGATCGAGAAGGGGTGTCCGAAGCCGACCGTCTCCATGCTCGCCTGAAAGCGTTCCGCCGAGGCGGGCTGTCAGGGCAACGACGTCATTCAGAAGACCCGTGACTTTATCCCGCCAGTCGGTCTGCCCGACGTCTATGAGCGGATTGACGTGAACGTGCGCATCTCCGGCGTGTCCAAAGATGACTCCGCTCACCTCGCGTTGATCGAGGGCCTGCCTCACGCCCTTCACGTACTCGGGCAACTTCGCCACTGGAACCGCTCCGTCTTCGATGAATTGCATGGACGTCGTGCTCTCGAGCGCAGCGAGAATGGGACTGGCGGCGTGGCGCAGCTCCCAGAGGTCGTGCTCAGTCTCGGGAGTGAGGGCGATATCCACGTAACTTGCTCCAGCTATCGTGAACGCGCTGGCGAGCTGCGTTGCCTTCGTGGCTGCGGTCTCCCCGTTCTCGCCCTCGACTTCGGCGAGGAGAATCGCCGCGGCGCCCTCCATACGACTCCGTAAAGCCTGGCTGGTACTCGGCGCACTCTCAGCGTAAGTCAGGAAAGTCCGGTCGAGAAGCTCGCACGCACTCGCGCCGGTCTCGGCGGCTATCATTGCGCCCGCCGTTGCCTCTTCGAGCGACGCAAAGGATCCGAGCACGCTGCTCGTCGCCGCCGGAAGCGGCGAAAGGCAAAGTTGGACGCGGACGATTATCGCCAGAGTTCCTTCGCTGCCGACGAGGAGGTCGATGAGATCGGCCCGCGTCGCGTAATCATGGATCGCGTAGCCGGAGGATTCCTTGCGGACGCCCTCGTGACGAATCGGCCGACGCTTGTCGAGTGCGACTATCTCGCCGTGCGCGTCCCGAAGGAATCGGCCGACCGCGTCGATTCGCCTCGGCGGTGTTTCCCCGCGGACGATCACCTCGCGCTCGCCGTCGCTGAAAACACAGTCGAGCGCGTTCACCCACGCGCGCGTGGAGCCGTAGCGAAGAGTGTGCGCTCCGGACGCGTTCGTCGAAACCATTCCGCCGAGCGTGCAGAAAGGGCCGCTCGATGGATCGACGGGGAATCTGAGGCCCTTCTTTCTTGCCTCGACGTCGACGGTGGACCAGAGCACGCCAGGATCGGCCCAGACTGTGCGCGCACGTTCGTCGATGGTCGAAAGACGGTTCATCCGCGAGAGGTCGACGATCACTCCCTTTCCGATCGCGCCGCCGGACATGCTGCTGCCCGAGCCGCGCGGGATCAGCTTGGTGCCGGTTGCCGCCGCCCACTTCACGAGCATGATGACGTCTTCCGCATCTATGGGGACCGCCACGGCCGTCGGGATCGCGCGACCAATGCCGGCTGCCTCGGAATAGACGGCGCGGGCGAGCTCGTCCTCGCGAAATGTCCCGCGGAATCCCGGAGGCGTCACGCTGCTACGCGGCTCACTCGCGGTGAAGCATCAAAGGCCAAGGCTGCTCACGCGCGGCGGATTGACGGAGTAATCGTAGAATCCTTTTCCGGATTTCTTGCCAAGCATTCCCGCCAGCACCATCCGCTTGAGCAACGGAGGAGGGGCGTATCGCCTGTCGCGATACTCCTCGAACATGATCTCGGCGATCTTGTAGGCCGTATCGAGACCCACGAAGTCGAGAAGCGTGAAAGGCCCCATTGGGTGACCCGCCCCGAGCTGCATTCCCTTGTCTATGTCTTCGACCGAGGCCACGTTCGACTCGAGAGCGTTGATGGCGTCGAGCATGTAGGGGATGAGCAACAGGTTTACAACGAAGCCCGAGCTGTCCTTTGCCCTGATCGGCTCCTTGCCCAGGGCGCGGACGAACTGGAGCGCGCGTTGCTCGGTTTCTTCGCTCGTGGTGATCGTGCGAACGACTTCGACAAGCTTCATCAGTGGGACGGGATTGAAAAAGTGCAGCCCGAGCATCCGGTCCGGACGTCCGCTCCCGGCCGCCATCGCGATAATCGTAAGGCTCGACGTATTCGAGGCAAAGATCGCGTCGGGCTTGGCGAGCTTATCCAGCTGGCCCCAGAGCGTGTTCTTAACTTCCAGATCTTCCACGACGGCTTCGGCGAACAGATCGGATTCCGCCAGAGCGCTGAGATCGGTCACGAAGCGAAGATTTGCGAGCGTCTTATCGCGCTCCGCCTGGGTGCCTTTTCCGCGCTCGATTCCCTTGGCGAGGGATTTCTCGATCGCCTGCCGCGATTTTGCGGCGAGCGCGTCCGATACTTCGCGCACCGTCGTCGGAAATCCAGCGGCGGCCGAGACCTGGGCGATTCCGCTTCCCATGAGTCCGCCTCCTATGACGGCAACCTTTCTGATCTCTTTCATTCAGCAGCCTCTGGTGGAAGTGCGGTCTCGCGTCATGGGCGTGGAAGCCGAGGGATCGCAACGAGCGTATCCCGTAAGCTGGGCCGCGCAAACTCTCCATGCTCCAGCCTGTCCAGAACCTGCTCCAGCGCGAGCTGCACGCTGGAGAGCACAGTGCGGTGACTCTTCGCCACCTTGTAGGCGCCAGCTGTCCCCCCGGCGAGTGGAACCAGCGCGCCTCCGGCTGCGACAAGGAGCGGAAGATGCGCGACGATGAGGGCCAGGCCGACGAGTCCCGCGAATACGCCGCCTGCGCCGACGACCAAGCCGCCTAATCCAACCCGCCGAGCACGGCTCGCATGGATGTTCGCATCGAGTCTCACGACCACACGCGTCGCATCCACCGGCAGGACAGTGGCCGACACCTCTTTTGCTTCGACCAGATAGTACGCGCGCCCACTGATGTTGACGGTTCGTTTCAGTTTTCCAAACAAGCCGCGCTGCGGCTCCCACGTGATGCGGTCGGCAAACCGGCGTTGCACCTGAAGACATTCCTCACGGGACATCCACGTGTCGATGGACGCCAGCACTTCGCGCGGCGTGCCGGCCACGGTTCTCGTCGCGGTCGCGAATCCTGCCCCCGCAATCTGAGCAACCAGGCCGCGCTCCTCGGGAACGTTGATGCGGGTCCTTTCTTCTGCGAGAGCCTGATTGATCGTCGCGGCATTGAGTCCGACTTCGTTTCCTATGTCCCGAAGCTGGCCCTCGCTGATCAGATCGGCGTTGTCCGGCATGGAGCCGGCGCCCTGCAGCTCCGCCGCGCGGGCGAGAACGCGCTCCAGCGCCTGTCGGTCCAGCAGCGTCTGTCGAGCGGGAAGCGAAACCTTCTCATCGGCCATGCAGAATTATATCTGCGCGGCGACGAGAAGGCCTCCGAATCAGCCGGCTCTGTTCAAATGCCCCCGAGTACGACGTCCAGCTGACGAGTGAGCGCATCTCTTATAGTATCGGGAAGCGCAAACGTCGCGATGAAGGTCGCCTGCAGGTTGGCGCCAGGTGCACGGTTGACCGATCTGAGGTAGTAGCGCATGTAGCCGTCGGCGAGCTCCGGCGAAGTGCGCTGGATCAGCAGGGCCCCTCCGCGAACCGCCGCCGAGCTCTGATAACGCTCTCCGACGCCGGTGCGCCGCTGCTCCGGGGTAATGTTGTCTGTTACCGCCGTGTTCGCTATTCCGGACGATGCCTCGTGAGCGATTACGAAAATCGCCTCCGTCGCGTCGTTCGGCCGATCCGGAAAAGTGACGGTGAACATATTGGCCTGTTTCCCGTTCGTCAGCGATCGGCCTTCACCGTCGAGTGGCAGGGAGAGCAGAACGGTGCCGGCGGCCTGCTGCGTGTTGTTCAGGAATCTTTGCATCCGCGGCCGATACGTGCGCTGCCAAAGCGTGTCCACCAGCTCGAGCACGTTGCTTTTTTCGCGCTGCTGCTCGACCCAGTACGAATGGTAAAACTTGTTGCTCTCATCGCTCAACGACTGGATGAAGAGTCTGAGCCAGTCGCGATCAGCTGCCGTCGGGAAGTATGCGGCAAGAAAAGCAATTTCACTCGCTTGCTGCTGAGACGACGCCGCGCGAGGGTCTCCATTGGCGCGCGTGAAGAGATCCGCTGCCTGCGACATCTCGGCCCAGGAGGAAAATGAAAGGGGGACGAACTGGGCGTTGACCAGCTGCGGGTTGGCGAGAAGCCTTGCCCGGAGACGGTCACGATTCGCATCGAGCTGAGTGACCACATTCGCCTTGTTTTTCAGGACGATCATGTTCGTGCTGTATCCACGCTTGAAGAACGGGACGAAAGTCGTGTCTTCCTGGAGAAGGGCAAAGCCGTGCAGCCACAGGTCGACGTGCTCGCGCGTCTTGACGGGCCATACGGCGTTAGGCACGCCGACGCTCTGATCGTTGGGACCGGCACCCCCGTTGGTCGCTGTTCCCCCGGTTCCTCCTCCCACCGAAGCGCAGGACGCCAACAGTGTTGCGAGGCACGCTACAGCGAATATCCGAATGAGCGCCAAGCGCCGCATTACGATGACGAACTTCTGACTCGGCTTCATATTTCCTCGTTCGCTCCGACGAGCGCGGTCTAGTGAATGGATTCAATCACGACGGCGATGCCCTGCCCGCCGCCGATGCAGGCGCTTCCCAGGCCAAAGCGTTTTCCCTGCGCCCGCAACGCATGCAGTAGATGGGCCGTGATCCTCGCTCCCGACGCGGCAAGCGGATGGCTGAGCGCGATCGCACCGCCGTGCACGTTTAGCCGCTCGCGTGGAAGCGCCAGTTCGCGCTCGACGGCACAGGTCTGCGCGGCAAAAGCTTCGTTCACCTCGATCAGATCCATGTCTGCGATCGAGAGTCCAGCCTTCGCCAGCGCGGCCTTCGAAGCTGGAACAGGTCCGATGCCCATCACCGCTGGATCGACTCCCGCAACCCCCCACGATACCAGACGCCCGATCGGCTTGAGTCCTCGCTCGGTCGCGAAGCTCTCGCTCGCGATCACCATCGCGCCCGCACCGTCGCCGATTCCGGATGCGTTTCCTGCCGTGACGACACCACCCTTTCGAAACACGGGCTTGAGCGCGGCGAGCTTCTCGGCCGTCGTGTCGGGGCGCATGTGCTCGTCCTTCGCGAATTCTTCCGACTTGCCTGTTTTTGGATTCGGGATCGGGATGGCCACTACTTCATCCTTGAACACACCCTCGTCCCATGCGGCCTTCGAGAGCTGCTGCGATCTCAGCGCGAACTCGTCGACGCAGCCGCGATCGAGCTTGTACCGATCGGCCAGATTCTCCGCGGTTTCGGCCATTCCCAACCCGACATACGAATCGGTAAGGCCCTCCCAGAGGATGTCGTCCATCACCGGCGCTCTGCCGAGCGGAACGCCCCAGCGCAGACCGCGTGTGACGTGCGGAGCAAGCGACATGGACTCGGCGCCACCTACCAGACACACCCGCGCATCGCCGAGCATGATCTCCTGCGCTCCGCTCACGGCGGCCTGGAAACCCGACCCGCAAAGACGGTTGAGCGTGAGAGCCGGAGTTTCCTGGCGGCATCCGCTCTTGAGCGCAACATGCCGCGCGAAATAGATGGAATCGCTCACCGTGTAAAGGACGTTTCCAAAAATGGTCTGGTCGATGTCCGTGGGAGTGATGCCTGCCCGCTCGATTGCCACTTTGGACGCGTGGACGGCGAGGTCGACCGGCGAGATGTCCTTCAGCTTACCGCCAAAGGTTCCGAACGGAGTTCGTACCGCGGAGAGGAAAACTACGCCAGTGGACGCGGAAGTTTTACGCATCGATGCCTACGCCTTTTTCCCGCAATTCACGCAAAACTTCCATACCGGATCCAGCTCCTGCCCGCACCCTTCGCAGTGCTTGGCCGCGAGATTCTGGCCGCAATGAGGGCAGTATATCACAGCTCTGCCCTGGGGAAGGGTGCCGCCACAGAAGCGACAGCCATCGGCCGCTTCAATAGTGGAAAGACCCGGCAACGTAAAGCTCGTGGTGCCTTCGCTCGTTGATCCGTTGCCGCCCTCCGCACCAGTAGTGTGGGTGCCCACCGAATAACCACCTGCGTTCTGAGCGGGGATGGAGACGCCGAGCTTTTGTACCGCGGCAGGTACGAGAGAGATTCGAGTGTCGGCGTAATCGCGAAAGATTCCGAGATCAGGACTAGCCGACGCCATCTCCTGCTTCAACCGGTCCTGCATTGACTGGTCAGCCCGAATGTACCCCTTTTCCCCAGAGAGCAGTCTGGTCACCGCAGCCTCGTAATCCTGATTCGTCTCGATCCCCAGGTCACGCCGATAGTGCCGGTACGGCACGAGCGTGTCGTACAGCTCCTGCACTGTGAATGGTACGCTCAGGTACTCGGCGTGACCGTTCCTGATGTTGTGCACCAATCTCTGAAAGAGTCGCTCTAGATCGTCCATGCTCGCTTGCTCGGCTGGAATGAATGGAGCTCAGGGAAAGGAGCGGTTTCCTTCAGGCGGAGCGGGCCTTCCTGGTGCCGCGCCATCCAGCCGGCGAATTCCGACTGCCGTAGACCGGCCGAGTTCGACTGTTCCGCGGCTGCTCTCGTCGCGAGGAAGTTTGCGTACTCGTTCTGGGGATGCCCTGCGTGGCCACCGACCCAGCGCCATTGACACTCGTGTCCGGAAACGGCGACGTCGGCTTCCTTCCACAGCTCCAGATTCATGATCGGCCCACCCTTTTTCTTCCAGTCACGCGCCTTCCAGTTCGGAAGCCATTCGCTCATGCCGGACACGATGTACTTCGAATCGCTGGTGAAAACCACACGATAGGAATTTCCATTCCGTGATACTGCGCGAAATGCTTCGATCACGGACCTGAGCGCCATCCTGTTGTTGGTGGTGGAAGGCTCGGAAATCCAGTAGTCGCAACGCGTGACCTCACAGGACTTCGGATGAAGCCACTCGATCAACCCTCCAGCGCCGCCCGGATTGTCGCCATCGCGGCCGTTGCCAATGCACGATTCGTCGGCGTAGATGGCGACGAGGTCGCCGGATTTTGCCCGCGTCATTTCACGACCTCGAAGCTGTCCATCTCGTCGAGGTAGAGCGTAATCTGATCTCCCGTCGTCGGGTGAGTCGCCTCGACGGCCTCACGGCCGCTGATCATGCGCAGCCTCATGGGCACGACGACGTACTCCGTCCCGCGTCGGAACGCGGAGATCCGTTTTCCGTTGGTGATCGCGCGCTCGAGAATGTCGTATTGCTTGTGCGTCCACTGCGCCACTGAAAACTCCTTACGCTCCGGCACACCATTGGCGAACGACGCGGCCAAGAATCGACTGCGCGCGCTCGATCTCTTCTATCGGTACGAACTCTTCGGCGGCGTGTGCGACGGCGATGTCGCCCGGGCCAAAGCAAACCGCCGGAATTCCCGCCTCGTTGAGAAGCGCGGCGTCGGTCCACGCCGAGAGCCCTTCGATCCTGACCGGGATTCCTTCTTCTTTTACCGCGTCAGCGAGCCTTTGCACGACTGGCGCATCCACCGGAACATCACTGGGAAGCTGCGCCGTTCTCAATGTAACGCCGGCGTCGAAGTCGGGGCGACGAACCCGGACACGAGCGCACGCGTCCGTCAGCTCGAGAAGCACTTTTTCGACCGATTCACCCGGAATCGTCCGTCTTTCGATTGTGAGATTGCAGCGCTCGGGATAGGTCGACGCTCCCACCCCGCCCTGGATTGTGGAGGCATGGAGGGAGCCGCGCCCGAGCAACGGATGAAGGGGTCCCATGCCTCGCGTCTGCTCGAGGAGGTCGAGCTCGCCCAGCAGCAACGCCGCATGCATGATCGCATCGATGCCGACGTCATAGCGGCTGCCGTGAGCCGCTCTTCCCTTCAGAACGATGTCGAACCAGGCGAAGCCCCGATGTGCGGCACAGATTGCCAGCCGCGTTGGCTCCGTGACGATTGCCATTTCCGCGCGAACTCCCGCGGCCAGCAGAGCCCGCATGCCGAGACTCTCGTATTCCTCGTCGACAACGGCGGCGATGACTACCTGTCGGTCCGAACCCCGATGCGCGCCTGCCGCGGCTGCACACATCGCGGCGATTCCGCCTTTCATGTCCGCCGATCCACGCCCGTAGATGCGGTTGGAGTGGACGGCTCCCGAGAACGGCTCGTGGACCATCCCTTCGGTGCCCACCACATCGAGGTGACCATTGAGCATGAGGGCCGGCGCGCTGGCAGGCCCGAGTCTGGCTACGACGTTCGGCCGGCCGGGAGTGTCTTCCATCAGTTGAACCGCGAAGCCCCATTCGTCGAGGACTGACGCGAGTGTACGAGCGCAATCACCCTCGCCCGGTGAGTCCGGAGCGAGGGTGGGATTTCTCGAATCTATTTTTGTCAGAGCGCGGGCGAGCGCTACCGCATCGCCGCGCGGTATGACCACGAGCTACCTTCTTTTCGCGGTCTTACCCGAGGCCTTTGGCTTCGCCTTCGTCGCGGCCTTGACCGCATGCTTTTTGGCCGCGGGCTTCATCGTCGTCTTCTTTGCCGCCGGCTTGTGAGAAGCGGCTGCGTGCTTGGCGGCTGGCTTCGCTGCGTGCCTGATCGGCGTTGTCGTGTGGTGCTTGGGCGCGGCGGGATGAGCTGCGTGTGCGTGAACGACGTGCGCGGGTTCCACTTTCGGCGCCGGCTTCGCAGCAGATGGGGGCGGAGTCACGGGCTTTCTCTTTGCGTGCGACGCTTCGACTTCGCGCATCAGCTTGTCGGCTTCGTCCTGAGTCATCTGTCCGCGGCGGACCATGTACTGAAGGAGATCGCGGGCGCTTTCCAGGACGAGGCCCGTAAGACCAGCGGCCGCGCCGACCACGTCTTTCATGGCGGCGGCCATCTTGCTGCCGGCCTCGAGGCTGATCTCGTGCGCCTTCGCCGCCATCTCGGCGACAGTATCTTTGACATCCGCGCCGCGGTGGCCGGGACTGCGCTTCGGCGGAATGACGAGAGGAACGGCTGGTGTGCCGAGGGCGGGGGCAGGTGCTGTTGGGGTAGCAACTGCTGGCTTGATTGAATCGGGCATCTATGAACTCCGGTCAGCCGAAAGGGTAGGGTGCTGACGGGTGAAATCGCTGAAGGCAGGGTGGTCCCGCAGGGGGCCTGAACGGCGCTAAGTATATGATTTTTCGTGACTAAAACAAGGTGGGGTGACCCTTCGCATAAAGGGTGGCCGGTCGAGCACTTCGTGCAACAAGTAAAGTCAGAATAACGACACTATAGCAACTCTAACGAGACAAATCCACCGGATGAAGCTGAAAGTACTTGATTTGAGCCGAGTGCTGGCAGGCCCCGTCTGCTCAATGATTCTTGGCGACCTTGGCGCCGATGTCATAAAAGTCGAGCGTCCCGGCTCCGGCGATGAGACTCGAGGGTGGGGACCGCCGTTCGATGGGGATGGTGAGAGCGCCTACTTTCTCTCCGCCAATCGCAACAAGAAAAGCATCGCCGCCGACCTCTCCAATGCCCACGATCGGGCGTTGATTAAAGAGCTAATCGCAGAGGCCGACGTAGTCCTCGACAATTTCGTGGCCGGAGCACTCGGGCGACTCGGTCTCGATCCCGAGGAGCTCCTTCGGCAGAATCCTTCGCTCGTCTGGTGTACAATCTCGGGATTCGGCGCGGGCTCCACTCGTCCCGGGTACGATTTTGTCGTTCAGGCGGAGTGCGGGTGGATGGCGATAACGGGGACGAGAGATGGACAACCGATGAAAGTTGGGGTCGCGCTGGCCGATGTGGTGGCCGGTAAGGACGCCGCAATCGCGATCCTGGCGGCGGTGGTCGAGCGTGCCAGCGGACCCTTGGCGATAGGCAGGAGGCGAATTCGGATCTCGCTCGCGGACAGCGCACGGGCATCGTTGGTTAACGTTGTGCAGAACGTTCTCGTATCGGCAAAGGAAGCGGAGCGGTGGGGAAACGCGCACCCCAATCTTGTGCCCTATCAGCTCTTTGAAGCGGCCGACCGTTCGCTCGTCATCGCGGTTGGAAGCGACGACCAGTGGCGCGCCTGCGCGACAGCCATGGGTTTGTCCGAGCTTGTCGCGGATCATTCTCTGAGTACGAATGCCGGGCGCGTGAAGAACCGGGAGACTGTAGTGTCGGCGTTGTCCGAGCGGGCCCGTGAGATGAATGCGGCGCACTGGATCGCCGTTCTTCAATCAGCCGGTGTGCCGTGCGGACTCGTAAAATCAGTTTCCGAAGCGCTCGAGGGAACCGGGGCTTCTCCATTCACCGGGGTGCCGCCGAGCGTTCCGGGCAGCGTACGCTTGCGGCCGCCGCGCCTCGATGAGCACGGAGATTCGGTGAGAGCTCTGGGGTGGCGCGCCTTTTAGCGATGATTGATGTTATGTCCGTGAAGCGAAATTGCTCCGTTGCAACGGGTCTCCTGGCGCTCGTCTTTTTTCTTGCGTGCAGCGATGACAAGACAACCGGGCCTGCCGGCCAGGAAGTTTTCGCGCGCTACGTCGCGATCGGAACGAGCCTCAGCATGGGTGTTCAGTCCGATGGTGTGGTCTACTTCGATCAGCAGCACGACTGGACGAAGCTGCTGGCGCATCAGGCGTTCGGCTCCTTCTCGCAGCCTCTCGTTCAGCCCCCGGGATGCTTCTCTCCGCTGATCGGACCGCTGCAGCTGAATAGACGGCTCAGCGGGATCAGCGCCGGCGCGAGCCAGACCACGAGCACTCCGGATACGACGTGCGCGCCTTTTGGAACGCCAATGGTTCCGCCGAATGACGTGGCGATCGACGGCGCGAATACCTACGATGCGATGTTCGTCACGCCCGAAACCGCTTCGGTTGAAGGAGTGAAGCGACGGCGGCAGTACAGGCTCGTGTTGCCGGCAAAGGCGACCCAGGTGACGGCAATGATGCGTCAGCAGCCGACCCTCGTCTCAGTGGAGCTCGGCGCCAATGAGGTACTGGGTGCGGCGTCGGGTCTGATTTTCCCAAAGTCCGGATACAGAGGTGCCGCTGCGCAGGGGACGATCGTTCCCAACAGCGTTTGGCAGCCGGTTTACGATCAACTGATCGACAGTGTCAGGAAGACCGGCGCAAAAGTGATTCTGGCGGGCGTGCCGACCACCGGTGGGTTCGTCTCCCTCCGAACCGGCGACGAGATCTACCAGGACAGGGCGGAGTTTCAGGCGCTTGGAGTTATGGTGGCGACCGATTGTCAGGGGAGTGCAAATTCAATCTTCGTTCCGATCAAGGTGGCAGCCGCGGTGAGCGCCGCGCAGTCAACAGGAACGACCCAGACGCTGAGCTGCGCCGATACTCCTGGAGCGCAGGACAACATCCTCACGCCGGCCGATATTCAGGCGCTCGATGCGTTGATCGGCGGGATGAATGCGCACATCAAAACCGTGGCGCAGTCGAACGGGTGGGCATATCTGGACCTGTCCGCGGTGTGGACGCAGTGGGTAGTCCGTCGATCACCATTCAGCGTTGGCGAGATGTTCGGCTGCGTACTTCCTTATGGCCAATACGTGAGTCTGGACGGAGTGCATCCGAATGCTCAGGGATATCAGGAAATGGCGAATGCGGCGGCCGATGCGCTGAACTCGAAGTACGGTTTCGCCATTCCATCCAATCCGCAGGCGGTGATGACGGCGGCGCAGATTTGTCCATAGCATCGATGATCGTTTCAGGGGCGAGGCGATGACCCTCGCCCTTTTGGCATCGTGAGGTATATCGGGAACAAGACACGGCTTTTGCCATTCATTCTCCGGACGCTGCAAAGGAGCGGCATCGAGGTGGGTTCGGCCCACGACGCGTTTGCCGGCACGGCGAGCGTAAGCAGGGCGCTCAAGGCAGAAGGATGGCTGGTTCACTCGAGCGACCTTCTCATGTCGTCGTACGTATTTCAGCGCGCTTATCTGGTCGCTGATACGACTCCAGGGGATCTCGAGGAGCGAGCAAAAACGCTCGCGGCCCTCCCTTCGCGCGAGGGGTTTATCAGCCGCGAGTTCTCACCTTCGATGGCGGGCGTCAAAGGATCTTCTCGGATGTACTTCACTCCGGAGAACGCGGGGCGGATTGACGCCGCACGCGAGCAGCTGGAAAGCTGGCGGGAAGGCGGCGCCATAGATGAGAACGCTTACTACCTCCTGCTGGCGGCAATAATCGAGGGGGCGGACAGAGTCGCAAACACCGCGGGCGTCTATGCATCCTATATGAAGCGGTGGCAGCCAAACGCAAAGCGGGCGTTCGAAATCCTGGTAGAAAAGCCAATCCAAGGAGCCCAGCCGGCGACGGCGCGCTGGATGGATGCGACGGACGCGGCGCGGGAGGTAGGGGAGGTTGATCTGTTATATGTCGATCCGCCTTATAACTCGCGGCAGTACGTGGCTTACTACCATATCCCTGAGATCCTGGCGCGTGGGTGGACAACTTCTTCGCCCGCGGTGCGAGGAAAGGTCGGACTTCTGGCGGGTGACGAGGGCAGGAGCCAATGGTCCCATGGTCGCCGCGTGCGTAAGCTCTTCGCGGGACTTCTGAGCGCGACCGGGGCGAAGCACGCGCTCGTGAGCTTCAATTCGGAGGGCCACCTGACCCCCGAATCGCTGCATTCCCTGCTCGCTGATACGGCAGTGGATGGGAAGGTCTCGCATTTTACCCACAGCTACCGCCGGTATCGGGCGGACAGTGAGCGGGAGGGCCGGCATTACCATAAGGATGTGGCTCTGGAGCACCTCTATTTGATCCGCCTTCGGTAGCTTGGTTGCTTCCACGAGCCTTCATTCGTCATGGCTAACGTAACGGCATAACGTGTTATCTCCGAGTCACCTGGGTCTATACAGGGCCGGGCAAAGGGATTACACTAGGCAGGTGAAGATGCCAGCCATACCGCTGCAAGATCAGGGTAGTCAAACGTTGGGCGCGGGAAGCGCGACGCCGGACAATCAGGCGCCGCTGATCGACGCCGATCAGGAGATCATCGCCAAGGTTCTAGGCGGCAACAAGGACTCGTTCGGTGTTCTGATAACACGATACAGCGATCCCTTGTACCGACATGCGCTTGGGATGACCGGAAGTCCCGATGTGGCGGAAGACATACTTCAAGCGTCTTTTATTAAAGCATATCAGCATCTGGGTGAAGTTCGAGGTCGTTTTGATGCCTGGGTGTTCAGAATAGTCGCAAATTCGTGCAAGGATTGGCTGAAGAACATTCGGCGGACGCACGTGAGCTACGACGAGGACGATCAGCCCTCAACGTACTCGACGCCGGAAGAAGAGATGGACCGCAATGAGCTGCGGACGGACCTGCAATTTGCTCTGGCCCGACTCGCTCCCTCGCTGCGTGAAGCGTTCGTGATGAAGCACGTGGAAGGGAGATCGTACGAGGAGATGGCGCTGTTACTGGAAACGACGGTTGGCGCGCTAAAGATGCGAGTGCATCGGGCGCGAGAGGCGCTCCAACAATTGCTGGAGGAGAAGTACGCATGATGCGCGATGACGCTGGTTTCGATAGAAACGACAAGATATCGGGCCGCGAGCCCGTTCAACGGAAAGATAGAGCTCCCGAGCAGGTCTATGACCGCGAGGTCCCGCTCAATGGTGGCGGCTCGAGTCACGGACTGCTGCACGACTGGCTCGACGGTGAAGCGGATGTCATGCGCGCCAGCGAGGTCGAAGGGCAATCCAAAGTGGAGCTCTGGACCCGCATCAACGCCGAGAGTGAGATGCTCAGACGCCGGGTGACTCCGGTAGGCGTCCAGCAGCGAATCATGGCGTCACTGCCTGATGCCCCTGGCACCGCGAACAACTGGTGGAAGCAGCAGGTGACCGTTACGCCGCTTTCGGCCGCTGTGATCGGAATTGCGCTTCTGGCCGTGGGAGCCTTCGCTATCCAGATGCTCCGTTAGCGTACTTTTGCTCCGAAAAAAAACACCCGACTCCTCGCGAGTCGGGTTTTTTTTAAGCAAATTGCACCTTGCCGAATTCAGTCCTCGGCGTAGACTTTGCAAGCGTAGTGAAACTCTGTACTGTATAAGAGACCCTACCTGATCGGAGGCATTGAAGTATGAAGAAGACCATCGCTGTAATCGCCTTTTTGACCATGCCAGCCCTGGCTTCTGCTCAGGCCGGGCTCAGCAAGATCCAGTTCCTCGCGCTGCAGCAGGAACTCAGAGATCAAGGGTGCGGTGTGACCAACGTCGACGGCCATTACGGTCCGCAGACACGTCGCGCGATCGCAACCTGCGCCAAGAAATTCAACACCGCCAACAACGCCGCTGCGCTTCTCACCGCGATGAACATTGGCTTTGGACCCGGCGACAACCCGCCAATGGGCGGCAGTGGCATGGGCAGTGGCAGCGGCATGTCGTCAATGAAGTCACAGGCGGCAACCGAAGGTGAGTCGAAGAAAACGGAAATGAAAGAGCATCGCGCTGCTGCTCACAAAAAGGCACCCGCGAAGAAGTAGTTCTCTTTGGAGCAAAAGCAGTGGCGAAGAAGTAGTTCTGTTTTGAGTTAGAACTCGAAACCGAGTTGCACGTTGGGGACGAGCGCACCAAGCGCCTCGTCCCCTTCTTCGTCTTCACTGCGTGACCATCCGCGGACGCCATACTTGGCGCAGACTTTCTCGAAGAAGCGCGCCAATCCCTCTCTGTATTTTTCTCCCGCGTACGCGCTCGATCCGTAGGTGTTCCGATAGCGCTCGGCGAGATGAGGGAATTCCTGCTCGATGAAAGGCAGGTAGCGTTTGCGCGCCGCTGATTGCAGCCGCACGGCGCACGCGCCGACGTATGTCGCACCCGCCTCTGATACTCGCTTTACGAGCGCATCGAGGTCGGCAGGGTTATCCGTGATGCCGGGCAGCACCGGCATGCAATTGATTCCGGCATCTATGCCCGCCTCGCGCAGGCGCGCGAGCCCGCGGATGCGCGATTCCGGCGTAGGCGACCTCGGCTCGATTTTGCGAGCGAGCTCACGATCGAGCGTGATGAGAGAGATGTGAATAGACAGATCTGAAATGCGATTGATCCGCGAGAGGACGTCGATGTCGCGCGTGATGAGCGGACTCTTGGTGATGATCGTGACGGTCAACCCGGGATGTTCAGCGATAACCTCGAGAATTCCTCGCGTGACGCGGAATCTTCTTTCCGCGGGTTGGTATGGGTCGGTGGCAGTTCCGATCACGATCGTCTCGCCCTCGAGCAGCTTGAGGTGACGTTCGCTTCCAAAGCGGAGAGTCCGGCTCAGGACTTCGGGCGCGTTTCCCTTGACGAAGATATTCCGCTCGAACGCCAGCCAGGGCGGGAGTCTGTTGTACGCTTCGCCAAGGACATCGGTCATCTTTTCATCCGTGGCGGCGCGCTCCATCACGTAGCGATGGGTGTAGCGCGCGTAGCAGTAGGCGCAGCCGAACGCGCACCCGATATAGGGGTTGATCGACCAGAACCCCATGCCGGTGGTCTCGGGACCGTTCAGAACGCTCTTGGCGGGAGAGGAGTAGTAGCGGATGTCCTTCTGCTCGCCGATGATGGGGAGCTGGCGGGAGGTGCGGTCGTAGTCAGCGCCGAAGAGACCGGGGGGTGGCTTGGGCTTCTGGGGCTGCTTCTGCATAATACCGAATATAACCCGAAACATCGGCAATGGCAGGCGACCGGAGTTAGTAAAAAGAACGGGATGCGAGAATTTAGAAGCACAGAATTTAGATCCCGGATAACTGCGCTATGGCCGTTGCTGCTGCTGGCGCGAAAGCCGGACACTTTCAGCGCTTCTGAATTCCCGGATCGCGTTCTTTGCGGTTGCAGTTCAGTTTGGCGTCAGAACGACCACGCCGCCGCCACTGCCTTCTGGCCCGGCTGTACGAAAAAATGATCGTAACTGCGATCACCGGCGACGCTAACGGCGCGGGTCGCCGAGACTGCGCCGAAAATCAATCATAGCTGCGTCTGCGGGCGTGCGGAATATCGAGAATTGGCTCATCGATCAATGCCTGCGTAGTCATGGCCACCGCGCGAGGAAGTCTCAAACTTGCTATTTTCTTCGGCAATATTGTGATCGGAGCAAGTGACTGATGGCGGACCGTCTGTCGGACATCGCGATCCAGCGTGAGCTAGGGAATTTGCAAGGCTGGAGCCGGCGCGGTGAGGTAATCACGAAGACTTATCAATTCCGGAATTTCCTCTCCGGAATCAACTTCGTCACGGCCGTCGCCAAGGCGGCCGATGCGGCCGATCACCATCCCGACATCGACATCCGGTACACGAAAGTCACGTGCACGCTCAGCACCCACTCCGCCGGCGGGATCACGCAGAAGGACCTGGACATGGCCAAGCAGATCGAAAAGGTTCAGGCGGAGTAGGGACCGGAGCTTTGCGGCAACTTCAACTGAACACTACCCGCTTCCGGCAGATCGCACCCGGCTAAACGCTGCCGGCTTACTAAGTCCCGCGCTGTGGCCACTGAGCTGCGCGCGAAAGCGTGCGGAAGGTCTGAGCCGGTCGCTGGGAGCGGGGTGCGACCAGCCGGCCGCCGTAGTGCTCGGTTAACAGACGTTAGTTGCGCCTGTTGCCAGTTATTCGGAGTATCGCCATGAAGATGTTCAGCAGATCGAGGTAGATCTGCACCGACGCCCCGACGTAGTCGTCCGGTCCGAAGACGTTGCGCAGCCGCCAGGTGTCGAATACGAGAAGTCCGCTGAACAGAAGCACTGTCACCGACGCGAGCCAGAGATTCACCGTGCCGCTGTTGAAAAAGAAGCTGAGCAACATCGTGCCAATCAGCACCCACAAGCCCACCATGAGGAAGCTGCCCCACGCGCTGAAATCGCGCCGGCTCACGAAAGCGTACATCGTGAGAATTCCAAATGCGCCGATCGTGAGAACGGCCGCCTGTCCAATCAGGCCCGGCTGCGTTCTGCCGTAGAGATCAAGCACGGGCGAAATCACAACGCCCACAACGAGATTGAACAGAAAGACGAGCGCGATGTTGATCGGGAAATCCGCCTGCTTTCTCGTCGCCATGAGAAGTGGCGCAAGTGAACAGAAGAAAGCGATGACCGGATGCTGCTTGACCATGGCCAACAACCCTGGCTGCGACAATCCGAACGACGCACCAGCCATCGTAACTATGACACTGACGAGGACGAGCGAGTACGTTCGGCGTACGAGAGTAGCTCTCTCTTCGCCGGTCCGGACCAGTGTTCCCGTCTGATATGACACACCCATTTGACTGACTCCTGAGAGGGTCGAACCTGAGAAATATATTACCCCGCTTTTGCCTCAGCGATTCGGTCGAGCAGGGGTGGAAGATCCTTGATCTCGTCGAGAAAGTATGTCGGGTGATAGGGATCCAGCTGATCGCGCCTGAAGGGGCCCCACAGCGCGGCAATCGTGATGACGCCCGCTTCATTGCCGGACTTGATGTCGTGAGGTGAGTCGCCAACGAAAACCGCTTCGTTCGCCTGATACTCGAGCTTCTCCAGAGCGGCACGCACCGGGAACGGGTCCGGTTTGTGGATGTGCACCGAGTCATAGCCGATCGCGACTTCGATGTAATCGTCGGCGCCGATGAACTTGAGACCGCGCTCCATCATCATGTTCCCTTTGCTCGTCACCACACCCAGCGGATGTCCGCGCTGGTAGAGCAGAGCAAGGGTGTCGATGACCCCCGAGTACTGTGCCATGAGCCGATCGTGATTCTCCAGCTGGAACGTACGATAGCGGTTGACGAGTCGCTCACGATCCTCATCGGATTCAACGTAGGGCGTGAGCTGCTTGGGGAGGGGCGTACCCAGACCTTCGATCCATTCATCATCGGTCGGCTGCCTCGGCCGGCCCTGGAAAGTGTGCTTCATCGAAGCGAGGAGGAGCGCGATCGAATCGATCAGGGTTCCATCGAGGTCAAAGAGAACGGCGTAGGGGCGCGTTTCAGCCATGTAGCCAAACTAAACGATTACGGGGCTGCCTCGGAATGGGGACCACGCCGTCGGGCGCACGGTTCTGAGCGTTGTAATGGGGGTTTCCTGGCGCGATATTACGAGGGATATGGCCTCTTCCACCGCTCCCGTTCGCACGAGCTTCAATAAACTGTTCGACGAGATCGGAACCGTCGATCAGGTCGGGGTCGAGGAGCGTGTCGCGAAGTTCCAGACACGCAGCATAAAGAAGGGCTCCAAGCTCTGGGGTCTCAGGACAGCGGTGTCGATGGTGGACCTCACCACTCTCGAGGGAAAGGACACCCCGGGTAAAATCGCCTCGCTCTGTCACAAGGCACGACGACCGAGCTCCGATCCTGACGTGCCGCCTGTGGCAGCGGTCTGCATCTATCCCTTTCTCGTGAAGCACGCGGCCCGTTGGCTTGCCGATACCGCCATCAAAGTCGCATCCGTCGCGACAGCGTTTCCGTCGGGCCAGAGTCCATTGTCGCTCCGTCTGGAAGAGGTGAAGGCCGCGGTCTCCGATGGCGCCGACGAGATCGACATGGTGATCAACCGGGGACTTTTTCTCGCCGGCGAATTCAACGCGGTGCAGGACGAGATCAGCGCCGTGGTCGAGGCGTGCGGAGATGCGCAGCTCAAGGTCATTCTCGAGGTGAGCGAGCTCGACACCTACGACAACATCCGGGCGGCGTCTTTCCTCGCGATGCAGGTGATTCGCTCAGGAGATTTCATCAAGACGAGCACCGGCAAGGCATCGGGAAGCGCGACGCTCGCGAACACGCAGGTAATGATCGAGGCCATCCGAGATTTCTATCTGGCGACGGGCACCGCGATCGGGATGAAGCCCGCCGGCGGGATACGAACCGCCAAGCAGGCACTTCACTATCTCGTGGCGGTCAAGGAAACCCTGGGCGATGCGTGGCTGAACTCATCGCGCTATCGTTTTGGCGCGAGCTCGCTGTTGAACGACCTGCTGCGCCAGATAGAAAAAGAAAAGACGGGCGCGTATCAGGCACCGTATTACTTCACCGAGTCCGCCGAGACCTACTGACATGACAACTCCGAGAGCTATCGCGCGGCCAGCGTCGGCCGGAGGATCGATTCCTCACCTGATTTTCGGTGATCTGTGGGAATACGATCCGGCCCCCGAGACCGCCGATCCAAAGCTGAAGCGCAGATACGATCTATTCATCGGCGGCAAATTCACGGCGCCCAAGTCAGGTAAGTACTTCGAGTCGATCAACCCGGCAACGGAAGAAGTGCTCGCCGAGATCGCGCTCGCGAATCAGGCGGACGTCGACGCCGCCTACCTGGCGGCGCAGAAAGCGTTCACGCCATGGAGCAAGCTTCCGGGAGCGGAGCGCGGGAAATATCTCTATCGCATCGCGCGACTGATTCAGGATCGCGCGCGGGAATTTGCCGTCGCCGAGACGATGGACGGCGGCAAGCCGATCAAGGAGTCGCGCGACTTCGACGTTCCGATGGCTGCCGCGCACTTTTTCTACCACGCCGGCTGGGCCGACAAGATCGAGTACGCCATGCCAGGTGTCACTGTCGTGCCGCTCGGTGTCGTCGGTCAGGTGATCCCGTGGAATTTCCCGCTGCTAATGCTCGCGTGGAAAATCGCGCCGGCTCTTGCCATGGGGAATACGGTGGTGCTGAAGCCGGCCGAGACGACGTCGGTGACCGCGCTGAAATTCGCTGAACTGCTGCTCGAGGCGGAGCTGCCACCTGGAGTCGTGAACTTCGTTTGCGGAGCGGGCGAAACTGGGGCCGCCGTCGTGACGCATCCGATCGCCGCCAAGATCGCGTTCACCGGCTCGACCGAAGTCGGCAAGATCATCATGCGGCAGCTTGCCGGCACCGATAAGAAGCTGACGCTCGAGCTCGGCGGCAAAGCGGCGAACATAGTGTTCGACGATTCTCCGATCGATCAAGCGGTGGAAGGAGTCGTCAACGGAATCTTCTTCAACCAGGGACACGTGTGCTGCGCGGGGAGCAGACTGCTCGTTCAGGAATCGATCGCCGAGATGTTCGTATCGAAGCTGAAGAACCGCATCGATGTGCTTCGCGTGGGGAATCCGCTGGATAAGAACACCGATGTGGGTGCGATCAACTCGCGCGCGCAGCTCGACCGGATCTCGGAGCTGGTCGATTCTGGAGTGTCGAGTGGCGCGGAGATGTACCAGTCGGACGTGTGCAGGTTGCCGACGACGGGATACTACTTCAAGCCGACCGTCTTCACGGGCGTGACGCAGAGCCACCGCATCGCGCGCGAAGAGATCTTCGGGCCTGTGCTCAGCGTGCTGACGTTCCGCACGCTCGAGGAGGCCGTCGAGAAAGCGAACAACACGGAGTACGGACTCTCGGCCGGGGTGTGGACGGACAAGGGCTCGCGGATTCTCAAAATGAGCACGCTGCTGAAAGCGGGCGTGGTGTGGGCGAACACGTTCAACAAGTTCGACCCGTCATCGCCATTCGGCGGATACAAGGAGTCCGGCTTCGGCCGCGAAGGCGGACGGCAGGGTCTCATGGACTACGGGAAGGTCGTCTAATGCCGCCCCGCATTCCCGTAACCAAGACGCCGAAGGTCTATGTGGGCGGCCAGTTCATCCGCTCCGAGAGCGGTCGTGTCTTTCCGATCCAGAAGAAACACCGGCCGCACGGCGCACTGCTCGGCAACATACCGCAGTGTACCCGCAAGGATCTGCGGAACGCCGTCGAAGCCGCTGCGAAAGCTGGTCCCGACTGGGCGCACCGCACTCCGTACAACCGGGGACAGATCATCTATCGGCTGGCCGAGATGCTGGAGTCGCGCAGCGCTGAGATGGCGGAGTCGCTGGTGATTTCCGGCGCGGCGACCAAAGCGGCGGCGGCGAAGGAAGTCAGCGCGAGCATCGATCGTCTCATCTACTACGCGGGTTGGGCGGACAAGTACGAGCAGGTGCTCGGCAACACCAATCCCGTGGCCGGACCTTTTTTCAATTTCACGGTGGCGGAGCCGATGGGGATCGTCGGGATCATCGCCGATGACGCCGCTCCCCTGCTCGGACTGTTGAGTCAGATTGCGCCAGTGATCGTTGCGGGCAACACCTGCGTCGCGCTCGCATCAGAGGAATTTCCGTATCCAGCGATAGTGCTGGGCGAGTTGCTAGCTGTTTCAGACCTTCCAGGTGGAGTCGCCAATCTTCTCACCGGGTTCAGAAAGGAGCTGGTGCCGACTTTTGCGACGCACACGCATATCCGCGGACTGAGCGCGGTGGTGAGCGGCGACGAGAAGAAGCAGCTGCAGCTCGGCGCCGCGGAGAGCATCAAACGAGTGCGCGCGCGCAAGCGGGACGACGAATTCGACTGGAGCGGAGAGAAGTCGCAGAGCGTGTACGAAATCCGCGATTTCATCGAGTTCAAGACCACCTGGCATCCGATCGGAGCTTGAGCGCGACGCTCGCTCCGCCTCTCTCAACGCACCAGAAACGCGCGTGACCACCACCCCGCAGCAGCAAAACGCAATCGAGATGCGCGCGCTGCGCAAAGTGTACAAGGGAACGGGTAAAGCCAAACGGCCGGGCAACGCACCCTCAGGAACGCGATTTGGTCCGGGCGTTGTGGCTGCTCCTGCTCACGATGTCATAGCGCTTGACTCGCTCGATCTCGACATTCGTGCCGGAGAGTTCTTTGGACTGCTAGGCCCGAACGGAGCTGGGAAAACCACGGCGATAGGAATCCTCACGACGCGCGTGCGGCCAACTTCCGGGAAGGCGCTCGTCGCTGGCGCGGATGTGGTCGAGGACTCGGTGCGCGTGCGACAGACGATCGGCGTGGTTCCGCAGCGTCCGAATGCTGATCTGAGCCTCAACGTGATGGAGAACCTGCAATTTCACGCCGCGTATTTCGGCATCTCCTTCGACGTGGCGACGAAACGCGCGTACGAACTGCTGGAGCGGTTGGGCATGTCGGAGAAGGCCAACTCCAAGATGCCCGAGCTCTCGGGGGGCCAGCAACAGCGGCTCATGATCGTACGGGCATTGATGCACGAGCCCGACATCATCTTCCTCGACGAGCCGACTGTCGGCCTGGATCCGCAGGCGCGTCTCGATCTGTGGGAGATTTTGCGTGATCTGCACAAGCGGGGGCGGACGATCGTCATGACGACGCACTACATGGACGAAGCAGATCGTCTGTGCGACCGCCTCGCAATCATAGACCGCGGGAATCTTCTGGCGTTGGACACTCCGCGCGCGCTCAAGTCGAAGGCGCCGGGCGGCACGCTCATCGAGCTGGTTCTGGATGGAGACGCGATGCCCACGGCCGAGATAGCCGAGTCGATCGCGGGAATCAGCCGGGTGGAGGCGCAGGATGGTCTTTTGCGCGCGCACAGCACGCGTGGCGGGCAAATTCTCCCGGCTCTGATCGAAGCGGCGGAGAGTGCTGGGCGAACGGTGACGGACATACATCTTCTTCAGCCCAGCCTCGAGACGCTGTTCGTATCGCTGACGGGGCGGAAGCTGGTATGAAGCGCGCGATTGAAGCGGGAGGGGCGCGGTGACGGCTGTTGCGTTTGCTGCTTCGCGCCCACCAGTCGCTGCGTCGTCCATTTTCATGGCGCTATTGCGGCGCGACATGCGCGTGGCGCGACGCGAGCTCCCGTTCTTTTTGCTGCGCACGACGATGCAGCCGCTGATGTTCGTGATCGTGTTCGGTTACCTACTGCCCAAGATGGGATTCATGGGCCGAGGTTACACGACGGCGCTCCTGCCGGGCGTGCTGGCGATCAGTCTCACCTTCTCCAGCATCCAGTCGGTTGCGTTGCCGATGGTTCAGGATTTCGGGTGGACGAAGGAGATCGAGGACAGGTTGCTTGCACCCGTTCCGATATGGCTGGTCGCGGCGGAGAAGATCGTTTCCGGCGTGCTGCAGGGCGTCGTCTCGGCGCTGTTCGTGCTGCCGGTCGCGCGTCTCATCATGGGACCGATTCCGAATCTGACGTTCGGTCATATCGGCGACGTGCTGCTGATTACCGTGCTCGGCGCAGCCGCATTCTCATCGCTCGGGCTTTTCCTGGGCACTGCGATTCAACCGCAGCAGATCGGCTTGATGTTCGGCGTGATACTGGCGCCGATGATCTTTTTCGGCTGCGCGTACTATCCGTGGCAGGGGTTGAGCGCGGTACCAATCATGAAGTACGCGGTGCTGATCAATCCCCTGGTGTACGTGGCGGAAGGAATGCGAGCCGCGCTCACGCCTGCGGCGCCCCACATGTCGCTTCCGATTGTGATTGTCGCACTCATTGCCATAACGGCCATTTTCTGGACGCTGGGGATGCGCAGCTTCATGAAGCGCGCCGTCGGGTAATTCCGACCATCGAGGGATGTCCGAGATGAAGCGATGGAGCCTGCTCGGTCGGGCGTTCCTCTTCGTCGTCTGTTCCGCCGTCGTGCTGGCTGTAACGTCTTCGGCGATGAGGAATTTATCTCAGACGTGGTCTCCGCTCGTCATTGGGATCGTCGCGAGCGCCGCGACTTTCGCCCTCACCGTGATTTTCGTTCGTTGGGAGGGACTCCGACTCGCTGACGTGGGGGCCGCGCCTGGCCGTGGTAGCATCGCGCGTTTTGGCGTTGGCTTCCTTCTCGGACTAATCCTGGTCGCATCGCATTCTGCGGTCCTCTCCGTAACCGGTCACGTTCATTGGGTTCGTGGGCCGAGGGTCAGTGCCGGTGTGACAATCATCGCGCTCTTCGGGTACGTGGCGCTGGCGTGCAGAGAAGAATTGTCCTTCAGGGGTTATCCGCTCCGGCGTCTGTGGAAGCCCTTTGGCCTATGGGGCGCGCAGGTCATCGTGGCGATACTGTTTGCCATCGAGCACGTGCTGGGTGGCGTGCCGTGGGTGCAGGCGCTGATTGGAGCGGCCGTTGGATCACTGCTCTTTGGCATGGCGGCGATTGCAACACGAGGCCTGGCGGTGCCGATCGGGCTTCACGCCGCGTGGAACTACGGACAGTGGGTGCTCGGCGAAAAAGAATCGGCGGGAATCTGGAAGCAGGGGGTCGAGGATGGGCTGCAAGGACGCGCCGATGTCGCTGGACACATCGGCTACCTAACGGTGGTGGGCATCGCGACGCTCGCGTTTTGGTGGTGGAACAGCAGATCTACCGCGCGGGAGAGTGAGCGGTCCAGTCCCGTTTCACTCTGATGCACGACTCGTGGGAAGACTCCCTTACGCTCTGTGCATGACCTCGTGCCGGAGCTTCGTGTCGGCATTGGCAGTGAGGGAGTGATCCCAGAGTCCGAGTGGCTGGAGCGCGTGCTGCGAGATGAATCCGCAGTGCTGACAGACGATCATGACCGCGGGGATCGTGGTTCCTTCGCTGGTGTTGCGCTCGGCGGTCGCCTGGACTTCAATGCGCGAAAACTCACTGACGGTCCATTTGCTGTCGTTGCAGCGCGGACAGCTGCCGGCGCCTCTTTCCTTGAGCGCCGCGAAGATGCGGTGCTTGTCGTCGGTGGAAATACCCTTGTAGCTCATCGGGAACCTGCCTGAAATGGAGGAAGTGAATCTCGTGATTCACCGGGAGTCGTTGTGGCAACGCGCAATGTCGGTTTGAACCGGGCGTCGCCAGAAGCGCCGATTGCTGTGAGATCAGATTCTCGACAGCTGCGCGCGGGCTGGTGGGGAATGTCCCGCGCGAGTTAAGTCTCTGCTTTAAATGTAAACGTCAGGTCGACCGAAGCACATAGACGATTTCATCTCTGTCCGAGAAGCAGCAACGCATGAAGTGTCAAACCATGATCTGTCGGGGCTGATTCGTTCTGGTGTGACCGGGTTTCGAGCCGCGTGATCGCCTGCAGCCACTCATCGTCGGGAAGGTCCGAGCGAGCAAGTGCCGCGAGGTCGGCCTCGACTGCCGCGCTCTGTTGGGTGGTTACCAGCACTCGCGCCCTGGCGGCCGTGGTCAATCGGCCGGTGCGACGGTGTGGTGGCGCGGCCTCGATCGCTGCGTCGATGCGGTTCACGAGTATTTTTCTGCGACCGGCTTTCGAGAGCGATATACCGGCGATCATGGAGGCTCGCTCGGCTTCCGCCCAGATACGAATTCTCGTCGCAGCTGCTTCAAACTGATCGCAACTTGCATCGATGGGGTATCCGCTGCCGAGTTTGCATGCCGTGATCTGAGAGTCGACGTCAGTCGATACATTGTCCGCGAGACACACAACGAGTTGTGAGCGTCCATCGAGAGTGACGGCGGCGATGAATCCGAATTCATTGCTCGCAATCGCAGCGCAGGGCGCATTGTCATCGCACACCGATGAAGAATGGTGATCCCAGCCCGCGGACCGATCTTCGCGCCAACCGTCCAATATTTCCCGGAGTGTCTCGGTCCGACCGCTAATGCTCTTTGGGTCAGCTGAGTCGGCGTGGATTTCCGCGCGCGCGAATGGTGACGACGTACCGGTGCCGACGACGCGTCGCATGACATTCCATTTGCGCGCAATGAGCAGCTCGGAGGCGAGCAGTTTTTCGGCGCTTGGCGGAGGGCTGATCAAATAGGTGTGGACTTCGAGGTGGCGTGACCCCATGCGCGCGACTCTTCCGACGCGTTGCTGCATTCGTGCGGCGGTCCAGGGAAGATCGAGGTGCACGACCACCTGCGCATCCTGGAGATTCACGCCCTCGCTCAACAGATCCGTCGCCAGGAGCAGGTCGATCTGCTCGGCGTGAAGTGGGCGAGCAGCATTGAGTGCCTCGGGGGCGAAGCGGGCGAGCGCCTCTGCTCGCGACAGCGTGCCTCCCGCGACGCGCGCTCCCCGCGATGTGAGCATCGCGCCACCACCAATGCTTCTCAACTGGAGGAAAAGCATCGATACTGTTTCAGCGTACTGACTGAACGCGACGATCTTCGCATTCGGATGCGAGGCGCGGATTCTCAATACGAGCGACGCGCGCTCGGCGTCGAGCGACGAATGGCTCGCATGATGCGCGCGAAACGCATCAAGCGCATTCGCGTGTCGACGGACGGATTCGAGCAACATTGCAGTATCTCCGACGCTCGGTGAGAGCAGCTCGGCAAAACCCAGCTGGAGCGCCCCATCGTCGAAGGTCCAGGTGCGAAGCTCACGCTCAGTCGGATAGGTACCAGCTTCGAGCGACGCGATGAGGGCGGCAGAACGGGCAATTCGTCTGCGAACTGCGTGGCGCAGTGCGGCCTCGCTCGAGGCCCATTGGTGGACGAGCCCGCGCCCAATCAGCTGACCGCCCGATCCGCCATCGCGAAGCGGTACGGGATCGGGAAGCGACATCAGATCCACGACAATTCCGGCGTGGTCCGAAAGCGGAAGACGTTGAGCTGGAAGGATCCTCGGCATGAGGGCTGATCCGGCGATCTGTCCGTGCTCGCGTCGCAAGATGCAGCGAGCGAACTCGGATTCTGTCAGAGTATTCGCGCGGGAGCCGAGAAAGAGCGAAAGCACGGCGTGCATCTCGGCGGGCCGGTTATGGATCGGCGTTGCGGAGAGGAGCAGAACGTTGGCGTCCCGGGTGAGGCGCTTCAGTTGTGCGTAACAACGTGTCGAGTGATTGCGCGCGTGATGGGCTTCATCAATTATCACGATGTCGTAGGGATGACTTGAGCGACTTCCGTCACTCTCGACCCATTCAGTGACGTTCGGATCCGCCGTGGAGGGAAGGCGACTGAGCTTCTCAAAGCTCAGGAGAGCCGCGTCAATACCGGTTGTAGCGAGGGCGTGCTTCCACATCTGGCGAAGTGTCGCGGGCGCGACGACGAGCGGGCGCCGATACTGCCGGGCGATGGCGGCAGCTACGAAAGTCTTTCCCATTCCGACCTCATCGCAGAGAAGCGCTCCGCCGAATTCGGCCAGTGCCAGCTCCACTCGCGATACCGCCGAGATCTGGTGCGGGTGAAGCGAGACCTTCCCAAGCACGGCTTCAACGTGGCGCTCGCCGAGTATGAGTTTCGCGATTCGAGCCCGAACCTGTCCGGCCGCGGTCAGTCGCAGCGATTGATCCAGGAGAGCAGCGGTTGAATTTCGTCGACGTGCAGCCGATACGCGTCGAGCGCCGCTTGCAACAGCTCGGCTTCGGGTGGGATGTCGCCAGCCATGGCGCGATGGCAAAGCGGCGCGAGGTGACGCCGCGCGAGGTCCCAATCGGCTGGGAGGGGAAACAAAGACATAGTCCAGCCCAGATATCTCCGGTAACCCCCGCGCGCCGGTTCGGCGATGACGTTCAGCCAAGCCCCCGCCAACGGACTGTTGAGAAGGGTGGTGAGCGCTCGGGCATCGTCAAAGTCCTCGCACTCGACTGCGTAACAGCTGTTGAGGGGAACGATCCTGTCGCCGGGTTCGATCGCCATCGCGCGGGGCGACAGTCCAAAATCCGCCCAGATGACTCGCGCCTTTTGATTGCGCGCGCTCTCCGTACGGAACAGGGCCCACCATGGCAACCGTCCTCGGAGATCGCTCCTGCTCACGAGGTGATCGCGAAACGGGAGCAACCACCGCCGGGCGAGAGGTGGCAGCTCCCTGCAACCGTCGTGGGTGGCAGGTGGCCACAAGAGGTATTCGCGGCGACCGGTCATGCTCCAGGCGGCGAGTGTCTCGCCGCGCACCAGTGGGCGAAGAACCGCGCGCTCGATCGAGCCGCGTCTCTCGCCTGAAGAAATCGATGCCACGGCCCCGTCGACGTTTTCCACTCGAACGATGTATGCGCTGTTGTATCCGGTTTTGACTCCGAGCAAGGGTCGGCCGAAGCCAGAGCTGGCGAAGGGAATGCCGGCTCGCCGCAGTCGCTCGAATGCGCTCCGTACCTCGGACGGGAGAAGGATCCACGGGCTGCCAGAGGTCTCATCGAGGGGAAGGGCTTCGGCAGAATCCCTCCATCTCATCACTTGTCCGCCACGCTGAACCATCGCCGTAAACGACGTTGGGGGGCGCTTGTCCGCCGGCGATTTCTTCCGGCAGACAAGAAGTGAAGGATAGACCGCGGCCTCGAATTGCGAACGCGATTCCGCGAGGTCTTCGAGCGCGAAGAGATCTGTCCGATCCAGGAGAAGTTGTCGCACGCCGCCGCCGGCGAGCGAGCGCCAGAGCTTTGCCGGCAGTAGGAGCGCCAGCGTTGCTCCGGGCCGCAGCAGCTGACACGATTGCTCGACGAAAAGCGCCGACATGTCTACCTGCGCGGCAAACCCGCGGCCTGCTCCTGCCGCCGATGCGCCGCTTTCCCACGCCGAAGCGCGATAGACGAGGAAGTCGCGACGAAGTCGGTCGCGGGCGGACGGCGCTATCTCGTGCAGTCGAACCCAGGGCGGGTTCCCGATGACAAGATCAAAGCCACCGGCGATTCCAACGTCGGCGAAGTGTGCCGCGAACGAAAACGGAAGCGCGCTGCTGTCTCGCAGGGCTCGCTCTCGTTGAGCGATGTTTCTAATCGTGGCGCGTACCGCGCGCAGCGAACTTTGGGCATCCCGATCGAGCGGATGCCGGCCGCCGAACAGATCTTTTGAGCGCGCCGCAACAAGCAGCTCTTTCCTGACCGATGTCAGCCGAGCGCGCTCGCGCTGGAGTACTTCGATAGCGGCGACTCGCTCAGCGCGATCCAGCGCCCTGGCGAGGGTTCGCTTTCGGGGCCCGGACGCGCGCATGTAGCGATCACGGAGACGGCTTATCCGGAGACCGCCTGGCAGCACGTGCGCGTCGTCGAACGCGCCTCCGGACAGAGAATCTCCGACGCGGATGTGTCGATCCAGATTCGGCAGCGGGATCACGCGCATGGGATCGTCATCAGCGCTCTCGATGACGATGGCGAGCCAGAGCCTCAGCTCGCAGAGCCAGACCGCCATCGGGTTCAGGTCGACGCCGAAGATTGAAGTCGTCAGCACCTTCCTTTTGATCTGTGCAAGCGAGCACGTCTCGCCAGCGTCGCGGCGCAGAAAAGCGAGCTTCTCGAGCGTGTGAACGAGAAAGGCCCCGGATCCACACGCAGGATCGAGCACTCGGATGTTGGCGAGCTGCCCGAGGCGATTCTCGCTTTCACCGAAGGCGCAAATGAGCGCCTGGTCCACCACTTCCTCGACCAGCGACTGAGGCGTGTAAAAAGCGCCAGTCGATTTTCTTTCGCCAACCGCCATGAGGGCCTCGAACGCTTTGCCGAGTACCTCGGGATCGATAGACGCTTCGGACCAATCCGTTGAATCCTCACGGGTGGTGAAGCGATAGCGGGAGAGCAGTGAACCGTAAGCATTTCCAAACGATTCATCGCTGAAGGCGTACCCGCGACGGCGCTTCTCGACGGGCGATCTGGAAAACAATCCGCCGTTCAGGAATGGGATTCGCCCGAAGGAGCGTGCACGGTCCGAACGCCGGGGCGACGGTGTATTGAGTGTTCCGAAGAAGAGCGGCTCGAGCACCTTTTTCTGGTAGTTTCCGCTCGATGCCATGCAGCGGGAGTAACCATTGCTCAGGAACCCGAAATCTCCGTTCAGCCAACCCTTCGTTTCCAGGAACGAGAGGAAGATCAGGCGAGAGATGTAGAGGAGTGCGAGCTCGCTGCGCTCGGCTTGGCCTATTCTCGGGTCGAGGGAACCTGCCAGGTCGCCGACCGACGCCTGGACGTTCCGAA
>JBDTIV010000078.1:0-25846 GCA_039936175.1 Gemmatimonadaceae bacterium | reverse complement strand
CAATGGATGCGCGTTCGTCTCCGAGCCTGGCGACGAGAACCGAATTCGCATTCGTGGCTGCGGAATTCCGATCGCCAATTTGCGCGAGGGGCCGCGCAAGCTGACGTGCACGTTCCTGAAGGATAGTGCGCGCAAACATATCGGGATCGTTCATCTGCGGACGGCTCGCGGGGTGACTTCGAGCGTCTCGAGGCGGAAGCGAGCAATACGAAGGAGCTGTCCGGCTTCGGCGCCGTCGCCGCCGGGAACGGGCATAGCCGGCACAAGACCCGCGAGCAGCATCTCGGCGTTCCGGAATGCCTTTCGCGCATTTTGGACGTCGCCAGTGCGGGAGAGCGCGTCGCCGAGCGCGAGATGCGCCATCGTGTATTGAGGGCTGAGGTAAAGCGCCTGCTTCGCCGCCACCGCTGCATCTCCGTATCGCCCCGCTTCCGCGAGGAGAACTCCATGCAGGTGCGTCAACTGGACGGACATCCTGTGGCGCTCGAGGGCGGCGGAACACGCCTCGCCCGCGGCAGCGAGATCGCCGCGGTTCGCGAGGCTGCGCACGAGCACGACCCAGATTGCTTCGCGATCGTCGCCGTTATCTATCGCGGCTCGTGCCAATCGCGCAGCTGCGTCGTAGTTCGCCCCGGCATAGGCGGCTTCGCAGCTGTCGTCAGCTTCAACGGCTTCGCGTTGCGGCAGGGGCTGATCATTTGGTTCGACGAAAACTGTGTCGATAACCCGCGGTGGTTCGGCTGTGGGTCCGGTCACGGGTGGTTCGGCGAAATCCGGATCGATGCGCAAACCGGTGGAACGTGCGATGTCACTGAACTGCCTGGGACGTTCACCCGGAGTCGTCCCCCGTGGACGGTACGCCAATCCGGCGCCCGTGAGCACCACTTCGCACGGGACGAACTCGGCGATGGATGGATCGGATGCGCCGAGGAAAAGCCAGCCGCCGGGAGCGAGGGATGCGATGAGCCGGGCCGCGATCTGCGCAATCGTAGCGAAGTCGAAATAAATGAGCACGTTTCGACAGAAGATCACATCCATCTGCTCGATGCCGGAGCCGAGCGACGGATAATCCGCGGAGGCGAGATTCAGAACCCGGAACTGGACATCCCTGCGGAGGTCAGGCCGCAGGATGAACTGCTTTCCCTGCTGCTGGAAGTATCGGGCGATGACGTCCTCGCTCACGCCTCGCATCGACCAGGCTGTGTAGCGTGCGCGCCTTGCCGCGACGAGTCGGGCGAAGGCGAGGTCGGTTCCGAGAATTGACGCCGTTCCGGGCCAATCGACTTCCTTCAGCGTCATCGCGAGCGAGTACGGCTCTTCGCCGGTGGCGCACCCGGCGGACCACATTCGTAGCGGCCGATCGGCGGCGGCGGCGCGCAGCTCTGGCAGCACGGTGTTCCTCAGAAAATCGAACTGTCCTTTCTCCCTGAGAAAGAAAGTCTCGCCGATCGTCAGCTCGGTGATGAGGATGTCTCGCACTTCACCGGCGGCTCTGATTGCATGCCGCAGCTCCCCAGGATCCGATATACACGCCGCCGCCATGGCGCGGCGCATCCCCGATTCGGCGGACTCGCGACGGTTCGGAGGAAAGACAAGGCCAGCCGTCTCGTTCAACGCGATTGCTATCGCCTCGAACTCGGGTTGCGTCCACTCACCGCTCTGCGGCCGGAGGAGTGACCGCTTAGCCACGTGCTGTCGCAAGTGCGTTGTCGAGAGTCTCGGTCTCGGACTGCGAGAGGAAAGCCGCGAGATCGTATATGATGGTCGTGCCGTCGGGCGTAGCCGCGATGCCGGCGATGTGACGCGAGCTCGCTTGGGCCAGCCCCGAGTCCGCGAGTGAAACCGCGATGTCGGCGTCGGGAATAGATACGAAATCCTCCGCGACATCTACGCGTACCGCGGACGAACGGGCGCCGCTCGCAAGGATCACCAGGTGCTGTGACGGATCTATGCCACGGGCTGGCACTCCGAGCCGCGCGCGGAGATCGAATACGGGCACGATGGCTCCGCGGACGTTCACGATGCCTTCGATCACGGCCGGTGCTCCGGGGAGCGACGACACCTCGACCATTTGGACCACCTGCACGACGTCATCTGCTCGAAAGGCGTGACGCCTGCCATCGAGCTCGAACGTCAGGATATCCACGACGATGCTTCTGCGTCAGCGCGCAAGTGGCCTCCGAATCAATTTTTTGTCTGACCTAAGGCGCGAAGCGCCTGCCTGCAAACCGCGTCATTTGGGGTCCCAAATGGGCCGCGTGCGTCGCCGGCGGCGATTGACCAGCCACCGGCAAAGAGGAGCGTCTTTTTCATCCGCACGATAAGGCAATTAACACGCCCTGATAGAGGCCCGAGTGACGATCGCCAGGTAGGTGCACTGACAGCGCGATAGATGTTGCAGTCGCCCATGTTGACTAGTCCCTTTGGGCATACCCGCACTCCGTCATTCCCCATTTTTCATTGACGCAGCTGCGCTGGCGGTTGATGCCAACGATGCCTCCGTCGATGTGGCGGGGCAGGGCCAGGTGAAGGGAGTCAGCCGGAAAGCAAAACGGGCACTCCCTTTCGAGAGCAACCGTATCGGAAACGAGATCATCGCGAGGCTTGCGGACAGTGACGGAACGGCTATTAGTGGCCGTGAGGGTGACTGTGCGGCTGTGTGTGGCGTTGTCCGCACAGTCGGTTTCGTATCAGTCGGCGAGTGCGATTCTGACGGGCCGCTGACGTTTATTCCCTCTTCCTTCCAGGGTGAAATGAAATCGACATCGCGTGATAAGAAAATGGCCTTGACGGCGCTCGAGAATCCTCCGATTCCAGTGCCGGTGTCGGTCATGTCCGCGCTCGGAGGAGGAATGCCGCTGACGATGTTCTGACACTGCCGCGCTACACTGCCGTCTCGGAAAGCCCATTTACAAAGGAGGTGCTGGTGAAAACTATTGGGGCGATGGATTGTGCCGCGTGGTGTGCCGTCGAGTTACACTCTTGCGGGCTACTTGGTCAATGTGATATGCCCTGCCTTAGGGCAATCCGCCCCTACCCGTACTAGGAGCGAAACATTATGAGCACGACGAATCGCCTCACCACAGTGATCTACGCAGTCTTCGGCGTCGGGGTACTGGCGATCACCTACCCAAACGGGCTCGAGTTCGCCCTTCGGCTACTCGCCCTCACGACTTCAATTTTCTTGATGACGCACAGTCTTTTCCGGCGCAGCCTTCCCTTCTTCCTAATAGGGGCCGGAGTGTTCGTCGAGATGGGCGGCGAGCTGCTCGTCGGATCGGTTAACCCGACGATCTTTGGGTATTCTGGTTTGGCGATCATTTTCGCGGGGCTTTTTCTGCTGGTGCGTAGCAGGAGAGCAACACCGACTCCTCCAACCGAGGCTTAACGCTCTTTCAAAGATTTCACAGGGGGGAATTCATGCAGGCATTACGAAATATCGGGTTGAGCGGTCTGGCTGTTGTGATGGTCGCCTGTTCTGACGCGACACAGCCGACGTCGACTGAACCAGCTCCGTACGAAGGTGCGCGTGTATCAGTGACCGGGACTTCCACAATTTCGTTCCCCGGTCTCGACGGCAAAGTGATCTCAGCAACCACTCACGAATGGGCCATGGACGCTATCGTCACAAACGGGATCGCAGAGGCCGCGAGGGCGCCGGCCAGCAGGGCTCCGAGCGGTGGACTGCCCGTGCTCTACATGTCCGACGCTCAGGCGTCGGCGGAGGGACCCCGGAACCAGCGACAGATAGTCTCTTTTAAAGACTCCAAGGGTAACGCCGGAGATTTGGCTTTTATCACCGGCGACGGGCCAGTGAAGACAATGGTTCACATCGGAGCGGATCGGAACGTCGATCAGATGTACAGCTTCGAGTGGAAGAAAGTGAGAGGTGGATGGCTCGCGACGGCGTTCACCGTCTCCCTCTTTAAGAATGGCAAGGCCGTGGGTCAAATCCGCTCAGCGACCAAAGCGGCTGCACCGCGCGGACCTTCGCGTATGGTCGCCGCGCCCGATAACTCCTGCTGGTTCGACCCGACCTGCGATCCAGTCGACCAGGACCCATCGGGAATCCCGGGCGCCCAATGGGGCGGAGCATACTACGGTCCGAGTTGCTGCGCGAATGAGCTTAACCTCTATCTTGGCGCTGCGGCTGGTTTCGCAGGAGCGTGGCAATTCTGTCAGGATACAGGGACGTTGGGAACAGCGGCATGTATTCTGACCTTGGCGGGCCTGGGACTTACGGCAGCCACCCTGCTTGCGATGTATCGCTCGTGCTGGAGGAATTCTCCCTGCGCCGGGCAAAGGCCCCTGGCTTCGATCGGAGGCACACCACCGCCTGATTCTTTTTGGTTGCCCAAGCAGTATTTCCGACCTAGGGTAGTACCGGCCTGAGTAGCTATACTTTTCAGGCGGTTGCACAAACGGTCTTCCGGGCGTGAGAGGTTAGGTTCGATCCGGCGCGTCCGGCAAACGTAACGGCAACGTCTCCCGAGGCGAATTCTCAGGAGACGTTGCCCGTTTCGTTACCCGTTTCCCGAGACAAAGTACGTCCTGAACGTGGCGGAAGTCCGGCTCCGACGCCCGATTCCCCCATGAACACCAGCGGATTGTCGTAGTTGGTTTAGTATTGTCCCTGCTTTGGGAGCAGGAGGTCGAACAAAGCCCCGAGGAGGCTGCTTTGAGATATTCGACCAGTTCGAGCAAACTAACAATTTGGTCTTCGCCGGGTGGTACGAGGAGATTCCCGATAGGATGCACGCGGAACGGCAGTGCAGGGCCGAGATCTCTAACGCACGCTTTGGCAAGCCATTCCTCACCAAACGCTGAAATCAGGACCCCTACGGCTTCGTTGACGGACTCTGGCTTAATCCTCAACGCCGCTGCGCTGCGATGCGCCTCTAGTTGCCAAGCAGCCATTTCAGGTATCACGGTCCGATGCGAGAGCGAGAGTGCACTGTTGGTTGCTCGGCGTCGTCGCCTCCGATGATCTGTCTGCCCCTGAGCCGAAGATGCATCCCCGGAGGCGAGTAACGATGGATTCCGAGTCGCACTTTAGAGTACCCAGGCGTTTCAATCGATAACAGACTCGGCCGAAGTCGGGCGTCGGGTAGGTATCGGCTGCGACCTACGAACTGACTGCAGACCAAAACGAACTCGAGTCCGCTAAAATAGAATCGCAGCCCTAATGGATCTGCGCCGTTCGGGTTGTCGATCGGCGTGGCGGAGATGCTCGGCGAGTTGTCGCTAAACATCTCGAAGGCAGAGAGATTGAGCCAGAGACCCATTTGCGATGGCATCGACTCTGTGAGACCGAAGAGGGATTTAAGCCAAGCAATTGGGGCGTGCCAGCGAAGCCTCCGAACATTCGCTTCCATGGCAACCACTCCGCACAATGTTTTCAGAAACCACCTTTCAAGATCTTCCCCATTGAAGAGGCCCGTCGCGGCTAGTCCGCCCGCGTCTATAGATCCACTGCGCAGAAGCAACTCGACAAACCTTCCTCCGATCGCGTCATATGCTGACAACGCCTCGTTATGGGCTTTGCATAGAACATTGGCCTTGACGGCGTCAGGGGAGAGAATTTTTGATTCCTCAGGGGACTGCCACGCAAATTTGCTCAGGTTTAACTGGCCCCCGTCGGCAGTCAGCCGTCCAAGTATCGTCCTGCTTAAGTAGTGCTCTCCCGTGATTTTTTGCGAGCAACCACCTAGCGGCGATGCGTAGCACTTGGAATTCGGAACGCCCGTCCCGAGAGGCGTGGGGCGCGCCGCTGCAGGAAATCCGGAGATTAGGCCGTTTTCATCGAGACAACACTTGCTGCCGACGCGGCTTGATCCGCACGGACAAGGAAGCTCGGGGTCAGCAATCGCATCGACATGCAGTCTTTCAATTCGCTCGACAGAAAGGTCTGTCACACTCTGGTCACACCAAAGACTCAAACGGGCACCCCGGGAAAGCGGGTGCCCAATCTGGTATCCTGTTGTGCCTCCGTGTTAGTTACAGCTCCCGAGGAGGGACTCGAACCCCCGACCCGGTGATTAACAGTCACCTGCTCTACCACCTGAGCTACTCGGGAATAGCTCCGCAACTTAGCCGGTAACTCCACTGGAATCAACCGATTTGATATCGCGCACGGACGTGTAGCTCCGTCGCAGGCGACTTGAGCTAACTTCAAATCATGACCGCAAAAAGAAACGGGACACAACGCCGGACTGCACTGGTCACCGGCGCCTCCGGCGGTATCGGGCTCGAGCTGGCCAAGGTCCTGGCGCGGAATGGATTCGACCTGGTGCTCGTCGCCAGGAAGCGCGACACCCTCGAAGCGGCGGCGGGCCAACTGGAGGGAAAATTCGACGTCAAGGCGCACGTCTTCACCGCCGATCTCAAGCTCCCCGACACGCCGCAGGCGATCTACGAGTTTCTCCACAACGAGAACATCGACATCGACTCCCTCGTCAACAACGCCGGCTTCGGACTCGGCGGCGAGTTCGCCGATACCGAGCTCCAGCGCGAGCTCGACATGATACAAGTCAACATCGTCGCGCTCACTGCGCTTACCAAGCTTTTTATACCGGCGATGATCAAGCGGCGGACGGGACGGGTTCTCAATCTCGCATCGACCGCGGCTTTTCAGCCCGGCCCACTCATGGCAGTGTATTACGCTACCAAGGCCTACGTGCTCAGCTTCTCCGAAGCGCTGGCCGAGGAGCTCCGCAATACCGGGGTATCGGTCACGGCATTGTGTCCCGGTCCAACACAGACTCACTTCGCCGACACTGCGCAGATGGGCAGCTCCCGCCTCTTCAACGCCTTTGGAATCGCCGACGCGGCCGATGTCGCAAAATACGGTTACGACGCGATGATGAGTGGGAAACGACTCGCGATTCCCGGCTTCAAGAACAAGATCATCGCGCAGGCCAACAGACTCGCCCCGCGCGCGCTCTCCGCCAAGCTTGCGCGCATCGCGCAGGAGACGCGCTAGGAAGCTCCGGTTACAGCGCGAGCTGTCTCGACATCGGCTCGGCTTCAGCGACCATCAGTCGCGACGAGAATTCCTTCGGCGGTGGGCGCCGCGCGAGGAGCGGGGCGAGCCACTGTCCGGTGTAGGATTCCTCCACCTTCGCGATATCCTCGGGCCGGCCCATTGCAACGACGGTCCCTCCGCCAATGCCGCCTTCCGGACCCAGATCGATGATCCAGTCAGCCAGCTTGATCACGTTGAGGTTGTGCTCGATCAGCACGAGCGAGTGTCCCTGCTCGAGCAAGCGGTCGAATACCTTCGCCAGCTTTCTGATGTCCTCGAGGTGCAGACCCGTCGTCGGCTCGTCCATCACGTACATCTTCTTTCCTGATTTCTTGCCGGCCAGCGCGAGCTCGCGCGCGATCTTGATTCGCTGCGCTTCGCCACCCGAAAGAGTGGTCGCCGGCTGTCCCAGCCGCAGATATCCGAGTCCCACCTGCGACAACTGCCAGAGCGCCTGACCGAGCTTCTCTTCGCGCGGGAAAAAACGGATCGCCTGATCCACTGTGAGATTCAGAACGTCGTGGATGTTTTTTCCGCGCACGGTGACATCGAGCACCTCCGGCTTGTAGCGCTTGCCACCGCACTCGTCGCACGGCACGAAGACGTCGGCCATGAACACCATCTCGACCTCGAGTGCGCCCGCTCCCTCACAGCCCTCGCACCGTCCACCCTCGACGTTGAAGCTGAAAGTTCCCGGGGTGTATTTCCGCTGGCGCGCCAGTGGCGTGTCCGCGAAAATATTCCTGATCTCGTCGAATGCCTTCACGTACGTCACCGGATTCGATCGCGGCGACTTTCCGATCGGGCTCTGATCGATCATCACCACGTCGTCCAAAGCGTCGAAGCCGGTAATCGTGTCGTACTCGCCCACCTTTTCGCCGAGGTGGAGCTTCGCCGAGTGCTCGCCGACGAGATGCGTCTCCAGGGCACGATACAGCACGTCGTGAACGAGCGTGCTCTTTCCCGATCCCGATACTCCCGTCACCACCGTTAGCGCGCCTAGCGGAATCCTGACGTCGACGTTCTGGAGATTGTGCTCGCGGGCTCCCGTGAGTGTGATCCACCGCGGGCCGAGCCTGCGCCGCTCACCCGGAAGTGGAATCGTACGCTCGCCCGTGACGTACTGGCCAGTGAGCGGACTCTCGGCGATCCGCGATATCGGTCCCGCGAAAACGATCTCGCCGCCAGCTTCGCCGCTTCCGGGTCCCAGCTCCACCATGTAGTCCGCCATCTCGATCGCTGCGAGATCGTGCTCGACGACGAGCACGCTGTTGCCGGCATCGCGCAGCCGCTGGAGGAGCTTGAGCAGCCGGTCCATGTCGCGCGAGTGCAAGCCGATCGAAGGCTCATCGAGGACGTAGAGAGTGTCGACGAGGTGGGAGCCGAGCGAATTGGCAAGGCCGATGCGCTGGGCTTCGCCGCCGGAGAGCGTGCGTGTCGCGCGATTCATCGAGAGGTAGCCGAGGCCGACGTCCCGCAGGAACGTCACGCGGTCGCGCGACTCCTTGAGGATCATCTCCGCGACACGCGCCTCGAACTCGGTGAGCTCGAGCTCGTTGAGCCAAACCGCGAGCTCGTCGACCGGCAGCTCCGACACCTGCGCGATGTTCAGTCCGCCGACGCGGACGTTCAGCGCCTCGGTCTGGAGCTTGGTGCCGTGACAGCGCGGGCACTCCTGCGCCGTCTGATACTGCCGGAGGAAAACCCGGATGTACTGCTTGTAGCGCTTTTCCTCGAGATCGCGCAGGAAGGGGAAGATTCCCTTGTAGCCGCGAGTCTTCGACTGGAGAAGAAGCTGCCGGTGCGCGGAGGTCAGCTGATCCCATGGCTTGTCCATCGGAATTCGCTCCCGCTTCGCGAATTCCGCCAGCGCGCGCCGTTTGTTGTCGTACCGCGGCTTGGTCCATGGATCGATCGCGCCATCGCGCAGCGACCGCGACGGATTGGGCACGATCAACGACTCGTCGTACTCTAGAATCGCGCCGAACCCATTGCACTGTGGGCATGCGCCGCGTGGGTTGTTGAATGAGAAGAGCTGCGGCGTCGGTGCAGGGGCGACGGTACCATCATCGGGGCACTGGAAGCGCTCCGTGAAAGCAAGCTTGCGAACCGTCAGGCCATCCAGCGGTGAAACCACCGGGTCGTTGAACAGAATGACGCAGTCTCCTTCGCCTTCGGCAAACGCGACCCCAACCGCGTCGCTCAGACGGCCGGAGGCTTCTGGCGATGCAACGAGTCTGTCCACAACTACGAGAAGCTCTTTCGCCCTGGTGATGTCGCGCTTGCTCTCGGCCAGCTCGTCCAGGTGCATCACCATCCCGTCCATCGAGATTCGCAGGAATCCCTGTGCGCGCAGATTCTCGATCACGACGTCGTGCGTGACTTTATTGGAGAGGCGGAGGGGGAAGGTGACGTAGAAGCGCGTGCCGGAGGGAAGGGAAAGGACCCGGTCCGTGACCGACGACACCGTGTCGGGCCTGATCTCGCGCCCGCAATTCGGGCAATAGGTTCGTCCGACGCGCGCCCACAACAATCTCAGGTAGTCGTAGATCTCGGTCGCCGTTCCGACCGTGGACCGTGAGGTCTTGGTTGGGTTCTTCTGCTCGATCGCGACCGCGGGTGAAAGCCCTTCGACAGAGTCGACATCGGGCTTCTCCATGCGTTCGAGAAACTGGCGCGCATAGGATGAGAGCGACTCGACGTAGCGGCGCTGACCCTCGGCGTAAATGGTATCGAACGCCAGCGACGATTTTCCCGACCCTGAGGGCCCGGTAATAACCGTGACCGTGCGCCTCGGGATCTCGACGTCGAACCCCTTGAGATTGTGCTGTCTGGCGCCGCGAACGACGATGCTCTCTTTCACACTCGAAATCTAAACTCGGCACCGAACATGCGCCGAACTCGGAGCTCCGCTGTGAGGAGCAAATCGCCGGAATTTGGAGCGTTGCCCGTCTACAATCGCCTGACTAGTCGGCCGAGGAGAAGGAGAACGATTGCGCCCAGGGTTGCGATCCCGATCGAGCGGAAATCGAACTCGCCCGCGGCGACGTGACCCCATCCGAAGAATCGTGTGCCGAGCCATCCGCCGAGGAAGGCACCCACGATTCCCAGCAGGATCGTGATGATACAACCCGAAGGGTCCCGCCCTGGCACCAGAAATTTGGCCAGAGTCCCCGCCACGAGGCCGAGGAGTATCCAGTAAAGCCAGAGCGGCAAACCCTTTCCCTGCGGGACGCCGGAGGTGCTTTACGGAAGCGTCGTTTTGCTGCGGCCGCGAGTAGCCATCCGGTAGATCCAGAGCAGAATGAGCGCCCCGACGATTGCGAGAATGATGCTTTGGATCGAGAAGCCGTTGAGTCCCACTCCCATCACCATGTTACCGATGAATCCACCGATGAATGCGCCTACGATTCCGATAATCATGGTAACAATGATGCCGCCGGGATCGTTCCCCGGCATAATGGCCTTGGCGATCGCGCCCGCGATAAGACCAAGAACGATCCATGCGAGAATGCCCATCTTCCCTCCAGTATGGTTATACGTCAGCCGACAGGATGGAACATCGGTGCGGTGCAGACAAGCAACCTGCGTACCATAGCCGTGCAGTTGACGTAGCGTCTCGCCCGCCACCCGGCTAGGATACGGCTGAATGACTGTCCCTGCCCAGCCGCACGAAGACGACATACTAGGTAAAGCCTACGACCGCAAGTTGATGCGCCGTCTGTTGGTGTACACTCGGCCTTACCGGAGGCTGATGTACGGCGCATTTGCTCTGCTGTGCGTGGAGGGTGGAATACAGGTGGTTGGTCCGCTACTCACGCGCCGTGTGATCGACGTCGCCGTTCCCACGCACAACCTGCACATCGTCATTGTGTCAGCGGCGCTCTTTTTCCTGGCGCTGCTCACGGAGTTCGTCACCTCGTACGGCCAGACCTGGCTCACGAGCCTGCTTGGCCAACGTGTGATGCGCGACCTGCGCATGGAGATCTTCGAGCACCTCCAGCGCCTCTCGGTGTCCTTCTTCGACAGGAATCCCGCCGGCCGGCTGATCACGCGCGTCACGTCCGACGTCGAGACGCTCAATGAGCTGTTCACCTCAGGTGTGGTCTCAGGCCTCGGCGATCTCTTCACGCTCGCCGCAATCAGCGTGGCGATGCTCATCATGGATTGGCGGCTCGCGCTCGCGTCGTTTGCGGTGATTCCGTTCGTCGTGATGGTTTCCGGACTTTTTCGCGCGGGCGTGCGAAATACCTACCGTGACATTCGCGTCCGCATCGCGAGGATCAATTCCTTCCTCCAGGAGCGACTCACGGGAATGCGAATCGTCCAGCTGTTCGGGCAGGAGCAACGTGAAGCGCAGCGCTTCGACGAGCTGAACCGGTCGCACCTGGACGCGAATCTCAAATCGATCACCGTCTACGCGCTGTATTTTCCGGCGATCGAGCTTCTCACTTCGATCGCCCTCGCGATACTCATCGTCGCTGGCGCGTCGCGCGTACACGCAAGTGTGTTGAGCGTCGGGACCGTCGCCGCCTTTCTTCAGCTGGTGCGCCGATTTTTCCAGCCACTACAGGATCTCTCGGAGAAGTACAACATCCTCCAGACCGCGATGGCGAGCTCCGAGCGGATCTTTACGCTGCTCGATACTCGTCCGACAGTCGTCGACACCGTCGAAGAGGTCGGAGTCCGCGCAAAGCGGCCGGGAGTCGAGGTCGCGTTCGAGGACGTGTGGTTCGCCTACGATCTGGCGCACATGGCGAAGCAGCTTCCCGGCACCGAGCACGAGGCGAGCCCCGTGGAGTGGGTTCTCAGAGGCGTGAGCTTCGTCGCGCGGCCCGGCGAGACGCTGGCGCTCGTCGGGCATACGGGCGCCGGCAAAACGACGATCGTCAATCTCCTGATGCGATTCTACGATCCACAGCGGGGACGCATCACGATCAATGGCGTCGACATCCGTACGATGCCGCTCCACGAGCTGCGATCGATGATCGGATATGTGCAGCAGGACATTTTCCTCTTTGCCGGCGACATCGCCACCAACATCAGGCTGTCGAATCCAATCAGCGACGAGCAGGTCGTGAGCGCTGCCACCGAAGTCGGAGCCGACCGCATCATTCGCGGCTTTGCCAACGGCTACGGTCAGGTACTGGGAGAGCGGGGAGCATCGATCAGCGTCGGCGAGAGACAGCTTCTCTCGTTTGCCCGCGCCATCGCGGCGAACGCGCCGCTGCTGCTGCTCGACGAGGCGACGAGCGCGGTCGACAGCGAGATCGAAGCGGAAATTCACGCCGCTCTCGGCGTGCTGGTGGCGGGACGCACGACTATCGCCGTGGCGCACCGCCTGAGCACGATCGCGAACGCCGACATGATCCTCGTGCTTCACCACGGTGAAGTGGCGGAGCGCGGAACCCATCGCGAGCTGCTCGAGCGCCGAGGTCTGTACAACACGCTCTGGCGGCTCCAGGCAGGCGAATCGGAGTCGCGGCTTCAGCGGGCGGGGTGATGCTTGCCGCACATTTCACGTACCCGTAGCTTGAGGGCAGGTGGGACGTCTACATTCCTTCCGCTGCATTTACATCCCCGGACTCCCAATCAAATGAGCTCCCGCTAGTGCACCTTGCTGTTGCCGCTCGCACTGATGTCGGCCGAATTAGAAAGGGTAATGAAGACTCGCTGCATGCCTCGGCCAACGCCCATCGCGGACTCTTCATAGTCGCGGATGGCATGGGTGGGCACGCCGCGGGAGAGGTCGCGAGCGAAATGGCCGTCGAGATCGTGAGTCACGACCTGTCGGACCTCAACGACCTCGATGCCGCCGATGCGCATGACAGAGTGGCGAGGGCTCTCCGCGACGCGAACCGCGCCGTTTACGAGCGGACCCGAACTGAAAGAGACAAGCTGGGAATGGGGAGCACCGTCTCCGCACTGCTCCTGTCGGAGGCGCGATTCGTCGTCGGACACGTCGGCGACTCGCGGATCTACATGGTCCGGGACGGCGAGATGCGGCAGCTCACAAAGGATCACTCGCTCGTACAGGAACAGGTCGATGCAGGACTGCTGACGCCGGATCAGGCGAGGCGTCATCCACAGAGCAACGTCATCACGCGCTGCATCGGAATGGCAGACGAGATCGAGCCCGACGTGTTCGATGGCGATGCACGCGTCGGCGATGCGTTTCTGCTCGCGAGCGACGGACTCACGGGAATGATCGACGACCGGCGCATCCAGCAGCTGCTCATGTCGCGCGCCAAGCCGGAGCGGATCGTCGATGCTCTGATTCAGGAAGCGAACATGAACGGCGGGAACGACAACATCACGGCGGTGGTGGTCAGAGTGCTGGAGGCCGAAGCGCCGAGCACCGACCAAGATGTAACTCCGGTGCCGCCCGTACGTACGCATGGGTAGCGAGAGCGAGTCGGTAGCAGCGCTTTCCCAGCTCTACCTCGGCAACATCCTTTACGCGCTCGAGCTTGCGGCGCTCACTCTCGAAGAACAAAACAAGACCGTCGACGCCTCGTTCTACAGGGGAATCGCAAGGAAACTGGCCGAGGCGCGTGGCCGCGAAATTAAACCAGGATGACTTCAATGATGCCTCCCATTTTTTTCGGAACTTTGCGCGAGCACTACATCCTTCTCTTTGGAATTGCCGGCAGCCTTGCAGCGGTTGTCGGATTCGTAGCGGCCTGGGCGGGCGCTCAGTTCGGCGCGAGGCGCGCCGCGAGGCAGGCCGCTGAAGAGATACTCGCCCGCGGCGGAGTAAGCCTCGATAGAAACATCGGCGAGCTGACGCGAGCAGTCGATGCGATCGCGATCGAAGTCGAAAGGCTCTCCGAAGGTCAGCGCTTTACGGCGCGCCTTCTCTCCGAGCGGCCATCGATGAGCGCACCATCGAAGCAGGAAAGTCCGGCTCGGGTCGTCACCCCACACTGATCGCGGGGCGGCCGGCGGCCCCATGGTAAAGAAGGCCACGAAGAAAAAGGGTCCTCCGACGCGAATGGGTTCGGATCCCATCATCGCGTTCAAGAACCAGAAGGAATGGGAGTCGTGGCTCCGAAAGAACCATCGCACATCCACGGGCATCTGGATGCGACTCGCAAAGAAAGCATCGGGCATTCCATCGATCACCTATCCGGATGCTGTGGAAAGCGCGCTGTGCTATGGATGGATCGATGGCCTCAAGCGCCCCGAGAGCGAGACTGCGTGGCTCCAGCGCTTCACGGCGCGGCGCCCTCGCAGCATGTGGTCAGAGATCAACCGGCAGAGGGCGCTAGCGCTGATCGGTGCCGAGCGCATGCAGGCCGCCGGGCTGGAGGAGGTCGAGCGCGCCCGCAAGGATGGTCGCTGGGAGGCGGCATACGGATCTCAGGCTGCGGTCACAATTGATCGGGAATTCGAAAAAGCGCTTAACAAGCGTCGCCGCGCGGTGGAATTTTTCAAGACGATCAGCGCGGCCAACCGGTATGCGATCCTCTGGCGGATCCAGACCGCCAAGAAACCAGAGACGCGCGAGCGCCGAATCAGGGAGTACGTGGAGATGCTGGAGAAAGGCGAGACGCTTCATTAGATAGTTCGCCATGCCCGACGCGCAGCGCATCGTCATTCGCATCAGGAAGGGGAAGGACGGTCGAGCCTCGCTCACCTGCACCCGTGCGGACGGGACCGTTACGTGGCAGCGTCAGGAAGGGAACCAGGCAGCATTCTTCCCTCGCCACGATCTCACCCATTTCGCTGTCGAGACCGTTCTCGAGCAGCGCCAGGGTTTTTACGGACTCATCGCCGCCGGCTGGGATTTCTCTGATTTTGGAACTCCATGGCCTCGCGGAAAACTTCCGGCCGAGGCGAGGGTCTCCGAGGCAATCGTCGGATTCTTCGACATCGAGCGTCGGACCGGTGAGTTGGAGACCGCCGCTGAGCTCAATCGAAAAATCGCTGAATACTGCGCCGAGCAGGGACTGCCCCGCGGCGCGAGCTTACCGACGAAGATCTGGAGCTGGTACGGCAGAGGCGCGCGGAGCTGTTCGCGAAATGGGATGCGGTTCCACCTGGCGATGCGCTGGAGACTCCCTTCGAGGTTCAGTCAGCCGAAGGGTCCGCTGCCAAGCCGGGGGACGCCCACCACTCGGCGCGCGCGAAAGGTCACTGACCGTACATCCGGGGAATTCATATCCCCGTTGCGGCTTCGTATTTGCTAATTTTAGACAAGGGCAGGCGCCGATTCGCCCACAGGAACGGAGCTGCCGCGCGCGTGTAAACATCGGTTGTAATCCCACGAGCTGATTCCGGAGAAGTTATGGGCACTGCGACACTTACGGCACCCGAACAGGTTGCTGACACTTTTCCAATCAACGGCACCGACTTCGTAGAGTTCTACGTCGGAAACGCGAAGCAGGCCGCGCAGTTCTATCGCAACGTGTTCGGCTACAGGATTCTCGCCTACCGCGGTCCCGAAACGGGAACGCGCGATCGCGCGAGTTATGTACTGGAGCAGGACAAGGTTCGCCTCGTACTAACGACGGCATTGCGACCAGACAGCGAGATAGCGACCCACGTCCACAAGCACGGCGATGGAGTGAAGGACATCGCCCTCTGGGTCGACGATGCGAGAAGGGCGTATAGCCTCGCCGTCGAGCGTGGCGCCAAATCGGCGTATGAACCGAAGTCCCTCGTCGACGAGCACGGCGAAGTCGTCATCGCCGGAATTCATACCTACGGCGAAACGATCCACAGCCTGGTTGAGCGAAAGAACTTCAAGGGAGCTTTCATGCCCGGGTTCGTTCCTTTCGCGGGCCGGGGAGATGCAAAGGGCGTCGGCCTCAAGTACATAGACCACTGCGTCGGCAACGTCGAGCTCGGCGCCATGAACAAATGGGTCAAGTATTACGGGGACGTGATGGGATTCAGCCAGCTGATCTCCTTCGACGACAAGGCAATCTCTACGGAGTATTCCGCGCTGATGTCGAAGGTCGTGGCGAACGGCAACGGCCGCATCAAGTTCCCGCTCAACGAGCCGGCCAAGGGAAAGAAGAAATCCCAGATCGACGAGTATCTGGAGTTTTATCAGGGGCCGGGATGCCAGCACATCGCCATCGCCACCGACAACATCATCGACACAGTCACCAAGCTTCGCGATAACGGCGTGGAATTTCTCCGTGTTCCGGGCACCTACTACGACACCGTGACCGAGCGCGTTGGCAAAATCGATGAAGATCTCGCTCCGATCCGCGATCTTGGCATCCTCGTCGATCGCGACGAGGAAGGATACCTCCTTCAGATTTTCTCGAAGCCAATGGAAGATCGTCCGACTCTCTTCTACGAAATCATTCAGCGAAAGGGAGCGAAGAGCTTTGGCGCCGGAAACTTCAAGGCACTGTTCGAGGCCCTCGAACGCGAACAGGATCTGCGCGGGAATCTGTAGGCCATGCCCATCTATCACACACTCGGCAAGATTCCCCGGAAACGGCACATTGCGTTTAAAAAGCCCGATGGCGGGATCTACGCCGAGGAGCTGGTAGGACACGAGGGATTCACCGGAACATCGGCGCTGATGTACCACATCCACCCTCCGACTACGGTGAAGTCAGTGCGACGGGTGCGCGAGATCAAATACGAAGCCGACCCCGATCAAACGCTGCACCACCGGCACTTTCTAACTTCCCGTGTGAAGAAAGGTGGGAGCCCGACGCTCGATCGCATGCCACTCCTGTTCAATCAGGACATCGCCATGCTCTACGTCGAGCCGGATGAGAACGACGCGCACTTCTATAGGAACGCGCAGGCCGACGAGCTGGTTTACGTGAGCAAGGGGACGGGAGTTCTCGAGACCACTTACGGGTCTCTTCCGTTTCACGAAGGCGACTATCTCGTCATTCACCGCGGAATTCTTCATCGGTACAAGTTCGATCTCAAAGCAGAGCAGGTGAAGCTCGTGATCTTCGAGAGCCGGGGACACGTGCGCTGGCCCAAGCGGTATCGCAACGAATTCGGCCAGCTGATCGAAGGCGCGCCGTACTCCGAGCGCGACATTCGCCGGCCGACTTTCGTCGAGGCAGTCGACGAGATGGGGGACTTTCCGATTCTGGTGAAGCAGTACGACGGCATCAACGAGATCGTGCTCGACCACCACCCGCTGGACGTCGTTGGCTGGGACGGATACTACTACCCATGGGCGTTCAACATCAACGATTTCGAGCCGATCGTCGGGCGGGTTCACCAGCCGCCCCCGGTCCATCAGACTTTTCAGGGCGATGGATTCGTGGTCTGTTCGTTCTGTCCGCGCCCATACGATTTCCATCCCGAGGCAGTGCCGGCGCCCTACAATCACAGCAACGTCGACTCGGATGAAGTTCTCTACTACGCGTCGAGCGAATTCATGAGCCGCAAGGGAATCGAGTTCGGAAGCATCACGCATCACCCCGACGGAATTCCGCACGGACCGCATCCGGGTCGGGCCGAAGCCAGCATCGGCGCCAAGTACACGGACGAGCTGGCCGTCATGATGGACAGCTTCCGTCCGCTCAAGGTGGCCAGGCAGGCACTCGCGATCGAGGATCCCGACTACCACAAATCGTGGCTGCAGGGACAGCACGCCCAATTCAACCCTCCCACGAGCTGAGGGGAGATCTGACATGAGCGAGGCGCTCTGGACCCCCTCGCCCGAGCGCGTCATCAAGGCGAACATGACCGAGTTCCTCCGCTACGTGGAGGAGCGCGGCGGTCCGCCCGTTCCCGACTACTCGGCTGATTCCTATTGGCAGCTGTACGAGTGGTCGGTGGCTAATCCCGAGCGATTCTGGTCACTCGCGTGGCGGTTCTGCGGGATAATCGGACATCGTGGCACAGGTGGCGGCGCGGAGCGCGTGGGGGTCGGTCTCGACAACATGGGTCCGCCCGACCCCGAGAAGGGTCCGCGCTGGTTTCCCGATGCGAGTCTCAACTTCGCGGAGAATCTTCTGCGCTTCAGCGACGACGAGCCCGCGCTCTCGTCGTGGAACGAGGAAGGGCACCGCGTCACTCTGTCGTATCGTGAGCTGCGCGAAGCCGTGGGAACTCTGGCGCTGGCGCTCGACGCCGCGGGCGTGCAGCCCGGTGATCGCATAGCAGGCTGGCTTCCGAACATCCCCGAGGCAGTCATCGCGATGCTCGCCACAGCATCGCTCGGCGCCATCTGGTCGTCGTGCTCGCCGGATTTTGGCGCGCAGGGAGTGATGGACCGGTTCGGACAGATCGCGCCGAAGATACTGTTCGCGGCCGATGGCTATCTGTACAACGGAAAGGAGATCGACCTGCTGCCCCGCCTGCGCCAGATCGCGTTCCGAATTCCGTCCCTCGAGCACGTCGTGGTAACTCCGTACAGAAAGCAGATGCCCGATCTCGACGGTGTGCGAAAGGGCACGCTCTGGTCGCGCTTCATAGCGACACAGTGGGGGGAAGCGGCAAGCCGGCAGACGCCGCCGACTGGAGTTTCGCGACTGACCCCGCCAGACGGAATTCGAAAGACGCCGCCCGATCCGTTGAAGACTGAGACGCCTTCGCTTGAGGCGCAACTCAAGAATTTCGAGTTTGAGCGTTTTCCGTTCGACCATCCGCTTTACATCATGTATTCGTCGGGCACGACGGGCCTTCCCAAGTGCATGGTGCACAGCGCTGGCGGAACACTGCTGCAACACCTGAAGGAGCTGATTCTACATACCGACCTCAAGCGCGAAGACTCGATCTTCTATTACACGACGTGCGGCTGGATGATGTGGAACTGGCTCGTCAGCTCGCTTTCGGTCGGCGTGAAGGTCGTGCTGTACGATGGTGCGCCGCTCTCGCCAACGCCCGACATCCTGTGGGAGATGGTCGTCAGCGAAGGAATCTCGGTTTTTGGGACGAGCGCGAAGTATCTCGCAGTGCTCGAGAAATCGGGATCCGTGCCGAAGAAGAAGTTCGATCTTTCGAAGGTGAAGACGATTCTATCGACGGGCAGTCCGCTCGCGGATCACAGCTTCGACTACGTCTATTCGAAGATCAAATCGGACGTGCACCTCGCCAGTATCAGCGGCGGCAGCGACATCATCTCCTGCTTCGTGCTGGGCAATCCGATCCTTCCTGTCTATCGCGGAGAGATCCAGACACCAGGTCTCGGAATGGCGGTGGATGTGCTCGACGATCGCGGTCGTCCGGTGCGACTGATACCGGGCGAGCTGGTGTGTACGCGGCCATTCCCCAGCATGCCGATTGGTTTCTGGGACGACCCGGACGGTGCGAAGTACCGCGCTGCCTACTTCGATTATTTCCAGGGCGTATGGCGCCATGGGGACTGGGCTGAGATCACGAGGAATCGCGGCTACATCATTTATGGGCGCAGTGACGCGACGCTCAACCCGGGCGGCGTTCGGATCGGAACGGCCGAGATATACAGACAGGTCGAGCAGCTTCCGGAAGTGATCGAGAGCGTGGCGGTCGGTCAGGAGATCGGCGAGGGCTCGATGGGGGACGTTCGCATCGTGCTCTTCGTGCGGCTACAGCCGGGGTTGACTCTGGACGAGACGCTCTCCGAGAAGATCGTGGCCCGCCTGCGGGACAATACTACGCCGCTGCACGTCCCGAAGAAGATCATCCAGGTAGAGGACATCCCGCGCACGATCAGCGGCAAGATCAGCGAGCTCGCCGTGCGCGAAGTGATTCACGGGCGGCCGGTAAAAAACACGGAAGCGCTCGCGAATCCGCAGGCGTTGAGGTTGTACGAAAGGCTGGAAGCGCTGCGCGACTAGCGCAGCGAGCGGTGCTAATGCTGCGCGGCGATCTTGGGTTCGCGGCGGACGGTCGAAGCCAGCGCGTTGACCATGTCCTGCAGCTTCGGTCCGCGACCCGGCTCCGGAGCGCCAAACGTCAGAGCTGTGTGATAGTACGAGACGCCGTAGTTCACGCCCGACTTGCGCTCGACCGTGATTCCCCAGTTCTCGTTCGCACCCTGATCGACGGAGTCAACCGTGGCGCTGGTCTGCGGAAGGGCGTGCGCTTCTACCGCTGACAGGAAAGCTTTCCAGTCAGGCGTGCCCTTCAGCTTTGCTTCGCAGACGGAGCTAATCCAGCGATCCTCACCGAAATGCGAGTCGCGCTTCGAGATGGGGCCGCAGTTGAAGCCGCCGCGCACGAAGTTGTCGACGCGGGTATCGGCCGAAGCAGGATTGCTCTCGTAGTACTGGTCCCACCAAAGGAGCAGGCGGCCAGTGGTTTCGGCGCCTTTTTGACGAATAATCACGAGATACTGCGGATTGCCGAAGCCGGAGTACCAGATTCTCACCTCGCGCTCACCGTTGGGAATGGCGGCCTTGGTGAGAGGGGAAAGTCCAGCGGTAAGCGTGGCGGCATCCTTGGTCTCGAATATCACGTCCGCGGAGGGACCTGTGTCGCTGGAGGCCAATAGCGCCTGCGCCGCCTGCTGACCAAAGGACGCGCACGGAATTGCGAGCAGGAAAGAGGCAGCGAACGTGAGTCGGCTCATGCCCCGAGGACGGTTTAAACGGCCAAAAAGTCACAATTTCCGACCTCAGCCGCAAAAGTGGTGTAACCACTTGTAAACATTGGAGTTACATTGTGGAAAGGGCCAAAATTCGGAAGATTGTTCACGCCAAGGTGGTCACAACGACCGCAGTTGCCGTCCGAAAACCTGGCAGTAATAAATGCCTCCGGCGGAGGATCTCGCGATACCGATTCCGGTCTCTCCAACATCGGCGTTGAGGATGTTCGCCCGATGCCCTTTCGACGCCATCCAGCCCTGCACGACCGTCTCGGCGCTGGGGTAACCGAGCGCAACATTCTCCGCGATTCGGCCAAACGGATAGCCGACGTATTGGGCGCGGCTGGTTAGCGTCGGAAGTTCTGACTCCGGTAAGACGTGCGCCATTTTCTGGAAGTGCGCCATGTTCTGCGCCTGGATCTTTGCCATTCGATCGAGCTGCGGATTGTAGACGAGGGCGGCGAGGCCGTTGTGTCTACGCTCCGCGTTTATCAGCTCGAAGATGCGCGATTCGGTCGCGCCAAGCTTCCCGGTCGCCGTTCGAGGTGTTGGTCCGGCCGGTACAGGGCTCGCCACCGGAACGGCGCAGCCAACGGCCAGCAGCGACACTGCGCATGCAATCGCAAAGCGAGTCGGATCCATTACCGTTTCAAAGTTCCCTCGGTTCAGGCACGCGATCCAGCCGACCGGAGAATCTCCAGAATGAGCGCGGGCTTGAGCGTGGCTCTCTTCGCGGTGAAGACCCGCAACCACCGCGCGCTCTTGTAGAGCTCCTCCGACAGGGAAGGCAGATTGATCGTGCCACTCCATCCTTCACCCGTGAGACGCTCAACGCTGCCACTGCGGCGCAAAACTGGAATGTCCAGCCCCAGCATTTGTGTTTTTGCCGGATAATCCAGAAGGAGCTCGCCGGGCTTGAGCCCGAATTCCTTAGCGAGAACGTTTTCGGCTTCCGCGCTTCGCCTGCGGTCGTTCGCGATCCACTCAAAGGAGTCGGCGTCCAGCTCCGCCGCTGGCCATTCAGCGGTGCGTTTGTAGAGGTTTCTGGACTTGAGCGCACCGAGCAGCGGGGTCGGGCCGGCGTTTTCCAGGCGATGCATCAGGCCTTCGTCGGTGTGGCGTGCCAGAGACTCGACATCAAGGACCCCGACGCCGATTGCGTCTTCCACCAGCCGCTTGTACATCGCGGTCGCGCTGCGCACAGCATGGTGCCAATAGACGTTTCGGTACATCTGATATTTGGCGAAGAGCAGGGATTCGAGCGCCGACAGCGCCTTTTCACGAACGCCAATCGACTTGCGGCCGGTGGCTGGATCATCGACCAGCACCAGCGAGTTGGTCAGTCGGTCGACGTCGATCTCGCCGTACGGAACGCCGCACATGAACGCGTCGCGTTTGAGATACTCGATCTTGTCGAGATCCAGCGAGCCCGAGATAAGTCCCTGAAGCGCGCTTTTGCTCTCGCCGCGAATGAGATCGAATACTCTCGCTGGCGCGTCGCGGCCGAGCCATGCGGACAGCTGTGATGCGATCGGGCCCTCGGTGATGAGCGGCCGCGCCACATCCTCATGGTGAAGTGCCCCGATCTCCTCGAGTGCGTGTGAGAACGGATAGTGACCGACATCGTGCAGCAACGCCGCTGAACGCACAATTGCCTGCTCGTCCTCGCTGATGATTGTCGCATCTTCGGACTCGCAAAGGAGCGCCAGCGTTCGCCGCGACAGGTGGTGCGTGCCGAGCGCGTGCTCGAATCGTGAGTGGGTCGCGCCCGGATATACGAGATATGTCCAGCCGAGCTGACGGACGTATCTCAGTCTCTGAAAGACGTCGGTATCGACGAGCCGGAGCGTCGGCTCATCGACACGGATGTTGTTCCAGACGGGGTCGCGCAGAATCTCGAAGCGCACGGCCCTGCGGTTGGCGGGCGTTATCCCCTCGGACCTGCGCTCTTGATCGCCGTGTCCACGCTGCCGAACTTGTCGAAGTTCTCGCGAAACATCTTCGCGAGCTTCTTCGCCTGTGCGTCGTAGGCGGCGGGGTCGGGCCACGTGGAGCGGGGATTCAGGGCCTTGCTCGGCACACCTTCTATCTCGAGCGGCACCGGGAGCCCGAAGATGGAATCGGTCTCGGTTTTCACGTCGTTCAGCTGGCCCGCGAGCGCCGCGCGGACCATCGCCCGGGTATGTGAGAGCTTCATCCGCTTGCCGACTCCGTACGGCCCGCCGCTCCAGCCGGTGTTGATCAGCCAGACGTGCGAGTCGTGCTCGTGCAGCAGCTTGCCGAGCATCTTCGCGTATTTTGTGGGATGCCAGACGAGGAACGCGGCGCCGAAGCAGGCGCTGAATGTCGGCTGCGGCTCGACGACGCCGCGCTCGGTGCCTGCCACCTTCGCCGTGTATCCGGAAAGGAAGTAGTACATGGCCTGCTCGGCGGAGAGCTTTGCTATCGGCGGGAGCACTCCGAACGCGTCGGCGGTGAGAAAGACGACGTTGCGAGGATGACCTCCTCGTCCGCCTTCGACGTAATTGCGAATGTAGTGGAGGGGGTATGAGGCTCGCGTATTCTCGGTTATCGACTGATCCGCGAATCTGACCTTCCTCGTTGCCGGATCGAGAACGACATTTTCGAGGACAGTGCCGAACATTTGGGTGGTCTGGTAGATGTCCGGCTCACTTTCGGGCGACAAGTTGATCACCTTCGCGTAGCAGCCACCCTCGAAGTTGAAGATCCCGTCTTCGGACCAGCCGTGCTCATCGTCACCGATGAGACCGCGCTTCGGATCAGCCGACAGGGTCGTCTTGCCGGTTCCGGAGAGCCCGAAGAAGAGCGTAGTGTCCCCGTCCTTGCCGACATTCGCGGAGCAATGCATCGAGAGCACTCCCTGCTTCGGCAGCAGGTAGTTCATCACGGTGAACATCGATTTCTTCAGCTCGCCCGCGTAGCGCGTGCCGCCGATCAGTATCGTGCGCTCGGCAAGATTGAGAACGATGAATGTGCTCGTTCGGGTGCCGTGCCTGCCGGGATCGGCCTGAAACTCGGGCGCGTGGAGCACCGTGAAGTTCGGCTCGAAGGTCGCGAGATCGCTGCTCTCCGGGCGAATGAACATGTTGCGAACGAATGCCATGTGCCACGCGTTCGGAGAGACGTATCGGACGGAGAGGCGGTACGCGACGTCGGCGCCACAGTACAGATCTTCGACGAACAGCTCCGGGGCATCGTTGAGGTAGCTGCGGACGTCATTCAACAGCAGCTGGTATTTCTCGAGCGATATCGGTTGGTTGACTTTCCCCCAATCGACGTCCTTCTCCGATGCAGGCTCCTTCACGACGAATCTGTCGTTAGGGGATCGCCCCGTGTGTGGCGTCGTAACGGCGACGAAAGGTCCCATGTCCGCGAATTCGCCTTCGTCGCGGCGGGCGGCGGCTTGAAACAGCTCGGGCGCAATCAGATTCCAGTGCACGTCGCCCCGCGGCGTCAGGCCCTGATGGGCAAGACCGCTGACGGTGTCTCGCGCTGCTGGAGTGCGTTGCGGGCGAATCTCAGTTGCCATTACTTGCTGTTCCTCTCATTGATCCGCTGTTGGGCATCCATCACCGCCACGGCGGCCATATTCACGATGTCCTGTACGTCTGCACCCTGTTCCAGCACGTGAACGGGAAGGTTCATGCCGACGAGGAACGGCCCGATCTTCGTCGCACCGCCCAGGTGATGCAGAAGCTTGTAGGCGATATTCCCGGCGCTCAGGTTCGGAAATATCAGAACGTTTGCCCGCTCCTTCAGCACGCTGAAGGGATATCCCGAGCGAAGAATGTTTTCGTCCATCGCGGTGTCGGCCTGCATCTCGCCGTCCACAATGAGAGAAGGGTCCCTCTTCCTAAGAATTGCCACGGCTTTCGCCACCTTCTCCGCTTCGGGATGACGCACGGAGCCGAAGTTCGAGAAGGAGAGCATCGCGATTTTCGGCGTGATGCCGAAGGTGCGGACGATCCGTCCGGCCGAGTAGGCGATCTGCGCCAGTTGCTCAGCGGTGGGATCGATGTTCACCGTCGTGTCTCCACAGAAGATAACGTGCTTCTCGAAGACAAGCATGTAGAGACCGCTTACGATCTCGGCCTTTGGGTGCGGGCCGATGACCTGGAGCGCGGGACGAATCGTCTCGGGGTAGTGCATGCCGACGCCGGAGAGAAGCGCGTCCGCGTCTCCACAGGCGACCATCACCGAGCCGAAGTAATTGCCATTGAAGAGAAGCTGGTGCGCCTCACCGTGGCTGAGGCCTTTCCGCTGGCGCCGCTGCCAGAGGTAGTCGGCGTACTTGTCGCGCTTGTCCGACTTGGCGGGATCTTCCACCACGATGTCACGGAGGGAAACGTGGATCTCTTCGGCAACGCGCTGTACGGCGTCACGCTGTCCGAGAAGAATTGGAAAGGCGATTCCTTCGTCGACTATCATGCGGGCGGCGCGGATGATCTTCGGATCCTCGCCTTCGGGAAGGACAATTCGCTTGGGATCCCGGACAGCGCGATTGATGATGCCTCGCATTATTCCGCGCGCCCTGCCGAGTCGTTCTTCCAGCCTCTCCCGATAGTTCTCGAGGTCGATCATCTCCTTCGCGACGCCGCTTGCCACCGCTGCCCAGGCGACCGCGGGCGCCACCCAAAGGAGAACGCGGGGGTCGAACGGGAAGGGAATGAGATACTCGGGGCCGAATTTCACCGACCGCAATCCGTACAGGCGCGACACGCTCTCCGGAACGTCTTCCTTCGCAAGGGCAGCGAGCGCGCGCGTCGCAGCCATCTTCATCTCCTCGTTCACTTCCGTCGCCCGCGCATCGAGCGCGCCGCGGAAAATGAAAGGGAAGCCCAGGACGTTGTTGACCTGGTTGGGGAAATCACTGCGGCCGGTGGCGATGATTGCGTCACTGCGCACTGCGCGAACCTGATCGGGCAGAATCTCCGGCTCAGGATTGGCGAGGGCGAAGACGATCGGTTTCTTTGCCATTTTCGCGACCATCTCGCCCGTGATGGCGCCCGCGACCGACAAGCCTACAAATACATCGGCACCCACCAGGGCATCGGCGATGGTTCGCGCCTTGGTTTTGTTGGCGAACTTCGCCTTATACGGATCGAGCGCGCCCGGGCGCCCCTCGTAGACGACTCCCTGCCGATCGGTGAGAAGAATGTTCTCGCGCGGAACTCCGAGTCGCACGTAATGCTCGGCGGTTGAAATGGCAGCCGCTCCCGCTCCTGAGAACACAACTCGAACTCGCTCGATTTTCTTGCCGACGATCTCGAGCGCATTGAGCAGCGCGGCACCCGAGA